>JAYTOU010000022.1:0-30829 GCA_043747615.1 Myxococcales bacterium | reverse complement strand
GTCCACGTCCGCGAGAAGGAAGAGGAAGGGACCGCAGGCGTGGCGATCGACATCATCGATACCGGTGAAGGCATGGACACCCTCGTCAAAGCGCGAGCGAAGGATCCGTTCTTCACGACGCGACCGAGCGGTACCGGACTAGGCCTAGCTATCGTGGATCGCATCGTGGTCGCGCACGGCGGCCATCTCTTGATCGACAGCCGTGCCGGTGAAGGCACGACTGTGACGGTGTTCTTGCCGGTCGGACGCTCAAGCGAGTCCCGCCCACCCCCGAAAGAAATCGCATGACCGATGACGTGACACGACGCGCAGGGATCGTCGCCCGAGACAAAGCTCACGTGTGGCATCCATACACGGCGATGGACAGATACATCGACGAGGTTGATCCCATCGTCGTGGCGCGCGCGAAGGGCTCCTTCCTCGAGGACGTGAACGGGAAGACCTACCTCGATGGAAACTCGTCCTGGTATGTCGCCTGCCTCGGTCACGGGCATCCGAGGATCCTCGAAGTCCTCCGCAAGCAGGTCGACGTTCTCGCTCACTGCTCTCTCGCCGGCATCACGCACGAGCCGGCCGCGATGCTCGCCGAGGAGCTCACCGCTCTCGCTCCGCCCGGAATTTCAAGGGTATTTTACACCGACAACGGCTCCACCTCCGTCGAGGTGGCGGTGAAGATCGCGATTCAAATGTGGCAGCAGCTCGGTGCTCCGAAGAAATCGCGCTTCATCGCGCTCGACGGCGCGTTCCACGGAGACACGCTCGCCGCCACGAGCCTCGGCGGCGTGGAGGTCTTTCGTCGCCCCTTCGCGGGCGTGGTCTTCGACTGCGTCCACGCTCCGTTTCCCGACGCCGACGGGTACGCGCGCGCCTTCGATGCGATCACCCAAGCACTTCAGGCAAGGGACGTGGCCGCGGTAGTGGTCGAGCCCATCGTGCAAGGAGCGTCGGGAATGCGCATGTACGCTCCCGAGTTCTTGCGGGAGCTTCGCCGCGCCTGCGACACGTACGACACGCTGCTCATCGTCGACGAGGTCTTCACCGGCTATGGGCGCACCGGGGAAATGTGGGCCTGCGATCACGCTGGGATCACGCCCGATCTCCTGTGTCTCGGAAAATCATTCGCCGCACTCTTCCCGATGGGCGCGACTCTCACCACCGATCGCGTCTTCGATGCTTTTCGCGGCGGTCCCGAGCGTGCGCTTTATTACGGTCATACCTTCTGCGGCAACCCGCTCGGCGCCGCACTCGCACGCGAAGTTCTCGCCATCTACCGCGACGAGCAGATCATCGAGGGCGTCCGGCAGCGGTCCGCGGTGATCGCCCAGGCCTTCGCGCGCATCGAAAAATTGCCTACGATCGCACGCGTGCGCAGCCTCGGTATGATCGGCGCTGCCGATCTTCGCTCCGGCGGCGGTTACCTCGGCGGCGCGGGGTGGCGCATCTACGAGGAAGCAAAAAAACGCGGCGCGTATCTACGCCCTCTCGGTGACACGGTCTACGTAACGCCTCCGCTCAACATCGATCCGAGCGACCTCACCCGCCTGCTCTCCATTCTGGAAGAGAGCATCGTCGCCGCAGGCTGAGCTCAGCGGATGACGACCGCGCTCTTGAACATGCCCATGCCGCACGTGAAGGTAAGCGTGCGCGCGGCGTCGGTTGGCACTTCGACCACCACAGGCTTGTTGAGCGGGAGCTCTTTCTTCAAGTTGATTTCCGGGAAGACGACGTCCTTCGCGCATGTGTCGTCCGACGTGCGGGTGAACGTAATGGCCCCCTTCTCGCCTTTCTTGAATTCGATCGAGCTCGGAGTGAAACCCTTGGCGTCGACGTTGACGTCGTGGCCGCCGCCCGTCTTTGCTCGAACCGCGCCCTCGTCGGCGCTCGACGTCTTGTTGCAGCCAGAGGTCGCGGCCGTCGTTGCCAACGAAATACACGCGAGAGCGGCGAGGAGAGTTTTCATTGCCGCTTTATACTATCGTGCGCGGCATGAGCGCAGCGGTGAAATTCAAGTCGAAAAGCGGAACAGCAGCCTCGGGTGAGCTTGCGGCCCCCGACGGGACGACCAAGTCGCCTGCCATCGTGCTCATTCATGAGTACTGGGGCGTGAACGAACACGTGAAGTCGGTCGCTGCGCGCCTCGCCGACGCCGGATTTCTCGCGCTCGCGCCGGATCTCTATCACGGCAAGGTCGCCACGAACGCCGCAGAAGCCAAGAAGCTCGTGTCGGAGCTCGACCCCGAGAGCGCTCTCGACGAGATCGCGGGCGCCGTCGGCTTTCTCGCGTCTCATCCGCAATCGAACGGCAAGGTCGCGGTGATGGGCTTCTGCCTCGGGGGGGCGTACGCATTCAGTGCGGCGTGCGTCGTTCCGGGGATCGCCGCCGTCGTGCCGTTCTACGGAGTTCCGCCGAGCACGGACTGCGCAAGGATCACCGCTCCGATTCAAGCGCACTTCGCGAAGACGGACGCGTGGGCAAAGCCGGAGCTCGCTGAAGCGATCAGGAAAGAGCTCGAGGCACTCGGAAAGACCATGGAGCTCCACGTCTACGACGCCGATCACGCCTTCTTCAACGACTCGCGGCCCGAGGCCTACAACGCCGCCGCCGCGAAGCTGGCTTGGGATCGCACGCTCGAGTTTCTCCGCAAACACCTCGCCTGAAGTCGTTTCGACATTTGACGAAGGCACGACGAACGGTCATCTTCATGGTCATGGCGAAGCAACATTTCACGATGCACGCAACGTGCGCTCTTCCGCATTCCGGAAAGCGTCCGACGTCCATCGTCGGCATGGCGCGCACGAGCAGCACCTAATCGCCGAACCTCCGACAGCCCCGGAAGCCAGGCGAAATCGCCTGAGTAACCAGGAAGGGCTATCGAGGAGACGGTGATGGAACGGTTCGAAAGACTCAAACGAAGGGTCGCTCCTGCAGCTCTACACAAGCGCAGCGAGCGACCGATTGCCTTTGCACCCTTCGGGATATTGCGTGCGGCCCACGCCCGAAGGAAGACTCGAAACGAGCTCGTGACGCTTGCCTGGCCCATCGCTGCGGCGATGGTCGGCGAGACGATGATCGGTCTCGTGGACACCAAGCTCGTCGGCGGGATCAGCGCCGTCGCGCTTGGCGGCGTGGGGATCGCCACCACGCTGATGTACCTCCAGTACGCGATCATCTTCGGTTTGATGCGAGGCGTGAAGGTGCGCACCTCTTTCGCCGTCGGAGGGGGGCGCGCACAAGACGGTCTCGTCTACGCTCGCGCAGGGGTCATCCTCGGCGCGAGTGCCGGCGTGTTCATCTTCCTCATTGCCCGTGACGTCACGTGGGCGCTCGATCTTCTCGGGGTGGATGCATCCATCAAGGCTCCTGCGCAGGAATTTCTCGGCGCCGTTACCTTCGGCGCGCCCGCGACCTGCGCGCTCGCGGCCCTCATCCAGCATCGCCAGGCGATCGGCGACTCTCGCACACCCATGGTGATCGGCATCGCCGGCAACGTGCTCAACGCCGCGCTGGCCATCACGCTCATCTACGGGAAGGCCGGTTTTCCTGCGCTCGGCGTGCGCGGCGCAGGCTACGCCACCGCGTTCACGGAGAACGTCGAGCTCCTCGTGATGGGCGGGTTGCTCCTGAAGCAGAAGGGCGCGAGCACCCTCCCCTGGCGACGAGCGCTTCACGAGGTGGCGGAGCTCGGCGTCCCCACCGGGATGCAGTTCGGGTTCGAGATGCTCGCCTTCACCGCATTCACCGCCATCCTCGGAAGCATCTCCAGCCAGGAGATCGCCGCCCACCAGATCGCGCTGGCTACCATTCGCACCTCGTTTTTGCCCGGCGTCGCAATCTCCGAGGCGGGCTGCGTCCTCGTGGGACGCGCGCTCGGTGAGAGGCGGCTCGACGAGGCTGACCGGGTGACGTTCGCTGCGCTCAAGCTGGCCGCATCGTTCATGGGAGTGTGCGGGCTCCTGTTCGCGGTCTTCGCGAGCGGTATCGCCGGCGTGTTCACCCGGGATCCGGTGGTCGTGCGCATCGCCCAGCGATTATTGTATATTGCAGCTATTTTTCAGGTTCTCGACGCGGTCAACATCGTCCTTCGCGGGGCGTTGCGCGGCGCCAAGGACGTGCGCGTGGTCGCCCTCATCGGGATCGGCGCGACGTGGACCTGCGTCCCCACTGCAGCTTATTTCCTGGGCAAAATGGCTGGATGGGGCGCCGCGGGTGGCTGGTGCGGCTTCATCGCGGAGACCACCGTTGCCTCCTTTCTTTCGTGGCGAAGGTGGCAGCGCGGCGCGTGGCGGCTCGACTACGCGCCACTTGTCGCTGTCCTCTCGGACGCGAAAGGGATTGACGGAAACGCGCGCGGCCGCCATAACGCGGGCGTTTCACTCGGGGCGTAGCGCAGCCTGGTAGCGCACTCGGTTCGGGACCGAGGGGTCGGAGGTTCAAATCCTCTCGCCCCGACTGTTTTTTGCGGAGGCCCGGCTCCTCCGCAGTTTTTTCTCTCGCTCAGATCTTTTGCGCGGCGATGACGACGTGCGGGTACGGGAGCACGTCCGGAACGCGGACCATGCGCACCTTGAACCCCAGCGAGTGGAGAAGCGCGCCCCACTCGTGGTGATGCCTGTAGTTGAGCGGCTCGTTCCAGCCGACCATCACGCGATCGAGCAGCTCGGTGAACTTGAGCCCGAATGCCGGCTCGGTGGTCACCTCTTTCAGAATGAGGACACCGCGCGGCGCAAGTAGATCGCGCAGGCGAGCCAGCATCGGAAGCTGATCTCCGGCCGGGATGTGATGCATCACGTCGAGCACGTACGCCGCGTCGAACGGACCTTGAATGCTGGCGTCGCGCGCGTCGGCGGCGACGAAGGTGTTCTTCAGACCGAGCGATGTCGTGACCTTCTCGGCCATCTTGATGCGGCGCGCATCGGGATCGATCCCGAGGATCTCCCGTCGACGGTGCATCTGTCCAAAGTACGCAGCAAAAAGGCCGAATCCGCAGCCCACGTCGAGGATTCGCCCTTCGTCCGGGAGGAGGAGATCCATGACCGAAAGAAGCTTGGCCCGGAGAATCGAGAAGCGCGCGTAGGCGTAGGCGCGCTCGAAGGGGGGAAGCGCACGGGCAATGTTGTTGATCGCCGCACGACCGTAAATTTCTGGCAATGGCGCCGCTTGCACTCGCGCGGCATCGGCGAATTCGCGATCCGATGGGCGAGTCACCGTGAGAAATTAGAGAATCGCTCCCTTAGGGTCAAGCGCCGGTATTCTTCGACCACATGACTCCCCGCACGTGTGTCCTCCCCGTCTCGTGCAACATGGTCGCGAACACCGCGCCGATCATCGCGCAGCAGTACGCGACCGGCGATCCACCCGCGCCAACCGGAGGGAGCATCGTCGACGGAACGTATTTCGTCACCGCAGCGACGATCTTCACCGCGGATGCCGGCGCCACGGGGCCCACCGGTGCGCTGATCCGCGAGACCAACGTGATCGCGGGCGAGACCTTCCAGATCGCGAGCGGATCCCTCTCCCAAACGGGGTCATTCAGCACGAACGGCAGCGCGATCAACGTTGCGATCCATTGCCCAGCAGGGTCTACTCGGCGCGTGGCGATGCGGGGGTAACCGCCTCCTATACGTTCACCAAGCAATAACCCGCCGTCGTCCGCAGGATCTTCCCCCGCGGGAAGTTTAGTTTTACTGTGGCGCGCATGTCTAACGAGCTGCCGTCGGTTCGCATCCTCATCGTCGACGACGACCGAGCGATCTGCGAGTACATGCAGACCCTGCTCGAACGCGACGGGTTTCAGGTCAAGACGCTGAGCGACCCGACGACCGTCGAAGAAGAAGTGCGGGCGGGCGGTTACCACATGGTCATCCTGGACTTGATGATGCCGAAGCTCGACGGCATCGAGGTCTTGCGCCGGATCCGGAAGCTCGACACGGACATCGCGGTCGTCATTTTCACCGGGTTCCCGAACCTCGAGAGCGCCGTCGCCTCCATGAAGCTCGATGCAGTCGACTACATCAAGAAGCCTTTCAACGTGGACGAGTTCCGCGAGGTGCTCGGCCGCGTCATGCGGAAGAAGGGCCTGGCCCGCACGCCCGAAGAACAGCTCCACCGCGTAATCGGCGACACGATCCGCAATCTGCGAAAAGAAAAAGATCTGACGCTCAAGCAAATGTCGCGGCGGACGGCGCTGAGCGTCTCGCTCTTGTCGCAGATCGAACGGGCGGAGTCCTCCGCGTCCATCTCCTCGCTCTACAAGATCGCCATCGCGCTCGAATCGCGCATTCAAGATCTCTTCGGCGAGTTCTAGCCCCACCCGGACAAACGAGTTTTTTTGCTCGCGGGTGAATCGGACTGTATCAAGGCACGTCTGCTCTCCGCGGGCGACTCCCGCGCTTTTCTCAGTTCACCGCATAAAGGGGATTTAAATGAACCTTCGCATGATCACCATGAGCATCACCGCCTTCGGCTTCATTTGCGCGAGCATCGCCGCCTGTTCAAGCTCGAGCACGACGGGCAGCGGCAGCGGCTTCTCCTGCCCCGCATCCGGCTACAAGGCTTGTCCGAACGACGAAGGAACGACGCAGTTAGTGGCGGACGATTGCAATCGCTGCCTCAAGCAAGCGCAGGACCTGACCGCGTGCGATCCCCAGACCTCCAAGGTCAACTGCGATGCGTCCGGCAAGTCGGTTGGGCACGCGCCTATCGCGGCGTGCGGAACCCAGCTACAGGCCTATGAGGAGTGCGCGCTCAAGAAAGCCGACTGAGACGAGAGTCCTGACCGCTCGCGCCTCCCCTCACGTGGGGGAGACTCCGTGGAGACACGCCGTCGACGGCGCGAGCGGTGCTTCGTGATAGCTTGCCGGCCATGAAATCGCTTCGCATGGCGGCCCTCTTGGTGGCGCTTGGCGCCATTGGTCTATCGCAGCGCTCCGACGTCGCCCACGCCGCCTGGCCTCCGCAGCCGAACGACGATCTGACGAACCCCGCGAATTGGCCGAATGATCCGGGCTACGGCGGTACGTGGCAGTGGCACTCCTTTTTACCGAAGCAGGCGGACAACACCGCTCCGTACCTCGACGCAGACAAGAAGCTCGGCGCCTCCGGGATGAGCGTCGACAAAGCCTGGACGTACACGATCGGTCGCCCAGAAGTGCGCATCTCGGTCATCGACTCCGGGATCAAGTGGGACGAAGCCGAGCTCGTCAACAAGGCGTATCTGAACGCGCTCGAGCTCCGCGGGGCCCATCGCCCAAAGACCGCCCTTGGGCAACCGTGCGGCGGTACGGGAGCGCTGGCGGGCTACGACTGCGACGCGGACGGCGTGTTTTCGGTGGCGGACTACCGCGATGATCCGCGCATTTCTCCGGTGGTGGCGGGCGACAAATGCTTGAACCAGGATGATCCGAAACAGCCAGGCGCAGATCGCATCAAGGGGGATCTGAATCACAACTGCATCCTCGACGCCGGCGATCTGATCGAGATGTTCAGCGACGGAATTGATGACGACGCCAACGGCTACGTCGACGACATCTCCGGCTGGGACTTCTACAAGAACGACAACAACGCCTACGACGACACGCGCTACGGCCACGGCACGGGCGAAGCGAACGACTCCGCAGGCGAGGGAAACAACAGCGCCGGCGGGATCGGCGGCTGTCCGCTTTGCCGATTTCTTCCGATGCGCGTGGGCGACAGCTTCATTGCGAACGCGAATGACTTCGCCAAGGCCGTGATTTACGCGACCGACAACGGCGTGAGCGTCGTCCAGGAAGCGCTCGGCACGCTTAACCAGAACGCCTTTTCGCGCGCGGCCATCGATTACGCCTACGCGCACGGCGTGGTGGTCATCGCCAGCATGGCCGACGAAAATTCGCGTCACCACAACCTGCCTGGGACGGCGAACCACACACTGCCGGTGCACGCGATCACCCACGACGGCGGATCCGCAGAGACGGCGACTACGTTTCTCGCCTTCAACACGTGCACGAACTTCGGCGGAAACCTGGCCATGAGCATCAGCGGGCCGTCGTGCTCGAGCGAAGCCACCGGACGAGGATCGGGAATCGCGGCCCTCATGTACTCGATGGCCCTCTCGCAGCCCCAGCCCCTGCATCTGAGCGCCGAAGAAGTGATGCAGCTTTTCAAGACCACCGCCGATGACATCGACGTGGTCGAGTCGCACGTGACCGCGATGCCGGACCCGAACACGCCGCAAAGGTTCTACGAGTCGAAGCCCGGGTGGGATCAGCGCTTCGGCTACGGAAGGGCGAACGCGGCTCGCGCCATGCAAATGATCAAAGACGGGCTCATTCCGCCCGAGGTCGACATCGTCTCGCCGGATTGGTTCGACACGCTCTACTCGGATCGCTCGAGCGGACCAGTGAGCATCGTTGGCCACGTCTCGGCCACGCGCGCGAAGTCCTACGACTACAAGGTCGAGTGGGCCGCCGGGGTCGAGCCCGACGACCGTGATTTCCGCGCCCTCACCGGGGAAATGCACAACGTGCCAGCCGCGACGGTGAGCGGCGGGACCACCACTCCCCTCGCGACCATTGATCCTCGTCAGATCGACACCGCGCACACCGCAGACCCCGATTCGATCCATCACGAGAACGATCGCACCATCACTCTTCGGGTTCGCGCCACGGCCCACTACGCGAACGGCGACGTCACCGGCGAGGCTCGGCGCACGATCGCAGTGGTCAACGACCGAAACGGCATCGACGGCGATCTACTTCCAGGATTTCCGATCAAGCTCAATGGTTCGTCCGAGGCCAGCACGAAGCTCGCCGACATCGACGGCGATCAAGTGAGGGACATCGTGGCCGCGACCAGCGCCGGCGAGGTCCACGTTTACTCTATGAAAACAGGGGTTCCAGCGGACATCGAACGCTTTCCATTTCGCACGCTGCCGATCGACGGGCTGAATTCTTCACTCACCACGGAGCCCACCGTTCCGAGCTACCTCAATGCCCCGGCGTACGCGAATGGCCCTGGAGGCGGCGTCGATCCAAGCATCGCGCGTGAATCGATCATCAGCGCGCCGGCAGTCGGCGATCTCGACGGAGACGGAAAACCGGAGATCGTCCTCATCAGCTACGAGGGGACGCTCTACGTCATCGACCACCAGGCCAACGCGCTTCCCGGATGGCCCAAGCGACTTCCGCTCGTCCCTTCGTGCCCGCAGGATCCCGCGAAGCCCAAGCCCGCCTCGCCGTGCATGGACACGAAGCACGGCTTTGCCCGCGGCGCGTTCGGCAGCCCCGTTCTCGTCGACATGGACAAGGACGGAAAACCGGAGATCGTGCAGTCCGCCTTCGACGGCAACATCTACGTGTTTCACGCCGATGGAAGCCCTCTCGCAGGCTTTCCGGTGCTGCTTCATTCCCCGCGGACGGAAAAGCAAAATCGTATTTTCACTACGCCGGCCGTCGCCGACTTTAACGGTGACGGGATCCCCGATCTTGCGAGCGGCTCCAACGAAGAGATCGGTGGTGGCGGAGGCTCGGGCCCCGCGTTCGTGGTCGACGGTCGCGGCAACAATGCGCCAGGCGGGCCGTATCTTCCGAACTGGCCGGTCACCCTCGTGTCGCTCCATCTCTTTCCCGTCGTAGCCGAAGGTGTCGACAGCTCCCCCGTGATCGCCGACGTCGACGGCGACCACAAGCCCGACGTGCTCTTCCAAGGAAACGGCGCTCCTCCGTATCTGCTCGCCGCCGACCCCGGAAAGCAATCCGGTTTCAGCGACCCTCCCAACAAGCTCCCGGTGGTGACGGCCGACGACGGAACGGTGACCCGCGGCTTCGATCCCACGAGCACGTTCGGCGAGCAGACCAAGGCGTTCCGGCCGGACACGATGTTCCCGCTCTTCAGCCAGCCCTCTTTCGCTGACCTCGATCAAGACGGCACACCCGACATCATCATGTCCGGCGGATCGCTCAGCTTGGCTGGAAATTTGGCTGGATCCTCGCAGCCGAAACCGTTCCAACATTTGCTCGCTATGTGGAGTGGCAAGACGGGGCACATGCTTCCGGGCTCACCAGTTGTGGTTGAGGACTACACCTTCTTCGTCAACCACGCCGTTGCCGACATCACCGGCGACGACTATCCCGAGGTGATCACCGGGACGGGATCCTACTTCCTTCGCGCGGTCAACGGCTGCGGCCTCGAGGCCGAAGGCTGGCCCAAGTTCACCGACGGTTGGATCGCAAGCACGGCTTCGGTCGGCGACATCAACGGCGATCACGCGCTCGACGTCGTGGTCGGAACACGTGACGGAAATCTCTACGCATGGCGCACCAAGGGGCGCGACGACGGCGTCGTCTCCTGGGAGTCAATCCACCACGACAACGCGAACACCGGCGACTACGGGCAGAAGCTCGCGCAGGGCACCATCAAGCGAGCGGCGAAACCGTTGGAGTGCTTGGGCCCCATCCCGCCGACGATGGACGCCTTTGATGCTGGTGGTTGCGCCATGGCCCCAAACGCAGGCTCGCCGTTGCGTGCGCTCCTTGCCGCATGCGCAGCTCTCGGGCTCGCCTTCCTAGCGCGAAGACGCCGCTAAATCTTGCCGCTTTACAGAGCGGTGGCGCACGAACATACTCCGCCGCCGTTTAGGGCCGGAGTAGCTCAGGTGGTTAGAGCGGGCGTTTCATACGCGCTAGGTCGGGGGTTCGAATCCCTCCTCCGGCACCACGACATCCTCGAAAAGCATCTCGAAAAAAAATAGCCGCGCATGCGGAAAATATCCACGACGCCGCAGCCTTTCGAATTCTCACCGTCGTTTCACGCGATCGAGGACACCGGAAGCTTTCAGCCTGGCGACTTCGAAGCGCAATACGAGGCGCTCTACTCCGAAGCGCTGACGGAAGGTCCGATCACGCCGGAAGAACGAGAGCGGCTCGATCTCGCGGCGGCGGCCCTGGGGCTCGGCACGGAGCGCCTATCCCGGGTCGAAGAGGCGCTGCGGGCGGCCTACCAGACCGGCGCGACCATCACCATCACCGACCCCCGAGAGGTCGGATTCGGCGACCCAGGGACGCTGGCCGATCGCGCGCCGCAGAGCGTTCCAGCGCCACCTGCGCTTGCCGACGAGGACAGCGAAGAGGCCGCGCCGACCCCGCGCACGCTGCCCGAGATCCCGCCCGACGATAGCGACCGCGCGCCGGATACGCCGCGCACACCTGACTCCGAGGAGCCCCTTCCCGCGGACGACGACCGGGCGACTCCGCCGGCGATGCTCGCGGCCATGCCGGTCGGCGAGCGCACCGAGCTCGACCTGCTCCACGACCGCTTCTCGGAGATGGAACGTGCCGGCGCGCTAGATGAGCTATTTTGCACGGCCGCAGTCCTCGTTCGCCGTGGTGAGTCGACTCCCGCGGAGCAGGCCGTTTACGATACCTACCGGAGCTCTGCGCTTCAGCGCCCGATGCGCCCGCTCACCGCGAGCGCGTGGGCCACGCTCCTCTTTCATCCGCAGCAAGATCGAACGACGGGAGACATCTTTGCGGTGATCGCCTCAGCGGCTCTCCTCGCACGCGTCTCGGCCATGCGAAAAGACGGGACGCTCCCAAAGCTGGATCCGGCCAAGAAACACGATCCGACGACGTCCACGGTGAGCGTGGCTCGTGCGCTCGGATGGTGCGCATCTACTCTCGGCCTTCGAGCGCCGCCAACGTATCTCGCCCCTGAAATGGATAGCGGCCTCGAGATCGTCATCGGAGTGCCGCCCGTGATCCGCGTGGGTAAGCACATGCTCTCCGGACTCAGCGCCGTCGAGCTCGCGTTCCACTGCGGTCGCCATCTGACCTGGTTCCGCGAGGAGTACTTCATCTGCTCGCTCGTACCTTCGGTGATGTCGCTCGAAGATATTTTTCTCGGCGCGCTCCTGATCGGCGAGCCGGACCTCCCGCTGCGCAACGACGCCCTCGTTCGCGCAGGCATCATTCGCAACGCGGTCTTGCCGGTCCTCGAACCGCACCACGTCGAGCGGCTTCGCGGATTGACTCGGGCCTTCCTCGAGCAAGGGGGACAGACAAGCCTCCGGGTCTGGGCGCAGGCCGCAGAATTCACCGCTTGTCGCGCGGGCCTCATCACGTGCGGCGATCTCGCGACCGCCTGCGAGGTTCTCGCCCGCGAACCAAACGGAGAAGAGCGGATCGCCGAAGTCGAAGGCTTCTGGGCCAGCGACGCAGCCTCCGAGCTTCGCAGGGATCTCGGCGTCGCCGTAATCGCCGCGTAGAGCGCGCTCAGTCGCCGCCCGGGCTAGCTCACTATTTCACGATTGGATTCATCGCCACGAATGGGGCGCGCACCCTGAGGTTCGTCCGGCCGAGGACGCGAGGGATCGGAGCGAACGGACTCGCCCGGCGAAGCGCATCGGCGCAATTGCGATCGAACTCGTCGATCCCGCTAGGCCTCACCGGAGGCCAGACCACCTTTGCGGTGCCATCCTGGGAGATCACGAACTCTAAGATGACGGTGCCCTGCTTGAGATCGATCATCGCGCTGCGCGGAAATGCGTTGGCCCAGAGCGGATCGATCTTCGCGTGAATCGCCCTGAAATAAGCCATCAAACGCGGGTCGGTGGTGTTGAGCTCAAACCAATCGCCTTCGCCAGGGCCGAGCGATCGCGGATGCGAGCCCGGTCCCTCGGCGCCGCCCGCTCCCGGATCCCCGCCGCCGCCGCTGCCTCCGCTCCCCTCGCCCGCCAGCCCGCCCGCCGTACTTGCGTGCACGAGTGAGCGCACCGTCGTCGCCACTTCTTGATCGCTGTCGATGTCGTCGCGCGGACGGGTGTGAGCCTGAGCGGGTACGCTCACCGGCCCGAGAGTAACGTCGGGGCGCGCGCTCGCGACGCTCGCAGAAGAGCGATGATCGATGCCGCCGTGTGCTTGACTGATGCCGAGGCCGGGGGATTCGTCACGTGTTCCCAGCTGCTTCGCTCCTGGTTTCAGGAGCTGCTGCCCGTCCTCGCCGCGATCTTCGGATGCCGCACCCACCGCGCCACCCGCGACGGACGCACGTCGGGCCAAACGCGCACCTCGACTCGGGTTGCTTTCACTCGGTGCGCGACGCTCCGCGACAGCCCCATGACCCGAAGCAAGGAACGTCAGCTCCATCGGGTGCGTCGTCGAGCGTCGATCTTCCCAGGAGGCACGATCGCGCGCCGTCCGCAGACGCTGCTGCTGATTGAGATCGAGATGACTGAGCAGATCGGGAGACAAGCGCGCGTCCTCCGCGGTGTCACTCAAATGCACGGCAGGTGTCAGGGTCCGACCGGTCCCGCCACGACCATCGCGCCCGTCGTCCACGCGGGCAATCGTCGTCCCTCCCGCGGCTGCCGGGGTCACGCCTCGTGGATCCGCCGTGAGGTCGGTGAGCAGTGCGCCTTCGGTGACCGGCGGGAGGTCGAGCACGATCGACATTTCTTCCGGGGGACGGACATCGACGTCCACCGCTTTCGTTTGCAGCGAGTGGTAGGCAAGCCAGCCGACGCCGGCACCGAGCACGCCATGAAGGACTAGCGATGCCATCCAGGCCCACCCTGGAAAGAGCCGAAGCGGCGGTAGGCGATGGCGCTGCAACTTCGCTGATTGAGTATGCGCCGACAGGTCGCTCGGCGCCATCGTCGATCAACTACGGCAACGACGGAAACGTGCGCCCGAAGCGGCGAACGGCATTCTCGGTGGTCACGCGCGCGATACGATCGAGGTCCGTTCCGCGGAGCTCGGCCAGTCTGTTCGCCGTGTGCACGACATAGGCCGGCTCGCAGGGCTTGCCGCGCAGAGGGACCGGAGCGAGGTAAGGGCTGTCGGTCTCCACGAGAATGCGATCTTCGGGTGCCCACGCCGCCACTTCGTGAATGCTCTTCGCAGCCTTGAAGGTGAGGATTCCAGAGAACGACAGATCGAAGCCGAGGTCGAGCGCACGCTCTGCAAACGCGCGGTCCTCGCTGAAGCAATGGATGACGCCGCCCACGTCTCGCGCCCCCTCCGCTTCGAGAATGGCGAGCGTATCGTCCGCAGCCGAGCGGGTGTGCACCACGATCGGCTTCTTTACCTCCCGCGCGAGGGCGATCAACCTAGCAAATGTGGCCTTTTGAACGTCGCGCGGAGAGTGATCGTAGTGGTAGTCGAGACCGATCTCTCCGACGGCGACCACCGACGGATCGCGGGCGAGGCGACCGAGCTCGGCGTGGCTCGCTTCGTTCCAGCTCGTGGCGTCGTGGGGGTGAATGCCGACCGCTGCGGCGATGGAAGGATGCTCGCCCGCGAGGCGCACGGCATTCCGAGCTTGGGTGAGATCCGCCCCAACGCCCACGACCACGAACCCGGCGACACCGACTGCACGCGCGCGCGCGATCACGGATTGCGCCCCGTCGGGGAAATAGCTGGGATCGAGGTGGCAGTGGGTGTCGATGAGCGCGGGCATGAAGGAAAAAGTCTACACTCTCGTGCGTGACGGAAGAGACAGAAGCGTCCTTCATGGTCTTCGCGCAGCGCAGCGACGCTCGCTTCGACCTCCACCTCATTTCCGGTCAAGCCCGTCGCTTCTTCGCCACCGAGCTCGGGCTGACCGCAGATACGAGCTACGGGGACGTACCGCCCGTCGTCGATCAGGTGCACGTGGTCGTCGCGGGGCCGGCGGGCAACTCCGGCGTCCGCCACTGTGCTGCGCGACCGGTCACCGCGGAAGACCTTGAAAAAGCGGCTTTCGCAGAGATGCGTGTAACCTACACGGGTCTCTCGGGTCTCGCCAATCGATGCGGGTACGTGTGGCTCGTAGCGACGGACGGCCCCGACGATCGCGCCGCTCTCCTCGTTGCCGCGATCCTTGCGAGCGTCTTTCTGGGACCGATTCTCTCCCCTGACGCCCGCGAGCTCTTCGGCGTGAAGACGGCCAGGCTCAAGCTGGAGAGAGGACGCGGCTGAGTCTCCGGCGAGCGACCCACGTCAAGAGCACGGTCCGCGCGACCCAATCACACGTGGATCCGATCCACACGCCGGGCAGCCCCAGGCCGAGCGTCATCGCGAAGAACCAGGTGCATGAGATTCGCACGCCGAGGGCGCACGCCGCGGTCACCGCGAGCACCTCGCGGGTGTGACCGGCGCCGCGAAGGGACTGCGCTACGACGGTGGCAACGGCCATGAACGGCTGGGCGCAAAAGAGCATTGGCACGGCGGCCACCCCGATGGCGACGACCTCGGGGTCGGCCGAGAAAATTGGCAGAATACGGGAGCGCCCCATGAAAAAGAGCGCACCTAGCGACGTCAGCAAAATGACGGCGTACCCCGCGGAGATGCGCGCTGCCCGCTCCCCTTCGAGTGGCCGCTCTGCCCCGAGCTTCTGGGCAACGAGCGCAGCGGCCGCAATCCCGAAGCCGTCGGCGGAGAGAAAACAGATCGCTTCCACGCTGATCAGCGCTTGATTTGCAGCCATCGCGTGATCGCCTAGGCGCCCGATGATCGCTACGAAGCCCAAGAACCCAGCGTGGTAGAGGGCCCGCTCGAGGAGCGCCGGAAGCGCGATGCGCCCGAGGGAGCGTGCCTCCTCGCGAAGAAGCTCGCGCTCTGCGGGGTCGAGCTCCGCGCGCCGAAGAGACACCTTCGACGTTGGTCGCGACAGCACGAGCAGAGTGAGCGCTGCCACGAAAAAAAACGTGAACGACGTGCTGATCGCACAGCCTCGAGCGCCGAGGGCCCGGATGCCGAGGCCACCCAGAATCAGCAGACGGTTCAGCGGTATGTGGATGACGTTCGCGACGAGCCCGATGAGGAGCGGCGTCCGCGTGTCCCCTCCGGCTTGCAAAATCGCTATGCCCGTCGCGGCGATGAACACCACCGGTGAAGCGCCGAGGGTAATCGTCAGGTAGTCGCGCGCCGCGCTCATTGCTGCAGGGGAAGCAGCGGGGAAACACGCCGGCAGCGAAGCGACGAGAAGCGGCGAGAACGCGGCGATCAGCGTGCCCATGGAAAGCGAGAGCACGAGCGACACCCACGCCGCGCGCCGCGCACCGGCGGGATGCCTCGCCCCCACGTGACGCCCCACACGCGCAATCGTCCCCACTTCAAAGGCCGCAAAGATGCTCCAGAGCGACCACTCCAGCGGACCCGCGACCTGCATCGCCGCGAGCGACGACTCTGCGTGGTGACCGAGCATCGCTCGATCGACCACGAAAACGAGCGTTTGGAGCAGCGAATGGAGGATCGCAGGAACCGCCAACCGTCGGACGTCACCTGCCAGTCCATCCCTAGAGGAAGGCACGCCTAGGTCGTTAGATCTTGGAATCGGCGCCGTACGAGGACGCTCGCGGCATCGGCGGCGCAGTTGCGGCAATAGCCGAAGCGCGTGATCAGCTTGTCGATCGAGGCCTCGGCGTTCCGCTTCCGCAGGTCATCGAGACCGGTGCCCTCGTCACGGATCACGATTTCGATGTCCCGCGCGCGCTGGGCGACGGCGGGACGACGTTCGCCGAAGATGGCATCGCGCATGCGCTTCAAGTAGTGCGGGAAGATCACGGCGGGCTCGATCTTGGCGTTGGGGTGATCGATCGCGAAGGCCGCGATGGCGCTGATCATCTGCTTGCGCGCGTCGTGCGGATCTACCTTCACGTCGAGGAGGCGCTCCACCTCGCGCATCAATTTCTCGTCCGGCTCTTCGTACTCGCCGGTGACGCGGTTGCGGATGCGCTCTTTTTTCGTCCACACGCTCACGTGCTGGACGTAGCGCTCGAAGAGCTCGGCGTAGCGGTCATCCTCGACGAGGCCGCTCGTGGAGTAGAGCTCGTGCTCCCACGAGTCCATCAGACGGGCGTTGAGCGCTTCGAGAAACTGCTTCACGTCATGGTATCCCCCGCCGATCGTCTCCTGCTGAAGCCACTCGAACTCCGCTTTTCGCTGACAGAGAGCCTCGATTTCTTCGAGGACGGCGATCGGCGAGAGGCACTGGAACTTGATGGACTGCGCGGCATCGAGGATGACGACCCGCATTTCGCGCGGACTGGCCCCGACCCGACCCTCGTAGATCGGGTAGGAGTCGGCCTCGTCGAAGACCTCACGAATGTTCGCATGAAGCGTCTTCTGCGCGTCGGCCTCTAGGCGGTCGGGCGTGCGTCCGGTCGCGTAGAGATCGAGCTTCTCGAGCGCGGTGAGGCTAGAGAGCGCGGCGCCCAGGCTGCGACCATAGCGATCGGCATTCGGTTTCCGCATCCGCGTGAGCACGGCAAACATGGCCGCGACCATCGTGGCGTGGGGCGCGACGTGGCGGCGAACCTGCGGCGCGATGTGCGCGTCGTAGATCGTTTGCTCTTGCAGGTAGCTGCGAAGGTAAGGCGTGCGCACGAGCTCGAGCCGCCCCCGGAAGCTCGCGAACTCGGGGTGCTCGCGGAACGCGTCGAGGTGGAGCTCGTTGGCGCTTCCCATCATCACGCAATTGAGCTGCACGTTCTGCTGGCTGAGCGCGACCTCGCCCGTCTCCACGGAAAGCTGCAGGTACTTGAACGCGTCGAGCGGCCGCTTCAACAAATCGCTGAACTCGAGGAGCCCTCCGGCCGCCTCGATCAGCTCACCTTTTGCTTCATACAGGGTGATCGCTTGAAGCGACGCCGGGAGCGCGGCGAGGGAGCGATCGGCCGTAATTTGCCGCTCACCAGCATCGACGCTCATTTGCGGACCGATGGTGACGGCGCCCGTGCGATAGCGCTGGGAGATGAAGTAGCGCTCGACCTGCACGTGCTTGAGCACTTCGGTGTACGAGCCGTGGTACGAGGACAGAAGCGCCTCGAAGACCTGCTGACTCTTGTGGGAAAGCTGCCCGCGCAAGATCCACTCAGAGGGCGGCTCGTTCGTCCCGGCGAACATCTTCTCGACGAGCGCCTTCCGCTCCTCCATGGGAAAGAGAAAGAGCGGATGGTCACGCACTTCGACGAGCAGCTTGGCGTCGATCTGATCGTCCGCCAGATGCGCGTAGGTGACGACTCCACCCGCTACCGCTGCTGCTTCGCGAAATCCGAGCGCGCCGCGGACGGTCTTGTTCGACGGAAAAACCCAGTTGAAACGGTAGAGCGCTCCTTCGTCGAGGAGAGAGTACTGCTCGAGCGCGCGCATCAGGCACCCCACGATGGTGCTCTTGGCAGAGCCATTGGGCCCGTGAAGAAGAATCAGGCGACTGGGCCTCCCTTCACGCACGAAGTTCGAGAGCGCGCGGTAGATCTCCTCTTGTACCGGCTCTTGCCCGATGAGCGCGCCCCGCGGAAGCGTCTTGCTGGGTGCCCCTTCCCGCGCCCCAACGCCCTCAGACGCCGGGCGTGCTGACTCCCACGGCAAGTCGAAGAGGTTCCAGCGCGTGAAGTGACCCCACGGGTGATCGACGCCCGTCGCCCCGTAGTGGTCGAAGACGTCGCGCAGGTAACGGCTCGCGTCGCGCGAGTAGCGGACGGGATTGGACGCAAAGAGATCCAAGTACTCGGCGAAGGACAACACGCGCCGACCCGCCTGAAAGCGGCGCTCGACGTTGTCCGCGACCTTACGAATTTGGGCGGCTATCTCACGCTCGCGCGATTCGCTCATACCACCGAGCGTAGCCTTACTTGACGGCGACCGCGACCGACAGTTCTTGCGTTTCGAGCTGGCAATTCTGGGCAGAGCAGACGCTCATCTTGTACGTCCCGCTGACCGTGACGCTGCCGGCCTTCGCAGCCTTGAACTTGAGGGTCATGGTCCCCACCTTCTCGCCGTCGAGCTTGAAGTCCCCCGCTCCCTTGGAGAACACGTTCTTTCCGCCCGGGTCACTCCCGAGGAACTCGATCCCAGCGGCTTCGGCCAACTTGATCTTGTACGGATACTCTTTGTTGATGTGGTAGGCGCCGAGCGCCTCGAGCTTGACGGTGACCTGACACTCGGCGCCGGCTTTGCACTCGCCAGCGGTCGCGTCGATCTTGAAGTTGTTGCCGTCGATATGGCTCGACGCCGCTTGGCTCGTGCCCCCGACGAGCAGGGTGGCCGCAGCAAGCGCCAGGGCGCCAAGAGTGCTTTTCAGGAAGTTCGTTCGCATCGCCATCACCTCGGTAGAATCGGCTTGGAAATCGGGTCGTAGCTGGAGAGAGAGTGTAAAGCGGAAGCGGGTCGAAGCGAAGGGTCGTAAAGCGCCTTGGCAGTTGGACGAACGACACGGCGCTCTGTTCACTCGCGAACGCAAATAATCAAGACCTCGAAAACACCCTTTATTTTAGGTAAATTTCGAGCTCGGGGGGAAGGCCGAGGGGCGGTGCGATGCCCTCCTCGGAAGGCGGGCCGGCGGCGCGGTCGCTCCCGCTCGGGGCGAACGTGAAGGCGACTCCGGTTGGGCTGCTCGTGTCGGCGAGGATCACCAGACCCTGGTCGGACTTGTCGTGAGCCTTCCAGTGGACGACGAGGGCCTTCACGTCCAGGCGCACGCGCGAACGCCCCGCCGAGGTGATGGTCGTTGACGGCGAGCGGGTCTCTTCGAGGCGAGGCTGGCGCGCCCAGGCGATTGATCGCGGATCCCAGGTATCGATCACGCGCGCGGCGTGGAGCGTGATCGGTGAGGGATCGGCGTCGAGGTCATCGGTGCGCTCGAGGAGGAGGTAGGCCTCGATGACCGCTGTTTCACGGGGGATCGGCGCCGCAAAGCGGAGGTAGAGACGCGCCTCGCCGTCGGCGTCGCGACCCAAGGTAAAAGAGGGAGGGAGCGCGCCACTTCGCACGGCCTCGCCGCGACGCACGTACGCGACGGCCACCGGCTCGAGCACCATCCGCCGTGCGGTCTGGATGGCCGGTGTGCCGCCCGTCCGCTGGCAGCGCCCGGCGACGCAGCTCGCCTGAGCGCCACACTCGGCAGGCGCCGCGCACATCCTGGCCCGCGCAACGCACCCCGAGAGGAACATCGCGACCGCCAGCGCGCCCACATTCACAGCCGAATTTCCCATGCGCGCCAGAAACGATAGCGCAAAATCCAGGCGTCGACCTGCTAGAGTCTCGCCCATGCCGTCGCTTCTGCGGGTGCGCGATCTCGTCACGAGCTTCCGCACGGATCAAGGAACGGTCCGGGCGGTCGACGGTGTTTCGTTCGACGTCGAAGAAGGTACCACCGTCGGAGTGGTCGGCGAGAGCGGCTGCGGAAAGAGCGTGACCTCGCTTTCCATTCTTCGCCTCATTCCGACGCCGCCCGGGAGCATCGACGCGGGCACCATCGAATTCCGGGGCAAGGATTTGCTGCAGCTCTCGGAGCGCGAGATGCGGGACATCCGCGGCAACCAGATCTCGATGATCTTCCAAGAGCCGATGACCAGCTTGAACCCCGTCTACACGGTGGGGGCGCAGATCGTCGAAGCCATCCGGCTCCATCAGAAAAAAACGCGTAAGGAGGCTTACGCGCGGGCCATCGAAATGCTGCGTCTCGTGGGAATCCCCTCGGCGGAGACGAACATCGACGCGTATCCGCACCAGCTTTCGGGCGGCATGCGGCAGCGGGTCATGATCGCCATGGCCCTGTCGTGCGAGCCGAGCCTCCTCATCGCGGACGAGCCAACGACCGCCCTCGACGTCACGATCCAGGCTCAAATCCTCGAGCTTCTGCGAAAGCTGCAAAGGCAAATGAAGATGAGCGTCTTGCTCATCACCCACGACCTGGGAGTAATTGCAGAATACACGGAGCACGTGATCGTGATGTACGCGGGGCGCGTCGTCGAGAGCGCGCCGGTGAAGGAGATCTTCGCGCATCCACGCCACCCCTACACGCGCGGCCTCATGCAGAGCATTCCCAAAGTGGGAGAAGGCCGGGTCGGCAAGCGACTCGTGACCATCGAGGGTATGGTTCCGGATCTTCGCCATCTGCCGAAGGGCTGTCTCTTCGCAGATCGGTGCAGCATGGTGATCGACGTGTGCCGCGCGAGTGAGCCGCCTCTCGCGCCGGTCGCGGGTTCCGAAAACCGTCTGACGCGGTGCTTCCGCGCGGAGGAGGTCTGATGGCCGAAACCGACGAATCGCAGGCGGACGTCGCGGCCCGCAAATCGATCGGTCCTTCCGGATCGCAGGCCAAGAGCCTCCCGCGCACGCTCGTCGCCACGGACAAGCTCGCCAAATATTATCCCGTGCCGGGCGGCTTCTTTCAGCGCGAGAAAGATTTCGTGCGCGCCGTGGACGGCGTGTCGATTAGGGTTCGGCGCGGCGAGACCCTCGGTCTGGTGGGCGAGAGCGGCTGCGGGAAAAGCACGCTCGGAAGGCTGATTTTACGCCTGACCGAGCCCACGTATGGGCGCGTGGTCTACGACGGTCGCGACATCGTCAACCTCACCCCTGCGCAAATGAGGCCGCTTCGGCGAAAGATGCAGGTCATCTTCCAGGACCCGTACTCGAGCTTGAACCCGCGCATGACCGTGCGTGAGATCGTCGGCGAGGCCATCCGCATCCACAAGCTCGCGGCCACGAAAGGAGACGAGACGCAGATGATCGTCGACCTCCTCAAGCAGGTGGGGCTCCGCGCCGACGCGATGAACCGCTACCCGCACGAGTTCTCCGGGGGGCAGAGGCAGCGCATCGGCATCGCCCGCGCGCTCGCGGTGCAGCCGGAGTTCATCGTGTGCGACGAGCCGATCAGCGCGCTCGACGTTTCCATCCAAGCTCAAATCATCAACTTGCTCGAAGAGCTGCAGGAGCAGTTAGGGCTCTCGTACCTCTTCATCTCCCACGACCTGCGGGTGGTGGAGCACGTGAGCCACCGCGTTGCGGTGATGTATCTTGGAAAGATCGTCGAGCAGGGGCTCGCCGAGGACCTCTACGACGACGCTCTTCATCCGTACACGCACGCGCTCTTGAGCGCGGTACCGATCGCCGATCCCTCCAAAAAAAGGCTGCGGATGGTGCTCGAAGGAGACGTGCCCTCGCCGATCTCTCCGCCGTCCGGGTGCTCGTTCCATCCTCGCTGCCCGCGGGCAATCAAGGGCCGCTGCGACAGGGAAGCCCCGCCCCTCGAAGAGCTCCACAAGGGGAGCGGCCACAAGGTCGCGTGCTTCAATCCCGACGTCCGCTAAGCTAACGGAGGAGATTCTCCCCGACGATCTCGAGACTCCACCGGAGGCGAAGGAGGCGCTCGTGGCTCGCCGAAATCGATCGCGCCGGGAACGCGCAGGACCCACAACCACTTCGCAGCCGCCGCGTTCCTCTCGATCATCGCGCTCCTGGTCTTTGGTAAGCGTGCAACGCCAAAGGACGCGAAGCCGAAGCGGCCCACACACGCGACCGCGACCGCGGTGCCAACCGAAGAAACAAGTCCGATCGAGCCGTGACTCGGGGCGAAGGAGGCCCTAGACTTCTCGGCCCTATGCGCACAGAAATCCAGCAAAGCGCTGGCCCCGATTCGAAGGGCTCCCTAGCGCCGCCGACCCGACCGAGCAGCGATCTCGACCACCTCGCCTCGCTTTACCGCCAGATGTTTCTCATTCGGCGCATCGAGGAAGAAGCGGCTCGGGCCTACGCGCAGGGCAAGATCGGCGGCTTCCTCCACCTCTACATCGGCCAGGAGGCCATCGCGGTCGGCGCGGTCGCGGCGCTCGAGCCCGACGACTACGTCATCACCACGTACCGCGATCACGGCATGGCCCTTGCGAAAGGAATGCCCGCAAACGCTCTCATGGCCGAGCTCTGGGGCAAGGTCACCGGCTGCTCGCAAGGCCTCGGTGGCTCGATGCACATGTTCGACGCGAAGAACCACATGCTCGGTGGCTACGGGATCGTCGGTGGACACATTCCGCTCGCCGCGGGTGTGGCCTTCGCCTCCAAGTACCGCGACGACAAGCGCGTCACGCTTTGCTTCTTCGGGGAGGGGGCCGTGTCGATCGCCGGATTCCACGAAGGGCTCTCGCTGGCCTCGCTGTGGAAGCTGCCGATCGTCTTCATCTGCGAGAACAACGAGTATTCGATGGGCACGCCCATGTCGCGAACGATGGCGGTGGAGGACGTGACCTTGAAGGCTCTTGGTTACGGGATGGCTCACGATCGCTTCTTCGCCGAGGACGTTCAGCAAGTGGAGCAGCGCATCGCTGAAGCCGTGAAGCGCGCGCGCGCGCAGTCGCTCCCGACGCTGGTCGAAATTCGGACCTACCGTTTTCGTGGTCATTCCATGAGCGATCCCGCGAAGTACCGCACCGCCGCGGAGCTCGACGAGCGCAAGAAGAAGGACCCGCTCCATCGTGCGCGCCTGAAGCTGATCGAGGCGGGATACAGCGACCCGCGCATGGGCGCGCTCGAAGAGAGCGTGGAAGAAGAGGTGCGCGCCGCCGTGAAGTTCGCGGAAGAGAGCCCGGAGCCCGATGTGTCCCTTCTCGAATCGACCACCTACGAAGGGCCGTTCGCGGGCTGAGCCTGCGCGGCAAGTGAGCGTTGAAGACCATGCGAACCCTGCGATACCGAGAAGCGCTCCGTGAAGCGATGACCGAAGAGATGGAGAAGGACGAGCGCGTCTTTCTGATGGGCGAGGAGGTCGGTCACTACCAGGGCGCCTACAAGGTGTCCGAGGGAATGCTCGAAAAATTTGGAGAGAAAAGGGTCATCGACACGCCCATCGCGGAGGGCGGCTTCGCAGGCATCGGCATCGGCGCGGCGATGGTCGGCCTCCGTCCAATCATCGAGTTCATGACCTGGAATTTTTCTGCCGTCGCCTTCGATCAGATTCTGAACAATGCCGCGAAGCTCCGGCAAATGTCGGGCGGCCAGTTCAATTGCCCGATCGTCTTTCGCGGGCCGAACGCGAGCGCCAAGCAGGTAGGGAGTCAGCACAGTCACGCCATGGAACATTTCTACGCGACGGTGCCCGGTCTGAAGGTCGTCGCGCCCGCATTTCCGGCCGACGCGAAGGGTCTGCTCAAAGCCGCCATTCGCGACGAGAATCCAGTCCTGGTGATGGAATCGGAGACGCTCTACTCCGTGAAGGGCGACATGCCCGACGGCGACGACATCGTCCCGCTCGGCAAGGCGAAGATCGTGCGCGAGGGGACGGGCGTGACGATCGTCGCGTATTCGCGCATGACGCACGTGGCTCTCGAGGCGGCCGCGCAGCTCGAAAAAGAGGGCATTTCAGTGGAGGTCATTGACCTCCGCTCCCTCCGGCCGCTCGACGAAGACACCATCGTGCACTCGGTGCGAAAGACGCATCGCTGCGTCGTCGTTCACGAGGGCTGGCCTTACGGCGGCGTCGGTGCAGAAATTTCGGACCGCGTGCAGCGCCTGGCCTTCGACGCCCTCGACGCGCCCATCCTCCGGGTGACGACGCTCGACGTTCCGATGCCCTACAACGCGAAGCTCGAGATGCTTTGTATTCCCCAAGCCGACCGGGTGGTCGCCACGGTGAAGCGCGTGCTCTACCGAGGCCAGACCTCCTAAGCCGCGCGGCAACTGAGCGCACTGACAGCAACGAACGGACACCCATGGCCAAAATTCTAGACATGCCCAAGCTCTCGCCGACGATGGAGGAGGGCATTCTCTCCGCGTGGCACAAGAAGGAGGGAGATCCGGTCGAGGTCGACGATCTCCTCGCCGAAGTCGAGACCGACAAAGCGACGATGGAGTTCCGCGCCTTCGACAAGGGCACGCTCCTCAAGATCTTGGTCCCCGCGGGCACCTTGGTGAAGCTCGGAGATCCGGTGGCCATCGTGGGTAACGCGGGCGAAGACGTAACGGCGCTCGTCCCAGCGGCTGCGCGCGAGGAGTCCGCTCCACTGGCCGCTGCGCCCGAAAAGGCAGTCGCCGTCGCAGCCGAAAAACCGGTCGACGCGCCGGAACAGCCGGCCGCCTCCGAGGTCGCGCCGAAGGCCCAGCGCCCGGAGCGCGTTCCCCCGACCGAAGCCGCTGGGCAACGCGTGTCCACGGGAGGGATGCTCGATCGCACCCAGCGCGAGGGCGTCTCCGAGCAGCCACTCGCCGCCGTGCGGGGAAAAGATTTGCCGGCAACCGCTGAGGCCAGAGTGATGGCCTCTCCGTACGTTCGAAAAGCGGCCCGCGATCGCGGGATCGATCTTCAGGGAGCGCAAGGCACCGGCCCCGGCGGACGGCTGGTCATGCGAGACCTCGAAGTGCGCGCGGCGACGGAGCGTATCGAGGACATCAAGACCAACGGTAGTCGAGATCCGCGACCACAGAGCCAGGCGCTCTCACCGGTGACCATGCAAGCGCCGCAGACGGCCGGGCTCGCTGCCCCGGAGGTGCGCCCGCTGTCGATGATGCGCAAGACGATCGCCCGGCGTCTCACCGAATCGAAGCAGACCGTTCCCCATTTCTACCTGTCCATCGACGTGGACGCGGGGAACCTCGTCGCCTTCCGCGAAGAAATCAACCGCGAGCTCGAAGGTTCGTCGCCAAAGAAAACCGACGACGGCACGAGACCGGCGAAAATATCGGTCAACGACCTCCTCATCAAGGCTTGCGCCGTCGCCCTCGTGCGCGTCCCGGAATGCAATGCCTCGTTCACTCCCGAGGCGATCTTGATTCATCACCGGATCGACATATCGGTGGCCGTGGCCATTCCCGACGGCCTCGTCACGCCCGTCATCCGCAACGCCGACGCCAAGAGCATCGTGGTCGTCGCCCGTGAAGTGCGCGATCTCGCAGCCCGCGCGCGCGCGAAGAAGCTCAAGCCGGAAGAGATGCAAGACGGCACCTTCTCCATCTCGAACCTCGGCATGTTCGGCATCGACGCCTTCTCTGCAGTGATCAACCCGCCGGAGGGGGCCATCTTGGCGGTGGGGCAAGTCCGCGACGAGCCCGTGGTCCGCGACGGCGCCGTCGCTGCCGGCAAGCGGCTCGCGATGACCCTCTCGTGCGATCACCGCGTGGTGGACGGAGCGGTCGGCGCTGCGTTCCTCGCCGAGGTTCGCTCTCTCCTCGAGCACCCCATGCGGGTCCTCACCGGCTGAGGGTCCGACGTTGCTCGCGCATACTTCCCTTCTGGCACTCTCGCTCATCGCTCTCAGCGGGTCGCCGCACCGTGCACCCCGTCCGGAGGCATGGTGGGCGGGGCTCACCAGATCGGCGAGCGCCCCGGCGCATGGCGTCCATGCTCTCGAAGTGCCGCATCCGGAGCGCGTCCGGATCCCTGGTGGAACATTCACGATGGGCTCGTCGCAGGCCGATCTATCGACGGCCTTCGCGCTCTGTCGCCAAGAGGTTTTCCGCACCCGCTGCGATCGCGAGGGAATCGGGCAGCTGCTTCAGGCGGAACACCATCCCCACGAAGTGCGCCTCTCGTCCTTCGAGATCGATCGCACCGAGGTCTCCGTCGGCGACTATGCGCGCTGCGTCGCAACCGGAGCCTGCGTCGCGGCCGCATATCCACCCCGCGATCCGCGCTTCGACAATCCAGTGTTTCCCGTCACCCACGTTCGCTGGGAAGACGCGGGAACTTATTGCACCTGGGCGGGCGGTCGTTTGCCGACCGAAGCGGAGTGGGAGTTCACGGCGCGCGGCACCTCGGGGCGCCTCTTTCCGTGGGGCAACGTTTACAACCCCCACCTCGCGAATCACGGCGCTCTTGCACCCGAAGAAACCGACGCCACCGACGGCTATCAAGGGCTCGCTCCCGTCACGGCGTTGGCCGACGGAGCAACTCCCGAGGGCGTCCTCAACCTGGCCGGCAACGCGGCCGAGTGGGTCGCCGACTTCTACGATCTGGACTTGAACGGCGTTGGGTACCCGGATGCAAAACCGCAAGTGAATCCCAAGGGCCCACTCACCGGTGGCTACCACGTGGTTCGCGGCGGTTCGTACACGGGGTGGACCGTCATTACGCCGGGCGGGGCATTGGCTGCTGCAGGAGCGGTGTGGCTACGCGGCGCAGCACGATCGATGCGCCCGTCGAGCCGCTCGGCCGACGTCGGATTTCGCTGCGCACGGGACGCCAAGTTTTAGATCTCAGCACGCTGTTCATGATCCCAAGGCGGTAAAATGCGCATTGCCCACTTCTCTGATCTCCACGTCTTGTCGCTAGCGGGGGTCAAGCCGCATCAATTCTTGAATAAGCGCCTCTCCGGCTACGCGAACCTCCGATTCAAACGGAATCACGTTCATCGCCCCGCGTACGTGCGTGCGATCGCCCGCGAGATCGCGCGCGCCAAGGTAGACCACGTCTGCATCACCGGAGATCTCACGAACCTCGCGCTCGATCAGGAATTTCTCGCTGCGCGTTCGCTCCTGGAGGATGCCCTCGCACTCGACCCGAGCCAGGTCAGTGTCGTCCCCGGCAACCACGATCTGTACACACGTGGCGCTCTACGTGCGAAACGCTTCTCTACGTACTTCGCGAAGTACATCGAGAGCGATCTCCCCGAGCTCGGTGTGGACATTGGGCTCGGCCAGTTTCCTTACGTGAAGCTCCGCGGCCCGTGCGCCATCATCGGTCTCTCCAGCGCAGTGCCCCGACTCCCCTTCGTGGCGTCAGGAAAGCTCGGACGCGCGCAGCTCGATGCGCTCGGTCGCATCCTGGCCCACCGCGAGGTGAAGGCCCGCACGCCGATCGTCCTCCTCCATCATCCTGCTCACAATCCGCGCTCGCGCCTGAAGACGATGCTGGAAGGTCTGATCGACGCCGACGATCTCTCCCGTCACATGGGGGATGTCGAGCGCGGCCTGATTCTTCATGGGCATCTTCACAGGCGGCAGCAGCGTCCGCTTCCCACCCGCGCGGGGAAGATGCACGTCGTCGGCGCCACGAGTGCGTCTCTGCACCACGACCACGCCGCAAGGATGGCGGGGTTCAACCTCTACGAGATCGCCGACGCGGGTCACGTTCTCCGGATCGAAGCACATGTCCTCGATCCGAAGCGCGACGCCTTCGATATCGTCGAGGTGCCTATTCTAAGCTCGTAGTTCGGCGCGCACGACGTTCACGGACCGTTTCGTCTTCGGCTAGGCCAGCGGCAACCCTCGCCGGCGATTTGCGAGTAGTGAACGAATGCATCGGGGCCCGTGTCCTGCTTGATGAAGAACGCGGTCAAATCAACCACAGGCGAGAAATCAATCGTCACGCGGCCGGGCATCCGCTGAACACCGCACGTGGTCACGCACGCCTCACGCGTCGCTAAGGCGACTTGCCTTTTTCCAGGTCATCGAGCTCTTCGAGATTGGCCTTCACGCGCGGATCCGTTGGATCGATCGCTCGAGCTTTTTCGAGCGCGGCACGTGCCTCGGCTCGAGATTTCGGATCGCGCGCCAGCGCTGTCGCCAGGTTAATCCAGGCACTCGCCAGCTTGTCGTCGAGCCTGAGCGCGTCTCGGTACGCGGCGATAGCCTCGCTCCGTTTACCCTGGATTTGCAGGGCATAGCCCAGGTTGGAGTGGAACGTGGCGCGCTTCGGATCGAGGGCGATCGCGCGCTCCAGCTCTTTCAGGGCGCGCGAAATGTCGTTGTCGGCCAGCAGCGCCGTCCCGAGATCCGAATGAGCACGCGCCTCGCCGTCGGACAGGCGCGCCTGAACTTCGTACTCCTTCACGGCGTCCTTCACGCGCCCGCGCATGAAGAGAACGGTGCCCAAATTTCCGTGCCGCGGGGCGCTTCCCGGATCGAGATCTGCTGCGCGCGAGAGCTCGCCGAGCGCTTCGTCGCCTTTTCCCGTGGCGAGCAGCGCAACCCCCAGCGCAGAGTGCGACTCGGGCTCGTTCGGTAAAAGCTGCGCGCCACGTCGGAGCGACTCGATCGCCCCCGGGGCATCGCCCAAAAGAAGGAGCGCCCGCCCAAGCTCGACTTGCGCGGGACCGAACGACGGATCGACGGAAACCGCGCGCCGCAAATCCTTCGACGCCGCGAGGACCTCCGCGTTCCCCTTGGCCGCCGCGAAATCCATGGGGGCGTTTACCTTGGCGATCCTCACGCGGGCAACGCCCACCATCGGAGCCGCCCGCTTCGGCGCAGCCTTCAGCGCCGCTTCGTAGAGCTTCAACGCCCCAGGGACATCTCCGCTCTCGAACGCCGCGTCCCCCTGCACGAGCGCGGTGTCGACTTTGTCGTCGCTCTGCGCCGCGAGAGGAATGGTGGTCGGACGCGGCGGGGGGAGCGTGAGCGGGTTCGTCGTCACGGGTGCTGCCGGCGACGGCGTGGTCACCGCCGGAGCGGCGGTCGGCGGGGCGGCAGTCGATGTGGTCACCGGCGTCGGATCGAGCGCGACAACCGGCGGCTTCGCGTCTTCGTGTACGCATGCCGTCACGAAAAGAATGAACAGACTGCTAAGTTTGGAGCGGTTCATTTCGTCTCACAACGGCGTAGGCATGGGCCACCAGATCGCGCGCCGCCTCGAGCACGAGCTCGTCCGAGCGCGGGCTGCGCAGAATCACGAAGACCCCACCGGCGTGCGTCTCCAAGAGCACTTTGCAAGCGTTTTTCACGGCGGCCGGCACCGAGTCGTCCCGGCCGAGCGCCATCACGTGATCGACGTACGCACGGCCCCATTTGTCGTTCGGCTCCACGATGAGCGCGGCGTTCAGGGCCATCCCCGCTGCCCGCTTGGCCCCGGCGAGGCCTCCTTTTGCGTTGTGCGCACGGTACGCGTCCTCCGCTCGATGGATCTCGGCCAGCGCGGCGCGAATCCATTCGTCGGGTGAAAACTTGAAGAGCCAATGGCTCGGATCGCGATCGAAGGAGGGCATTACTCTTTGCGCTGGGGGCCCGTCGTCTGCTCTTTGCCGTCGTAGCGCATCAGCACCGTTTTGCCTTCGGCGATGGTCATGACGTTCACGGGGCGCTTCCAAACCCGAACCAAGCTCTTCAACACTTCGCGCGCGTAGTCGATTCGCAGGTCGAGCCCCTGATGATCGTGCTTGAGCAAGAGCTCGCCGCGGTTCTCGAAGTTCGCGTCCTCGACGTAAATAAAAGGGCTTCCGGCGTTCGTGAGCTGGAAGAGAAGCTTCTCTTTGACCGCCTTGAACTCGCGCGTCTCGATCTCGTAGCGCTCGTTGCGGTTGGACCACGAGAACGAAAAGAGCTTGTGGTCGCGGCAAAACTCGGGCGTGAGAAACTCGTCGATGAACGTGACGTCGTTGTAGAGTGCACGCACTTCGAATACCTTTTTGCGCCCCAGGCCGAGGCGCAAATTCCAGTTTCGCTTGGCGTCGAGATCGTCGCAGTCTTCCCACTCTTTTCCGAACTGTCCCTTGTCCCAGCGCTCCTCGATGTTCCTGTAGAGCTCGACTCCGAGCTTGTAGGGATTCAGCTGCCCCTTGCTCGTAGCGAGGACGCCGGCGGCGTGATCCGCGTAGTCGATGATCTCCGTCGCATCGAGGATCTTCTCGGTCATCAGCCGCGAGTGCCAGTAGGTGGCCCAGCCCTCGTTCATGATTTTCGTCTGCATCTGGGGGATGAAATAGAACGCTTCTTCCCGGATGATCTCGAGGACGTCGTGCTCCCAGCGCTCGAGCGGCGCGTGATCGAGCAGAAACTTCAGGCAGTCACGTTCGGCGCGCTCCGGGAATTTTTTGGCCTTCTCTTTTTCGGCGATGATTTTTTGCCGCTGCGCCTCGAGGTACTCCTCGGGATTGATGAAGTGCTCCATGTAATCTTTCGACTTCAGGCGCGGCACTTCCTGGGCGACCTCTTCCAGGTCCGGGTCGACGACGGCGCGGGTCCCGTGAAACGGCGAGTGGGGATCGATCAGGTTCTCGAGCGACAGGCAGTTGTCGATGAACTCTTCGACCTTGTTGATTCCCTGGCGCGCGACGTGACGGCGAATGCGCGAGCCGTGGTTGGCCATCTTGTCGATCCAACGCCGGTTGGGATCATAATTCTTCGCGCGCTTCACCGGGTCCGTCGTGCGACCACCGGTGTCGAGATCCGT
>JAYTOU010000021.1:0-4046 GCA_043747615.1 Myxococcales bacterium | reverse complement strand
GAGCAAAAACCGCACGAGTGGGCTCCCATCGAAGGTGAACGGCGTGGTGTCCTGCGAGCACACTGCGTCGATGTCCGCAGCGCTCGCGCCCGTCATGTCGACGATTTCCAAGGGGACCTGCGACGGATCGAGCACTCGAAGGCCGGACCGATGGTCGTACGACCACCTGAGGACCTCCTGTTTGCGGTAAATCCTCGCGATGGCTTCGCGCAAAATCCCCGGGTCGAATCGCCCGCGTAGATCGCGGCGGTCAGCAGCCGTCCACGTGCCCGACGGAGCGCGGCGCTGCTCCCATGCCACGAGGAGCTCTTGAACGAACGAGGTCATCGGTGGCGCCTCGACCAGGCGACGCGAAATCACGGGAGCGATTTCCCTGTCGCTTGCGATGTACGAGGCGAGACCCACGACCGTCGGCATCGCCATGAGCGCGCGGACCGGAACATCGTGACCGAGCGTGCTCCGAATCTGGGCAATGATTCGCATAGCGAGCAACGAGTGGCCCCCGAGCTCGAAGAAGTCGTCGTGGATGCCAACGCGAGGCAGATTGAGCACGTCGGCAAAGACTGCACACAGCGCCTCCTCGATCGGCGTCCGAGGAGCGATGTATTCCTTGGCCGCCGCCGAGAAGTCGGGCGCCGGAAGCGCCTTGCGATCCACTTTGCCGCTCGACGTCAGAGGCAACGCGTCGAGAATCACGACCGCGCTCGGGATCATGTAGTCAGGTAGCGTGTCTCGGAGATGCTTCTTCAAGGCATCCGAATCTACCTTTGCGGGCTCCCGACCTACGACATACGCCACGAGTCGCTTGTCGCCCGGCACGTCCTCGCGGGCGACGACACACGCCGCACGAACGCCCGCGTGCGCGACCGCCGCCGCCTCGATCTCTCCGAGCTCGATCCGAAATCCTCTGATTTTTACCTGGTGATCGATGCGACCGAGGAAGTCGAGCTCACCGTTCGCGCGCCATCGTGCGAGGTCGCCCGTTCGATAGAGGCGACTGCTGCGCTCGTCGGAGAATGGGTCGGGCACGAACTTTTCGGCCGTCAGGTCTGCCCGCCCGAGATAGCCGCGAGCGACCCCCGCGCCACCGATGTAGAGCTCTCCCGAGACACCGATCGGCACGGGCTCCATCTGCGCGTCGAGCACGTACGTCTGCGTGTTGTCGAGCGGACGACCGATCGTCACGAGCTCGCCGGGGATCACCCGCGTTCCCGTCGAGTAGATCGTCGTCTCCGTCGGACCGAAAAGATTCCACAGCGATGCTCCTTGCTCCACGAGGAGATCGGCAAGGTCCCGACTGAGCGCTTCGCCCGCCGTGTGGATCCGCATGTGCGAAGGAGGCCGCCAGCCGTACCCGGTCAGCATTCGCCACGTGGCGGGAGTGGCGCCCGCGATCTTCGCATTGGTGCGACCCAGAAGTGCCGTCAAAAGCCCAGCATCGCGCGCCGCATCTTCCGAGGCGACGACGATCCTCGCTCCCGCCGCAAGTGGCGCGTAGATCTCGGCTCCCGCGACGTCGAAGGAGAGCGTCGTCAACGCGAGCGATGCATCGGAAGCCGAAAAACCGGGCTCTCGCAGCATCGAGCGCACGAGGTTCACGACCGAACGGTGCTCGACCATCACGCCCTTTGGGCGACCCGTCGAGCCGGACGTGTAGATGACATACGCCAGATCGGATGCGCGGGGACTGCCAAGAGCGCCGGGCGCGGGAAGCGGACTCGCAACGGCCTCCGGGAGGCTCGCGTCGTCGAGCTCGACGATGCACTCCGCATCGCGCCGCATGAATGCGCGTCGCTCCTCGGGGTAGCGGGGGTCGATCGGGACGTAGGCCCCGCCCGCCTTGAGGACGCCGAGTACGGCAGCGATCATGTCGACGGAGCGCCCCACCGAGATTGCCACGCGTGCTTCGCGGCGAACACCTCGCGCAGCGAGCCACCCTGCGATGCGTGAAGCGCGCTCGTCGAGCGCAGCGTACGTAAGCTTCGTGTGCTCATCTTCCACGGCGATGGCGTCGGGGCTCCGCCTCACCTGCTCCTCGATCAGCTCGTGAACGCACACGTCGCGCGGACAGTCGCGATTCGTCGCGTTCCATCCGTCGAGCACGAGATTTCTCTCGGCCTCACGCATGAGCGGCAACTTGGCGACGAGCTCTTCGGGGCGCTGCATGGCCGCACCCAGCAGCGTAATCAAGTGCTCGACCAGGCGCTCCATCGTCGACCGGTCGAAGAGCGCCACGTCATACTCCAGCGCCCCGCGGAAGGAGCCGCCCTCTTCGATGACCTCGAGCGATAGGTCGAACTTCGCGACGTCGAGCGGCGCCTTTTCCGACGACACGGCGATGTTCTTCAGCGATGGCAGCTGGATGTCCTCGCTCTGCAACACGAACAAGGTCTGGAAGATCGGCGCGCGACTCATGTCTCGGGGGACCTTGAGCTCGTCGACCAGCTTCTCGAATGGCACGTCTTGGTGCGCATACGCGGACAGAGCCGTCTGCTTCACGAGCCTCAGCACGTCCACGAACGACGCGCCGCGTTTGAACACCGTTCGCATCGCCAGCGTGTTGACGAAGAAGCCGACGATCTCTTCGAGCTCTTGCGTCGTCCGATTCGCGATCGGCGCGCCTACCACCACGTCGTCCTGTCCGGACCAACGTGAGAGCACGCTCTGGTACGCCGTGAGGAAAACCATGAACGACGTGACGCCCTCGCGTTGGCACATCGCGCGTATGGCGGAAGCGATCGGTGCCGACACGATCACGTCGACGGAGCCGCCTCGATGCTCCTTGACCGCCGGGCGCGGTCGGTCCGTTGCCAGCTCGAGCGCCGCGGGTGCTCCTGCAAGCAGCTCCTTCCAAAACGCGACCTGGTGGCTCAGCACTTCTCCCGTGAGCCATCCGCGCTGCCACGCCGCGAAGTCTGCGTAATCCAGCGCTGGCAACGCGAGCGGCGAAGGCTTCCCCTGCGCGAACGCTTCGTAGATCGTCCACAGCTCGCGCTGGATCACCCCCATCGACCATCCGTCCGTCGCGATGTGATGCGTGGAAGTGATCAGCAGATGTGTGCCCTGGTCGACGCGTACGAGCGTCGCCCGAAAGAGCGGTCCTGTCACGAGGTCGAAGGGACCGTGCGCCTCGCATTCGACAATCGCTCGCGCGTCCTCTTCGGACCTCGCCTCGACGCGCCGAAGCTGCGCGATGTCCCACGAATGGATCACCTGATGCGGCTCGCCGTCGATCGCCTCGAACGTCGTTCGCAATGTTTCGTGGCGCCTCACGAGCTCTTCGACCGCGCGCTCCAAAGCCGCTTCATCGAGCGCACCTACGACGCGAACCATGTCGGGCACGTTGTACGTGGCCGTGCCCCCTCCTTCGAGCTGATCGAGAAACCAGAGCCGCGTCTGCGCGAACGACGCCGGCAGAGGCTTCGTCCGATCGACGCGCGTGAGCGCTGGCGCAGAGCTCCGAGCGCCCGTCTCCGAACCGGCACGCTCGGCGAGTCGCGAGACAGTCGACGCCTCGAAAATGGCGCGCACGGGCAGCTCGATGCCAAGGAGGCGGCGAATGCGGCTCACAACGCGCGTTGCGAGCAGCGAGTGACCGCCGAGCGCAAAGAAGTCGTCGTGAATCCCGACGCGCGGCAGAGTGAGGACCTCGGCGAAGATCGCACAGAGCGCCTCCTCGAGCGGCGTTCGAGGCGCGACAGAGGCCTCCGCGGCCGCCGAGAGATCCGGCTTGGGCAGCGCCTTGCGATCAACCTTACCGTTCGGCGTCAGAGGCAACGAATCGAGCACGATGAACGCACTCGGGATCATGTACTCGGGAAGCGTTTTTCCGAGATGCTCCTTCAGCGCCGCAGCGATCGTCGCCGCGCCTTCGCCCACGACGTACGCCACGATGCGTTTCTCACCGGGTACGTCTTCGCGGACGATCACCACAGCTTCACGTACGCGCGGCGCCTGGATCAATGCCGCCTCGATCTCGCCCAACTCGATCCGAAAGCCTCGAATTTTGACCTGCTGATCGATGCGTCCGAGGAATTCGATCTCCC
>JAYTOU010000020.1:0-54539 GCA_043747615.1 Myxococcales bacterium | reverse complement strand
CTACAAAGTCTTCGGCACGATGAAGAGCGGTGGGCCCGAGGTCGACATCACCGCGCGCAGCGTCTTTTACGTGCCGGACAACTATCTCGTCGGTGGCTTTCCGACGACGGGCGCGCCGCTCTTCTCGACGCGCCTCCCTGCAGTCGTGACCGATCCTCCGCAGCGCGGCGGTCGCTTGACGGTGCAAGCGCAGGCCGCGAACTCCGACGGCACGACGAGCACCGCGACGACCTCGCTAACGGTTTCGCTCGCCGCGACTCTCAACTTTCCGGGCGGCTCAGCGATCCCCGCGAACCCCGGCAGCCTCTTCTCCGGCACAACGGATCCGACCCGCGCTCCCGTTCTCAGCTACCCGAACAACAACGCCTTCCTCCCGCCGAACTTGAAGCGGCTCGAAGTCCACTGGAAGCCCGGCTCCGCGTCGAACACGCTCTACGAAATTTCGTTCAAGAGCTCGCTCGCGGCTATCACCTATTTTTCACGCTGCAACACGGTGTCGAGTGGCAGCCTCAAGGCAGGCGCATGCGGCTTCGAGCTCGACTCCCTGGGCTACGCGTACCTCGCCGAGTCGAACCGCGGCGCGGGCAACGTGGCCATCAAGATTCGGGGCACCGATGACGCCGGCTCCGCGTTCGGCGAATCGGCCGTTTTCAACGTGCAGTTCGGCGAGTCGAATGTGGAAGGTGGCATCTACTACTGGGACGTCACCGACACGCAGATCATGCGCTACGACTTCGGGGGCGCTCAGGCGGCACCGGAGGTGTTCATCGCCGGCAATGACTACGGGCTCCCCACTGCCAGCAACGGCAACTGCGTCGGGTGCCACGCCATCTCCCGCGATGGAACGAAGATCGTTGCGTCGATCGGCGGACAGAACAACGGCCTCCTCGTTTACCAAGCGGATCTGTCGAAGGCGCCGACGCCGCCGCTTCCTGCGCGTACCGACCCGGCGTACCTGACCAAGGTGGGCGCATCGGGCCTTGGGACCAGCGGCAACGAGATTCAGTTCGCCACGTTCAACCCTCTCGGCACTGCGTTTGCGGCGGTGTACGGGGAGACGACCACTCCCGACCGCAACAAGCTCTGGATGCACGACGGCACGACGGGCGACCGCATCGGTAGCGTCCTTCTTGCGTTCGAGCCGGATCATCCGGACTGGTCTCCCGACGGGAAGATGATCGCCGTCACCCACGTGAACGGCCACAACACGTCGCAGCAGGCCTTCAAAGGCGGTATCGACGTCCTTACCAGCACGAGCGGATCGACGTTCACGACCGCGTCCACCACGGCGACCACCGTCGTCCCGTTCGTCAGCGGAAAGAATCGGTTCAACCCGAACTTCGTGCCCGACTCGTCCTTCATGCTCTTCACCGAGGCCACGTGCCCGAGCGACAACTGCAACACCGACGTGGTCGGTGCGACTGCGGCAACGACGTGGGCCGTGAAGCCGGCGGCAGCGGCGATCCCCATTCATCTCGCGAACGCGGCGCTCGCAGGCGTGACCGATGGTGCGCCGACGAACTTCCGCGACACGTTCCCGCGCGCGACGCCGTTCCAGAGCAAGCAAGGGAGCGGCAAGCTGTTCTGGTTCACCGTCGCGTCGCGTCGGGAGCCCGGTGAGCGCGCGAAGACCGGAGCTAACCAGCAGCTCCTTTGGATGTTCGCCATCGATCCGGTGAAGGTGATGGCAGGGCTGGACGGCAGCTATCCCGGCTTTTTCCTCCCCTTCCAGGACCTTCAGACTTCGAATCACATTGGTCAGTGGACGGAGAAGATCGTCACGAGCGCGCCGCCTCCGGCCCCTCCGCCCCCGCCTCCTCCGCCTCCTCCGCCTCCTCCGCCTCCTCCGCCGGTGAAGTAGAGCGTGACATGCTTCATCGCGCTCAGACGCCGCGCGGACGTGCGGTCCAATGAAGCTCTATTGGACCGCAAGCTCGCCGTTCGTCCGTAAGGTTCTCGTCGCCGCGCACGAGGTTGGCGTCGCCGATCGCATCCAGCCGGAGTTCCTGCGCCCTACTCCAACGAAGGCGGACCCGCTCCTGTCAAAGGAGAATCCACTCAACAAGATCCCGACGCTTCTCCTCGATGACGGCACGCCGCTCTACGACTCGCGCGTGATTTGTGAGTACATCGATTCCCTTCACGATGGCCCCAAGCTCGTCTCCGCTGCCGGCAACGCACGCTGGCGCACTCTGCGACTGCAAGCCACTTGTGATGGAATTCTCGACTCCGCGATTCAAACTTTTTACGAGCGCGCGATGCGGCCGAAGGAGCTGCACTGGGCTGACTGGATCGACGGTCAGAGCCAGAAGGCGCGTCAGGGGCTCGACGCGCTCGAGCGCGAATGCGAGAGCTTCGGGGCCGAGGTCGACCTCGGACAAATCTGCGCGGGCATCACCATCGGCTGGCTCGAGTTTCGAAACGCCCTCGGCGACGTTCGCGCCGAGCATCCGAAGCTGACTAGGTGGTACGAAGCGTTTCGCATGCGCCCGTCGATGCAGGCCACCGAGCCGCATGCCTAAGCTCCGCCCCCCCCGGAGCTCTCAGGTATGCACGGGATTTCGCTTGCGTCGTCGGATGTATGGCATTCGCGCGCCGACTGGTGCACCCTGGGCCCGTGGCTGAAAAATTGGGTCCGCCCACGCGCCCCGTCACACCCGCTGCGCCCCCCGTAAGGCCGGCCGCTCCGCGCGCGCCCGTGCGGGCTGCGCCGTTGCCGTTCGCGTCGATCGCGTCGACCGAGCCTGACGAGCGGGTGGCTCGTCTCGAAAAGCGTGTCGCCGAGTTGGAGCGCCTCCAAGAAGCATCCCAGCGGGAGGATGCACACGTGGTCCGAGCGCCCGCCGCCGCGCCGACTGCACGCCCGTCGCCTGTGCCGCCCGCCCGTGCGCCGGAGCCCGATCGCAGCGAGGAGATCCGCGCGCTAGTGAAGGTCGCCGTCGACGAAGCCATCGCCGTGCAGCGCGCAAGAGACAAAGCACGCGAGCCCGTGCGCCGCCAACTGAGTGAAGCCCCGGCGGTCGAAGTTCGATGGAGCGCCGTGCCGCAGGCCCCCGCTCCCTGGGCCGAGGTCGAAGCGCCGCGGGCCGTCGAGGCTCCTCGCGCTCAAGCGCTGTCCGTGGCTCGTTCGCTCGCAGCGCCCGTGGCCGCAGCGCCCGTGGCCGCACCGATCGTCGTCGCGCCGAGGGTGCCGAGCACCTCGATCCCCATTCCTTCGCCGCACGAGCCGCTCGGGTTCGACATTCCCGACGGTCTCGACGGATCAGCGCGCCGGCGCAGGGTGGCCTGGCAAGCCTTCGTGTTTCTCTTGCTCGTGGTCGGCGGCCTCATCACGTCGATGCTCCTGAGTAGGAATCGCTGACCCGACGCGCCTCCAGCCGCGCGCGGCAGATGCGAGCCTCAGGCAGACGTGAGGCGATTAACCAACGCGACGTAGCCTTCCATCGCATTGTCCTTCGTCATGCCCTTGCGTCCCGCCCACGCGTCGAATTTTGCGCGGCCTTTGAAATCCATCATGCCCGGGCGCGATCCGGTCGCGTCGCCGGCGGTACCTTGCTTGTAGAGTGCATATAGCTCGAGCAACGTATCGTTCCCCGGGGCTTTCGCGAGGGCCTTGACCCGTCGCTGCGCATCTTCGAACTGCTCGGCTAGGCTCATCGTTTCTCCCTGTGCGACTCTACACCCATGCGAGGTCGGTCTCATGAATTCCCCTAGCCGAGTCGTTCCCCTGCTTCTCGTCGTCGCGCTCGGCGGAGTGGGTTACTACGCGTGGCAGCTCCGTGCGAGCTACGCCCGATCCGTCGATGCGAATCACGCGGCGATCGCGGACACCGACACCAAGCTCGGGGACTGCGCCAAGGCCCGCGAGCTCGAGAAGGGAGCCCGCGAAGACGTCGAGAAGCTCGCTACCGCAAATTTGAACGCGTCGCGGACCGAGCTCGACGACCTCCGCAAGGAACGACAGGACGTCGACAAGCGCGTGGAGGCCTTCAGGGCGCTCACCGAAAAATTTCGAAAGATGATCGACAGCGGCAAACTCGAGGTCATCGTGCGCCACGGACGGATGGTCGTGAAGCTACCTGCGGGGATCTTGTTTGCCTCGGGGAGCGCCGATCTTTCGAAGGAAGGGAAAGCCGCGCTCGCCGACGTTGCCGCCGGATTGAAGCAATTTCGTGATCGGAGGTTCGAGGTAGCGGGGCATACCGACAACGTTCCACTCGGCCCCTCGACCTTCAAAAACAACCTCGAGCTCTCGGCAGCACGCGCGGTCACCGTCACCGGACAACTCATCTCCGCGGGGATGAATCCGAGCAAGCTCTCCGCCACAGGTTACAGCCAGTACGAGCCGGCGCGCGAGAACTCCAGCGAAGCCGGGCGGCAAGAGAACCGGCGGATCGAGATCGTACTCCTGCCGAACCTCGCCGAGCTCCCCGCGCTACCTCCCGAAATGCTGGACGCCGGCGCGCCGATCCACACGAAATGAATTACGATGGGGTTACACTCGCCGCCGGATGCGCAGCCTCCTCGTAGCGACCGACGAAAGCGCCGGCCCCCTCGCAGCGATCCTCCGCGGCGAGGGCTTCGACCTCGACGTCCGCATCGGCTCCTTGGGAGCGGCGCTCCTGTCGCCCACGGAGTTCATGCTTGTCTTCGTGGAGCGGGCCATCGGCGTCGATGCCATCCGCGACGTATGCGCTCCGTTCGGCGGCGGAGCGACGGCGTTCCCGCTCATTGCCGTCATCGCCAAAGAATCGATGGCGTGCGAGGAAGCAGACGAGCTGATCGCCGTCGGCGTGAGTGTGCAGCTCGGAGGCGCCTTTTCCGACCTCGCATCGCGCGTGAGATTCATCAAGCAAGCGGTGCGAAAGCGGAGCCAGACCGTCACCGACATGCGCGACAGAGAAGAACGCTACCGCACGGTCTTCGCCGCTCTCGATGAGGGCCTCGTCGTCCAGGACGCAGACGGCGCGGTCACCGCCATGAACCCGCGCGCGGGTGAGATCCTCGGAATCACGGACGACGGCGTGCGCAATCGTCTCTGGCGCGACGACGACTGGGAGCTCGTGCGCGCGGACGGCACCGCCGGTGGGCGCGAGGACCTGCCAGGGATGAAAGCCCTCGTTCTTGGTGACGCCGTTCGCGGGCACGTCCTCGGCGTGCGGAAACCAGGCCAATCGGTGGTGTGGATCTCTGCCAATTCGCACCTCGTGCGCGACGCGAACGGAGAGAAAGTAATTAGCGTCGTCACCACCTTCAGCGACATCACCGAGCGCCGGCGCGCCGAGGACGACTTTCGCGAGATCCTTGAGAAGACTCCCGACGGTGTGTTCATCTGCAGGAACGCGAGCTGCGTTTGGGCCAGCAAGACCTTCGCCGCGCTGCTCGGGTACGCTGGTCCATCTGAGCTCGCCGGCGTCGACGTTCATTCGTGGTCCGACCCCAAGCACCGGCACCTGGTCGCGGAGCGTCTGCTGATTCGTCAGGAATCCGCGGGCGGTCTTCCGCCGCTCGAGCTCGCGATGGTGAAGCGCGACGGCACCTTGGTGGATGTCGCCGTCACCAGCGGACTGACGATGTTCGAGGGAGAGCCCGCGGTCATCTGCTTCACGCGTGATCGCACGGCGCAGCGGCTCCTCGAGATGGAGCTGATGGCGACCGAACGCCTCGCCGCCCTCGGACGGCTCGCGGCCGGCGTCGGTCACGAGATCAACAATCCTCTCGCGTACGTGATGGGAAACCTGAGCATCGCCATCGATCGTGTGCGCAAAAGTCATGACCTCGCCAGCGTCCCGACGCTGCTGGACGAAGCGCTGGAAGGAGCCAATCGCATCCGGAGCATCGTTCGTGATCTCAAGATCTTCGCGACCCGCAATGTGGACGAGCTGGGGCCGGTCGACGTTCATCGGGTCATCGACACCTGCGCCCGAATGACCGACATGGAGATCCGCCATCGTGCGCGCCTGGTCCGCGCGTTCGGCGACGTGCCAGCGGTGAAGGCGAACGAAGCGCGTCTGGCGCAGGTGCTCTTGAACGTCCTGGTGAACGCCGCGCACGCGATCCCCGATGGCCGCGCGGACGAGGCGACGATCACGGTGACGACCCGGCTCGAAGCCGATGGACGCGTGGCCGTCGAGGTGAAGGACACCGGGACGGGGATCACGCCCGAGCACTTGCCGCATGTCTTCGAACCGTTCTTCACCACGAAGGGCGAGCGCGGAACCGGCCTCGGCCTGTCGATCTGCCGCATGCTCGTCACGGCGCAGGGTGGCGAGATGACGATCGAGAGCGACGTCGGCCGCGGCACGTGCCTCACGCTTCGCTTGCTGACGGATCGCCCATGACGCCGTCACCCGCGTCATGGAGACCGGCTCGCGGTTGACCGGAATCGAGACGGCCTAAGGCGAGCGTTCAAGTTCGCGTCACGCGACCATTCAGGGCAAAACGGCTACGTCCCAGCGGACGCGTTGCGTACCGGCCGAGCGGGAAAGCGTGAGCGCGCCAACCGCGACCGTGCTCGCCGAAGTCGAAACGCGAACCCGCTGCACCCCCGAGGGAAGCGCTTCGATCTTTCCACACGCCGCGCAGGTCGAGAGCTCGGCTTCGGTGGCGGCGACTGTGATGTCGGCGGGGAGGGTGAGAGCGCCTTGAGCGAGTGACGCGCTGAGTGATGTGCCGTCGGTCAGCGTGATCGCGCTGTCCTTGGCAGACACGTCGAGAGCGACCCGCAGGTCGAGCACGCTCTTTACGCTATCGAGGGTGACCACCGTGGGATCCGTCGCGGTGCGCACGAGGGTCTGGATGGTCGGATCGAGGAGCGGCACGATCCCCCCGGATTTCAGGAAGAGCGGCATCGTGTCGAGCTTCGGCGCGGCACGCGTAACCTTGCCCGAGGCGAGCGGGTCGAGGGAGAACCAATCGACCCATCGGCCAGGCGGCAGCCACACGTCGCGCGTCGTTGCGCCACGCCGCACCACCGGCGCCACATAGAGCGAGGGGCCAAGGTAGTAATCGAGATCGACGGCGTACGCCTCCGCGCTCTTGGGATGAACGAGGAACGGATGCCGCATGAGCGGAAGGCCGGTGAGGGTGGCCTCTTTTGCGGCGGCATAGAGGTACGGAAAGAGTCGGGTGTGGAGGCGAGCGTAGTCACCGAAAATCTTGGTGGTCTCGGCGTCGCTCCAGACGGTCCACTTATCGCCGCCCATCGTGCCCGAGCAGGCGTTCTCGTATTCCATGATCGGGCTGAGCGCGCCGAAGGCAGCCCAGCGGAGGAACACTTCCTTGTCGGCCGGCGGATCGTTCTGGCAGGTGTACCCCGAGACGTCGCTGCCCCAAAACGGCAGGCCGGACATGCCCGCGTTGATGCCCGCGCGAACTTGAGCGGGCAGTCCTTTCGCGTCGTCGAAGCTCGCCGCCGGATCCCCGGACCACACCACCGGCGAAACGGCTTGCGTACCGGTGTAGGCCGCGCGCGCGAAGAACATGAAGTCGTCTCCGCGAACCTTGCGGAGGTAGTCGCTCGTTGCCTTCTGGTAGATCACGGGGAAGAGATTGTGCATCTCCCACCCGGTGCGTCCGTCGAACATGCGCGCGTTGGCCGGCAAATATTCGCCGAAGTCGAGCATCCATCCGTCGTAGCCGATGTCGAGCCCGCGCTGGAGGAGCCGCTCGTAGTACTTCACGGCGTCGGGATTGGTCATGTCGATCGTTGCGACGGTCTGGGCGCCCGCGCTGATCATGAGGACGGTGAGCTCCGTGCCGTCGGGCTTCTTTACGAAGTAGCCGTTCTTGCGTGCCTCTGCGACGTCGGCTGCCGCCCGCGGGTCCGACACCGAGACGTAGGCATTGTAGTAAGCGAGCGCTTTGTAGCCAGCGGCGTGCAGGTCCGCCGTCCACTTGGTGAGCTCTGCCTCGCGCCCGACTTGCGATCCAATGGGCAAAAAATGCGTCGCGTCGTCGGCGGAGGTGCAGGGGACGCCTTGCTGTCGGAGAGCGAGGATCTCGGGCACTCCGTTGATCTGCTTGTTCGCGTCGAGGCGCATTCGAGGACCAAAGGCCCATTCCGCAGGCAGGCGCGCGCGCCCTGTTTTCGCGGTGAAGTCGGCGATCGAATCTTTCGGCTCGTCGTGGACGTAGAGGTGAAGGTGAAGCGCCGGCTCGTTCGCATAGAGTCGCCAGGCGTCCGGTAGCTCCGCGCCGAACGAGGTTCCGGTTCGATAGCCGGTGTCCATCCACAGCGCGTAGCCCTTGCTCGAGAGGAAGAAGGGGATGGGCTTGTGGGTCATCTGAGGCCCGTTCGGCGACGGGTTGCTCGGCCCGGGGGGTGCGTGCTCTCCGCCCCCGACCCCGCCTTCTTCGGTCCACGATTCGTATTTTCGACCGCGGTGATCGACAGTGACGAGCCGCTCGCCGAGACCGAAAAAATGCTCGTCCGCAGGCAGAGCGAACGCCATGCTCGTGACGTTCGCACCAGGGATCGCTTCGTCGCCCTCGACGGGATTCGCCGGGCCGCCGAGGCGAATGTCGACCGCGACTTCCGCTCCCGTGAGGGTGATGTCCACCGAGCCCGAGATTGCGCCTTGCGAAACGTCGAGCTTCGCCGTCGTCGGGGTGTGCTCCTCGTGCGTGACGTGCGACGCATCTGCGAATGGGTCGTAGGTCGCGTCTTGGTAGTCCCATCCTTCGATGAGATGGCCCTTGAACGTGACGGCGCGGTGCGTGACGGCGAGGTTCGCGCTCATGCTCGGATCGTTTCCCGGTGCCGCCGCCCCGAAGGAGCGCACGATCACCTCGCCTCTCGCGTTCCGGACGGTCAAGCCGAACGGCGCTACGGCGACGGTGACCGACACCTGACCATTCGACAGCTCGATGGGCGCGGTCGGACCCGCAGGAACATGCGAGCTGCAGGCAGCAGAAAGCACCAACCCAGCCCAGACGACGAAAATGGCACGGCGCATGGGCGAGAGGCTAGCACCGGATGATGCCCGTGGAGCGGGGATAGGATATAACCGCGCGCATGAAACAGCTCTTTCCGGTTCGCTCGGCGCTCCTCGTTTCGGTCGGTCTCCTCGGGCTGCTTCCGGTCCTCGGATGCAGCAAGCTCAAGGCCGCGCTCGGCAGGGGCGACGACGCTGGTAGCGCAACGGCGACCACGGATGGCCTGCTCGGAGGAAAAGGCGGAGTGGGCCCACTCGCATTCCTCAACGGCTTCGAGGGAGAGATCGACATCCTCGTCAAAGGAAGTCCAGGCGGCAAGCACGGCGCAGCGAAGCCCGGCGCTCCCGACTCGCTCCACCTTCCGATCTTGATGAAGAGCGGAAAGATCCGGGCGGACGTCCCCACCGGCGTCGGAGGCTCCGAGCAGATGGGACACATATACGGCATCTTCGATTCGACCGGAAAAAAAGCCTACGCCGTGATGGATCAGCAGAAGCAGGCCATCATGATCGACCTCAACAAAACCGGCGAGCATCTCCAAACCGCATCGAGCAAGTCCCCGGGCTCGACGGGTCCGACCAAGCCGCCGCCGAAGGTGACGAAGACCGGAAAGACGGACACCGTCGCCGGCTACACCTGCGAGCTCTGGGACATCACCGACGAGGGCTCGAAGGCGACGATGTGCATCGCCGAGGAAGGCTTCTCGCTCTTCCACATTCCGCTCGCCGGCGCGCCCGCCCAGTACGCGTGGATGTCCGAGCTCATGGACGGCAAGCACATCCCGCTTCGCGTCGTCACCTTCGACAAGGCCGGCGTCGAAGAGGGGCGCGTCGAGATCACAAAGATCGACAAGAAGTCCGAGCCCGCCGCGAGCTTCGAGGTGCCGGCCGGCTACAAGATCGTCACCCTCGAAGACATGTTCAAGGGCCCCGGCGCGGGCGGACCACTCCCCGGCCACCGGTAGCCGTTCGGTCGCAACGCGACGTCACATCGTTCCTCCTCGGGACCGAGCGCGCGGGCGAGGTAGACGACGCTCGATGCGAAAAGTTCCCGTGCCGAAGTCCCTGTCAGGTAGGGGCTACGCGGACGAATTGGTCGAAGACGACGAGCGTGACCCCGCTCGTTTTGCCGACGTCGCTCGCGATGTTCTTGACGCGCGTCCAGTCGAGGCCGCCGAGCCCAGCCCCGATGCGCGGGAGCCCGACGCGATCGATCCCGGCGTTCGCAGCGAGCTCCACCATCTTGGTCAGCGATTTGGTGAGTGCCGGCAGCTTCGCCTTCGTCTTCCAGTGCTCTTGGATGGCGAGGCAGTACACGGTCTCGCTGCCGTCGGTCCACACGCACGTGTCGCCAAGGCGGAAGCGTCCGTCGTCGCACAGCGCGCGGTACTCGTCGAACATCCGCGGCCATCGCTTCTTGAAGGCCACGGCGACGCCTGCGTCCATGGTTCCCGCGCAGTTGCAGCCGTGCGCGTATGCGCGGATCCCTTCGGAGTGAAAGAGATCGCCCTTCGTGAAGATCGTCGGCATCGGGAGAGCCTACGCTACAAATCCGACGCTACGGTCGGCCACTGCAAACCATCGGTGCGCCCTCGCGCTCGGACACGGTTGACGCTCGCGGATACGCGCAGCTAACGTCGTGTCATGCGTTTACCCATCCGAGCCGGTCTCCCGTTCCTTCTCCTCGCCGCGTGCGGTGGTGCGCCGCCCAAGCCGGTGGATCCGCCGGTCGCGAGCGTCCCCTCCGCAGCTCCCGCGACTACAGCCGCGCCGGTTGCGAGCGCCACGCCCGCCATGCCCGCCGCCCCCGCCGCTGGCTCGCCCGCGCAAGACGAGCTCGACGACAAGGCTGAGTCCAAGACCCCCATCACGATGGCCGCTCTCTTCACGAAAACGAACAAGCCTGTGTTCCCGAAGTCCACGGTCGGCGACAAGGAGTGCTGGAGCACGATCTCCCTCTCCGGCGATCACCAGAAAGACTTCGACAACATCGTCAGCAAGTGCGGAGCTGCGACCGGCCTCGCGGAGTACGCCAAGCCCCAGGTCGGTCACCTCCACCACCAGCACGACAAGCGCGACACCTTCCGCCTCAGCCTGATGAACGGCATGTGCTACCGGTATTTCGCGGTCGCCGACTCGGGGATCAAAGACCTCGACATCCTCGTCGAGAAACCGAACGGCGCGATCGTCGCCGACGACAAGCAGGAGAGCCCCGTCGCGATCATCGAGGCCAGCAAGCCCTGGTGCATGACGGAAGACGCGACGTATGATTTCCACATCGAGGTCGACGGCGTCGGCAAGGGAAAGTACGCGTTCGGCGTTTGGGCGAAACCGAAGTGACCAAGGCGCGCTCCTTCGATCGACCGTACGAATGTCGACTGTCCTCGACGAGCTCGTAAAGCTCCTCGCGCTCGAGCGCATCGAAGAGAACCTGTTCCGCGGGCAGAGCCAGGATCTCGGTTGGGGCACGGTCTTCGGCGGTCAGGTTCTCGGCCAAGCGCTGTCTGCGGCTGCGCAGACGGTGCCGGCTGAGCGCCACGTCCACTCGCTGAACGCCTATTTTTTGCGCCCCGGGGACGTTTCGCGGCCCATCGTCTACGAAGTCGATCGCATTCGCGACGGCGGCTCGTTCACCACGCGCCGGGTCGTCGCCATTCAAGGCGGCAAGGCAATCCTCAACCTGGCCACCTCGTTCCAAAAGCCCGAGCGCGGCTTCGAGCATCAAGACGAAATGCCCGACGCGCCACCGCCGGAGTCGCTGCCGACGGAGCAAGACCGGGCGCGTGAGCACGCGTCGAAGTTGCCTGCGCAGCTCCGTGAGCGAGCGATGGCCGATCGTCCGTTCGAGCTGCGTCCGGCCGACGGAGGCGATCCGTTTCTGCCTCCGCCGCGTGCGCCGCAACGAATGGTGTGGCTCCGCACCGTCGAACGCCTCCCCGATGATCCGGCGCTGCACGCGTATCTCCTCGCTTACGCGTCGGACCACTCGTTCATCACGACCGCTCTCCTGCCGCACGGAGTCACGTGGCTCACGCCGGGCATGCAGGTCGCCAGCCTCGATCACGTGATGTGGTTCCATCAACCTTTTCGGGTGGACGAGTGGCTCCTTCACGTCATGGACAGCCCCGCTGCGCATGGCGGGCGCGGCATCGTGCGCGGTCGCGTGTTCACGCAGGACGGACGCCTCGTCGCATCGACGGCGCAAGAAGGCTTGATCCGCCAGCGACCCACGCGCGAAAGCTAGTGTGCTCGAGTGATGTGACGTCTAGTCCTCGAGTTGAACCTGCGGACTCGGCTGCGCACTAGGAAGCGTGACGCGGAAGGTAGCCCCGTTGCCTGGCGCGGAGGTGACGCCTATCGCTCCTTGCAGCCCGGCGACGATCCCGTGGCAGATGGACAAGCCGAGACCGGTGCCCTTGCCCGCGGGCTTCGTGGTGAAGAAGGGATCGAATACCCGTTCGATCTCGTCGGCGGCAATCCCGGGACCGGTGTCCGAGATCTCGATCACCACTCTTCCGAACGGGTCGACGCTGGTGTTAATGCAAACCTCGTTTCGCGCCGGATCGCCCTCGGGAATGGCCTGCGCAGCGTTCACTAGCAAATTGAGGAACACCTGAGCGAGGCGCGACTCGTTCGCTCGCACGAGCGGCACGTCTGCGTAGTGGGTGACCAGGCGCGCGCGTTTTTCAATTTCCATTCGAGCGATGTTCGTGGCCGCCTCGAGCGCCCAGCGCACATCGACGAGGTCAAGAGCATCTTCGTCGGCGCGGCAGAAGGTCTTCAGATCGCCGACGATAAGGCGCATTTGCAGGCAGCCCTCGCGCGCCGTGCGCTGCATCGCCGAGACTTGTTCGATTGTCCGAAGGGCAGCATCCACGTGGTGTTTCACCCGCTCGGGATCGCTTTCGCCTTCGAGCGCGCGGAGGTCGCGTGCGGCGTTGGGGAGGGTGCGGCCCATCGTTTCTACGTTGCCGAGGACGTACGCGAGCGGATTGTTGATCTCGTGCGCCACCCCCGCAGCGAGGAGTCCGAGAGACGCCAGCCGATCGGCAGTGACCAGATGCTGCTGGATCCGCACGCGTTCGGTGACGTCGCGACCCACCACGAGACGAGCCGGCGCGCCGCCGAAGTCGACGTTTTGCGTGGGGGTGACCTCGATGGTCAACACTTCGCCATTGGGCTTTCGCAGCCGTGCTTCGGTGAGATCCGGGAGGCCCGCGGCTCCGGCCGGGATTCGCATGCGCTCCATCATGAATGCGCGCGACGAGTCGTGCACGATGAGCGGCATGGGCTGGCCGATGAGCTCGTCAGCGCTCTCGTAGCCGAGCGCGGACACGAGGGCTCGATTGACCCAGAGCATCGTCCCTTCGCGATGGATGACCACCAGGTCGGGGAGGCGATCGAGAAGCGCGTGAAATTCCTCCGACGCCCGCCGGAAAGCCGTGAAGCTCCGCTCGAGCTCGACTTTTTGCCGCTCGAGAAGATCGACCGTCTCGCGCGCCCTCAGGGCGGCGTGGAGTGACCGTTTGCCTCGCGCGAAGAGCGACTGAGAAGGGGGCATGAGAAACGTAGTGTCGAAGCTTCGCGGGGTGACGGTGCTCTCCTCGATGACGGCCCTCGGAAGGTCGAGCAGCCGCGGAGTCTCGCGGATCGTCCCTTCCGCGACGTAGAAGAAAGCGGCGCACTCCGCATACCGCGCGGGGATCTCGCCGCGACAGCGAACGCGACGATCGGACGAGAACTCCATGCGCAGAGGGATATGCGGGAAGTGCGAAGGTGCAAGCCACCGGGCTCCGGCCTCGCACAAGCGGCGAACCGAGACGACGTTGCGCGCCAGCTGCGGCAGAAAAAAATCGTACGCAGGCACGGTCATCACCCGCCCTCCGACCTTACGGATGCGGTCGGGGTCGTGACCGACGAGCTCTGAGAGGCGATTGAGGAGCCTCGCCATGGCGGACCACGGGACGGTGTTGCGCTCGTTTCCAAGCGCTGCGTGATCAAGTCCGAGACCGAACGCCAGGTGCGCCCGCGGGATTCCCTCCGCCTCCGCCGCTTCGAACAAGATTCGGGTCGTCCGGCAACTTAAGTCCATCAGGAGCTGGGGTACGGGAACGTTGCCGTTGGCGCGGTCTCCACGATCTCGTGAAAGCGCCCGACGTCGAGCTGGATCTGACCATCCGGTCGTTCGCTGAGCACGTCGGCGAGCCGCGCGCCCCACACGATGTCCGCGAGAGGGTAGCGGTGACGAGCGTGGACGGGCTGGAGCGAGGTGTCGTCGGTGCCCACCACGGCGACCGCGAGCTCGATCTCGCCGGCCGCGCAGGACTCGGGCGTCGCGTTGAAAAGAGGGCTTTTCTCGGTGATCGGAGACATCACCGTCCACGAGCGGGAGAGGGCGGGGGAGCGATCGCGCGCGAGCTCGACGTCGTAGAGGCGATAGAAGGTCACCCCTTCACTCGTCTTCTCCGTGCGAATGATGGCGACCCGAACTTGGGCTTCGAAGATGGTGCTCGCGCGATCGTTGCCGATCCGGAAGGCGAGGGTGGGAACGCCGTTCATCGGCGAGATGGTGGCCTTGCGCGAGAAGACCAACCGACCAGTGACCTGGGAAAAGCGCGCGAAGATAATGCCCGTGGCCAGCGCCGTGAAGATCAGCCCGACCACCGATTCGGCGACGACGATCGCGTGGGCCGCAGTGGACACGGGATACATCGAGCCGTATCCGATCGTCCCCATCGTCTGAACGCTGAAGAAGAACGCGTCGCGGATGGATCCGGGTCTTACGCCCACGACGCCCCCAGCCCAAGCGAAGGCCAACGCGAAGAGGAGGTTCATTAGCAAGAACGCCCCCGCGATCCCGAAGAGCATGGCCGGCCATGACATGCGCAGGACCGAGTGATAGGCGTCGCGAAATGGGTGCGCCGCCGCACCGACCACAATCACATCGTCGCCCTTCGATCTCGTTGCCACGTCGGCGTCACTATGGCGCAGACTGTCTGCAAATGAACGCTCTTCTTCGGGACCGCGACGTCGATTTCCTTCTCTACGAGATGCTCGATGCGCCTGAGTTGACGGCGCTGCCCGCGTTCGCCGAGCACTCGCGCGATACGTTCGATCTTTACTTGCGCAGCGTGCGTCGCCTCGCCCGCGAGGTGCTCTTTCCCGCGTACAAACCGATGGACGAAGCTCCCGCGCGAATCGAGCGCGGCGCGGTGGTCACCCATCCGTCGATGAAGGCGATCTGGCCGCAGCTCGTCGCGCTGGGAATCGTGAACGCCACACGCCCGGCAAGCGTTGGAGGGCAGCAGCTCCCGTTCACCGTTGCCACCCTCGCGCACGCGTACCTCATGGCGGCAAACTTGAGCGCATATGGCTACGCGGGCCTGACCACGGGAGCGGCGCATTTGATTGAGGCCTTCGGAGACGAGGCCGTGAAGCGCGCCATGATGGATCGCCTCTACGCAGGCGAGTGGACGGGCACGATGGCCCTCACCGAACCGCATGCCGGCAGCAGCCTCGCCGACGTCACGACCCGCGCGAGCGAGCGAGACGACGGCTCGTACTCGATCGTGGGCTCGAAAATCTTCATCTCGGGGGGCGATCACGATCTTACCGAGAACATCGTGCACATGACCCTCGCGCGCATCGAGGGTGGCCCGGCCGGCATGAGGGGAGTCTCGCTCTTCGCGGTGCCCAAGCGGAGGCTGGAGGCTGGCGCGCTCGTGTCGAACGACGTCCACGTTGCCGGCCTCATTCACAAAATCGGTTGGCGCGGCCTTCCCAGCCTCGCTCTGTCGTTCGGCGATGGCGGAGACTGCCGGGGGTGGCTCGTCGGCGAACGACACAAGGGGATCCACTACATGTTCCAGATGATGAACGAGGCGCGGATCATGGTGGGGGTCAACGGCGTCGCGACGGCGTCGGTTGCCTACCAAGAGTCCCTCGCCTACGCGCGCACGCGCACCCAAGGTCGCCCGCTCACCGCAAGAGATCCGAGCCACCCTCAGATCGCGATCATCGAGCACGCCGACGTACGTCGCATGCTCCTTCGGCAGAAGGCGATCGTGGAAGGCGGTCTCGCGCTCGTCGCGTTCACGGCCAAGCAGGCCGACCTCGCGGAGCACGCCCTAGATGCAGAGCTACGCAAGCGTTCGTCCGTCCTTCTCGACGCGCTCACGCCGATCGCCAAGAGCTTTCCCGCGGAGTGGGGGTTCGAATCGAACGCCCTCGCGGTCCAGATCCACGGTGGCTACGGTTACTCGAGTGAGCAGCTCCCGGAGTCGTGGCTGCGCGATCAAAAGCTCAACAGCATTCACGAAGGGACGACCGGCATTCAAGGGCTCGATCTTCTCGGCCGCCGGATCGTCGCCGAGGGAGGCGCGCCCGTTCAGATCTTGCTCGAGGAGACCGAGGTGGCGATCGCCCGCGCATCGAGAGCGGGAATCGACCCCGAGTGGACGTCGGCGCTTCGTGATTCGATGCGCGTTCTCGGAGAGGTCACAGTGCATCTTGGAGCCCTCGGCGCGCAGGGCGACGTCGATCGCATGATGCGCCACAGCACGGATTTCCTAGCCCTCTCCGCGATCGTGGTCGTGGCCTGGTTGTGGCTGTGGCAGGCGACGATTGCGAAAGAGGCTCTCTCTCGCGGCACGAGCGACCCTGAATTCTACGAAGGAAAGTTGTGTGCGGCCCAATATTGGATCAAGACCGAGCTCCCTCGCGTAGCCCAGCTAGCGCTTCTTTGCCAATCGGAGGAGGACTCGTACGCGCGAGCCCTGGACGCCTGGTTCTGAGCGTGGCGCGGTCTACGCCCGCTTTCGCCAACGGGCTTGAGCTTTGGTGCGTTCGCCGTCGCGTGTTCGCGTAACGCCTCGCGCGTGGAGGGAGGCACATGTGATCATCCCGCGTCTAAGTCGGCGGCGAGCGCGCGCGCTTCGACGATGTTGTCTTCGATGGAGCAGTAGGTCCAGCCGCCGTAACGGCCGAGCGCGTAGACGCCGTTTGCCTTCAAAATGCGGGAAAGCCGCGTGTGCTCGGCCAGCGACGACCGCGTGATGTGCACGTAGGCCGGATCCATGACCACCGAGTGATGAGCCACCAAGCGGTGATCGGAGATGACGCCTGCTGCCTTTAGATCTCGGAGAACTACGCCGCGCAGCCGCTCGATCTCGTCGCTGTCGAGCTTGGCGTCTCGGGCGAAGCCGAGCTCCACGTAAAGACTGAGGCGCGCGGTATCGAAAATGTTGTCGTAGTAACCGATGCGATAAAAAGAGACGTCGCGCCCCGGGTAGTAAACCCAGTGCCGCCCGGTTGCCCCCTTCTTGTCGAAGCCGAGATTGAAGACGAGCACCTTGTTCCAGGTGAAGGACGCCTCGTCGTGGGGAAGACCCGCCATCTTCACGAGGCGATTGAAAGGCGCCGAGGTGATCATTCGCTCGAAGCGAATTTCGCGCTTGTTCGTCGTTGCGACGCGACGACGTAGGTCGATCGCCACGAGCTCCTCTCCGACAGAGATGGCCTCCGGACGCACCGCGCTCGCCAAGGCCTTCACGTATTCGATCGCGCCACCTTCGGGATAGGTGAAGTTTGCGTTGTACGTCGCGTTGTCGGCGACGCGCATGTTGCGAATGATGTCGGTGAGGTCGGCGTGGGGAAAAAAGCGCCCCATGGCGTCTTTGTCGAGCGTTCCGAGATCGCACGCGTAGAGCTTCTCGTTGTAGGGGATGAGAAATTTTTCGGCGATGCCCCGCCCGAAGCGCGCGTAGAGCATCTCCTTGAAGCTCGTCTCCGGCGCCTTGTCCTTCCCCGTCTGCGCAAAATACAGGTCGTAGAGGCACTCGACGAACTCGGGCTGAGGGAGCTGGTGAATATTTTTCTGAAACGGAAAATCGATCAGCGAGCCGCCGTAGGAAATGAAGCTGAGCTTCGCGATGGTGCGAACGACCTGCGCCGCCATCCGCTCCCGCAGCCAGGCTTCGATGTCCGGATGCTTGAAGTGAAAGAAGTGACCGGAGTAGTCCCACGTGAATCCGTCGCGCGTGATCGTCTTGCAGTAGCCGCCGATTTCGCGGTCCGCTTCGAGGACGAGGTAGTCGGGGTCGCGAAGAAACGCGGCAGTGGCGAGGCCGCTAATCCCGGCGCCGATGACGAGGTGACGGACGCTGTCCATGGACGGCAAAGGTTAGCACGCGGCTGCGGCTCACTTGATGTCGTCGTCGATCGCCCGAGCTTTTGCCGATGCCTCAGCGGGTGGCGGCTTTACGAGCGGCGCGATCGCACTCGGTGGGGGCTTCGGAGGGTCTGGGTGTTTCGGCTTCCCAGCGTTCGGCGCGATCGGGGCGATCGGGGTGCTGGCGACCGGCGGAACGATCACGGGCGGCGGCTCGGGGATTGCGATCGCCGTCGTTGCTGCGGTCACCGACGTCGACGGAGGTGCGAACGTCGCTGGAGCAGCGCCGACCGCAGCGGCGCTGAGCGGAGAGACGCCGGTTGCACGTGGGGTCCCCCCGAGGAGAGTGACGGTGGCGATCACGCCAAGGAGCATCGCCAAGCCGCCCACCGCGGCCGCGATCCTTTTCGGGGAGCGTGCCGGCGCATCGTCGGCGGGGGCGATGCTTGCGGCGAGCTGGGTAGCGGGGCGCTGACGCGAGCCAAGCTCCGACGTTGCCGGCCCGGTGATCATCCGCTCCGGACGGAGCGAGAGGATGCGCGGGACGCTCGCAGCGCCAGAGACGGCTTCGGCAAGGCTTTGCGCGAGCTCTTTGGCCGAAGAGAAGCGGCTCTGCACATCGACCGCGCAGGCCCGCGCAAACCAGGCATCGATGGCGGGCGAGAGCGCCGGGTTTAGAGCCGACGGCACGGGTTGAACTCCGTGGATCGAGAGGGCGATCGCTCCGACGTTGTCGCCGTCGTACGGTTTTTTGCCCGTCATCGCCTCGAACGCCACCGCGCCAAGGGACCATAGGTCGGTGCGATGATCGATCTTCGCGCCAGTGATCTGCTCCGGGCTCATGTACGAGGGCGTCCCGATGATGCTGCCCGTGCGCGTTCCAGTGCCGAGCGCCTGGGTCGATTTTGCGATCCCGAAATCGAGCAGCTTCACGAAGACGTCGCCGCCATCGGCATCGCAGAGAAAAATATTGTCCGGCTTGATGTCGCGATGAACGATCCCCACGGCGTGCGCCCGAGCGAGCGCCTTGGCGGCTTGGCCGATGATGCCTGCGACGTCGCGCGGTGAAAGAACCGGAGTTAGCACGAGCTGGGCGCCGAGATCGTGACCGTCGAGCAGCTCCATCACGATGTATGGAACGTTCTCGGCCGTCACGCCGTAGTCGAGGGTGTGGACGACGTGAGGGCTCTTTACTTGCGCGGCCGCGGCCGCTTCGCGCGAGAACCGCTCCACCGCGTCGGCGTTCGCCGCGAGCTCCTTCGACATGAACTTCACGACCACGGTGGTCTTCAGCGCTAGGTGCTCGGCAACCCAAACGCTGCCCATCCCGCCTTCGCCGAGGGGGCGCTCGAGACGGACCGTGCTGGTCACCATCAACCCAGGAATAAGTTCACTCACGTAAGCTCGAGTACCGTGATCGCAATATTGGCGCCAAGCTAGCGCGCCTGGATCGCACCAAAAAAGCGGGGCGACCGTGAACAGAGAGGCGTTCACCAGGGGACCGCGCTCGGGCCAGTGAGATGAGGGAGGGCGTACGCGCAGCTCCCACCCGGAGGGGCGTTGGGCGGTTGAACGAGGGTCCGTGATATCGTCGCAGGGCAGTATGTCGAACCTAGATCCCGCAGTCGTCGATATCGTCGACGCACGCATCGGGACGACCCTGAAGCGGAAATGGCGCATCGATTCGCTGATTGGCGTCGGCGGGATGGCTGCGGTGTACGCGGCGACGCACCGAAACGGAAATCGCGTCGCCGTCAAAATTCTCCACGTGCAGCTATGCGTGGACGTCAGCCTTCGGACGCGGTTTCAGCGAGAAGGCTACGTCGCAAACACCGTCAACCACCCGGGCGTCGTCCGGGTCCTCGATGACGACAAGACCGACGACGGTGCGGTGTTCCTGGTCATGGATCTCCTGGAAGGGGAGACGGCCGCGGATCGCGCCGCGCGCCTCGGAGGTCGGCTCCCGCTTCACGACGTCCTTAAGATTGGCGAAGAGCTGCTCGACATTCTCGCGGCAGCGCACGCAGCTGGCGTGGTGCATCGGGACATCAAACCCGAAAATATTTTCATTACCCGTGATCGCGCGACCAGGGTGCTCGACTTCGGAATCGCAAGCTTGCAGAGCGGCACGAAGTCCGCCGCGGGGCTCACCGCGGGGGCGATGGGTACGCCTGCCTTCATGCCGCCGGAGCAAGCTCTCGGTCGAATGCCCGAGGTCGACGCGCTGTCCGACGTGTGGGCCGTCGGAGCGACGCTCTTCACGCTGCTCAGTGGTCGTCTCGTACACGACTACAACACGGCGAACGAGATCCTCGTAGCCGCTGCCACCCGCCCCGCGCCGTCGATCGCGTTCTTCGCGCCGGAGACTCCACCGGACATCGTGGAGCTCGTCGATCGCGCTCTACAGTTCGACAAGGGGCAGCGATGGTCGAGTGCGCGGGCGATGCACTACGCGCTTCGACAAGCAGGGGCGAAGGTCGCGGCCCCGACCGACAACGCTTTCTCCCATTCTGACTCAAGCATGATGAGACTCGCCGTCGCCGCCGGTGAGAGGAACGATGTCACTGACCGCCCGCCGCTCCCGACTCTCACGCAGAGCGGTGTCGTGGTCGGCCCCCGCACGTCCAGTCGCGCGCTCGTGTTCGTTCTCGCCGCTGGAGTGGGAGTCGCGCTCCTCGTCGCTGCTGCCGCGTTCGTCCGGTTCCGCCCCACCGCGTCCGTCGCCGCAAGGTCAATCGCGTCCATCGCCGCACCTGCGCCGCCGCCTCCGGACGTGCCTTCGGGGCAGCCGGAGACCGCCCCGTTCCAGGATCTCGGTGCCGCCGCGACATCGCCGTCGTCGTCTGCAAGGCCCGTGGCCAAGCCTCATCGCGGAAAAATTCCGCCCACCCCGTCCGTGGAAAAATCTTGGCTCGATCGTCGGAAGTAATTTGCGTGGCCGTCGCCGGAGCGATCGTCCTCTCGGCCAGTGTTGCTTCCGGGCAGGGGAAGTCCGAGGCCGAGCGCAACTTCGGGCTTGGGCGCCAGGCCACGGCGCTTGGTCAATATTCGACCGCGTGCAGCCTCTTCAAAGAGAGCTATCGCCTCGAGTCCGCGGTGGGGACGCTGATCAACCTCGGCGATTGTGAGGAGCACTTGGGTCACCCCAGTCTGGCCCGCGACTACTACGAGAAGGCGTTCTCGAGCCTCTCGGTGACTGACGATCGCCTCACGCTCGTAAAAGATCGAATCGCCGCGATCGAGAAGAACGCCCCTCGTCTTCAGCTTCGCCTTGGTGACGGCGCGCCGTCGGGAACAAAAATCAAAGTGGACGACGACGTGATCGATGACACGAAGCTCGCGACGCCGATCTTGCTCGCGCCAGGCAACCACGTGGTCGTCGTGACGGGGGTCGGGTACCGCGGGTCGCGTCAAGGCGTGAGCTTGAGAGAAGGCGAAGCACGCGCGCTCACGGTGTGGCCCGGTCCTCCGCTCGAGGCCGCGGTGCCGACGTTCGTGGAAGCGGCGCCGACCGTGACCCCCGAAGCGCGCGAGCAGCGCTCGACGACTCTGCGCACAATAGGCTTCGTCGCCGGCGGGCTTGGGCTGGCAAGTATCTGGGTGGGAAGTGTGACCGGTCTCTTTGCGATCGATCGCGAGTCTACCCGCGCCGGCAATTGCTCGACGGACAACGTCTGCAACCGCGCTGGCTACGACGCCGCGCAATCGGGAAAGCGGCTCGCCACCGTGAGCACCATCACCCTTGCCGCAGGGCTCGTTGCTACCGGCGCCGGCATATACCTGGTGTTCGCCAACCCCCACACGCTGCAGCAGACGACGCTCGCTCCCGTTGCTTTCCCGGGCGGCGCGAGCTTTACGCTTCGCAGGAGCTTCTAAATGCGCCGATCGCCTGCGCGGCACCTGAGCGCGTTGAAGCGGAGCGTGTTCGTTGCTCTCGTTGCGTGTGCCGGATGCGCGCAACTGATCGGCGCTCAGTTCGACGACGCGAAGCTCGCCGAAGAGGCTGGCGTGTCCGCCGACGCCGCCGCAGCGGACGACGCCACAGACATGCCGGACGTGATCGAGCCCGATGGGCAAGTGAAGGACGGCTTGGCGTTCGATGTCTTCGCGCCCGGCGACCTACAGCTGTGGTTGGCTGCTGATCGCGGGGTGACCGTGGCGTTCCCCGACGCGGGCGATGCCGCTTCCCGAGAGGACGCCGGGCCGAACAACGGCGTCGTCGTGTGGGAAGATCTCTCCGGTCACGGTCACGGCGGAGCTCAAGGGGTTGCAAGCGAGCGTCCCGTCCTCGTCGCCAACTCTCTTGCCGGAAAACCCGTGGTGTCGTTCGAGCGCGCGCGGCAAACGTGCCTGACGACGACGTGGACTGGAGCACCGGGCGGCGTTGCCGCGACAATTTTCGCCGTCACCCAGGGCGCTCCCGAGTCGCTTCTCCGCTTTCAAGGGGCGCTCCCGAGCGTCCTCGTTTTTCCGTACGACAACGCGCCCGCAGCACCGTCACCGGACTTCCGCTTTCTCGTGACCGGCGAACAAACCGTGTTGGTGCGAGTGGCGCACGACCTCACTGCGTACGACGTGATCACCGCGCGGCTCGCACCGAACGTCCTCGGCGGCGCGCAAACCTGGAGAAACGGAAAGCTCGTCGAGCAGGCGTCGTATTTTGCCGATGCGATGCCCGCCGCCGACGTATTCACGATTGGTTGCCACTACTCCGGCATGCAGCTCGCAAACGCGAACGTAGCCGAGGTGCTCTATTACAACGCGACGCTCGGTGATGGCCCGCGCACGCGCGTTGAAAGTTACTTGCGCGACAAGTGGAGCCTCGCCTTTTGAGCGCGGGCGAAAGACTGTGCGCGTCGTGCGGTATGTGCTGCGACGGGATGCTGTTTTCCTGGGTGCGGCTCGAGCCAAGCGAGCTTGCGTGGGCTGAGCGATTGCAGCTTCCCCTCATCGACAAGGGCGAGAGCCGCGCGTTCCTTCAGCCGTGCGCCTGCTTCGATGGTGCGCGCTGCAACGCGTACGCCGAAAGGCCGACGAGATGCGGCAACTACCGATGCAAGTTGCTGAAGAGCGTCGACGCCGGCGAGACGCCGCTCTCGGACGCGCTCGGAAAAGTTGCAACGACAAAAGCGCTCGCCCAAGCGACGTACCCAAACGGGCGGGCGGCGGGCGCGCCTCCCGGCCTCGCCGACGACGTCTTCTGGCAGCGTGACGCCGGGGAGCTCGAAGCTCGCCTCGATCGCGACTTCCAAGAGCGCGACTGAGCTCGAGGACCGCGACTCAAGACCACTAGAGGATCGACGCGAGGGCCGCTTCGAGCGCGGGCTTCGTCGCATCTCCTTCCGGCCATTCTTTGACGAGCGCGCCGCTGCGATCGAAGAGCGCCGTGTACGGAATCACGCCGTGGTACGTACCACCGTAGCTTTTTACCGCAGCCGGGAGACTCCCTTGGGGCGAGACGCGCACGAGCGGAAACGGCATGGGGTGGTCGGCGAGCATTTCCGCGAAGTCCTGCGGATCTTCGTCAGTCGAGATCGCGACGACCCGCATTCCTTTTTTGGCGTAGGCGGCGGAGAGCTCACCGATCATCGGCAGCTCCTTTCGGCACGACGTGCACCACGACGCATAAACAACGAAGAGCGTCACGGCGCCTGGCGCACGCACGCGCGCGACGACTTGCTCGGCGGGCTCGGCCGTCATCCCGGCTGGCCATTCCTTGGTTTTCGCAGGGTGTTTGCAGGCCGCGAGGAAAAAGAAGAGCGCCAAAAGGTGGGTACGACGATCGCGCAACATGGCCGTCTCCTAGACCGCGCCTTGACGCAAGGCGCTTAGTGACTCAAATACAATTCTGGTCATCCCATGGATCAAGCCAAAAAAGACTGTATTTTGCTCGAGGCTGCCCGTGCGTTCGCGCGGTTTGGGTTTAAGAAGGCCTCTGTGGACGACATCGCCAAGGGGGCGAAAGTCGCCAAAGGAACGATCTACCTGGCGTGCGAGTCGAAAGAGGACCTCTTTTACCAGGTTCTCCACCGCGACGTGCGCTCCTGGGTCGCCGAGGTCTCGAAGCTCATCGACCCGCGAATCCCGGCCGACGAGCTCCTTGCGATGATGTCGAAGTCGGCCCTCGCGTACCTGGACCACCGGCCGCTCGTGCGGGATTTGCTCTTCGGGAAAACAGCGGAGCTCTTGCCGAGCTGGGCCGAACGCCTTCACGAGCTGCGGTCGCTCGGTTCGGCCGGCGTAATCGAAGTGCTGAAGCTCGGCGGCCGCCAGGGCGTATTTCGCGTCGATTTAGACGTCGAGGCCGTCGCGAGCTTGCTTCAGGACCTGCAGCTGACGACGTATTTATTTCACAACCGGGGGCCCGACCGCGAAGAGCGGCTGGAGCGAAGGATGCTTGCTGGGCTGGATATGATTTTGAACGGGATTCGTGCCCCAAGCGGCGCTCCGGCGCCCTCCGCGTTGCCGGCGGCTTCGTGAATTGCCCGCGCGGGCGGGACGTGCTTAGCTCTTTTTGAATCTGGCAGGTAGCCTGGGCATCTGATGAAGGCCGGAAGAGACCGTTCGTGACAGAAGCAGCATGGGAGCTTGGAAGACGATGGCCGACGCGAAACTAGATCCGAAGACTGAGACGATCGCCACCAAAGGGGCAGCGCCGGTCCGCTCGTACACGCCTCCCGCCATGCGTCACCTCGGCTCGGTCCGTGAGTTGACTCTCAAGACAGGGAAGACAAGCGACCTCCCGACGAAGAAGACGCTGTCGACGCGCGAGGTGAAGACGGACATCCACTACTTGTCCGCTGCAGATCGCAAGGAGGTTGCAAGCCACGTCCTCGGTCTCAAGCTCGCGCGTTATTTTTACAAGCCGGAAGTCGAGGAGCCGGGGCGGCAGCTCGGTTTCATTCTCGAGGACGCTCCAGGCGCACCCTTTTCGATGACGGAATCGAACTCGGTGAACCTCTATGGCTTTGCCTCGGCGATCGCTGCCGTCGTTCAAGAGCAGCAGTTGACGATCAGCCGACTCGAAGGCGAAATATCCGCTCTGAGATCGAGTCTGACGAAACAGTCGTAGGCTCGATTCGGATCCGTTGTAGCCGATGGAATCGTCGGGCGCGTCCTCTGTCACCCGCTACACACACGACCTAGAGCTCACGCGCGGTGCCTTTGGAGGGCGCCCACTCTTCTACGCAATCGACGGCGGCGAAATTCTCGTCTGCGAGCGTATAGGCCCGCTGGTCGAGTGCCTCGGTCGTCCGCCAACTTTGAATCGCCAGCGTCTCGCATCCCTGATCGCGGATCTTCCGATGCGTGACCTCGGCGAGACACACTTTGAGGGGGTTTACCGCGTCCCCAGCGCTCACCGCGCGCACATTTCAATAGACGGGCGCCGTTACCACGAACCAATCGCCAGATTCATCGGTCCCACCCTTGCGATCGCTCCCGAGGAGGCAGCCATCGAAGTGCACAGGCTCATTCGAGCGAGCGTTGCCCGGGCGATCAAGGGCCGAAAACGCATTGGAGTCCTCGCCGGTGGAGGGGTCGACTCGAGTGCGCTTCTCGCTGCGGTCGTGGCAGAGGCGCGTGGCGCTGGCCAGCCGGAAATTGACGCGATCACCCTGCATTTTGCGGGTCCGGGCGACGACCGACCGCACATGCGTGTCCTTACTGAGGCTCTCGGAATCACGCCGATCCGTGTCGCGCCGAGAGACGGTGGACCGCTCGTTCGCAAAGCCTTCGTGGTCGACCAAACGCCTTTCGTCAGAACCGGAGCGGCGAGCCTGCTCGCGCTCATGACCAAGGCGGCTGAGCGCGGTGCCAGCCTGGTGCTCACGGGCAACGGCGGTGACGATATCTTCGACGGCGACCCTCGAATCCTATCGCATCGCATTCTGAGCGGTGAGATCGTCCAGGCGATCGTGCAAGCCGCGCGTCTACGCGTGCCGTGGACGACGAACCCCTTGAGGCGGGTCAGCGAGTTTCTCATCCGACCTCTCGCGGCTCGGCTCATTCCGTCGGCGCTGCAGACCAAAAGGCGCCGAAGATTGCGCCGCAGAGGATGCACGTGGGCTGGGCCCGAGCTGCAGGCTTTTCTCGACACGGTCGTCGTTGACAACGCGCCCAACGAGCTCGAGACACCGACTGACCGGCTCGCGCGGTTCCGCACGTCTCCGGACTTCTTGGAGGCGGCCGACGAGCGGTCTCTCCTAGAACAGGCGAGCGGGGTGCTGCGCATCGATCCATTTCTCGACGATGATCTGATCGAATTCGTGATGCGGTTGCCGCCGCTCCTTCTGTTCCACGGCTCACAAATGAGGGGCCTCTTCCGACTCGCATTGAAAGGATTGATTCCTGAAAGCGTCCGGCTTCGCCCCGACAAGGCCGATTTCGAGCCTGCGTTCATTGAAGTGATGGAAGCGGCGGGAGGGCTCGCGTCGTTCCGAGACCTGGCGGCGATGCCGAACCTTGCTGCTCTCGGTCTCGTTGACCCTTCTGGCTACCGAGCAGCGTTCGACGCGTTTGCGAGCCAGCCGTTGGCCGGCGAGTCGTGGGTTTCGCTGTGGCCCGCTTTGGCGGTCGAAGCCTTCGCTGAAAGCCGTCGGACGCGGTGCTAGAATCTGCTCAGATGACGGTCACGTGGCTTGGCGAGCATCGCGAGGAAAACGGCGACCTGAATTTCCGTATCGGTCGCGCGGGCAGTGACCTGGTTGCGGAGTGGGCGGGTCACTGCACCCTCCGAGCGAATCGCTCGGGCACGAGTTTCGATCTCACGCCCGCGCCCGACGCCAACCCTGAACTGATTGCGAAGCTCCATAAGGGACTGGCGAGGGCCTTGGTGCGACATCTCCAGGGGAAGCTCACACTCCATGCAAGCGCGGTTTCGATCCATGGCCGTCTCGTTGCCTGCTTTGGTGAAAGTGAAACTGGAAAATCGACGACGGTTGCCCACCTCGCGCAGCGGCCGGGTGTCGTCTTTTTCGCGGACGATACGGCTGCCATCGAGTTTTGCGCGAAGGCCGTGGAGGTGGTTCCAAGCGAGACGATGAGCTGGTTGCTGCCTGCCGCGCATGCTGCGCTTGGTTTTGGAGAAACGACCCGCAAAACTGCCGTGCCCCATGCGCAAGTCGCAACCCAGCCAGAACCGCTCGTAGCGCTGGTCCACCTAGCATTCGACGACCGCCTCCCCGGTCCTCGGGTCAGGCAGCTTCACGGTCAAGAAGCGCTTTCGAGGCTGCTTCGCGCGGCAGTTCGATTCATCATCGACGAGCCAGCCGCTCAGCTTCAGGAGTTCGAGCAACTTCAGGCAGTCATTCGCGCGGTTCCTGTTTTTGAGCTGGCGCGGCCGCGTGGGCTCGCCGCGCTCGCTGCCTGCGGAGACTCGATCGTGCGCATCCTAGATGGGATCCACGGCGGAGATGCGCCATGAGCGTCGCAGAAGACGATCGGATGCGCGTGCCGAAGGACGTGCACGTGCGCGAATTCGATGGTGAGCTCGTGATTCTCGATCTTGCGAAGGGGGACTACTTTGGCGTGAACGAGGTCGGCGCCCGCCTCTGGGTTGGGCTCGCGCGCGGGAAATCGGTTAAAGAAATCGCTGCGGAGTTCGCCCCGGACTACGACGTCACGCCCTCTCGCCTGGTGGTCGATCTGCTCGCGCTCGCGAACGACTTTGTTGGTCGCGGTCTCCTCGTTCCATGCTGACGTTGCGGCTTCTTCACGTCGTCGCGCGCATCGCACTCAGGATGCGAAGCCCAATCCTAGCCAAACGGCTCATCGATGGCGCTGGTCGCTTGATGCCCCCCTTCGATACGGCAGCCGAGGCAAGGCGCGCCGCCGACGCGCTTGAAGGCGGGGGCACATGTCTTAGTCGCGCGCTGACAGTGGCAGCGCGTCTGCGTGACTCAGAAGTCGTGATCGGCGTGCACCCGGGTATGAGTTCTCCGCTCTACGCGCACGCTTGGGTCGAGTTCGGAGGGTCTCCGCTCCGTGCGGATGACCCAGGGGGCCGGGAAATCGCTCGCTTGGGCTAACTTTTGTCAAAAGGCTACCGTCTTACGATTGTACGAAACGAACGACTGAACGACGGGCATCGATGATGCATCAAACTTTGGCTGGTTCGTGAAATTCGTGGGCCACGTGTTATCTTCCGGACCAACAAGGAGAAGTCTGCTTATGAGGAACTCGGTACGTCTGGGCATTGCTGTCGGCGGGGTGGTGCTTTTCAGCGGGCTTACATCGGTCCTGATGGTGGGTTGCGGCGGGGACGACACGGCTGTCGGGGACGCGGGGATGGGGACGGACACCAAGCAGGACAGCCCGGGCATGGACGCTGGGACAGATGTCATCACCGTGACGGACTCGGGGATCGACGCCAAGGACGTGGGGGTGCCCACAATCCTCGATTACTCGCACCAGATAAACGTGGCTTTCTGCAACCGGCTCGCCGAGTGCTGCGGGCCCACCACGTTCGATCTCGACTTGTGCGTGAGCTCTGCGGACTCCCCCGCGAATACCGGCGTCGCAAGCCAAAATATGATCGCTCCGTTTCTCGATGGCGGTCACATCACGTTCGACCTAACAAAGGCGAAGGCGTGTATCGACAAGGTCAAAGGGCTCACCTGCGGCCTCGCCACGAGCGCTTACCTGACTGATCTGATCACGACGTGTTACTCGGGCGCCGTTGGCAACATCCCGCTTGGCGCCAAGGGATGCCTCGGGTCGGCAGAATGCGCTCCGCCCAACCATTGCGACGTCACCCCTGACGCCGGAACGTGCACAGCACCTCGAGCGGCAGGCACTGCGTGCGGCCCTGTTGCGGGCAACGAGTTTGAAGGTCACGCCCAGTGCGGAGGCCTCCTCACGGGCGTCCCGGGCTATTGCTCGAATTCGGGAAACAACTACCTTGGAAACGACCAATGCTCAGCCCAAAAGACGCTCGGCGGGGGCTGCTACGAGGCTGTGGAATGTCAGTCGAACGTCTGCGGTGATCCCACGGACCCCGTACTCCGCGACGCTGGGGTCTCCCAATGCAACGCGGGCTACCCGATCGCCAATATCGGCATCTGTGCGAACTATCTTCGCGACGCCGGCCCTGGATGAAACTTTTCTGACCGCCTCCTGAGATATTTCTCTATCGCTGATGTTGTCTCTCGCACGGAGCGTGTTGGCTCCTCTGGGGGGGTGGTGGGGGTGTTATGCGCTCCTCCACCTTCTAGAGAGGCTTGGCCTCGTCGCCACGGCCTTCCTCTTCGTGCATCGCGGCGGGGCGCAGAGCGCGGCGGCCCTTGTTGCGCTTGGCGTCGTCCTGGCAGCTCGCGGATTCACGCGAGGGACGCTGCGTACACGCGTCGAAGTAGCGCTCACCGTTCGGGGCATTGATGCTCTCTTTCGCGGAAACCTTCTGAGGGCGAGCCCGCTCGAGGCCGACGAGTCCGAGGCCGCGATCATCGAAGGCGTTCACTACGGAGCACGCATTCTCGCAGAGCTCTCGCCGCAGTTGATCGCAGATACAGTCGCCGCGTTTCTCGTCACCGTGGTCCTCGGTGCAATCGAGCCCCGGCACGTTCTCCTCGTCGGTGCGCTGTCCGCGGCGATCGGAGGCGGCGGGGTCGTCGTTGCGCGGCGTGTGACGATTCGCGAAAGCGAACGATCCGCTGAAGCGTACCGACCTGTGCTTGACGCGGTCGTTGCGGCCATCCATGGCCGTCTTGAGCTGGTCGCGAACGGTGTGGATGTCGCCTTCCGGCAGTCCTTCGCTGAAGCGATCCATGTGTGGAGTGCACAGGCGCTGCGCGCCGAGCGCCTCTCTAGTATCGCGGGACGCCTCCCGGTGGCCGCGGGATGTGCGCTCGTGGCTGGGGCCCTCTTCTTCGATAGCGCGTGGCACGGCGAAATGACAGCAGGTGCGCTCGCGGACGCGGCACTCTTCGCAAGCGTGCTGCCCGTGTTTGCTGGGCTGGCCTCGGCCCTCCACGAGATGACCAAAGCGCGCGTGCGATTTGAGCCGATGGCGCAGCTCCTGAGCGGCGATGAGCTGCCACAACCGGCATCGCCAGCGTCATGCTGTTCCGAACCTTTCGACGTCGTTTGGCGAAAGGTGTGCTTCTCCTATTCCGGAACGCAAGCTCCCGCGCTGCGGCACGTAGATTTGACGTGGCCTAGCGCTCGGGTGTTGGTCATCGCGGGACCGAACGGCTCGGGGAAATCTACGGTCCTCCGCCTTCTCCTGGGCGTGACCAACGTCGATGACGGAGAGATTCGCGTGGGGGCCGTTCGATTGGCCATGCTCGATCAGCGAGAGTGGCGGCGCACCCTCGCGTATTTGCCGCAGCGCCCTTATCTCGGCGAGCGAATGACGGTGCATGCGGCAATGGACCTCGTCGCGCACGCGTCGACTCTTGACCAGCGGCGAGCCGCCCTCGAGCGCGTAGCCCTATGGGACGTGCTCACCGCAAAATCCCCGACGGACCCCCTCTCCGCAAAAGTCGGCTCTCTCTCCACCGGCGAACGCCAACGCCTCGCCCTCGCACGCCTCCTTGCATCCGACAAACCGCTCCTCCTCCTCGACGAGCCCGACGCCAACCTCGACGCGGCCGGAATCAAGCTCGTCGCGGATCTCGTTCGCGAGCTCTCCGCGACCAAGCGCATCGCCATCGTCGCCCACACCGAAGAGCTTATCTCGCTCGGCGACATCGTCGTCACCCTCGATCACGGCCGCGTCGTGAGGACCACCGAAAGCGCGGCTACTCGCGCTCCACGCGCGGGCACAGCGGGCTGATCGGCGCATGCGTCGCAGCCATCACGCGCACCCCCTCCGGCGCGCCGAACGCCGCCATCAAGGCAAAATGCTCGTACGCACAGGGCGTCACCGCGAACCTTACGACGCCCTCGCTCCTGAGTTTCATCCCACGCGCAATCTGTCCGCCGCGTAATTCCTGCGCGGTGCTCCCGGGGAACGCGCTCCACGACCCGAGCAGGCTCGAGATCCAGGCCACGGCGACACCGGACGCCAACGCCACGCCCCACGCCTCTCGTCCCGAACGCCCGAACGCCATGCGTGAAAAAAGCCGCCCCGCGCCATCCGATCCGAACGCCGCCATGACCCACCAGACCGCGACGAGCGTTCGCTCCGGATGATGGGTGGGCGCGCCGTCATGCGCGTCGCCGTAAGCAAGAAAAATCACGATCGAGAGCATCGCGAGGAGCGGCATCGTCCAGCGCACCCGCGCAGCAGGAAATATGCAGAATGCAATTACCCCCGGCACGGTCATCAATGCGACGTCGGGCGCTCCTGCGATTAGGCCAAACGGGTAGGCGGTCAATCGATCGTAGAGCGGCTCTCCTCCCGCGCCGATCGCATGACGATAGGCCGCGACGCGGGTCAAAAAATGCGTTGCACTACCGTGGGCGCGGTAATTCCACGCCATCCACGCGAGTGGTCCGGCGATGGCGAGAGCGACCGTCAGCCACGCCGCGGCGGTTCGCCGTTCGGCTTCGCTCCGTGCCGTGCGCCACGCGACCACTGCGCCGAAGAATGCGCACACCGGCCACGCCTCGTAGCGCGAAAGTGCAGCGGCCAAGAGGCAGAGCGCCGCCCAGGGGCGCGTGCGCACATCACCAAGTGCGATGGCTCCGGCCGCTACCAACGCCCCGACGTACCCCTCCGGAACGGCAGCCGCACCGAGCCACGCATTCCACGGCGTCGCCATTCCGAGGCCAACGCCGACGAGCGCGCTCACCCGCGAAACGCCGGTCGAACGCAGCGCCACGTAGAGCGGGATCACGCTGAGCGCACCGAGGGTCAACGCCACACCGCGAGCGACTTCGAGCGAGCGCCCGAGGACCATCATCGCGCCGCCCGTGATCCAAAACGGTAACGGCAGCCAGCTGGTCCCGCTCGGATCGAGCTTCGGGGAGTGCGCGAAGAGCTCGGAAATTACCGTCCGCGCGTAGTCGTCGTCCGAGACGTGCGAGAAGCCCTGATGAGCGAGCCACAACCCCAGCGCAAACTTCAGCCCGACGAGCGCGGCGGCGTCGCCGACCTTGCTTCTCACCGCCTCACTACTTCGTCGGCGCGGGCGTCATCGGCGCGGGGCTCATGTCCGTCGGCTTGTCGCCCGTTTTGGTGGGCGAGCCCTTGTCGAGTCGCTTCTTCTCTTCCATCGCCGCTCTTACTCTGATCGCGCGGTCACCGGAGGACGAGATGTACGCGAGGGAGACGCTGGTCAGCATGAAGATCGCCGCGCAGGTGGCGGTCGCGCGTGTGAGGATGTTGCCGGCTCCGCGCCCGCCGAAGACCTGCGCTGCGCCTCCACCGCCGAATGCCGCGCCCATGCCGCCGCCTTTTCCTTGCTGAAGGAGAACGACGAAGATGAGCACGCCGCACACGAAGACGTGGAGGACCTTCAAAAAAGTTTCGAGGATAGACATGTTTTCAGCCGACCTTCAGGCGAACGAGCGCTTCTGCCGCAGTGGCGATAGCACCGAATGAGGTTGCATCCAAGCTTGCGCCGCCAACCAGCGCCCCGTCGACGTTGGGCGCCGACAGAAGGGCGTGCGCGTTGTCTGCCTTGACCGAACCCCCGTAGAGGATGCGCGTGCGGTGCGCGAGGTCGGGAGACTTTTCCACGAGCCAGCTCCGGATCGCCGCATGAACCTCCTCGGCTTCTCCTGGACCGGCAGTCTTTCCCGTGCCGATCGCCCACACGGGCTCGTAGGCGATGGCCACGTCGGTCTCTGCGTTCGCCACGATGTCGAGGAACGCGTTCACTTGGCGGCGCACGACGTCGAGTGTTTTTCCGGCTTCTCGCTCAGCGAGCGTTTCGCCGACGCACACGATCGGAACGAGACCTGCGGCGAGGGCGATCTTCGTCTTCTCGGCGACCGAAGCGTCGGTCTCGCCGAAGTACTGGCGGCGCTCGCTGTGACCCACGAGGACGAAGTTGCAGCCGCACTCGATCAGCATGGGAGCACTGATTTCGCCGGTGAACGCGCCGGTGTCCTTGGGATAAAAATTCTGCCCGGCGATCCCGAGGCCCGTTCCTTCCGTCGAGCTCGCTGCGGCAGCGAGGACTGTGAAGGGAGGTGCGATCACCAGATCGACGTTTGGTGTGTGGGCCTTGATGGCGCCGCATGCGTTGGCGAGCTCGACCCCTTCGACGCCGCCCTTGAACATCTTCCAGTTGCCCGCGATGAGCGGCTTTCGTTCGGAATTCACTTCGACCTCACTGCCGTAGAACCTCGATGCCGGGCAATTTCTTCCCCTCGAGGAGCTCGAGAGAGGCGCCGCCACCGGTCGAAATATGGCTTATTTTCTCGGCGATTCCGGGGCCAGCAACGTGAACGGCGGCCGCGCTGTCTCCTCCTCCGATGACGGTGAAGGCCCCCGACTCGGCCATCGCGCGTGCGATGCCAAATGTGCCATCTGCGAAAGCAGGCTTTTCGAAGAGTCCCATTGGCCCGTTCCAGAAGATGGTCTTCGCGTCCGTGAAATACTTGGCGAAGGCCGCGACGCTCTTCGGGCCGATGTCGAGCGCCATGTGACCGTCCGGGATGGAACCGACATCTACGATCGCTCCGCTCGATGCGTCGAGCGATTCGGCAACGACGACGTCGAGCGGAAGGACGACATCGACCTTCTTCTCGCGCGCCTTGTCGAGAATGCTGCGGGCGAGGGCGAGCTTGTCGGTCTCCACGCGCGAGGCTTTGACGTCGATCATCTTGGCCGCGAGAAACGTGTTGGCCATCGCCCCGCCGATGACGAGCGCGTTCACCTGAGTGAGCAGCGACTCGAGCACCGCGATCTTATCGGAGACCTTGGCGCCTCCGAGCACTGCCACGTACGGTTTTTCGGGCGCGGTTACGAGCTTCCCGAGAGCGTCGATCTCTTTCTCAAGGAGAAAACCGCAGCCGCGATCACGAAAGAGCTTGGGGAGCGAGAAGACGCTAGCGTGCGCGCGATGCACGGCGCCGAACGCGTCGTCGACGTAAACATCGGCCAGCTCCTTCAGCTTCAGGGCAAAGGCTTCGTCGTCTTTTTCTTCCTCGGGATGAAAGCGGAGGTTCTCGAGAAGGCACACCTGCCCGCCGCGAAGATCGTAGACCACCTTCTTTGCCGCGTCTCCCACGCAGTCCTCGGGCATGCGCACGTCGGCATCGAGGAGCTCCGCAAGACGCGCTCCGCACGGCTCGAGCGAGAGCCCGCCGTGCTTGCCGGGTTTCGGTCGACCGAGGTGGCTCGCGATCACCAGCCGCGCCCCGCGCTCAATGAGGTGCTTGATGGTGGGGAGCGCTTCGCGGATCCGCGAGTCGTCGGCAATCGTGGCGCTGTCGCCGGAGCGCTCGAGCGGGACGTTGAAATCCACGCGCAAGAAGACGCGCTTGTTTTCGACCGGCAGATCCCGGACGGAGCGAATCCCTTCGAGGTACGCCATCAGAGTTTGGACGAGACGAGCTGAGCGAGCTCCACCATTCGGTTGGAGAATCCCCACTCGTTGTCGTACCAGCTGAAGACCTTGAGGAACCGATCGCCCATCACCTGAGTGAGCGTGCCGTCGAAGACGGAGGAGCGCGGATCGCCAATGAAATCGCTCGAAACGAGCTGCTCCTCCGTGTAGCCGAGGATGTCCTTCAAGGGCCCTTTTTCCGAGGCCGCCTTCATCAACGCGTGCAGAGCTTCCTTGGTGACAGCCTTCTCTGTCTCGAGCGTCAAATCGACCACGCTCACGTCCATCGTGGGAACGCGGAGCGAGAGGCCGTCGAACTTTCCTTTGAGCGCCGGGATGACTTCGGCGAGCGCTTTCGCCGCGCCGGTCGAGGAGGGAATGATGTTCATCGCTGCCGCTCGCGCGCGCCGGAGATCGCCCTTGCGGTGGGGGATGTCGAGGACCGACTGATCGTTCGTGTAGGAGTGCACCGTCGTCATCAGGCCCTGCTTGATGCCGAAGTTGTCGAGGATCACCTTCGCTACGGGGGCGAGGCAGTTCGTGGTGCACGAGCCGTTGGACAAGATGTGATGCTTCGCAGCGTCGTAGGTCTCGCCGTTCACGCCGAGGACAATGGTCGCGTCCTGACCCTTGGCCGGCGCGCTGAGGAGCACCTTTTTCGCGCCCGCCGTGAGATGAAGAGCTGCCTTGTCGCGCTCGGTGAAGAGGCCGGTGCACTCGAGCACGACGTCGACCCCGAGCTCCTTCCACGGAAGCTTCGCCGGATCCCTCTCGGCGAGAATCTTGGCGTGCCCAAACGCGAACTCGAGCGTGCCCTCGTGGCACTTCACGGGGTGCTTCGCGCGTCCGTGAACCGTGTCGTAGTTGTAGAGGTGACCGAGCGTTTTTGCGTCCGTCAGATCATTGATGGCGACGAGCTCGAGGTCCTTGATGCCGCGATCGGCGATCGCGCGAACGATGCAGCGACCAATACGTCCGAAGCCGTTGATCGCAATTTTCGTAGCCATGTGCCGGGTGCTCCTTTTCTCGAGTTTCGACGCGGGGACCGCGAAACGTAGTCCCGGCTGAAGTGTCTCGCAAGAGCACAAAACAGCTGCGGCGCACTCCTCTTTCGAGGGTACGCCGCAGTTGCGTCAGACGGTTGCGCCAGACGGTTGCGCCAGGCCATCGCGCTAGACGGTCGCGCTAGACGGGGTCGCTCACCCGCTTGTGGCAGGTTTCGGCGGGCCGCCGAAGATGCTTGCGACCTTGCGCTTCTCTTTCGCGGCTTTTTCTTTGTCTGCGTAGCTCACGATGATGATCTTCTCGCGCTTGGGAAGCTCGCGGCCATCGAACACGGCCTTGATTTCTTCGGCGTCGAGCGTCTCGCGCTCGATGAGCGCGTTGGCGAGGGATTCGAGCTTGTCGGTCGCGGCGCCGAGGAGCTGCTTCACCTTCGTGTACTGCCTGCCCACGATGGCCCGTACTTCCTGGTCGATTTCGACGGCCGTCTGCTCAGAGTAATCCTGCTGGCGCTGGCCGTAGTCGCGGCCGAGGAAGACTTGCTCTTCCTTCTTGCCGTAGGTGAGGGGTCCGAGCCTCTCGCTCATTCCCCACTCGCACACCATCTTGTGGGCGATTTCCGTCGCGCGCTCGAGGTCGTTTCCGGCGCCGGTCGTGAGCCGCCCGTAGATGACCTCTTCGGCGATTCGCCCGCCGAGGGCAACGGCGATGCTCGACTCTGCCTGCTCCTTCGAGAGGTTGTGGCGGTCGTCCTTGGGAAGGTACCAGGTCACGCCGAGGGCCGGGCCGCGGGGAATGATGGTGACCTTGTGGACCGGATCCTGGTGATTGATGAGGATGGAGATGAGCGTGTGACCGGCCTCGTGGATGGCGGTGTTCCGCTTCTCTTCGTCGCTGATGAGCATGGAGCGGCGCTCGGTGCCCATGTAAACCTTGTCCTTCGCCATTTCGAAGTCGGCCATTGAGAGCGCGTCTTTGTCTTGCCGCGCGGCAAGGAGGGCGGCTTCGTTGACGAGGTTTTCGAGATCGGCGCCCGTGAAGCCAGGCGTTCCGCGGGCGATGATCTCCATGTCGACGTCGGCGGCCAGCGGAGTCTTTTTAGCGTGTACGCGAAGAATCGCCTCGCGACCGCGTACGTCGGGCCGAGTGACGGTGATCCGTCGGTCGAAGCGTCCGGGGCGAAGAATCGCGGGATCGAGCACGTCGGGGCGGTTGGTTGCCGCGATGATGATCACACCTTCGTTCGACTCGAAGCCGTCCATCTCCACGAGGAGCTGGTTCAGCGTCTGCTCGCGCTCGTCGTGACCGCCCCCGAGGCCTGCGCCACGATGACGACCGACCGCGTCGATCTCGTCGATGAAGATGATGCAGGGCGCATGCTTTTTCCCCTGCTCGAAGAGATCGCGCACTCGGCTCGCGCCGACGCCGACGAACATCTCCACGAAGTCCGACCCAGAGATGCTGAAGAAGGGCACCCCGGCCTCACCCGCGATGGCCCGGGCGAGAAGCGTTTTTCCAGTACCCGGAGGCCCGATCATGAGCACGCCCTTCGGGATGCGACCGCCGAGGCGCTGAAATTTCTTCGGGTCCTTCAGGAACGCGATGATCTCTTCGACTTCGTCCTTCGCTTCGTCGACGCCCGCCACGTCGGCGAACGTGACCTTGTTCGCGGAGTCGCTCAGCATCCGGGCTTTGGCTTTGCCGAAGCTCATGGCCTTGCCACCACCCGCCTGAAGCTGACGCATGAAGAGGAAGAACATCACGCCGATGAAGAGCATCGGCAGGAGGGTGATGAGGGTGCTCGACCAGAACGGAGTGTTCTCCTCTTTCTCCCAATAAATTTTCGGCGCGGGGAGGTTCTTGTCCTCGGGGCGGAGCGTGGCTCGCATGGCCTCGTCGGCGATCGGTCCGACGGTCTCCTTCTGCTGGGTGACCTTCGACGCGTCTGCCGTGTGCACGCGGAAGACGTATTCGCGATCCTTGATGTGGATCTCGTCGACGTGGCCGGCGTGGACCTCGTTCAGGAATTCGCTGAATGCAATCGTCTGCTTTTTGTCGGCCGGGCTAAGAAACTGCCAGATCGCCAGGAACATCAGAATCAGCAAAACCCAAAGGAGGAGCGTCTTATGCGATTGCTTCACGTTTTGACCTCGAGAGGGCTCTCAGCTAGCGGGGGCCCGTTGGACCGATAAAAGACGGAGAATGAAGGCGTATCATCGAACGAGGGAGGCATCCACAAGGCGGATTCCGTTAGCGAGCACGGCGGCGCGCGTCCCTCGCCACCTGAAGAACCTGCGGCTGATCATAGGTTGCGACAAGGCCTCCCGGCAGTTGGACCCGCGCTTTTCGGGAGCGAGTGCCTCGTAGGGCCGCCAAAGCGTCCTGCGTTGCGCGTGGAAGTGGGTAGATGTGGGTAGCCTCACCGCGCGTGGCTTGGAGCTGGTCGGCCAGTGCACAAAGATGCTCGACGATGTTGGGGCTCAGGGTTTTCAGGAGGGGGAGGAGCTCGCTCCGAACTCGAGACCGGAGGTAGCGCGCGTCGCTGTTCGACGGATCGCGGGCGAACGGAATGGCGTGGCGTGCGCCGTGATCGAGGATGGCCTGGCGCGTGGCGCGAACGAACGGACGGATTCGGGGAAGACTCGAAGACGCGGAAGGCGACGAGCGTGGGGGCAGCGCCGCGAGACCGAGTGGGCCCGAGCCGCGCAGGAGTCGTATGAGCACCGTCTCGGCGCGATCGTCGGCGTGGTGACCGGTGGCGATGACGCTCGCAGAAACCACCCGAGCGGCGGCCTCGAGCGCGTCGTAGCGACCTCTTCGCGCACGTGCCTGGAGGTTTCCACCTTTGGCGACATCGATCGAGGTGCGATTGAAAGGAACGTCGAGGGTCCGCGCGAATTCCGCAGCCGCGTCCAACTCGAGAGAAGCTTCGGGTCTAAGACCGTGATCGACGCCGTGGGCAAACAGAACGTGCCCGACGTCGTCCCGCAGAATCGCGAGCACGTGGAAAAGCGCCATGGAGTCGGGCCCGCCGCTCACGGCCACGAGCACGCGATCGCCCCCTGAAAATAGCTTCTCGTCTTTGATGGTGCGGAGTGCAAGGGTCAGGAGGGCGGGCGGATGCGAGCGTGTCACGCGACCCCCCCGATCTCGAACTCTTTGCAGAATACAACGACATCTTTAGCCAGATCCGTACGGCGGGGCTCACTCGGGTAGCCGTGGTTGCAGACGTCGCTCGGCTCGTCGAAATGGGAGCAGTCTTCGCACGCGAATCGCAATTGAAAACGAGCGGTCTCGTCGAGAAGAGTAAGGTCGACACGCGTTTTCATATGACGCTCGCCTTTTTCTTCCCATCGCGGCTCGTCGATTCGAGGAGCACCACCGCTTCGACGTGGCTCGTTTGCGGAAACATCTCGAACGCTTCGATTTCGATCGCCCGGTAGGCCGGAGCGAGAATGGCCAGATCGCGACCGAGGGTCTGAGGATCACACGACACGTAGATGACACTGCGAATGAGGCTGGAAGCAAGGCGTTCGGCGACAGCGCGCGCGCCGGTGCGCGGAGGATCAAGGACCACGAGATGCGTGCCTCGCGGCAGGGCATAGCTGTCCGCGTCAGCTTCGACGACCTTCGCCCGCAGGCCTCGCGTGCGCAGGTTGTTCTCGGCAGCGCGACAGCCGTCGCGATCCGATTCGACGGCGACGTACGTGTCGGCGCGCTTCGCGAGGAGGACTGTGAGGTTGCCCGCTCCCGCGTAGAGCTCGATGATGCGTGAGTGTGAGGGGTCACCCTTGAGCGCGCTCGCCGCCAGTGCGTCCACCCGCGTAACGAGGATCCGATTGCCCGCCTCCGACGCCTGCGCGAACCCACCCGGCGCGAGCTCGAGCGGGAGGTCATCGCCTGCACGCATCCACGGGGTCGGATCACCGATCAGTGCCGGACGGCTTGTTTTTCCGCTGAAGACGCGGGCGCCCGCGATCTCTTCGGCCTTCACCGCGGCCTCCATTCGCGCATAGAAAGACGGCGGGAGCGACCCGCTCCAGCGCACTTCGAGCACCGCTCTGTCGGCGCGGCTGCGGGCGAGCTGCACGTCTCCGTCGCCATGAGCACCATCGAAGTACGAGGCGAGCTTCTGCCGCGCCAGCTCGATCACCGGGTCGAGAATCACGCAGGCGTCGACCTCCACCGGCTCGTTCGAGCGCGCGGCATTCATGCCGACGATCGCTCGCCCTCCCGATGCGCGTGCGTGGACGCGAGCGCGCGTGCGGTAGCCGAGTGACGCTGAGGCCGGGTGGAAGCGGATGGTCTGCTCGCGCCACGCCGCCGGAAGCGCACGACGCAGGTGATCGACGTGGGCCGCCTCCCGCCCCTTGGACGAGACGTGCATCCAGTCGCATCCGCCGCATCGAGCGACGTACGCGCAGGCGGGGACGACGCGCTCGGTTCCGCCGCTTAGGACCTCGAGCACCCGTCCTCGCGCTGGTCGGTGCGCAAAGTCCACGTCGGCCCGTACGCGATCCCCTGCCGCCACTCCGCGCAGAAAGACCGCGCGACGCTCGCCGTCGTGCTCGACGATCGCCACACCGTCGCCGCCCGGGCACAGCTCGGTTACGCTCAACGCGTCCAGGGTCTGCCTCCGGGTCGGTCGACTCATGGCCTGCAAGCGAAAACTGCGTAGCCACCGACGGCGTCGTTTGGCGTCAGCGATCGCCCGGTGATCCACGTCACTGCGACGCGGGTGTCCGATGCAGCTACCGCGACTCTTCCGTCGCGCACTAGCAGCAGTGAAGGGATCCGCGGGTCGCTGCCCAGGAGGATCTCTCGAACGAAAGAGGGCGTGGTCGATGCCTTCTTGTAGGCGACGAGCGAGATCGCGCTTGGCTGCTCGATCGCGAAGAACATGAAATCTTGATGAAGCGCGACGTCGGCGTAGATGATCTTCCCGAGACCCGACGGGGTGAAGCCATCGGTTACTTTTGCCGCTGCTCCGCCGAGATCGAACGCGCGAAACGTCATCGGTTTTCCGACGTCGCTGCTCCCGCTCGCGACGACCACGCGGCTTCCTTCCGCGGCGAGTGATCCCCATGTCCCGGGGAATTCAATCGGCGGAGGAAGGCTCGCCGCGCTTGCCCCTGCGGCCGCAACGTGAAGATGAAGAACGCCGCCACCGCTTCCCGCGTCTGGGGGAGGGGCCGCGTCACTGCCTGCGTCCGCCACCGGCGCGGTGCCGTCGACGCTGGTCATCAGCGCAAAGACGTTGCTGCTCGAGGCGACCCAAGCATCGTTGTGCGGAGGCGCGCCACCGAACGGCACCGCCGCCCCAGAGAACCTCGGCCCCGCCGACAGATCGAGGAGCGCCTGCGCGTCCTTGGTGAAGCCCACGAAATATCCCGCTCCCCCCGGCACCGGAGCGACGGCATGCGACTGCGAGAGTCGCAGCACCGACGTAGCAAGAGAGGGGCTCAGCTCCTGACCAGACTTGGTGACGTTGCCGGTGGCGTCGACGAGATAGAGATCGAAGCCGCCTGTCTTGTTGCATGGTGCGCGCGCGACGACGGCGAGGCCCGTGTCGCCATGGAACGCCATACCAACCGCGTCGCCTTCCTCGGATCCGCTGCACCGATCGGGAAGCGTTTCCACGTGCGGTGGGAGCGCGCCTCCGCCGTTGTCGATCGGCAAGAACGTGAGACGTCCCGCGCCCGCGAGCGAATCGAACTCGCGGTAGCTGATCACGAAGCCCGTGCTCGTCACGGCGATCGCCGGGCCGCTCGCGATCGTCGTTCCCATGGTCAGCGGATCGCCGAGCGGTCCCGCTCCCATGAGCTGGAGGGAGCACCCGCTGCCGACGCTGGGATCGCTGTTGTCCGTTGACGGAATGCACTGCGCGACTTGGCAGATTGTTCCGTTGACACACGCGCCGGTGGGATTGTCGACGGGGCGGAGGGCAATGGTGATTGCGCTCGCGCTTCCGACATCGACCACCGAGCAGCCCACGGCGAGAACGGTGCAATCGTCTGCCTTGGCGACCGCCGCGAAGGCGTACGAGCCACGAGGGAGATCGCCTAGTCCAGGCGGGCTTTTGCTCGTTTTCGGGAATGCCAAGCGCGCTGTAGCGCCGGTGGAAGGGATGCCGCCGGTGAGCTGCGCCGCGGGGGGACAGCTCGCTCCGGGGAACGCGCCAATTTCGTACCACGTAGCGCGGTTGACAATATCGCCAGGCACGTCGAGCTCGAAGGAGACCGAAGGCTTCCGGTTGCACGCCGCTCCGGTCACGCCCGGTCCCAACGCCAAAAAAGCGAGAGTGACGCGTGCGATGCCGCGTGGCCTCAACGCGCTCATTCGCCGAGTGGCCTCAACGCGCTCATTCGCCGCGCGGCCTCAACGCGCTCATTCGCCGCGCGGCTTCATGGCGTCATCGTTACCGTCTGCACTTTTAGCTCATCGGCGGAGATGATCGTGCTGACCACTTTGGTGACGCGCGGACTGGCAGTCATGAACTGCAAGCGGTGCTCACCCACGCTAACGGCTTGACGGAAAATCGGCGACGGCCCGAGAGACTTTCCGTTGTCGAAGACCTGATCGCATGCGGGCTTGCACACGACCGTGAGAAAGCCCTGCGCGGCCTTCGGCGCGGGTCGCGGAGGGGCGGGTGCCGGCGAAGGATCTCTCTGCGCTGGTTTCGGGTCGGCTGCCACCGGCGGTGGAGCGGGCGCGGGCGCAGGAGGCTTCACGTCCACGTTCGCCGGCGGGATCGGCGGAGCGGACCCCGTGGGTTTCGGGAGCGGCGAAGGGATCACCGCCGGAGGCGCGATGACGGCAGAAAAAGCGGTACGCGCTCCGCCGAAGGGGCCCGTCGAGAGCAGGTTCGGCGTTGCGAGCGGGACGAGAGCGCCGCCACTCGCACTCGAAGAGCCGCTGCTGGCCACGGCTTTCCGTGCGACCGGCGAGTGCGGCGCGAGGATGATGTAGATCAATGCAACGAAGATGAGCGCAACGACGCCGGACGCGACGGCCACCGCCCACATGGGGAGACCCCGCTTCGCAAACGATTGCGCCGTCATCGTTCGGCCGTCGTTCGGAATGAAGATGCGGTGCATCGTTGGCGGCTGGGGACGCGGAGCGAGCGCCGGATTCACGATCGCCGCCGCGGGGAGGGAGTCGTTCGGCCCGCTCGGCGAGGTCATTCCGCGAACGGTGTGAGCCATGGAGAGCTGCTGTTGCTGCTGCTGCTGGCTCGGCGCTCCGCCGAAATCGGGCGCGCTGTAGTTCAGTTGGTACGGAGGAGGCGGCTGCATCGGCCGCTGCGGCTCTCCATGCTGCGGTAGGTATCCCGCGGGGCTCGACGGATTGCGCCCTTGCTGGGGTGCCGGCCTACCTGGTGACGCCCCTGGCACGGCAGCCTGCGTTTCGCCGCTGTCGGCTAACGGTGCAGGCCGCCCTGCGGCGGGCAGGGGTGCACCACCTCCTCGAGAGAGAGGACCCTCTCGCGGCGCAGTGGTGATGATCGTGTCGCCGTCATCGTCGTCGAACTCGTCGTCGAGGCTGGTATCCGGATCGAGACCGACGCCCTGGATGGTCGGTCCGTCTTCGTCGAACGAAGGCGTCTCCGCTGTGTTCGCCATGTTCAGGACGGAATCTTGGCGACGCCCCGGCCCTGGACGCACGGTGTCGGCTTTTCGCGCGGGAGCCGGAGCCCCTGCCGCCGGCCTGGGAATCCCAAGAGCGCCGCCCCCACGCTGTACCGCCGTTGGCGCAGCCTGCTCCTTGCTGCTGAACGAGCTGATGGAGGACTCCACGCTCTTTGGAACCTGCGGGGAGAGAACGTTCTCGATGTTGATCGTCTGGGTGACTTCCGCTGCCCAGCGCAGGTGTGCCTCGCGCTTTTGGATGCGTTCCGCGAAGATCGAGTGCGTGTAGGCTGCAACTTCGTCGCTGGCGATGAACAGACCGCGCCGCATGAGGAGAGATTGCAGCGCACGGGAGAATTCGCGGGCCGTCTTGAAGCGCTCTCCGCGATTTTTCGCGAGCGCCTTCATTACGATTTTTTCGAGGTCGATCGGATACCCACGAACCAGCGTGCTCGGTCGCGGGACGTTGCATTCTTGAACCTTGGCGAGCGTGTCGAGATCGCTCTCCATGCGGAAAAGACGCTGCCCAGTCGTCAGCTCCCAGAGCACGACCCCGAGTGCGAAAATGTCCGTACGACGGTCGATTGTTTCGCCGTGCACTTGCTCGGGCGACATGTACGCGAGCTTGCCCTTGAGCGTTCCGGCGCGCGTCTGCGACATCCGCGAGGCGAACTTCGCGATGCCGAAGTCGACGACCTTCGTGGTGCCGTCGTAGGTGACGAACAAGTTGTGGGGAGTGACGTCGCGGTGGACGAGCCCCATCTGCTCCCCGTTTTTCCCGAGCAGCTCGTGCGCGGCGTGGAGACCTTCGGCGGCATCGGCGATCACCCGGCACGCGATCTCTGGCGGCATTGGCGCGCCGAGCTCCTCGGTCCGGCGCATCACCTCACGGAGGGGCTCCCCGTGGAGGTACTCCATGGCGATCCAGTACGTCTCCTCGTGCTTACCGAGATCGAAAACGGTGGCCACGTTCGGATGAGAAATCCGCGCCGCGACCCGCGCTTCGTCGAGAAACATCTGGATGAACGAGTCGTCCTCGACCAAGTGCGAGTGAATGCGCTTGATGGCGACCCATTTTTGGAAACCGCCCGGGCCGTCCATGCGCGCAAGGTGCACGCTCGCCATGCCGCCAATGCCGATCTCATCGACGACGCGGTAGCGCCCGAGGAAATAGGTTCCCCCCTTTTGCGCGTCAGCCGGCGCTGCTCCGCTCATCGGTTCCCCGCTGATTTCAGGGCGCTGGGCGGGATGATCTTGGGCCAAACCTGCATGCTCCTTGTTACCGAATCGCCTGAACGCGGACGGCGCTCACAGAGACTTGATCGCCCGGCCGCGTCCCGACGTAGACGGCCGCGCCGCCTGCAGCGAGCGCTGCACCGCCGATCACGTACGGCCAGGGCGAAGCCCAGAATCCGCCGCCTTTGCCGTCTTCCTTTTTTTTTGGATCGGACCTCGGAAGGCGGACGGGCACGACCGCCATGCCGTTGGTGGCGGCCTCCACTTTCACGTGCTCCTCGCCAATCACCAGTTGGTTGTCGTGCGCGTCGAGGCCAATGAGCTTCAGGAGGAGAGTCGTGTCGGCAAGTGCGAGGTTGCCCGGGACAGTGAACTCGACCGCCGTCGCGCTTGGCTCGTCGTGATCGTAGCTCTTGGTTCCGAGGCCGTCGGACACCTTGAGCTCCACCCGCCGAATGATGGCCGCGTGTCCGGCGTCGAGGGTGACGCGCACGGTAAATGGCTGACCGATGGGGACCGTCTGCGGCGCCGCCCCGTGGATCTGAAGCTGTCCGATCCGCGCGTCCTGCTTCTTGGCGCTCTCGACGAGAACGGCCGCTTTTTTTCCGGCTTCTGGTGGGGTCTTGAAGCGCATGTCGATGAGCCCGGCCATCCGAAAAGCAATGAGCGCGGGCTCGTTCTTTTTCAAAATGAGCCGCGTTGCCCCGAGGAGGACGTACGCGTCGAGTACGTCTTTGCGGGTAAGACCGCCTTTGGAGATCGCCTCCTTGAAGAGCGTCTCGGCGACGTCGAACTCCCCCTCGGCCCACGCCGCGCGGCCGCGTTCAAGGGGCGTCGTACCGGGGCCTTGCGCATGGACCACGCCGCTCGTCGCCGTCAGGCAGACGGCGATCCATGCTGCCGCCCCAGGCACACAGAAACGCGGAAAACGTCGCACGATTTGTTCTCTTGAGGGTATCGGCCCAAGCAGACGCACGCAAGCTGGTGACGTTTCTGGGCCACTCTCCCACACTTACTTAGGGGAACGGCTGTCCAGGTCTGCCGCGCTCGAAGTAGAATTTGAACGTTCCTTCGGTCTTCAAGTGACCGCGGCAACGGGGCGGCGGGCCGAGGCCTCCGGGGCAAATCTCCCGCGGATCGGCGAGATACACGTCGAACGAGGCTTCCGTCAGTTTCTCGGCGGCGTTCTCCTCCTCCTGATTTCCGTTGAAGAGGTGCACGAACGTTATGGTGCTCTGGGCCGTGCCCGCGGCCGACGGTGGCGCGCCATCGGTCCCTCCGTCGGCGCCCACGCACCGGGCGGACAAGTCTCCCGCGTCGAGCTCGTCGCAGGGGAGCGAGACTTCCGCCATCGCGTAGAGTGCGACGTCCTGCGTCCGGCAGGTGGTCTGCAGGTAGAGCGACATGTGGACCGCCCCGGGATTGGGGTTGGCCTTGATCGGCACGCCGGGCGGCGACACGCCCACGGGGAGGGAGACGATGAGCGGCTGGTTGAGAAACCCGGGCCCGCGGTCCCCTCGAATGGCGTGGACGTTGTCGATGAGGACGCTGATGCCGTCGCTGAATGATTCGTAGTCGCCGCCGCTTTGAATGCGGAGCTCGAGGCTGTCGCGGTAAGGCACACCGGCAAAAAAATCAGGGTGAAGTGCGAACTTGCCCGACCAGCAATCGTCGACGTTGAGCGTTCCCGAAATCGATCCGGTGCCTTGTCCGAGCGAGCACGCGGGCATCGTGGTCGGCACGACGGCAAAGGCGATCAGCGCGCCTATCACAGGTGCCAGGAAACGGGGCCTCACGAGACGATCGTAGCTCTTTTCTCGAGCCTAGTGTGCGCGGCTATGCGCGCGCCGCCGAGCACGCGATCTCCGTCGTAGAAGACTGCAGTCTGGCCGTGGGTCACCGCACGCACGGGCTCGTGAAACTCGACGATGGCGCATGAGCCACCTCCCGGGGGGGCTTCGGTTGCGCGAATGTCCGCGAGCGCTCCTTCGTGACGGTAGCGAACGCGTACGCGCGCGTGGAGGGGTAACGTGATCCCCGGAGCGAGGACGACGTCTTCGAGGTGGGCCGTTTCCACGAGGAGCGCGGCTTCATCGCCTAGGGTCACGTCGCCGCTCGAGGAATCAATGTCGGTCACGAACGCCGGCGTGCCGAGCGCGACGCCGATTCCCTTGCGTTGGCCGATGGTGAAGCGGTGCATCCCTTCGTGCTTGCCGACCACCCGCCCGTCGTGTCCGAGAATGTTTCCGGGCCGCACTCTTCCGTTCGCGCGTTCTTCGACGAACGACGTGTAGGCGTGCGCTCCGCTCCCGACGAAGCACAGCTCTTGGCTTTCGCCTTTGCGTGCGCCTGGAAGATTTCGAGCGATGGCCTCAGCGCGAACGTCAGCCTTCGTGCTCTCGCCGAGCGGGAAAATCAGGCGTTCCAGCTTTTCGCGCGGAGTGGTGTAGAGAAAATAGCTCTGATCTTTTTTTGGATCGACACCACACGCGAGGAAAGGCGTGCCGTCCATGTCGCGACCGATGCGCGCGTAGTGACCGGTGGCCACGGCGTCCGCTCCGAGGCGATCGGCGAGCGCAAAGAGCTCGGCGGTCTTCACTCCGCGGTTGCACGCGCTGCAAGGGCTAGGCGTCTCGCCGGCGAGGTAGGCTTCGACGAATGGGGCGACGACGACCTTCGCGAAGAGCTCTCGGCGATCGAACGTGAAATGGGGAAAGCCGAGCGCGTCAGCCGTGCGGCGAGCGTCGTATTGATCTTCGGGAGCGCAGCACCGGCCGTGGCCGCCCTTCGCTTCCGGATCGTCCGGGTAGTCCCAGAGGTGCAAGGTGACCCCGACCACTTCGTGCCCCGCGTCGTGCAAGCGCGCCGCCGCCACGCCCGAGTCGACGCCGCCGCTCATCGCGACCACGATTCGCTTTTTCGGGCTCATGCGCGCATCAGATACTGCCCGGACCACGCGCGCGCAAGCTGGAGGACCGGCAAGCGCACGCTCACGGAGGCGCGCTCACTGACCTGAGATGACCGTCTTCACGCCCGTCGACGCGCGGTCCACCAGCTTGGCCGCGAGATCCACGACCTCGCTGTAGCGATACACGCCGGCTTGCAGCGCCAGAAGCTCGGCCGGGCCGAGATCGCGACCCGCCTGCGTCGCTCGAATGGCGCTCCGCATCGTTCTTTCACCTTCGGCGGCTTCGTGCCCGATGCTCTGCAGCATTCGCGCGAAGGGGCTCTTTTCTCCCTCCGGCAACGGAGCGGCGACAGTGGGGACCGGGGCCGCGCGGGCGGGAGCGGCGGGCGAAGGGAGGCGAGATTCCTGAGCGGGTCGGATCGACATGGGTGGCTAGCAACCCCATCGGCCGCCTCGTCGGATCGGTTGCTACCCTTCGATCTTCAGGCGCCGGAGATCCATCGCGACGGCCTCGAGGGCGCGCGCGTGCAGTCGACTGGCCCAGGATTTCGAGAGCCCGATCTCGTGCGCCGCGTCCTCAAATGTGAGCCCGTCGAAGTAGTGCCGCTCGAGAAGCTTCCGCTCGGCGTCGGGCCTCGCAGCAATGGCCCCGCGAATTTTCTGCACGAGCTCGTTCCGCGCCGCTTGCTCCTCCGGAGACGCCTTCATATCTGGGACTTGCTCGATCCCTTCCACCTCGGGGGAGATGAAGCCCGCGGCCATGGCCATCGCGATGCCAGAGAGGCGCGCCCCGAGCTTGGCGTCGGCAGCTTGGGGTGTGGTGGGCGCGATCGCTCCATCTTCTTCGATCTGTGCGTCCTGCACACGATCGCCGGCGCCCATGGCTTTGAGCTGGCGGTACACGCGTCGCGGAAGGCCACCGTGCGCGCGCAGGCCGTCGATCATGCTCCCCCGCACGCGCAGATTTGCCCAGCGCCGGAAGGGCACGCCGCGCGTAGCATCGAACGAGCGTGCCGCGCCGAGGAGGCCTTCGTGACCGAGGGAGACGAGATCGTCGACGTCCAGGCTCGACCCGAGCTGTCGTCGCATTTGGAAGGCGATGATCCTCACGAGATCGAGGCACTCCTCGACGAGCTTGCGCACCTCCGGCGAGTCGGCTCGCGCCTTTGTCGGAGGAGTCTCGAGATCACTCGGCATCGATCCGAGGGTCCCGGTCGCTCGGTTGGGTGTCAAGGGCAGTCGGGCAGCTGGCGAAGAATTCCGCGCGACGGCCGTGCGCACTGATAAGTTTCGCGCCGTGTCAGCGCCGAACGAGCCTCCCGACTTCGAGCGCTCTCACGCGGCCTGGCGCATTTGGCTGAGGGCGCTGGGGACCGATGCAGAGGCCGCGCTCTCCGCCGCCTTCACCTACGAGGCGCTCGATGCACGAGCGCGCGTCGCCTGGCTCGAGGCGCTCGACGTTGACCTTCAGCAACTGAACGTGCCGAGGGTGGCGATCTACGCGCCGCTCCTGGCCGTCGAGCGGGACGAGGCTCGCCGCGAACGCATTTCCCTCGCTATGGGGGAGCTCGGTGACGTCCCGAGGTCGCCGCGCCGCGCGCTCCGGGCGATCTGTGCAACGGGCGAGCATGTCTGCGCGATCGTCTCGCCGCTCTATTTGGACTTCGTGGAGCTCCTGGTCTGCCGCTACCACCCGGATCGCGGCGTCGTTCACGCCAGCCACGATCCATTGCAGAACGCTCGGATTTTTTCGGCCCCTTGCGAGATCGACGGCGAGAACGCGGAAGACGCCGGCCTCGGCGAAGTGGTCGAGGATCTCGCGCACGCCATCATCGTCGATCGACGTGAAGGGCGCGTTGCGCCGGTCGCTCTCGTGCGCTTCGCTGATCTCTTCAGTCTGAACGCGCCGTCATGAGCGACGATCGCAGCCACCTCGACAAGAAGTGTGGTTCCTGCGCCCGCTTCGTTCGGGTGAGCGAGATCATCGATGCGAATGGCGAAATTCGCCGGGCTGGGCAGTGTCTCCTCGGCGTGTGGCCTTCACCGCTTTACGAGACGAGCACCTGCTCGCAGTACGTGAAGCGAGGAACGTTCAATACGACGGTTCCGGTTCGCCGCGCCGCCCGCTCTCGCCAGGCACCTTCCGGGCGCTCCGACTACGCGCCACATTCGACCGCGGCCGAAAAACTTCCGATTACCATTCCCGAGGAGCTACTCGACATGAACGCCGACGAGTTTCGTGATGTGTTGCGCGAGGTGATCCGCGATGAGTTGGGCGTCGCCGACGTCGAGCTCGGCGGAAGATGGAGCGGGGGCGAGATGGTCCTCAAGCCAGGAAAAGAAGGCACGGCCGAGAAGCGCATCCCCATCGAGGCGCTCTTCCACAAGATCATCATGATAAGAGACAAGCTCCGCGTGCTCGAGCAGAAGGTGAACACGCACGCGCAGCTCTCCGCGGAAGACAAGGTGCAGCTGCAGCAGTACGTCACGCACTGTTATGGGTCGCTCACCACGTTCAACATTCTCTTTGCAGATCGGAACGATGGATTCACAGGGCAAAAAGGCGCCAAAGACGACTGACGTGAAGCTGCTACCTGCGCTGGTGGTCTCGCTTTCGCTCTCGGTCGGCCTGGCGGGGTGCAGAGGGTCGCCACCGCTGGCGCCCGTCGGGGTTAGCGGCGCGCCCACGCTTAACGTCGCGATCGCCTTCCACTATGACTCGCTCGACGAACGCCAGGTCAGCTCGGACGCGCTTCGCGGTCGCCCGACGGTGATCGCCTTCGTGACGACTTGGGATCTGATGAGCCAAGCCCAGGTGGATTTTCTCGTGGCCATGGCCAAGAACGACGTCGATCGCGTGAACTACGCCCTCGTCGCACTTCAAGACGTCAAGGATCGCGAGCTCGTCGAGGTCTACCGATCGAAGCTCGGCGTCACCTTCCGAGTGGCCCTCGGAGACAAAGAGACGATCGCCGGCGGTGGTCCCTTCGGCGACGTCCACAACGTTCCTACGATCGTCGTCCTCGATCGCGACGGGCGGGTCGCCTGGCAGCGTGTTGGCCTCGCGAAGAGCGAAGACCTGCGCGCCGCCTTACGCGGGCTCTAACGCTCAGTTGCCGCGCGACTTTGACGCCTATTTTGCGGCAGTGGCGGGCGCGGATGTCGTTGAGCCGGCGCCCCAAAATTTTAGCCCTGCGGGCTTGCTGGGGATGGCGATCGGCGAGGTGGTGACGCTTCCGGCCGTGAAGTTGATCTGGAAGAGATCGCCGGCGTTGTCGAAGCCGTAAGCGACGCCCGCCCAGAAGGCGAGACCGAAGACACTGCTGTGACCGACGACGCCGAGGTTCTTCACGAACGCGCCCGTGGCGGGGTTCACTTCGATGATGCAGTCGCCGCCAACGCAGCCGCCACCGGTGACCGTCAGGTAGGTGCCCCCGCCGATGACCGAGACGATGTCGCCGCTCGACGCGTACCCGCTGCCGATGTCCCCCAGGTTGGTAATGGCGCCGGTGCCGGTGTCGATGCTCACGTAGGTGGAACCGACGTAACCCACCAGTGCTTCGACGCTCGGATCGAGGGTCCCTTTGGGGACGAAGGAGAGCGAGTTCGGATAGGCACCGTTGGCGATGTGCGTGCACTTCGCGCTTCCGCGGTCGACCTTGAAGATGGCGCCGGGGTTCTGGGTGGTGACGTACATGTTCGAGGTCGCGTCGAGCGCAAGGTCGATGACCTCTGTGCCGCAGCCGACGAATTTTCCGACCACCACGATGGCCTTGGTGTTCGGATCGAGCTTGTACAGAGTGTCTGGGCTGTGTCCGTACACTTCGGCGGGACCGCCCGTGGTCGGGTTCCCGCCGTCGTTGCTGCCGACGATCATGTTGCCGCCGTCGGACTCTACGCTGCCGCCGTCTCCGACCGGCATGCCGCCGTCTTCGGGGCCGAAGCCGCTGCCTCTCGTGCTGCCGCACGCCAGGACGCCGAACGCGAGGAACGAAGCAAAGCCACCTTTGAGTTTCACGGTGGCGGCAGCTTAGCTCTTTTTTTTTCGTTTTCCAGGCGGGCTACGCTTTGCGGTTCGCGCGCGCGGCGAGCAGGCGCAGGAGCTCGGCCTTGAGTACTTTTCCCACGGCGTTCCTGGGGAGATCCGGCATGCAGACAACTTCGCGGGGCACCTTGTACGGGGCGAGCGTCTGCTTGGCGAACGCGCGGAGTAGCTCGGTCGTGCAGTCTGCACCCATTCCCGATCGCGGGACGACGCAGGCCACCACCCGATCGCCCCACGTCTCGTCGGGGACGCCGACCACCGCTACTTCGAGCACCGCCGGATGGTCGCGGAGGACCTCTTCGATTTCGAGAGCGCTCAGCTTGTAGCCGCCGCTCTTGAGGATATCGACGCTCGTGCGACCGAGGATCTTGAAGTACCCGTCGTCGGTTCGCGCGACGGTGTCCCCGGTGCGAAACCAGCCATCCACGAACGCTTCCCGCGTGGCGTCGTCGCGCTTGAAGTAGCCCGCGAAGACGCTCGGCCCGCGCACGTGGAGCTCGCCATCGACGATGCGCGTCTCCACGCCAGGGAGAGGCAAGCCCACAGAGCCCGGTTTTCTAGGCCCGTTGAGAGGGTTCGTCATCCCCACGCCGATCTCCGTCATGCCGAAGCGCTCCACCGGAATGTCGCCCGCGATGATCCGCCAGCGCTCGGCCAGCGTCGTAGGGAGCGCTGCGCTGCCGCTCGTCGCCAGTCGCAGGCCGCGTGCGTTCGACGCCCAGCGCGCTCGGGTAGTCGGGTTGGCCTCGTCGAACGCCGTGAGCAAACGGGCGTACATCGTCGGCACCGCCATGAGCACGGTCGACGTGCCCATCTCGTCCCACAGCCTCCGTGCATCGAACGCCAAAAGCATGCGCGTCGTTGCACCGACCCCCAGCGCCGTGAGGAGCGCGATGGCGAGACCGTGCATGTGATGGAGAGGCAGCGCGTGAAGGAGAACATCGTGCGTTTGAAATTCCCAGGCGGCTGCGAGGAGCTCCTGCTGAACAGTCAGGTTTTCGTGCGTGATGACGGCGCCCTTGGGCTTCCCCGTGGTGCCGCTCGTGTAGAGCTGGAGCGCCGCGTCGCCCGCCAGGGCACCGGGCATCGTCGCCGATCCTTCCGGCGTCGGGAGATCTTCGAGGACGAGCACGCGCCGCTCTCCGATGCCGTCGAGACGCGAGGCCAAATCGCGCGAAGCGAGGATGGTGCGGACCTCTGCGTCCCCACAAAAATAGGCAGTCTCGCTCGCAGGATGGATCGGCGAAAGAACGACGACGCAGCCCCCGGCTTGCAGCACGCCGAAGAACGCTTCGACGAAGGCCGCCCCCGGATAGACGAGGATCGCGATCCGCTCGGCAGCAAGAGAACGTGCTTCACCCAGGAGCGCGGAGGCGACGCGGCGGGCTCCTGCGCGAACCTCGCCGTAGGTGTGGCGGCCATGCTCGGCCTCGACGCCCACCGTTGCCAGGCAGGCTTCCACGCAGACGTCGGCGGAAGGGGGGCGCTCGAACGACGCGAGGAGGCGCGACCCAATTCTCATCAGAGCGTTCTAGCTCCGATTCAATGAACCTCGCCCAGCAAAAAAGCGTACGCGGGGACGATGACTTCTTCCGGCGACGAACCACCCTTCTGAATGGCGCCGCGACCGTCGATCGAAAAACCGTGGTCGCCAAACACGAATAGGAGCGTGCGTCCCGAGAGCGTCGAGGCGTGACGTGCCACCGCCTCCATCACGCCGTGGGCGATCGTAGGGAGCGCGTCGAGCGGCGGTGTGGTCAGGCACCGAAGCTTCGTCTCCACGAGGTCGAGCTTGTAGACGTCGCGCGAGCCGATCTTGACGCGACGAATGATCTCGGCCGTCCTTCCGCGCACCGGCTGGTCCGATTCCCGCTCGGCCTCCGGGGGAGCACGCAGAGCCTCGATTCCGCGTCCGAGGGCATCGAGCTGACGGGTGGTGTTCGACGGTAGCGCGGCGAAAAGGCTGAGCTCGTCGGTGAGGGACGCGCGCGAGCCGAGAGCGCTGACCACTGCATCGCGCACGAGCGTTCCGAGGTCCCAACGCATGGCATCCACGAGCACGAGCTGCGTCGCCCGCGCACCGTGAAGTCGCGCTATGCGAGCGGCGATGTCGGGCGCGTCGAACACCATGCGCGGCCTCTTCCCGGTCACGGCGAACGTCGGAAATGCGTCCGCGTAGGCGCGGGAGAAAGTGCGGCGGAACTCTTCCACCGCGTGTTTCGCGAGCGGGTCTTCGAGCCCTCGTGCGACGGCGTTGCTCAGGGGAAGGTAGCTCTGCGTGAAGAGTCTCTCGAACGCGGCGAGCGGCTGCGGTCCCCGCGCGTTCGTGAGCGCGCCGAGCCAGCCCCGCCAGGCCTCCGGCAGAGGAGCGCTGGTGACCACGACGCTCGACGTCGGCAAGGTAGGCGCGATGGCACACGCGCTCGCGGTCGGTGCCGTTGCGAGAAGAGTCTTCAGCGGTAGCGGATCTCCATACGCGCCAAGCCCGCGATCCGAGGCGTCGAGGAGCACGACGAGCGGCCGCTCGGTAGACGCCTGGAGGAAAAAGCGGAGGGTGTCGCTGTCCTCCGCTTCGATGGCGCCACGCGGAGAGACCGCAGCTCGAAGTGTACCAAGCGAAAGACAGAGCCCCCTCAGTCCGAGGCGGCGCGCCCGGAAGAGTTGATCGCTAAGAGCCGCGTCTCGGTCACTCGCAGAACCTATCCCGGGGACGCTCGCTCCGTGGGCGGTGAGCTCGCGTTCGATCGCCTCGTCGAGGACGTCGCGCAGTCGTCCGCGCGCACTCGGACCGATCGACGTGACTCTGACGATGAGGAAGCGCTGCCGTCCTAGTCCGGTCGACAGTCGGACGCGCTCGTCGGCTTCGGCGAAGCGGAGCTCACCCGTGCGAAGCTCGGGCTTGGTGGTGTTGTCAGGCGATCCACCTTGATCGCTCGATACGCTTGCGGACTGCTCACCCATGTGTAGCAACCTGTAACCGCCGCAGCGAAACAGGACCAATTAGCCGCGAAGGCCGTTGACCTCCGGATCGCGCATCGTTACTTATTAAGTGTTCCCTCTGCCTCGCTCGTGTTGCGGTTTCCGTGGATCCCTTATGACACGAACCAGGGAGGCAACGACCGTTCTCTGTGCACGCCGGGCCGCGTCACTCTCACAAGGCGAAAGCCCGTCGT
>JAYTOU010000019.1:0-13279 GCA_043747615.1 Myxococcales bacterium | reverse complement strand
CTCGTCGGCCCGACCGCGTGCGAGCTCATCACGCCGAAGAAGAAGGCCGAGATCCTGGCGCGCATCGGGCCCGACCCGCTGCGCGAGGACTCGTCACCGGAGCCCTTCTACGACTACCTGGCGCGTTCGAAGACGCCCATCGGGGCGGCGCTGCTCGACCAGAGCGTGGTCTCCGGCGTGGGCAACGTCTATCGCGCGGAGGTCCTCCACCTCCTGAAGATTCATCCCTCGACGCCGGCGCGCGCGCTCTCACGCGGCGGGGCGGAGTCGCTCTGGACGCTGCTGGTTGGCCTCCTCCGGCGCGGCGTCGAGGAGAAGCGCATCGTGACGACACACGGGCTCGCGCTGGCGGTGCCCCGCAAGCGCGTGCCGCGCGCGGAGAGCGTCCACGTCTACGGCCGCAGGACGTGCCGCTCGTGTGGCGGGGACGTCCAGCGCTTCCTGCAGCGGGCGCGCACCGCGTACGTATGCGTGACGTGCCAACCCTACGTGGACGCGGGATGAGCGCGAAGCAGCGGACGATTCTCGCGATCATCGCCACCGACACCACCTTCGAGCGCGCGCGGGTCGGCGACCGCGAGGCCTGGAGCGGCAAGTGTCTCCACTGCAACACGCGCCTCACCGTCGCGCTCGACGGGCAGCCCATCGGCCGCGCCACCATCGAGCACATCGTGCCTCAGACGCACGGTGGCACCGATGACCTGCGCAACCTGGGGATCGCCTGCGCCCGCTGCAACTCCGAGAAGGGCGTGCGCCACGACCACAAGCACAAGAGCGACGTCCGCCTGAACGAGGTCATCGGCAAGCTCACCGAAAAGCGTCTGGCCCGCTGGCGCGAGCCGCCCTTATGAGCGCAGACGACCACGTGGCTTTTCGGGTTCGACCCTCGACCCTATGCTTCCGTCGATGAAACCGCTGGCATCGTCGCTTACCGCTTCCGCTCTTTTTTCGTGTGCGCTCGGGTGTGGTCGCGCTCCAACGCCGACCCCGTCGTCGTCGATGAGCGCAGCGGGCGTCGCGATGTCGGCTCCTCCGCCAGGCGCTGCGTGCGGCGCCGAGGACGCACCGTCGATCGAGGCGTGTGCGCTGCCGAGCGCGCCTGTTTCTGCGCGGGCCGACGACAAGAGCCTCACGAGAGGAGCGCTCGCAGTGTGCTCGAGCGCACCGTTGACGGGATGGTTCCGCGACGGAAAGTGCTCCGCCGGAACCGACGACACCGGCGTGCACGTCGTCTGCGCGAAGGTCACCGACGAATTCCTGTCGTTCTCGAAGTCGAAGGGCAACGATCTCGTTACCCCGCGTGGCGCGTTTCCCGGGCTCCACGCCGGGCAACGGTGGTGCCTCTGCGCATCCCGCTGGGACGAAGCCGAGCGTGCGGGGGTCGCGCCTCCCGTCGTGCTCGACGCGACGCACGCGTCCGCGACGCGCGTGGTCGGAGCGGAGAAGTTGAAGGCCCACGCCCTCGGCCGCCCGTGAGCGCAAGACCGGCTGACAAGGTGTGCGCGCGTTGCGGCCGGCCCTTCGCCTGGAGGAAGAAGTGGGCGCGCGATTGGGAGCACGTGAAGTTCTGCTCCGACGCATGTCGCCGAGGCTCCGGGAAGGTAGGCGCCACCATCGACGACGCGATGGTGGCCGCGCTCGATGGCCGCGCCGAGGGAGCCTCGATCTGCCCGTCCGACGTCGCGCGCGAGATCGATCCGAAGCGCTGGCGCGAGCGGCTCGACGACGTTCGCGCCGCGGCGGTACGGCTCGCGCTCGCGAACCGCATCGTCATCACCCAGGCGGGTCGCGTCGTCGACCCGCTCCTCGTGCGCGGCGACATCCGCCTCCGCAAGGCTTGATGGCTCCTGCGCGCGGACGCGCTTTCATCCCTGGTGATATTCGCGTTCATCCCCGGGGATGAAAATCACGCGGGCGAGCTCAAATTAGGTCGACCTGGTCGATTTCGACGATCGACTGCGGATACGCGGGATTCCGTCTCCCGAATGAGGGCCGCTTGGGCTTGCGATCGCGAGGAGCCTTGGTGTTCCTTCATTACCGCTGAGCACCTTCATACTCGTCGGGGCGGGTGCTCCCCGCGGCTTATCAGCGGACTGACAGCATGCCCGCAGGCACGTTCTCGCCGCTCGCGAAATAGTGGGCCATTTGAGCTACGCGCGCGCAGTCGACTTCGCGATTCAAGACCTTACCGCACCGCCGCAAGAAGCGCCGCTCGCCCGGCTGAAGCTCGCGATCCGTCGCCGCCATGAGAAAGAGCGTATTGAGGAGGGTGTCGTGCATGCTCGCCGGCGCGTGTGCGAGCTCTTCGAACCATTTTTCTTCGTCTTCCTCCAGGCTCGTCTTGAGCTCGACCTGTGTACGCTGAGCGTGGGTCAGCTTGTCCATCACGAGGGCGAGGGCGAGGATCTCCTCGTGCCCTGCGTCTCCGTCGACCGTCGCCAGGAGCCACGCTCCCTCGAGGAGCAACGCTGGAAGCGCCACGTCGGTCAGGCATAGGTTGTCGAACGAGGCCTCGAGCGCGCGTCGGTAGCGCATGTATTTCTTCACGGTGAAGCCGAGCTTCTTCGTCGCGACGTAGTTCCAGCGCGCGCTGATCGGAATGCTCACGAAGGGGACGAGATTTCGCATCACCGCTTCTTCGAGAAGCTTTCGTCCGATGCGCGACGCGATCTCGCCTTCCTTCAGCTCGATCATCTTCTCGGTGAGCGTGTCGTGCACGCGCTCGTCCGGGGCGTTCCGCTCTTCATCTTTCTTCTTCTTGATGTCGACGCCCAGCGCGAGCCCAAAGAGGGTCGCCACTTCTCCCACGTCGTCGCTGTCGAAGGGAACGCTGTAAATAGAGGCAAGATCGCAAGCGAGATCGACCTGCGCGACCGCCGTGTACCAGGCCTCGACCACCATCGAAAAAATTGCCGCGGGTACACCGACCGGCGCGGCTATCCCCTCGCTCAGCATCGCCAGGAGCTCGCCCGAGCTTGCACCCAGGCCAGCGACCGCGCCCGCCGCAGCTGCCTTGCGAGCGACTTTTCTGATCTGAGCGTCGGCTCGTTGTTCCGTGTCGAGGCCGGGATAGACGCGATCCCAGACCTCCGGACGAAACTTCGCAAAGTACGTTTTGATGTGCCCGGCGACGAGGCGGCGAAACCAGCTGCCGTCCTCGATGTTGTCGACGCCAAGCTGCCTCGCGGCCTCCCGCACCTTGGCGACGTCTTGCGCGTACTCGGGGTCCGCGGCGGCTTCACGCTCGGTCGTCATCTGCCGAAGGTACTACGGACCTGCGCTGGCGTCAGCGCACGGCGTTGTCCAGGATTCTCTGGATGAGCGCTTCGTAATCGAGGCCGCTCGAGGCCGCGGCCATCGCGAAGTCGTCCCCCTTGGCGAGCGACGGATTGGGGTTCGCTTCGATCACCACCACCTCGCCGTCTTCGGTCATCCGCACGTCGATGCGACCGAGCCCGCGAATGTTGAGCGTGCGGTAGACGCGGCGCGCGATCTTCTCGAGCTTCTCGACCATTCCCGGGGGGAGCTTCCCTGCGGGACCATTGCGGATGCCCCATTTCTTGCGGTAAGCGTCGTCCCACTTGGCCTTGGCGGTGGCGAACTTCGGAGCGGCGTCGTCGGGCTCTTGGTCTCGCGCTCCGAAGAACGTCTCCCGCGGAGGAAAGACGGTGAGGCGTGAATTTCCGAGCACCCCGACGGTGAGCTCGCGCCCCTCGATGTACTCCTCGATGAGCGCGTCGGTCTCGAAGCGTTCGTGTATGAACTTCGCGCGGTCGAGGACCTCGGCTTCGCTCTTCACGAGAGACGCCTTGCTGATGCCGTCGCTCCCTTCCATTCCGAGCGGCTTCACGAACGCCGGATACGTGAAGCGACCGAGCGAGCGGAGGGTACGGAGCGGCCTTTCGCGGTACGAGACGCCGAAGCGCGCGGTTCGCACGTGGTGAAACGTGAGCAGCTTCTTGGCGAGTGCCTTGTCCTTGCAGAGGAGGAGCGCGTCGGGGCCCGCTCCCGTGTAACGCACCTTCATCAGCTCGAGGAGCGCAGGAATATTCGGCTCATTCGCGCGATCGTCGCGGAACGTCTCGCACATGTTGAAGACGACGTCGGGGGCGAACTCGTCGAGCTTCTTCACGATGTCGCGCACGTTGTCGTAGACCGCGAGCATCTCCACTTCGTGCTCGAGCCTGCGGAGGCAGCCGAGCAAGTCGGCTTCCGTGGGCTTGTCTTCGTCTTGCCGAAGAGCGCGCGCGGAGAAGCTCTCGTCCGAAGACGTAGGCCTCGCCAGATCGAAGAGCACCAGAACTTTCATCGCGGCCTCTGGTTCAAACGGACCTCTTGAACCTTCCGGTGTGAAGGTGGTTCGTTACGAGCGCCGCCAGGAATGCTCCGAGATCGAGGAGCAGCCGCGCTTCGTCGACGGGAGCGGTGAGCTCGAGCCGGGCGCAGCGCTTGGTGAGCTTTCGGGTGAGCTCGTCCACCGTGTATTTGTGCTGGCCCGTCCATGCGACGAGTGCAGAGACGAGCGCCGTTCTGTGCCGCAGCATGAAGCGCGACGCGGACAGCTTGCCTTTCTCGCCGCTCTCGAAAATTTTTCGCAAGTCCGTGTCGTAGAAATCCGGGAACTGCTCGCCCCACAGCTTTCGCCGGCGATCGTAGTGACGTTCGAGGTTGGTCTTCAACTTCGCTGCGTCCGACACGCGCCTGCCGCCGCGAACGATCGGCGCCTTCCGACCGATCTCCTTCATTAGCTCGTCGACGTACTCGATCTTCTCGAGAGCCTTCCATCCGCGGTAACGGCCGCGCCACTCCTCGGCCGGAAGCCCCAGCCACACGGCGAAGGTCTCGGCGAAGTCCTCGTCGGGATGGGCCTGCGCGTACCAGTTCGGGAGGTGACGCACGAAGCTCCGCGAGTACGGCCGCGGCCTGTACACTTCCGGGTTGTAGTCGGCGTTCGGGCTTCCGAAGATCGTCCGCCACTTGCGCCGGTACGACAGGCGGTACGCGTGATCAAAGGCGTGCCCGCACTCGTGCCGAAGGAGCTTGGCGCACTCTTCGGGGCTGGTTCCTTCGACCTCGAGCATCTGCTTTTTCTCGAGCGCCTTCAGGCGTGGGTGGGCGAGGTAGAAGGGAATGGCGATCGCCGGCCTGCCGGTGGGGGTGAACCACTCGTCACCCAGGTAGCACGGGGGCCGGAGCGTCAGGCCATGTGCCGCGAGCTCGTCGTAGAGCTGCGCGATCCGCGCCTCGAGGTCCGTTCCTTCGATCGATAGACCGAGATCGCAGATCCGTACGCGCAGGAGCTCCTCGTCTTTCAGCGCTACCCAGGCCGGATCCATCGGAAGCGAGCTTAGACTGGAAAATAAGGCGCTTGCACGAGATTCCCCCATGCAAAGGGAAGTGATTCGTCGACAAATAAGGTAGACTCGCGCGCGATGGGAACACTCGCCGACGACCACGACGCCCTCCTAGGGCGCACGATTGCAGGCAAGTTCTTAATCGAGTCGTTCCTCGGCCGCGGCGCGATGGGAGCGGTGTACCGCGCACGCCAGATCGCCCTCGACAAGCTCGTCGCCATCAAGGTTCTTCACAGCAGTCTCGTGACCGATCCCGCGTTCACCGCTCGATTTCAACGCGAAGCGAAGGCTGCATCCCGGCTCGACCACCCGAACTCGGTGCGCGTCCTCGACTACGGCGAAGACGACGGGCTCTGTTACATCGCGATGGAGCTCCTCGACGGGCGCACTCTGTTCAAGGTGATCCAAGCCGAGGGGCTCCTCGCGACACCGCGCATCGTCGACCTTCTGCGTCAGATCCTCGCCGCTCTTGCCATGGCCCACGACATGGGCGTCGTCCACCGCGATCTCAAGCCGGAGAACATCGTCATTCTCGAGTCGCGAGATGACGAAGGAGGCATGAAGGAAGTCGTCAAGGTCTGCGATTTCGGGATCGCGAAGCTCGTCTCCTCGCGCGCCGAGGCGTCTACTGCCAACAGCGAAAAGCTCACCGGGGACGGCTCGGTGCTGGGAACGCCCGAGTACATGTCGCCTGAGCAGGCGCGCGGCGAGGCCCTCGACACGCGGAGCGATCTCTACTCGGTGGGAGTGATCCTCTACGAGCTCCTCGCCGGGAAGGTTCCGTTCGACGCGGAGACCGCGCTCGGCATCCTCCTCAAGCACATCGTCGAGGAGCCGCGGCCGCCGTCCGAGCGCCAGCCCGGCGTCGATCGAGGGCTCGAAGCGGTCTGCCTGAAGGCGATGCAGAAGAGCCCGGACAAGCGTTACAGCACGGCGCGCGACATGCGCCACGCGCTGATGGCTGCCCTGGAAGAGTACCAGCCGATGCTTTCGACGTCGCCGATGCCGCTCACCCGGCCCGTGACGGGGAGCCACGCATTTCCGGTCATCGCGCCATCGACGGCGATCGCCACCACGGTCGACATCGCGGCGCGTGCACCAAGTGGGGTCATCATCACCGAGCGCGAGTCCGCCGTGATGTCCCGGCCGAACGCGGGGCGAGAGCTTCAGTCGAGCCTCCCGCCTCCCACCAGCCTGCGACTGCGAAAATTGGTCTTGGGCTCACTTGCGGTGGGCGCCATCGTGGCCGTCGGGGCGATGGCCTTACGGTCGCATCCGCAACAAGCGGTGGTCAGCGTCGAACCTTCGCCTGCCGTCGCAACGGTTTCACCGGTGAGCACGGGCAAGGCGGCACAGTCGGTCGCCCCGCTCGTCCCTGCCGCCCACGATGTGCTGCGCGAACCGCTGGTCGCAAGTCCGCCGAGCGCTCAAGCGAGTGCCGCACCACTCGTGTCGGCGAAGCCCAGCGCACACCCTCCGGTTGGCTCGCCGAGCACCACGGCGCCTTCGGCTTCCGCCACCCCGTCTGCGAGCGCGCCCTCCCTTCCTCCGGCGCCGCCAGGTCCGTTCGACGCGGCGCGGGTGCAGATCGGGTTGATCAAGGTCGAGCACGCGAACAGCGCCGACGTGATGAACGCTCTGCCGATGCTCAGGTTCACCCAGTGCTACCGCGAAGGGCTGCGCACGCGGGGAACGGCGACCGGAGGGCCGGGCGTACTCCATCTCGTCTTCGACCGAGACGGCATGGTGACCGAAGCATCGTTCGCGGGATCCGAAGCGCTCGCCCCCATCGGGCAGTGCGTCGTCAACTCGTCGACGGGGCGAAGGGTGAAGATGACCGAGCCAGGCTCGAGCTCAGCGGAAATCGATCTCTCCTTCAAGCCGGAGTAATTGGTGCTAAATTCTGCGGCGTGGAGCGTTTGCGTCGCCTGAGACCGTGGGGCCTGTCGCTCAGCATCGCGGCGTCGGTGCTGTCCGGTGCGCTCGTGCTCGAGGCCCGCGTGTCGGCTTGTCCAGCGGGCATGGCCACCATCGATGACGGCACGAACCCGGCGTTCTGCATCGATCGCTACGAAGCTGGGCTGATGGAGGTGAGCGCCGCAGGGGCCACCGTCGGCCATTCGCCGTTCGACCCCGTGGGCGGAAAAAAGATGCGCGCGATCTCGACGCGAGATGTCGTCCCTCAGGGATACATCTCGGGCACCGAGGCAAAGACCGCCTGCGAGGGGGCAAAGAAGAGGCTGTGCACGCCCGACGAATGGCAGACCGCGTGCATGGGAAAAACGGCCACCAAATACCCCTACGGCGACGATGAAATTCCGGGACGCTGCAACGGCGACGGGACGCGCGTGCACCCCATCCTCGAGCTCTTCGGCCCGGCGCTGGAGTCTTTCGGCGATCCGGTGAAGATGAACGATCCGCGGATCAACCAGCTGCCGCACACGCTCTCTCGCACCGGAACGCGGGCAGGCTGCAAGAACACCTTTGGTGTCTTCGACATGGTCGGCAATCTCCACGAATGGACGTCCGATTCGAGCGGGCAGTTCCGCGGCGGTTACTACATGGACACGCACAGGAACGGCGACGGCTGCTTCTACAAGACGACCGCGCACAACCCGTCGTACCGGGACTACAGCACCGGCTTCCGGTGTTGCGCGAGCCAGCGCGGCAACTGAGTGCTCGCTCGGCACCGTCCCACCAACGCGTTTCTTCGTCTGATCGACGCCGCGCTCGAGATTCATCGCGCCCTCGGCAACCACCGTCTCCAAGACAAGGCGATTTAGAGCCTGCGGGAGGCGCGCGCTTTAGAAACTAAATTCTCTAAGATTTCGAGCGATCGTCGTGGACAGCTGAAGAGCCAGCCGTCAGATCGTCGTCACGCCATGAAGAAATCTCTCGCGACCGTTTTGCTTTCGTCCGTCCTGGTTGCCGCGTGCAGCAGCAGCGCTCACTCGAGCGACCCTGCCGCCCAAGCGACGTGCCACGTTTCCGCTGCTGCGACCGCGCCCGCCTGCGCACACGTGCCGGCGCATCTTGCCGAGACGGACGTCAGCGGCGGATTCTTCAAAGACGTCTTCGTCGACGCCGGGCTCGAAGGGAAGCTTGGTCGTCGCGTCACCTTTGGCGACGTGGACGGCGACGGTTTCCCCGATTTCGTCGCCATCGAGACGGGCGTCACCCGCGGCCTCCAGCACCTCTACATGAACCGTCCGGGCCCGAATGGACTGCGCACGTTCGTCGAGACGACCGCCGAATCCGGGATCACCAAGAACCGCGATGGAAGCGACGGACAGACCGCGCTCATGGTCGCGTTCGGCGACGTCGACGGGGACGGAGATCTCGACCTCTTCTCCGGAAGCTATTCGCAGGCGCCCAGCGGCGCGAAGCTCGTTCAAGACTCGAACGAGATCTATCTGAACGACGGAAAGGGCCAGTTTACGCTGCTTCCGACGTCTGGCGTCGACAAGCCGTGGCCGTTGACGACAGCCGCGGCGACGTTCGTCGACTACGATCTCGACGGAAAGCTCGACCTCTTCGTCGGCAACTTCATGATCGCCTACCCGACGATCGACTCGTACCAAAATAACCTCTATCGCAACGCGGGAGGCGGCACGTTCACCCTCGCGAACGACGAAGCGGGCATCACCACCTCTCTTGCCGCCGGAGCTGCGAGCGCGATGTACACGAAGCCCACCTACGGCGTGACGGCGTGTGACTGGAACGACGATGGCTGGCCCGATCTCCTAACCTCGACCTATGCGCTAGGCAGGAACGATCTCTGGCAAAATGTCGGCGGCAAATTCCTGAACGCGAGCCGCACGACGACGTACGACATGGACGATCAGTCCAACCCCGGAGAGACCGCGAGCTGGCGGCAGGGCGGAAATGGCTTCGCGACGGCCTGCGCGGATTACGACAACGACGGCGATCTCGACGTGATGACCGCCACGACCACCCACGGAGACTACCCGCGGAGCACCGCCGACCGCTCACGCATCCTGCGCAACACGGGGCCTGCGAACGGGTTCGTCTTCGAAAGGCCGACGCTCGCGGAGACGGGGATCAATCGCGATCTCAACAGCACGGGCGCCGACGGCGACAACGGCGACGAAGGCGACCACGGCGTGAGCTGGCTCGATTTCGACAATGACGGGCTCCTCGATATGGTGATCGAAAACAGCGCGTACCTGACTAGTCATGCCTGGCTCTACCACCAGCTTCCGGATCACACGTTCGTGAACTTCACTGATCTGTCGGGCGTGAAATCGGCGATGTTCAACTCCAACGGGCTCACGGTGGACGACTTCGACCGCGACGGAGATCTCGACATCCTCATGGGCTCGGTGAACACCGGCAGTCAGCAGGCCCCGGGCGGCGTCGAGCAGATCCATCTCTTCGAGAACGTGATCGGAAACCACAACGGCTTCGTCACCATCACGCTGAAGGGAACGACCGCAAATGCCCGGGGCATCGGGGCGCGAATCAAGGTGACCGCCGGCTGCCTCACGCAGATGCGCGAGATCTCCGGAGGGAAGGGGACCTTCGGTGCGGCCGATCCGGCGTACGCCCACTTCGGCTTGGGAAACGTGAAAAAGATCGACGAGGTCGAGATCCGCTGGCCGACGAATCCGCCCAAGGTGCAAGTCCTTCGCGACCTCGACGTCAATCAGTTCCTGGAGATCACCGAGGACTCTCAGGTCGTTCGATGCTCGACCCCTGACCGACCTGCTCATGCGAAGTGAAACCCATGTTCTCAACTACGGAGGCTCGACTTCGATCGACGCCGCGGACACTGACGCCGGATCCCCCGAGGCCGACCGGAAATACGCTCAGCGACTTCGTAACGATCTACCGGCGAGCGTCGTCCGACCCGTCTAGAGCGTTGCGCCGCAGGTCATCGTGCTCCCGCATCCCTGGAAGCACTTGAAGTTTGCGCCGAGCGAAGTGCAGTCGCTGTCCGCCGCGCACGTCTTCGAGCAGGCTTTTCCGGCGCTGCGGCAGGTCAGCCCGCCGTCGCCACCGCTGAATACGGCCAGATCGAGGCACGCCCCGGAGGCGCAGTCACCGTCCGTCGCGCACGGGCTTCCACCTCCGTGAGCTGCGTTGCTCGAGCAACCAAGCCCTACGATCGCCGTCGCGGCGAGAAAAGCCAGGGCTGAGCGGAGGGCGTGCATGCCTGCGAGGGTAGCACTTCAATCAGAGAGATCGTTCGTCAGGTAGAGCGTGTGCCCGCCGGATCAAACAGCCCGATGCCGACGCGGCGGTACTTCGGGTTCATCATGTTGTCGTAGTGCCCGCGGGCTTCGACCGTCTCGGTAGTCGTAGCGCGGACCCCAGCGCAGCATCGCACACATGGTACGTCACCCGCGGACCCATGTTTCGCAGCTTTTTTTGGCCGTTTTGGCGTCTGGGCGAACCGCGGCCTTCCTTCGTGCGTATTGCTTGAGATCAGACGGACGAAACCGTTACGGTTGAGGACGGCAATGGATCGGCGAATACAGCAGCGAGATCGAGAGCAACTCTCTTCAGGCTACACCGTCGGCCATCGCGTGTACGAGGTCGGCGGCGTGCTTGCTGGTATCACAGGCATTGCGTGGTTGGCGGTGAGGGTCGTGCGCAGCCCGTCCTCGTCGGGGTGGTTCGTGCCCCTCGCGCTCTTCGTCGGGCTGCTCTTGGCCGACTTCCTTTCGGGTTTCATTCACTGGGGGTGCGACAGCTGGGGAAGCCCAGACATGCCGATCCTCGGGCCCCTCGCGATCCGCACCTTTCGCGAGCACCACGTCGATCAAGAGTCCATCACCCGTCATGATTTCGTCGAGACCAACGGCCACAACTTTGCGCTCTCTCTCCTCGTCTCTGGAAGCGGTCTGGCGTTCGTCGATCTGAAGACCCTTGGGTCCTGGTTTCTCGGCATGACCCTCCTGTCGGGCGCGTGCTGCGTCACGATCACGAGCCAGGTTCACAAATGGGCGCACATGAAGAAGCCGCCGCGGGTAATCGCTGGGCTCCAGCGCGCGCGTTTGATCCTCTCGCGCCGGCATCACGCGGTGCACCACAGCGCGCCCTTCAGCAGGAACTACTGCATCACCGCGGGCTGGCTGAACGGTCCGCTTCGCGCCATCCGCTTCTTCGAGACGCTCGAGCGCCTGATCACCGCCCTCACCGGCGCTGTGCCGCGGGAAGACGACATCGGGAAGGGCGCCGCGCTGGCCGAGGCTGCGCAGGCGCTGGCCACTCTGAAAGCGCCACTCGAAGCAAAATTGTTGCTTCCAAAGAATCTCTGAACGCGCCATGAGGCGTACGCGCGTCATCTTGCTGATGGCCGTCGTCATCGGAATCAGTTGCGCCACGACCCGCGTGGACGAGCAGCAAGTGCGTCAACAGCCATGCGCTGCAGACGCAGAAGCATCAGTAGCGACGACTGGCCGAGCTACCTCAGACGAATGGTGCCGTCGTACGCCGCATCCTCATTTCACGGACAGGGCGAAGGAGCCGAGCCAGCGAAAAACGCCTTTGATTTCGTGATGAAGTTGCCGCTGTCGCTCTCCGGCGTCGTCTGATCTCCGCGCCCAGCGCCGAAGAACATTCCGACCGAGTGCGCCTTCACGAGCTCATCGACGTGACCGAAAAAGTAGTCGACGCGGTTGTCCTTCCAGTGATTCACGGTGTCGTTCAGGCCGCTGTTGCCGAGTGGGATCTGCCACCACACGACGGGAAGTCCGAGCGATTCGGCGAGCGCTTTGGCCCACGCGAAGGCCTGATGAAAATTCGGAAGCGTCGCGTTCGTCACGTCCCAGTACGTGTTTCGCGATTGTGTTGCGTAGTATCCCGCATCGCGATCCGACGGGTCGACGACAATGAAGTCACCGGTCGCCGCGCCGGCCCTTCGGAGGAACGCCCCCAGCTTCTGCGCTTCGGCGGCCGCGTCGAACGTGGAGCTGGTGTTGGCCAGCACGTCTGTCTGCGTTCCCCATGCCGACGCGTGCAGGCTTATTTTGGCCTTTGGCGCGTACTTTCGAGCCATCGAGACGAAGCAGCGCCCGAGACCGGCGATCGTATTTTCTTCGCTCGCACAGTCGGTTGCGTTCGCCGAGGCCACCGCCGCCGGAATGAGGTGCGGATCTTCGTTCACCGACTCGGCGTATCCCCAGAAGTCAGGCTCCACGTGCACGAAGGCGACGCTTTGCCCGATTTGCTGGAGGAAGAATCGGTAGTCGGCCAAGTAGCGCGTCATGAAGGCGCCGTCGTTCGCGGCAGTGACCTCGGGCTTACCCTCCGTTACGTTGCTGGCCTGCAGAAGCTCGTAGTACGTGAACATCGGAATTTCTTTTCGCGGCGTCGCGGCAGAGGCGAAGCCGCTCACGAATTTTCCAGGCGGGTCGAGGTCGTACTGGAAGCATCCCCACCAGCCGCACCCCTGGATGTTCGTGGGGTTCGGGTTCGGCGGGTTCTTGCAGCCGACGGCGTTGGACGTGCAGCCTGTAGAGCACGCCATGCACGGGCCCGCGCCGTCCGAGATGCCGCCGGAGATGTACTGGTAGCGCACGTCGAAGGGTACGGCGTTGGCGGTGGCGTCCTGCATCGCTCCGCCGACGAGGAGGTGCGTCTTTCCGAGCGATCCTAGAAACGCGTGCGTATTCCGGCCGCACTTGGGCACTCATTCCGGCGACACCTGGGCACCGATTCCGGTCTGACGTGGGCACTCATTCCGGAGCACTTGGGCACCGATTCCGACGACCTGGGCACGCATTCCGGAGCACTTGGGCACTCGCCCCGGAGCACCTGAGCGCGTAGCTCCCCGACGTCGTGGATGGTCGTAAACGCTTTGGGTGCGGCTCCCATGGAACGAAGCGCCATGGCTCATTTTACGCGGCGTAACCGTGGCTTCGCGGGTGGGATGGGCGCGGGGACGCGCCCGCCCGCGT
>JAYTOU010000018.1:0-34690 GCA_043747615.1 Myxococcales bacterium | reverse complement strand
CCCCGGGGCCCTGCGGTCGAAGCGTCGTCTCGGCGCGCGGTGACCTCGATTTCGGAAGCTTCATCGGGGAGGGCGTCTTTTGCGCGCTGCGCAGCCCTTCGGCGCGGCGTCCCGGGGCCGTCTTCCTCTCTCGTTCGGAGAAGGCTTCGACAGCCTCGACGGGGGAGGCGGCTGCGGCGGGTGCGACGGCGTGAGCTACCTCGACAACGCGAATAGCGGGTGCGACGGCGTGAGCTACCTCGACGACGCGAATGGCGGGTGCGACAGCTGCAACGGTCTTGGTAGGCGGCGGAGTCGTTCCTCGTCGCGCGAGCAGACGAACCTGGTGCGTCGCATCCGTCGCGGCCTGCGAACCAGGATCGAGCCGCAGCACTTCGTAAAAGCACTTCTTGGCGGTTTCATCGTTGCCTGCCGAAAGCGCGATCTGCCCGTCGAGCAACGCTTGATCCGCCTCGCTTTTTCCCTGGGCCACCTTGACCGAAGGAGCAATCACCACGCTCTCGAGGAGAACGAGCGCTGCCAGGACGCCCGAAACATCGCCCTCGTATGCCGCGCCGCCGACGAGGTCGTGAACGGTCTTCGAGCCGTCGATCTTCTCCAGAAACGCGAGCTCGTATGCGGTCATGCCGAAGCGCGACGCGAGCACTTTCGGATCCCCCGACAGAACGACGCGCTGCGCGTCTTTCCCGGCAAGCACCACGTCCGAGGCTCGTTCTCGAGGGAGCGCGCGCATCACCTCGAAGACAATCGATTCGAGGTCGATGACGAGCGGTGCGGGCGGTTGGGGGCGCTCCGGCAAATCATCGAACTCAGACGACGACGCGTCTCGCGTGAGCGTTCGCACGATGGCTGACCGCGCGCGCTCCAAGAGAGCGCTGGGAAGCGACGGCGGCTCGTCGTCCTCGGCGGAGACGATCCTTCCTCCCCGAAAATGGATGAGCGTCCGAGCGCCTTCTGCCCGCACGTCGAGAACGCCGGTGCGCTGCTCCGCGCGTAAGGCGAGCATCGTTTGAATCAGCGCGACTGCACCCTCGCTCCGAGCCACCATCGATTCGTCGCTCCAGCCTACACTACCCGCGCGTCCGGCTCGCTTTCGGCGAAATGGGTCTGCGACTTCGACGCGTTGGCCGACAAACACGGCCTCGAGACGATCAAGACGACCGGCTACGCCTCTATAATTCACAACGCGCCCATGTCCTTCGGCATCGACTCAGTCACTATGGAAACTCGTGAGACATTGCAGAGCCGGTTGAAGGTGGAGCTCGGGGATTTCGGCGCTAAAGTCGACGCACTCAAACAGCGTGCAGAAAAGGCCGAAAAGAGCGCAGTCGCGCAGATAAAGCCGCAACTCGACGAAGCTTCGAGCAAGCTCGCGCACGCCAAGGAGCGCCTCACGGAGCTCGCGGCGTCGTCGGGCGATGCTTGGGAGAGCCTCCGCGAAGGCGTACACAAAAGCTGGGACGAAATGAAGCACGCCTTCGAGAAAGCCTCTCAAGCCTTCGACGAGCACGCGAAGAAGCCCTAGCCGACGGCGGCTCGCTCACGAAGAAGGATGGTTCCTCACCGATCAATTCTGCAGTGCGGTGAACGCCCGCGCGCACGAGGACACCACGGGCCCGGAGCTCCTCGAGCAAACGAGACGACACCGGCGCGTCGATTTAAGATGGCGTCGACCGCGCCTCAGGTTGCTTGCTAGGGAGCCCGGTCGTACCTTGACTCCGGGATGCTCGCGAAACGCCGCTGGATGCTTAGAAGCCTGCACGCGCTGGCGTTCAGAGCGCTCCACGTCGTGGCGGTCGTCGTGCTCCTCACCGGGATCGCGCAGGCAGGTAGCCGCTATTTCTACTGCCCGCTGATGAACGTCGTCCTCTCCGCTTCTTGCTGCGACCACGCGCAACGTCCAGGCGACGTACCCGAGCTTCACGGAGCGGACTGCTGCGAGTCGAAGGCGAACGAGCTGCTTCCTGCTGGAGCCACGGCGACGCCCGCGGAAGTCTTGGTCGCACCGCTCGTGGCAATCCTTCCGCCCATCGATATCGCGCACACGGTCTCGTTTTTTCCACCACGGCGCGAGTGGCGGTCGTGTCGAACCCGGGGCAGCCCAGCCTCTGCAGCGCGCGCCGAGCTCATGGTGTTCTTGATCTGAGATCCGACGGGGAGATCGCGGCAACACTTTGCCGCTTGATCCCTCGAAGGACGGACGGCGCCTTGTCCCTGCGCACGCTGCGCGCGGTCGTGTGCATGTCCGGATCTCGATGCGCTCGCGCATCCTTCGCTTCGGCGAGGAGAGTCATGCTCCATTTTCAACTTACAGCTCGCGCCGCGCGAGTCGTCATCGTCGCCACGGCCTTCTCTGCGACGAGTGCAACCGTGCGCGCAGAGAGCTCCGGACCAGCGGATGCAGATCTCGCCGGCCCCGTACGTCGCGCCGCGATCGTGCAGGCCGCTGTCGCCCGAAATGGGTCGGTGAAAGCGGCAGAGCAAAAGGCGCACGCCGTTGCGCTCTCGGCGCAGACCGAAGGGCGCCTGCCGCCTCCGGAGGTGATGGGGCAAGTCTGGCAGGTCCCATTCTCCAAGCCCTACGCGCTCAACTCTCAAATGATCATGGTCGGTGTCCACCAGTCGTTTCCGGCTCCGGGGTCGCTCGGCGCGCGGGAGGCGGCGCGGGGACAAAGCGCTCGCGCGGAAGCGGCGATGGCAGGCGATCGCACGCGACAGATTGTGCGCGACGCCGAGCACGCTTTTGCAGACTACGTCGAGGCAACGGGCAAGCACCGTCTCCATCGAAACCATCTCGAAGTCGCCCGCCACGTGCTCGAGATTGCCCAAGCCCGTCACGGCGCCGGAGGTCCGCTGACCGATGTCACTCAGGCCGAGGTGGAGATGGCGCGGGTCGAAGCCGACGTGATCACGGACGCGACGCTCGTTCGCAGTGGGCGCGCACGCCTCAACGCGCTCCTCGCGCGAGGCCCGAACGCCGAGCTCGGACCCCCCGTCGAGGGAGAGCCCGAGCTCCCTTCGTGGAACACGCAAACGCTCGTCGCGAAAGCCCGAGAGACACGCCCGGAGCTCCGCGCGGCAATTGCCGAGCGGGAAGCACGACGCCTGGACGCGCGTGCGGCCGATCGTGAGGCAACGTGGCCCTCGTTCAAGGTGGGTGCCTTCTATTTCGCTCCCACCGACGCCACGCCCCAACACGGATACGGATTCGATGCCGCGGTGACTTTGCCTTGGTTGTGGGGCGCGGCCGACCGTAAGAGCGCCGCGGAAGACGCCTACGCGGTAGCGGCGAGCACGAACGCGGGCGCGGCCCACATCCCAATCGACGCAGAGGTCGTCACGGCCGAGTCGAACGCTCAGAGCGCCGGTTACCGCCTCCAAGTCATGCGTGATCGCGTGCTGCCCGCGAGCAAGCGCGCGCTCGACGTCGCTCGCGACGGATACGAAAGCGGGCGCACCGACCAGCTCACCATCCTCGCTGCGAGCCGCGCCGTGGTCGACGTCGAGCACGACATCGTGATGGCCCGCGCCTCATTGGACCATGCCCTCGCAGACCTCGACGGCGCCGTCGGATTGAGCGTGCCGCTCGCGCCGATAGGCCCGTACGTGGCGCCTCACGGAGACGACCATGCCCGATAACGAAACGGTCGAGACGCCGTCGCCGCACGACGAAATGCCCGAAGGCGAGGAGGCGCCTCCGAAGGGTGTCCGCTTCATGGCGGCGGTTCGTTGGGCCATTCTCGCCATCACCATTCTCGTGGCCGCAGTGGTGTGGTGGTCGTACGCGGCGGGCACGCATCACGCAGCGGGTGGCGGAGAAACGACCGAAGCGAAGGCGAAATATTTCTGTCCCATGCATCCGCAGATCGTCTCGGACGAGCCAGGCGAGTGCCCGATCTGTCACATGACGCTCGAGCCGATGCCAGCTGATCGCCAGAAGACGGTGGGCGCCGAGATGATGCACGACGCGGGCAGCCCGGCGGCCGCGCATGATTCCTCCTCGTCATCGCTGCCTCCCGGGAGCGTCCCGCCCGGCACGACGTCGATCAAGCTATCGCTCGATCGAGTTCAAGCGATCGGCGTGCGAACCGCGCTTGCCGCAGAACAAACGGTGAGCTCCGTCGTGCGAGCCACCGCCGTCGTGACGCCGACCGAACAAGGCATCGCAGAGGTTCACGTCCGGAGCGCCGGCTTCGTGGAACGGATCTTCGTCGACCAAACGGGAATCTCCGTCGCGCGCGAGAAAGCACTCCTCGCGCTCTACAGTCCCGAAATCTACCAGGCAGAGAGCGAGCTTCTGTCGACGAAGCAATGGACCAGGGACGACGCTGGCGTGCGCTCGCTCCAGGCGGCGCGCCGCAAGCTCGAGCTCCTTGGAATGGCCGACAAAGACATCGACCGCGTCCTCGAGAAAAACGAAGCTCTTCGCGCGATACCCATCTACGCGCGGCAAAGCGGGTTCGTAGCCAAGAAGAATGTCGTTGCCGGATCGTACGTCACCCCCGAGATGGCGCTATACGAGATCCAAGATCTCTCGCACGTCTACGTCGTCGCCGACGTCTTCGAGCGTGATCTCGGCTCGCTCCGCGTCGGCATCGAAGGAACCTTCACGTCCCCACGTGGTGACCTCGCCCGCGGAAAGGTCGATCTGATCTATCCGACGCTCAATGCTCAAGCGCGCACCACCCGCGTTCGCATGCAGCTCCCAAACGAAAAGCGTTCTCTCCAGCCCGGCGAATACGGCACTGTAGCGTTCGCGGCCGCGCCTCGAAAAGCGCTCATGGTACCCCTCGACTCCGTCATCGACACCGGGATGTACACGTACGTCTTCGTGGTGGACTCAGACGGGCGGTTCTCTCCGCGGTCCGTCGTTCTCGGCGAAGAAGACGGAAATCAGGTCGCGATACGCGCCGGGATCTCGTCGGGTGACCGGGTGGTCTCCGGCGCAGCGTTCCTCATCGACTCCGAGAGTCGCCTTCAGGCTTCGGTTACGCAGCTCCCGAAGCCGTGAAAGTGACGCGATGATTGCCCGCATAATTGATCTCTCGGCGAAGTATCGCTGGTTCGTGTTCTTCGTTTACGCGGTGCTCGTCGTACTCGGCGTGCTCGCGGCGAGGAACGTGCAGCTCGACGCCATTCCCGATCTCTCCGATCCGCAGGTGATCATTTTCACCGAGTGGAAGGGGCGCTCGCCGACCCTCGTCGAAGATCAGATTACCTATCCCATCGCGAGCTCGCTCCTCGCCGCGCCGAAGGTCAGCGCGGTACGCGGCTATTCGATGTTCGGGATGTCTTTCATTTACGTCCTTTTCGACGAAGGCACCGACGTGTACTGGGCGCGCTCGCGCGTGCTCGAATATTTGAGCGGCATCAAAGCCAAGCTGCCCGCGGACGTCGCGCCTGTCCTCGGCCCCGACGCGACCGGCATCGGATGGGTATACGAGTACGCGCTCGTCGACAAGAGCGGCAAGCATGACCTCGGGGACCTTCGGACGATCCAGGATTTCACGCTCCGTTACGGCCTCGAGAGCGTGCCCGGAGTCGCTCAAGTCGCGAGCGTCGGCGGGTACGAGCGTCAATACCAAGTCACGCTCGATCCGGAGAAGCTGCGGGCCTACGGGCTTCAGATTACCGAGATCGCAGACGCGATTCGACGCTCGAACGGCGAGGTCGGCGCGCGCCTGCTCGAGCTCAGCGGACGAGAGTATTTCATACGCGGCCGCGGCTACCTTCAAAACTTGGCCGAGCTCGCCCAAGTGGCGATTCGCGCGGGGCCCGACGGAACACCGATCCGAGTGGGCGACGTAGGGACCGTCCGCTTCGGCGGAGACATTCGCCGCGGCCTCGCCGAGCTCAATGGCGAAGGAGAGACGGTCGGCGCGATCGTGATGGCACGCTACGGCGAGAATGCGCTCGACGTGATCGACCGCGTGAAGACTCGGCTGGAAGAGCTGAAGAGTGCACTCCCACCCGGCGTAGAGATCGTCGAGACGTACAACCGCGCGTCGCTCATTCATCGCGCGATTGCCACGCTGAAGGGCTCGCTCATCGAAGAGGCGATCACGGTTGGCCTGGTGATAATTCTCTTCCTTCTTCATTTCCGGAGCGCGCTCCTCCCGATCATCAGCCTTCCGATCGCGGTGATCATATCGTTCATCCCGATGTACCTCTTGAACATCCCAGCGACGATCATGAGCCTCGGCGGGATCGCGATCGCCATCGGCGCCACCGTGGACGCCGAGATCGTGATGATCGAGGCGTGCCACAAGAAGCTCGAGAACGCGCCGAAGGACATTTCGAAAAAAGACCGGGCGAGACTTCTCCACCAAGCCGCGACGGAAGTGACGCCGGCGATCTTTTTTTCACTTCTCATCATTGCGATCTCGTTCATCCCGATTCTCGGACTGAACGGGCAGGGTGGTCGCCTCTTCAAGCCGCTCGCCTTCACAAAGACCTTCGTCATGGTCTCGGCCGCCATCCTGAGCATCACCCTCGCACCCGCGCTGCGCGACACGCTCCTGACGGGGAAAATCCGTTCGGAAAAGGACCATCCCATCTCGCGCGCGATCATCGCGGTGTATCAGCCGTTCGTTTATGTCGCTCTGCGCAGGCCGCTGACGACGCTCGCTATAGGAGCCTTTGCGCTGCTCTCGGCAATTCCCCCGCTGCTGAAGCTCGGAAGCGAGTTCATGCCGCCGCTGAATGAAGGGGACATTCTTTACATGCCCACGACGCTCCCGAATCTCTCGATCGAGGAGGCAAAGCGGCAGCTCGAGCGGCAAGACAAGATCCTTGCGTCGTTCCCCGAGGTGAAGACCGTCTTCGGAAAGATCGGACGTGCGGAGTCAGCGACCGATCCTGCGCCCTTGTCGATGGTCGAAACGATCGTTCAGCTCAAGCCCTCCGAGGGATGGCCGAAAGCCCATCACCGGCGCTTCTACAGCGGTTGGCCAGGTTGGACGAAGACGCCGCTGCGCAAGCTTTGGCCGGAGGAACAACCCGAGACGTGGAACGAGCTCGTGGCGAAGATGAACGAATCCCTGCGGCTTCCAGGCTGGACGAACGGCTGGACGATGCCCATCAAGACCCGTGTCGACATGCTCACGACGGGCGTGCGGACGCCGGTCGGGATCAAAATCTTCGGCCAGGATCTGGCCTCCATCGAGGTGACCGGCCAGCAGCTCGAAGGCGCTCTTCGCTCGGTGCCGGGGACCCGCAGCGTTTTCTACGAGCGCTCGCTCGGAGGGACGTACGTCGACATCATTCCGAAACGCGAAGCGCTCGCACGCTACGGCCTGCAGATTGAAGACTTGAATGCGATCATCGAAATTGCCATCGGAGGCGAGCCCGTAACCACCACGGTCGAAGGGCGCCGCCGTTACACCGTGAGCGTCCGCTACAAGGAAGATTTTCGCTCGAGTCCCGGAAAGCTCCGCCAGGTTTTGGTGCCGCTTCGCGGGGCAGGGAAGGAGGCGAGCTCGATTCCGCTAGGTGAGCTTGCGGACATCAACGTCGTCGAAGGGCCGCCGATGCTGCGTGACGAGGCCGGGCTTCTCGTCGGTTACGTTTACGTCGACATCGACCCGTCACACGACCTCGGTGGCTACGTGAAGGACGCTAAGGCCCATCTCGCGAAAGCTCAGGCCAGAGGCGAGGTCGTGCTCGCGCCAGGGATGTACATGAAGTGGACGGGCCAGTACGAGCTCCTCGAAGCCATGTGGGCGCGCATGTGGATCCTGATCCCGCTCGCGCTGCTGACCGTCGCGATCCTGCTCTATTTCCAGTTCAAACACTTCACCGAGGTGTTGATCGTATTTCTATCGATCCCGTTCGCGCTCGTCGGGAGCGTGTGGCTCCTCTACCTGCTCGACTACCGACTTTCGACCGCGGTGCTCGTTGGACTGATCGCGCTCGTGGGGCTCGCCGCACAAACCGGGGTGGTCATGATCGTTTATATCGATCACGCATTTCTGCGCCGCCTCCGCGCCGGGAAAATACGCGACTTGAACGACATCATCCACGCACACACGGAAGGGACGGTGCTCCGCGTTCGACCCAAGCTGATGACCGTCGGCACGATGTTGATCGGGCTCGTGCCGCTTCTCTGGGCGACGGGGAGCGGCGCCGACGTGATGAAGCGGATCGCTGCGCCGATGGTCGGCGGCCTCTTGTCGAGCGCATTTCTGACGCTTGAGCTGATCCCCGTCGTCTACACGTACTGGCGCTACGCTCAGCTGAAACGCTCGATCGCGACGGGGCAGCCGCTCGAGCTTGTCTGTGGGATCGACCCCGCGTGAGCGAATGTGCGTGCGCGCGCACCCATGCATGCGTTGCCCGGTGCAGAAGGGCCGAGCGGCTCTGCTACTCTATTGGAATGAAAATAAGGGTTCTTATTTGGGCTGGTTTCACCGCAGCCACCGTGGCGTGCAGCGGTCTCGGAAAAGACTATACGTTCGTCGACTCCGACGCTGCCGTAGAGGGCGGGACCGACGCGGGAGACGCGAGCGCGAAGGGTGATGCGCGCGCGGACGGAGCTGGTCCCGACGGCGCCAGCCTCTGCCCAGACGCAAAGATCAACCATCCGAGCACCGAACCTCGCATGGTGGGCACGGACGTCGCGTTCGTCGGGACGGGGCGCGACGTGGATTGCAATCCGATCATCGGCTCGAAGCTCGTGTGGGTCGATAGCCTCGAGGGAAAGATCGGGCAGACCGAAACATTCATTGTTCAGTTTTCCACGCGCGGGGCACACACCGTCACGCTCACGGCGACGGGGCGGTCGGGCGCAACGTCGACGGCATCGGTGACGTTCGATATTTTCTGAGGTCGCCTCGATCCTAGCGTCGACGGACGCCGTCGTTTCTGGCATGTGACTTCCGTCGATCCGAGGACACTCATGAGTAATTTTCGAGCCGAGCGCCGTTCGGTGGGAATCGTTTTCGTCTTGAGCAGCATCGCCGCCGCGGGGGTCGGCTGTGCGTCGACGTCGCCGAGCGCTCCCTTTCGCGACGTCGCGCACGACGTGCAAGCCAGAGCTGGTTCAAAGATATCCTGGAGCACCGATGCACCGGAAGACGCGGAGGCCGCTCGGATGGTGGAAAAGCTGCTCACGCATGAGCTCACGGCGGACGGGGCCGTGCAGGTTGCGCTCCTCCACAACCCCGCGCTCCAGGCCACGTTCGAAGAGCTGAGCATTGCTCAAGCCGACTTCGTCCAGGCCGGTCTGCTGAAGAATCCGACGTTCACCGGAAGGATCACCACTTCCGAGTGGGACGTGCTCGATCCCAATCTGGTCGGAGGGGTGACGCAAGATTTCTTGGATGTCTTCATGCTGCCTGCGCGGAAAAAGATCGCCGCCTCACAGCTCGAAGGTGCAAAGCGGCGGGTGACCGACGCGGTCCTCGATCTTGCCGGTCAAGTGCGCACGGCGTTCTACATGGTGCAGGCCGCGCAGCAGATCGTAGCGATGAGGCGGATGATTTCCGAAGCCTCGCAAGCCGCCCTCGATCTCTCCATGCGACAGTTTGAAGCAGGCAATATCAGCGAGCTCACGCGCGCGTCGGACCGGGCGACGTTCGAGCAGGCCAAGCTGGACCTCGCGCGAAGCGAGGCTGAAGTGATCGGTCACCGCGAACGGTTGACCACGCTCATGGGCGCGTGGGGCAGGGCGGCCGAGTGGAAGACGTCGGACCGGCTTCCCGACGTGCCGAAGCAGGAGGTGTCCTTGGACCGCCTCGAGTCGCTCGCGATCTCGCAGCGCCAAGACCTCGCATCGCTTCGTCAGGAAGTGTCGACTCTTTCCCGCGCGGTGTCGCTCGCGCGCTCGACGCGCTGGACTCCCGGTGTGACGGTGGGCGCCGACGTTGCTCGACTGAGGGACGCAAGTGCTTCATCCGGCACTCCACGAATCGGCAACGTCGCCGTGGCTCCAAGCGTGGCGCTCGAGCTGCCTCTTTTCGATCAGAAGCAGGCGGTCATCGCTCGGCTCGATGCCGAGCTTCGGGTGAGCAACCGTCGACTCGAAGCGCGGGCCATCGAAATACGCTCCGAGGTTCGCTCCGCTCGCAGCCGGGTAACCGTCGCGAGGGATCTCGCGGGCTACTACCGCACCGTGCTCATTCCGCTTCGCGAAAGCGTGGTGGCGTTCTCCGAGCAGGAATATCAAGCGATGCTTCTCGGCGTGTACCAGCTTCTCTCCGCCAAGCAGAGCGAGGTCTCCGCGTACCGGGAATACATCGAGACCGTGCGCGACTACTGGATTGCGCGGTCCGATCTGGAACGGGCAGTCGGAGTGCGACTGGCGCTTCCGGGCTCACCCGCAGCCGCCGGCGCCCCCACGAAGGTACCGGGCCCGGCCCCTCCAACGATCCCGAATTAAAGCATGCTCGGCACGCATCACCATGGCTCCTGAGCGCGGAACCGACGGGCTCACTGTACGTAGTTCCTTTACGAGGTTCACATGATCGATAGACGTAACGTCTTACTCTCCGGGGCAGCACTCCTCGGCAGCTCACTCCTCCTCAACAACCGAACGGCGTCGGCCGACGCGCCATCGTCGGGCACGCCGTCGCAGCCCCCGCTACCGGCGCCGACGGGGCCGTACAAGCCAGTCATCACCCCGAACGGGACGACGCTGCCCTGGAAGATGGAAAACGGTGTGAAGGTTTTTCATCTCTTCGCCGAAGAGGTGAAGCGGGAGTTCGCGCCCGGGATGATCGTCAACTGCTGGGGTTACAACGGGCAGACACCCGGTCCTACGATCGAAGCGGTGGAAGGCGATCGCGTCCGTCTCCTCGTGACGAACAAGCTCCCCGAGCGAACGAGCGTCCACTGGCACGGCGTGTTTCTTCCGAACGGAATGGACGGTGTTGCGGGCCTCACGCAGCCGCACATCGAGCCGGGCGAGACGTACCAGTACGAGTTCACGCTCCGCCAACACGGGACGTTCATGTACCACCCGCACTCGGACGAGATGGTGCAGATGGCCCTTGGGATGATGGGGTTCTTCGTCATCCATCCACGCGTCGCAGAGAATCCGCGGATCGATCGCGACTTCGCCATCATGCTCCACGAGTGGGCCATTCCGCCGGGCACGGCGCGGCCGAATCCAGCGGTGATGACGGACTTCAACATTTTCACCTTCAACAGCCGCGCGTTTCCTGGGACGGCGCCGCTCGTGGTGAAGAAGGGCGACCGGGTGCGCGTTCGCTTCGGAAACCTGAGCATGGACAGTCATCCCATCCATCTTCACGGCTACGCATTCGAGACCACGAGCACGGACGGCGGGAAAACTCCCGTGAGCGCACGAAGTCCGGAGACGACGGTCAACGTTCCCGTCGGTGCGACGCGTGACGTCGAATGGGTCGCCGACGTTCCAGGCGACTGGGCGTTCCATTGCCACAAGTCGCACCACACCATGAACGCGATGGGCCACGAGGTCCCAAACATGATCGGCGTGAAGACGGGCAAGACCGAAGAGAAAGTTCAGGCGATCCTACCGGGTTACATGGCGATGGGCGAAACCGGAATGGGTGGGATGATGGACATGGGGCGGCCGAAGAACACGCTTCCGATGATGACGGGAACCGGACCGTTCGGACCGATCGAGATGGGCGGGATGTTCACCGTGCTCAAGGTCCGCGAAGGGATCACGAGCTACGACGATCCGGGTTGGTACAAGCATCCCGAGGGAACGGTCGCAAAGAAAGTTTCGATTTAGTGAAAACCTCGAACCCCGAAGGATCCTCCATGAACGCACGTATCGTCACCGTTGTTGCTCTCGTCGTAACGCTCATCGGTTGTGCCGGAGACGGCGCGGATCCCTCGCGCGGGGCCAACCATCCGGCGAATCCGCAAGCTACCGAAACCACGTATTCGCCCGCGCCGAATGCGCTCACCGCGCCGGCTGCACCGCCGCAGTCGAACGTGGCCCCGGCCGGTCCGTGTGCGACCATGACCTGCCCCGCAGGTCAGCGGTGCATGGTGATGGGCACTCCGCCCGCCCCCATGTGCATGTGATTCTCGGCGCCAATGAAGGCACGCCGCTCGGTCAAGGATCGGAGCGTTTGAGTTGCGTTGCGGCGACACCGACGCTGACGAAGAAGAGGACCGCGATGTACCCGACGGACGCCGACTGAATCTGCACGTTGCTTGCGAGGAAGGGTCCAAAGCTGATGAGCGCGGAGGCTCCGAGCCCTGCTCGAAGCCAACGTCGATTTCCTTTCGACAGGAACATGCCGGTCGAAACGAGCAGAATGCCGAAGCCGATCGTGAACCCACCCCAGGTGCGAAACACGATTGAAAGCCATTGCAAGAATGCCGGCGGCAACAAGTCCGGGGAGACACCGGTCAGTCGAATGTCCTCCGGGAGCACTGGCGGTCGAAGCACCGCGAAATAAACACCGGTTACCATCGTGAGGACGCCGAGCAGGACAGTCAGGACCACCGCGGCTCTCATGGGCTCGAGCGTTTGAAGCTTTGAGGCCGGGTCCGTCATCGGGATTGCTCAGTGCACTTGGCGCACCACTGATAAGCGTGCCTTTCGCCAATCTTGGAGTCGCGGAAACCGCAGCAATTGCACGAGTGCGCAGGGCGTGCGCTTGTCACCGATCTGGGCTCGTATGCCCCACGCCTCATGACGGGATTTCTTGCCGATTCCAACGAGCGCTCTCTGGAACAAATCGTGCGTTGCGAGATGAGCGAAGGAACGGTGTCCCATGCGATCGACGACGGTTGGTTTGAGAGAAGTGCTTGCTGTCTTCACGGTCGCCGCGTCCTCGGCGTGCGCATCCACGACACCCGGCGCGCAGCCACACGACATGAGCGCCGCGCACCACGAGGCCATGGCGGCAGGGGAGACCGACGTCGCCGCGTCCCACGAGAAGCAATACGACCCCTCGGTGACCAAGCGAATGGAGCATTGCGGGGGAGGTCGCGTGGGGACCGAGTCGGGAGGCGGCGCATGCTGGACGTCCACCTCGAACGCGACCGCCGTCCACTTGGACGAGGCAAAGAAGCACCAACAGATGGCTGCTGATCACCGCGCAGCATCGCACGCGCTCCGGGACGCCGAGGCGAACGCATGCGTAGGCATCGCCGACGCAGATCGCGACATGAGCCCGTTCGAACATCGTCAGGACATCGCGAGCGTCGAACCGCTCAACGAAGGTGCGACTTCGGGAAAAGCGAGCTCGGCCAGGACGACGGGTGCGATCATCACATTTCGCGCGACGCCAGGGATGACGGCGCCATGGCTTCAGCACGTGATCGACTGTCACCTCGCGCGCAACGCGGCACTTGGCCACGATGTACCCGAGATGGCTTCTTGTCCCCTCGTTCCGAAGAACGTGACGGCGCGAGTCACTGCGATGAACGCGGGCTTTGCTGTAGCGGTGCGTTCCGATGACACCGACACGGCGCATGAAGTTCTGAGGCGCGCGCAAGGGCTCGTCGCTCGCTGATCCGCGGCCGTGTCCACGGTTGGAAACGGCAGCCGCGAAGCGGCAAACTCTCCGGCGTGGTAGATCCGCCCGGAAATGAATCGGCGACTCTACACGCTTCACCGGTGGATCTCCGCCGCCGCATTTCTGCAACTTTGCATCTGGACGCTCAGCGGATCGTTCTTCGCATTTTTCCCGATCGAGAGGGTTCGCGGTAGCTTTGTCGAAGGTGCCCACGATGCGCCGCTTCCCGCGAGCGGACAGCTTGTATCACCTCCACTGGCAGCCGATATGGCATCGGCCGCAGGCGTCATGGACCCCATCACGATCGAGCTCCGCGCTCGGCCGCAAGGTGTGTTTTACATCGTCCGGAACAAGGAACGCGCTGTGCGCATCGACGCGCGCCTCGGAGCGCCGAGTCCCGTTTCCCGCGAAGAGGCCGAGGAGACCGCGCGTCGCGATCAGGCAGGCCATCCGCGGGCCACGCGGGTCGAGAACGTTGCGCGCGGCGAGATCGAGTACCGCGAAAAGCCGCTCCCCGCGTGGCGGGTGGACCTAGACGATTCTGCGGGGACCCATGTCTACGTCGATGCCACCACGGGCGAAGTGACAGCTCGACGAACCTCGCTTTGGCGCACGTACGACTTTTTTTGGTCGCTCCACATCATGGACTACACGGGCCGCGAAAGTTTTCACCACCCGCTGATCCTCGCGGCGGCATTTCTGGCGGTGCTCACGGTGGCGAGCGGTGCGTCGCTCTGGGCGCTCCGACTCTTTCGTCGTTGGCGCCGGGCCTGATTCCGACTTTTTAGTACGCGCGTCATGCCCATTACTTTCAAAAGTTCAGTTTGCATTGAATGCCACTTTCACGTTGGACAAGATTGGATAGGAGTGGTCGCGCTAAGCGGCCGCTCCGATCGAGGTCCTCGTCTTCCAATCTATTTGTGGCCGGCCATCCCCGGCATCGGGCCCATCGGTCGGCCCATTCCACCGTCGGACATGTGCATTCCCGGCGACATTCCGTTCATCATGTTAGCGGCGTGGTCGTCGGCGGGGGCTGCCGGGGCTGCGGGGGTCGTCGGCGCCGCCGGGCCCGTCGTGATTGATGCCGATGCCGCTGCGGGCGCTGCCGTTGTGGTCGACGTGCCCGGGTCGGACTTTGAGCACGCGCCGGCGAAGAGAACCGCGGCAAATACGAAGGAGCGAGAGATCATTGAGCGTGGTTCCTTGTTAGGCGGGCCGGTTTGGTCCGCTTGCCCGGTTGCGCAAACGCCGGACCGTCCGCATCGACCGTTCACGCTGGTTCGCACCGAGGGTCGAGAGACGCAGGTTGTGCGTTGCGGTGCATTCGTTGCGCGACGGCGCGGGTGGTGAAGAGGATCGGTGGACTGGCGTGTCAGCCCGGTCGACGTCGTAAATCGGACGCGTTGCACAACGCGCGTCCGCCGCGCGCAGATACCGCTCATCATCCCCTCTCGCGCGAGCCCAGTGCGCGAAGCTTCGATTCCATGTCGGCGAGACAAAGGTTCTCGCAGGCATCGATCGGTTCGTTGATTCCCTCTTTGTGCTCAATCGTGATGACGGCAACCATCTCTGCGACGCCCGGATGAGCGTGCGAGTATTGGATCTTTCCGGGGCGAACATGAACCTCGTAACGCGAGCTTCTATGCTCAGTTGGGAAAATAGAACGGGCCACGCGCTCGAGCGCGTCGACGACAGGTGGACACTCGCGGCAGCCCGCCGTCGGCGGATGTTCTGTCTCGCCGTGCGTCGCGCAGAGCTCGAGCTCCCATCCAATCGAACGAAGCTCTCCGCGGACGACAGCCCGCGCCGGGGCCTTGCTCCAGCAAGTGGAGTACTTCTCGACGAGCACGCTAAGGGGTTCAGTCGCAGTAGTGTTCATCTGGGTCGCTCGAGCGCCACGCAGAGCAAGGAGCCGACCAAGGCTGGTGCGGTAAGCCGCAATGCCCACGACGAAGCACGCATCTCGCGCTGCGTCGGCGAGCGGCATGGAACGTGGATTCGCCGAGTGAATGGAACGACTTCTCGTATGCCTCGATGCTTCGGAGCGAGCGCCGCTCGTTCTCGCGACTGCCGTCGAGCTCGCGCGACGACTGGGCGCTAAGGTGCGCTTGTTCCGCGCCGTCGGCTTGCCGCACGACGTGCCGGCGCACCTCTATTCGGTCTCACCCGAGAATCTCGTGGGACTCCTCATCGACGAGGTGAAGAAAGACCTCACTGTGCAGAGCCGGGATGTGCCCCCCGAATTGCTGGACGGAGTCTCGACCCATGTCGGTTCGCCCTGGGATGGCATCTGTAGAGCAGCGATCGAGCACGACGCGGACCTCATCGTCATTGGCTCTCACGGCTACGGCGTGGTCGACCGATTGCTCGGCACGACCGCCGCGAAGGTTGTCAACCACGCGGACCGTCCCGTGCTCGTGGTTCGGCCGAAGAGCACGATGGTTCCACGCGCCGAGGCATGGACCCCGTGATTGCGTGTTCGGTTCGACGCAACTCGGAGTGAAATCATGAACCAGGAACGACCAGCTCCTCCTTGCGACGGAGAGTCACGAACGATCCCAGCATCGTCGACGAAGACGTGCTGTGATGAGGCGCGCAACCTCGCGACCAGGATCGAGGAGCTCCTCGCTCAGGCGGCTGCTGGTGGGCCCGCCGCAGATCGCTACGACGTTCGCCTCGCGCAGCGCTAGCGAGTAGCTTGATTGATCAGCTTGGTGCGATCGGCCGCCATCGAGCAGCATAGGGGCCGAGGGTGTACGTTGCCCGTTCTCGAAAGTGACCCAACGCGCCGGGGTGGCCGTCGGCGGTCCGCTTCTTGCGGGCATCAGGGCACCCCATGAAATCATTTCTCGTCGCAGCGCCGTGCCTCGTCTCGTTGATTGCCTGCGGAGGCGAAAACGCCGCACAGGCACCCGCTTCCGGCCCGCCGACAAACGTCGAGACTGCGGGTCATGCCTCGGAATCTGAGCATCATCACCACCATGACGAGGCTGCGCCGAGCGGCCATCACCACTCCGCGCACGGCGGAATCGTGAAAATGCACGCCGAAAACGGAGTGCACCTTCACGTTGAAGTCGTCGTTGCCCCGAGTGGTCTCGTTCGGCTTTATCCGAGCGACGCCGAGTCGAAGCCAATCCCCGCGACTGAGCTTGCGGGCTCGGTGACCTGCGAGACGAACGACAAGGTCGCGAAAACAAAGTTCGCCGGCGACTTGCGCGCCGACCCCGCTGATGGGTCCGCCGCGGTGCAATGCCCCGCCCTCACGTCGGCAGGCGCGACCGTTACGTTCGAAGTGCATCTTCGCGGTGCTTCGCTCGCACGTTCGGTCTCGGTTGGAGCGCAAGGAACGGCGGGTGGGGCCGCTGAGTGAAGGCTCGCAGCGTTGCCGACTTAATAGGAAATACGCCTCTCCTCGCGCTGCCGCTTCGCCGCGCCGATCAAGCACTCTGGCTCAAGTTGGAAAAGACCAACCCTGGTCAAAGCATCAAAGACCGAATGGCCGTCGCCATGATCGACGCGGCGGTGCGCTCGGGCCGGCTGCGACCCGGCGGCGTCATCGTCGAGTCGTCGTCGGGCAACACGGGGACGGCGCTCGCCATGCTCTCCGCCGAGCGAGGCTACCGCTTCATCGCCGTGGTCGATCGTCACGCGTCGCGTGAAAAGCTCCGCGTCATGGAAGCCTACGGGGCCGAGCTCGTGCGAGTCGGCGAAAACGCGGACGAAGATGCCGTCGCCACGCTCGCCCGCGAGGAGAAAGCGCGTCATCTCGGACTTACGATCCCAAACGCCCTCTATCTGAATCAGCCTTTCAACCCGGCGAACGGCGAGGCCTACGAATCGACGCTGGCGCGCGAGCTGATCGAAGATCTAGGCAACGAGTTCGACGCGATCGTCGGAGCCGTCGGGACCGGAGGCTCGCTATCGGGCACGGGGCGCGGGCTCCGCCGTACGATGCCCAATGTCAGGATCGTTGGCGTGGAGCCCGTGGGCTCCATCATCTTCGGAGGCAAAGGCGGCCCCTATTTTCAGTCGGGTACGGGAACGCCTGTTGGCGTCGAAGTTGCCGACAACGTCGATTTCTCGATCATCGACGAGAGCATCAGGGTCGATGATGCGACCGCATTCTCTACGGCCCGGTACCTCGCGCGTCGCCACGGGATCCTCGTGGGAGGTTCGTCGGGAGGGGTCATTTACGCGGCTCTTTCCTTGCTCGCTTCGGCGCGCGGACGCTGCGTGGTGGCGCTAGTCGCAGACGGCGGAGAGAAATATCTGGACACCGTGTTTGATCCGGAATGGACCGAGCGGAAGGGATTGCACTCGCCGGAGACTGACCGTGTACTCGCCGAGTGGCTCGTCCGCCCCGCGAGATGAAAGAGCGCGCCTCGCGCGAGCTGCGGCGAACGCTCGCGCTTTCAGTGCCGCTTGCTGGATCACAGCTCGCGCAGGTTCTCTTTGCGGTTCTCGCCACACGCGCCCTTGGTAAGGTCGGCCCTGACGCTTTGGCGGCCGGGGCGATTGCCCTAACGGTTTGGGCAACGCTGACCGTTACGGCCTCGGGCCTCTTCTCGGCGATTGGCATCCTCGCTGCCGAGGCAGACGGGGCCGCGGACGAGCCACGGGTAGGACGGCTTGCGTTAGCGGGCGCGAAGCTCTCGATCGCGCTCGGAGTCGCCGTCGCGGGAGTGGTTTGGGCAAGCGCCCCTCATCTTGGTTGGCTCGGGCAAACGCCCGAGGTCGCGCGCGGCGCTACGTTGCTTCTGCGCACGGCTGCACCGGGAATTCCCGCGGCTTTTCTCTTCGCTCACTTTCGCCAGTTCATGACCGGCCTCGCGCGCCCCGCAATCGTGGCCGGTGCCTACGTCGTGACCATCGTCGTGTTTGGTGTATCACTCGCGCTTCTCGTACCGGGCGCGCTCGATTCCGATCACGCGCTCGTCCGAACCGGTGCGCTCGTCGCGCTGTCTCAGGTCCTGCTCGTCGCCCTGCTGTTGCCTTGGGTTGCACGTCGTGCCCGGGATGCGTCGGTCCACACGACCGACGTGACGCTCATCCGCGAAGCTCTCCGGGTCGGGGCGCCGACGGCCCTCGCGTTCGCCACCGAATCGGGTTTCTTCACCGTCACGGCATTCCTCGCCGGTCAACTTGGTGCAGTCGCTCTCGGTGCACACCAGATTGCTGTTCAGACCTGCTACGTGGCGTTCATGGTCCCCTCTGGGATCGGGATGGCGGTCTCTGCCCGCGTCGCCCACGAAAGCGGTCGGGGAGACGTGCGGGCTGCTCGTCGCGCAGGGCTCGTCGGAATGGCCCTGGCGGCGTCATTCATGACCGCAGTGGCGTTCGTCTTTCTCGTGCGCCCTGAGCAGATCATCGGCGCGTACATCAGCCTCGGGCGCGCGGAGAATGCACCGGTGATTTCCCAAGCGAGAGCGCTCCTCGCGGTCGCGGCTCTCTTCGAGGTGGCAGACGGCATCCAGGGGGTGGCAGGAGCAGCGCTCCGTGGGCGAAGGAAAACCAGCGACGCCTTCTTGCTCGGTGTCTTCGGTTACGGCGCAGGTCTAGGCGTGGGCGTATGGCTTGGAATCCCGAGAGGGTGGGGCGTCGTAGGATTATGGTGGGGGCTCGCGGCGGGGCTCACGCTTGCTGCGCTCGCACTCGCCGCCCGCTTCATCCATGAAACACGTTCATGAGGTGCGCCCGACGGCGGCTCACTTCTTAGCGGCTGGCTCGACACGCACGATTCGATTACCCGTCATATCGACGAAGTACATCTTGTCGTCAGATTAATTGGGACATGTCGCACCTGGATCACTATCAGGACGTCGCTCGCGTAACCGCTGAGGCGACGGCGGCGCTCGAGGCGCTCGTGCGCACGGACGATGAGCGAGCCATCGCCGGGGAAATTTCTGTTCTTACGAAGCGCAATGACGAAGCCTTTAGGACCGTCACCCTCGCGGCCATCCGCAACGACGATCGAAGCGGCGTGCGGGTGCTCCACGCCAACATGGAGGCACAGGTCGTTCACGTCCTGAGACTGAATAAGGCGTTGACCGCAGGATTCGAAGCGCAGAGCGCCGCCGCCCACGCGCGTGCGAGCATGCTCCGCTCTCGGGCCCGCGCTCTTACGATCGCGTGCTTCGCATTGGCCTCATTGATCGCCGCAGGCTTGGGCACCGGCATTACTCGTTCGATTGTCAGTCGCGTGTCCACGCTTCGCGCCGGGGCAAAGCGAGTCGGCGCTGGCGATCTTTCCGCGCGGATTCACCTGGCGGGTCAGGACGAATTTTCAGACCTCGCAAGTGGTTTCAACCAGATGGCCGAAAACCTCCACCGACACCAAGAGGAGCTCGTTCGATCCAAGACGCTGGCGTCCATAGGCCAGGTCGCCGCCGGCGTGGCGCACGAGATCAACAATCCCCTCGGCGTCATTCTCGGCTACGTGCGGTTGATGCAGCGGCGGGATCCGACGGCCGACCCGGAGGGGCTCCGGGTCATCGAGGAGGAGGCGGTGCAGTGCCAGCGAATCGTACAGGGCCTGCTCGAGCTCGCGCGGCCCGAGACGCTTGCCCTCGCTTCCGTGGATCTCGCGGATTTGGCGCGGGACAGCGTCATGCGCCTCGAGGCAAGCGGGCGTCTCGAAGGCATTACCGTTTCTGGTCCCGATCCAGAGGCGCATGCGTATGCGATGGGAGATGAGGCAAGCCTGCGTCGCGTGATCGTGAACGTGCTCGTGAACGCGATCGAGGCCGTGGGAGCGCCGGGATCGATCGGGCTCGCGATCGAAAGCGGGCCCGAACGGGTTGCTCTCGCCATTACCGACAAGGGTCCAGGCATTCCGAGCGACGTGCGCCGACGGATCTTCGACCCCTTCTTCACCACGAAGGCGAAAGGAACGGGCCTTGGTCTTACGATTGCCTCTGCGACGGTCGACGCCCACAACGGATCGCTCCGCATAGAATCTCCCATCGGGGGAGGAACGAAGGTCGTCCTCGATCTGCCGGCGTTCGCCGCTCGCGAAATACTCACGTGAATCGTCCGAAGGTGCTCGTCGTTGACGACAAAGAAAACTTTCTCTCGCTCTTTCAGCGTCTCGTGGGTGAGACGATGGCGGTCACGGGTGCCTCCGACGGAACACGCGCCCTCGCGCTGATCACGCACGGGGCCTTCGACGTGGTCGTGAGCGACATTCGCATGCCCGGAGCCGATGGTTTCGCGCTCCTGCGTGAAGCGAAGCAAGTTTCGCCAGACGTCGAGATCATCCTCATGACCGCCTTCGGATCCGTAGCTGACGCGGTGCGCGCGATGAAATTGGGGGCGTACGACTATCTAAGCAAGCCGTTCGATCCCGACGAGGCGCTTCTTCTCCTCGAGCGGGCCGTCGAGCGAAAACGACTGCGCGAGCAAGCGCGCGATCTCCGCGTTGCGCTTGACGGTCTCGACCGCTTCGAAGGTCTTGTCGGCAAGAGCCCTGGAATGCAGCGCATCTTCCAACTTCTGCACCGAGCTGCGGCAACCGACGCGACCGTTCTCGTTACCGGCGAGAGCGGCACGGGCAAGGAGCTTGTGGCGCGCGCAATCCACTACGCAGGCGCAAGGGGAGGGAAGCGATTCATCCCGGTCAACTGCGCCGCGCTGCCAGAGCCCTTGATCGAGTCCGAGCTTTTTGGACATGTGAAAGGTGCTTTCACCGGCGCGTTCGTCACGAAGCGCGGTTTGTTCGAAGAGGCCAGCGGCGGAACGATCTTTCTCGACGAGATTGGCGACCTGCCGCTTGCCGCACAGGTGAAGCTCACGCGTGTCCTCCAGGAGCGCGTCGTTCGCAAGGTGGGGAGCTCCGACGAGCTTCCGATAGACGTCCGAGTCGTTGCCGCTACCAACGCAGATCTGGGCCGCGCCATCGCGGAAGGCCGTTTCCGGGAGGATTTGTACTACCGACTGAATGTCTTCCCGATTCACACCATCCCGCTGCGCGAGCGGCGCGAAGACATCCCCGGGCTGGCCGCACTCTTTCTTGACCGATTACGAGCCGCTCGGTCGACCGCGCCGCAAGGCTTTACGCCGGAGGCTCTCGAGGCGCTCGTCGCCTACGATTGGCCCGGCAACGTGCGCCAGCTCGAGAACGCGATTGAGCGGGCGGTGGCCGTCAGCGACGCGGCGCGCATCGAGACGGATGCCTTGTCGGAAGAAATTTTCGACAGTAGTGGGCCGCGCTCCGAGGTACTCGGACGCATCGTAGACCTCTCGTTTCGCGACGCCGTCGCGCTTGCACGCGATCGCGCGTCACGAGAATATCTCACTGAGCTCATGGCAGTCGTTGGAGGCAACGTCACGCTGGCCGCGGAGCGCGCGGGCATGGAGCGCGAGAGCCTTCACCGATTAATGCGACGCTACGGCGTACGCTCGGACGATTTTCGAGAGCGGTAGTCATGTCGTCTTGCCGACCGAGGAACACCGGGGTGGCAGAACCGACATGGCACCGTCCACTGAAGTTGGTAGGGTAGATCATGGTTCGTTCGCGAGTGGTTGTGTCCGAGCTCCTCGCTGCTGCGGCGGTCACGCTCTGCGCGTGCGCGCCGCTGCCGTATGACCCAGCCCTCCGGGGGCCAACCCAGGAAGCCGGGCCGGAGTCGTCGTCCACCATGACCGCGCGGGAGCTCGTTTGGGTCAGCGCGCGGGGTACACTCCGAATCGAGGCGACGCGCATGTGCCGCGAGGATGGTGAATCCTCCGACGCGTGCCTTCACCTCTCCACTTCGGATCGAAGAGAGCTGGATCGATTTTTCGGAGCAAGGAACTTCCGCGAGCGGTGGGACGCTTACCGCCCATGCCCGCACCGCGGCGATGCGTCCGAAGCGTTCCAGGTTACGTTCGCCGACGGTCACACGGTCGCCAAGCCTCTTGACCATCCGTTCGGCACCCCGACCGGGCCCGCCTGCGACCGCGCGACGCGCGACTCCGTGGCCGGGATCGGAGAGGACCTCGAGAAGCGCTACTTCCGCTGAGGCACGCGCGGACGCAGCCGCGGCATCACCGCTGGGTGAGCGAAAAGCCGAGCAAGGTCGCCGCGTCGTTCATCTCGAACACGATGGTGCCATCGGTGTTGGGATCCACCGCCGTGCGAACCTGCGAGTAAAGCATCCCGAACGGGCTCGCGAGATCGGCCGCGCTCGGACTCACGGTGCTCCACGTTGCCGGCGGCTGGGGAACGGCGTCTCCCTGCACCTGACCATAGGTTTGGGCGAGTATCGCGAATCCGGCTTCGATTTTGCCGTCGATGGTCGGCCCGTCCTTGCTGGAATCGGTCGCGTTTCGCTTAGAGAGAAGCCACGGCTGGAAGATCGCGTATACGGCCTTGGTGCCGTCCAGATTTCCCCGCATGTCGACGAGCGTCCGCTGCGAGTAGCGTGACTCCTCCTCTGTCGACGCGGCCTTGCTGACCTTCTCGCGTTGCTCGTTCATCAGCAAGATCAGCCCTTGAAATGCGATGGCCACGTTGATGTGGGCTGGCTGCCACTGAGCGCGAAGGGCCTTCACGTCGGCAATGAGCTGCGGGCAAAGCTTGTTCTTGAAATCGGCTGCCTCCTGCTCGGTCGCGGGAAACGCCGCAGCCTTGTAGCCCGGAAGCTTGGACTCGAACCCGAGGACGAAGGCCGGGGTCTCCTTCACGTAGAGAATGCGCTCGATGGCGTGCATGCCGATGACGCCCGTCCCATCGAACAGGTAGCTGTCTCCTTGCGTGCTCAGGAGCTGCGTCATGAAATCGTCGTAGCGAGCGTCGATCGAAAAATCGATGTCCGGGAAAAGCGGCGCGATTGCCCCTTCCTCGTGCTCGTACGCTGATCGGGCCTTGATCCAGGCCGCCTTCATCGCTGCGATCGCGACGGCGTCCTGTACGGGATCCCACCCGCGTCCGACGGGCGTCGGCGCAGCATTCTGAATGTCCGTGGCGGCCTCGGAAAGCGCGTCGAGATCCTTCAGCAAGGAGTCGTGCATCCCCTGAACTGCGGCCGCGCGGTATTGGTCATCCGTCAGCGTCGGACCGGCGTCGCCTCCAGCGGGGTTCGACACCGGCGCGCTCTTCGTCGACGAGGAGCTGCACGCCGCAGGCACGAGACCGAGAACTAAATAAGTAGCCGCGGGGCGTAGGCTTCGAAGCATGGCATGTCCTCGTTGGAGTCGCGTTTAGAGTGAGCTGACGAAAGCGAGTAAGGCCTTGCGGTCGTCGGAGGGAAGGGCGGCGAAGGCGCGAGCGGAGTCACCGGGCTCTCCGTCGTGCTGCAGGATCGACTCCTCTACGGTGTGGGCACGCCCATCGTGAAGGAAGGTCTTGTTGAAGCGCAGACCAATGAGGGGCGCGGTCCGCCACTGGTTCGAGAGCGCCTGACCATCCGTCATACCGTCGCCGTTCGTGTTGCTCCAGCGGTGAAGGAGGAAGTCCGTGTAGACCGCAACTTCGACCCCGGCGAGCTGCGGGATTGGATAATCCGGCCGCGTCTTGAGCGATGGTACGTGGCACACGTCGCACTTCACTTGCGCGAAGAGAGCGCGTCCTCGGTCGGTGAGACCATCGCGACGCGGGATTGAATTCAATCGCACGTACATCGCGAGCCCATTGACGTAGTCCATCGTCACGTCGACGCCCGGCTTCAGATCGTCGGTGAGACCGTCGGGGTTGGGGAGCTCCGTCGGTCGCAGCGGGCTGGTGATTCCGATGTCGCTCTGAAGGGCGTCTGCGACGAAATCGTCGAGCGATGGCTGCCGAGCCTTCAGCCCAAAGCGACCGATGACCGTGTCGCCCTTCTTGTACTGTTGAAAGCGCGTGTCCGAGTTTGGCTCGGAGATGTACACGACGCGGTTGATCTGCCCGTGGATTGCGTCCGTGCGCGCCGCCTGTTCGGCCGCGACCCGCTCGATTTCGCTGTCGAGGACGGCCTCCATGTAGCCGTGCCCAAGGAGAGGCGGACCGACGCGGATCGTAACTTTCACCCTGGGATCGACTGGAGCTACGAGCGGCGTCTTCGCGCCCGCCGTCACGAACGGTCGTATCGTGTGCCCGAACGCAAGGAGCGATTGATCCGCAGCCGGCGTGAAACCGTCTGCGCCCACGACCGCCATCTTCTCGGCAAACCCGGGACCGCGCGTGGTGTTCGCGTGGCACGAGCTGCAGGATTGGCGAACGTAGAGCGGACCGAGGCCGTCGAACTCGCGGAACACCGTAGCGAAGAGATCGTCACCCGTGTTGAAGGCCACGACTTGGTCGTGCGTAGCACCCGCTAGCGGTACATCGAACGGGTCACCGGTCTGTCCTGCGTCCGCTTGCCCGGCGTCGCTGCCCGACACGCCGCTCGTCCCGCACGCAACAAGGAACACGACGAAAGCGCGAGCCCATGATGCCGACGTGGAGATGCGTGTGAACATTCAGCGCCGCACCTCGGGTAGCACGTGGGACTCATTGCGGCTAGGTGGCTCCCGCGCTGTAACTCGATTCGTTACAGAGTGACCATGCGCGCCACGTGCTGAACGGATTGCCGCCCGCGCCTTGTCCGCTAGAGTGACGAGCTACATCCGATGAAGACCATCCGACGCTACGAGGCGCGCTTGCGAAGCGTCTTTCAAGGAGCACTCATCACCGCCGCGACGGCGCCATGCGTCTTCGTGCTCGGATGCCATCATGACGCCGGCAAGTCGACTGCCGAGGCGGGCACCGACATCGATGCCCAAGCGGCGGCGGACACCGGGCTCGATTCGACCGTTCCGAACGACGCGTCTTCGGGCTTGGACGACACGGGCCTCAACGGCGCGTGCGCTCCGATCTTCAATGCCGACGCGGGCCCCGATGCAAGCACGATGTGCACGAAGTACTCGCAGATGCCGTGCGGGGTCCCGAGCTTCGATCCACGTGGGATCGGTTGTCTGTACCCGTTCAACGTCTGTCAGGAGGCGTGCGACGGACTCGTGTTCAACTGCCACCCGTATGGGGACGCCTGCATCGACGGCTCGGTCGCGCCCGGTCCTTTCATCATGGACTGCGTCACGTGTCCCGGCGCCGCTGGCCGCCGTCCTCGCCGCCTCGCTCCCGCGTCCTTCGCTCGGGGGAGCAGCGCCGTCGGCGATTACTTCGCGCGCGTCGCCCACCTCGAAGCCGCGTCGGTGCACGCGTTCAATCAGATCGAAGTGATGCTCTGTGAGCGTGCTGCGCCCGCTGGCCTGCGTCGAGCGGCGCGACGTGCAGCGCGTGACGAAGTGCGCCATGCGCGGACGATCTCGCGGTTGGCGCGACGCTTCGGAGGAGTCCCCGCTGCCGCACGTGTGAGACCGCGGCGGGCGCGCGAATCGCTCGTTTCTGTCGCCGTCGAAAACTTCGTCGAGGGCTGCGTTCGAGAGACGTACGGCGCGCTCGTCGCAACATGGCAGGCCGCAAACTCATCCGATCCGGCCGTAGCTGCAGCCATGACTCGCATTGCCAAGGACGAGACGCGTCACGCCGCGCTGTCCTGGTCGATCGCGGCGTGGGCCGAGCGTCAACTCTCGCCGGCGGCTCGCAGGCGCGTCGCGGCGTGCGGGGCCGCGGCGGTTTCCGAGTTGCGGAACGCGACCGCCACGCCACCGACGGACGTGAGCCGAATCGCCGGGCTGCCCGATCAGGCCACCCAGCTCACGCTCCTGCGCGAGCTCGGTCGGACGCTCTGGTCGGCGACCGTCACCTGAATTCACGAGCCCTGGTTCCCCTGACGATCGGGCGGCGGTGCGGAGCTCGGCACGCGTTGGCACATGCGCCTTCACGAAACGCGAGGCAATGCAGCGTGAACGTTGGCATGTGCGGTGCTCTAAGAGGGAGCATGAGTCACCTTCCCATCCTCCAGTTTTGCCGCGTCCTCGCCTCCTGTCTTTCTCTTGCCGCACTCGCGGGCTGCTCCGCGGCCCCCTCGAATAGCGCAGCGGCAGAGGTCGCAACCGACGGCGGCAATGACGGGGGATCGCGTCACGACGGATCTCCGACCGCGGACGGATCGGTCTGCTCCTACGCGCCGATCACGAACGACTCCGCGTGCCCGGCAACGTACAGCTACGGGCTGAGCGGCAAGCCGTGCGCGCCCGTTGGCATGATGTGCGGATACCCGGGCGTCGGAGACGGAACGGCAGACGGCTGCTTCTCGACGGCCGCCCTTTGGTGCCGCGCCGATGCAGACGCCGGCGATGGCGGCGCAGATGCAGGCGGAGGGACTTGGATCGCAGCTCAGTAGCGGCTCCGCCATTGCGCGTCGCTCGCTCAGTTGATAGATTCCTCAACTGTGCGAGTGAAGCTACCCGACGTCGCCGACAGCAAGAAAGTGGCGAAGCTCCGTAGTGGCCTCCCCACGGCGGCCGCCACGGGCGAAGCCGTCGAGGTTTTCCTCGCGCTGTCGAATCCGCTGCGCTTGCGACTGATGCACGCCCTCGCTCACGACGAGCTCTGCGTCGGCGATCTGGCTCATGCCCTCGGTCTGTCGATGTCGGCCGTGAGTCACCAACTCGCCTTTTTGCGACACCTCAAGTTAGTCGCTGCGCGCGAAGAAGGCAGAAAGAGCTACTACCGCGTCGTCGACGCCTTCGTGGCCCACCTCGTCCACGACTGCCTCGCCCACGTCGCGGGCGAACGGCCCGGCACGCCTCATCACCATCCCCATCGCATCGCCAAGCGTCGCAAGGTGAAAGCGTGACGGCCGCGGTGGCTTCGAAACGCAACCCGCTCGTCAAGCAGGGTTGCCCCGCGCTCGGTCGTCTCCTCGTTGTCGCGTTGCGCTTGCTCGTCGGACTTGTGTCTCTTCAGCTCTCGGGGGTGCCCGGCGTTGCAGCAGAAATGGGTCTCCGGTTTTTGGACGACGGAGCTGACGACTGCTGCTCCGACTGCCCGCTGGAGAAAGGCGGTCAGGAGTGCCCGCCCGGTTGTCCAAACTGCCATTGCGCGCACGGCGGCATCGCGCTCCCGACCGCTACGGAAAGCAGCACCGCTCCCGTGGCGAACGATGGCGACGACGACGTCGAGGCCGCCCCTCACGAAACGTCGATTCCCCGTGCTCCGCCGCTGCCCGGGGTCTATCGACCGCCTCGCCTGACCTCCTCGTCCGTGTAGTTCGGGCGGCGAAACGGCAGTGAGGGGGCTCGGGGCACGATCGCCTCGGCGTCCTTTCGTTTTCGCTTGCCCTGCTGTTGAGCGTCTCGAGGCCACCGGCCTCAGCGCGAACATGAGGAGCAGTCACGTGAAGAAGCAACTACTAGCCGCCAGCTTGGTGGCTGTCGTCAGCAGCATCGGGTGTCGCGTAGGCGCGCAGGAAGCGAGCTCGTGCTCGTCGCGCGTTACTCGAAGCAACGCGGTGCCGTGCGTCCTTGCGGCCAGCTTGGCGGTGAAGGCAGAGGGCCAAGAGCTCGAAGCAGCCGAGGCGAGAAGCAAAGCGGTCAGCCATCTTCTGCCGTCAAACCCGGTGCTGCGACTCGGTGCGTCCAGCCGGAGTGCGGCGGGTGTGGCGGGCGTATACAACTGGGATGCGGCGCTTTCTCAGGAGTTCGAGATCGCCGGCCAACGCGGCATTCGGAGAGAGGCGGCGCAGGCCGAGGTCGATGCGCAAGCCAAGAGAGTCCTCATCGCTCGTCGCGATGTCGCGGCGGCCGCTTGGATCGCATACTTCAATGCACTGACGGCGCACGAGGAGCAGCGGCTCGCTGGGCGACTTACGACCGCGACCCAGATGGTCTCCGTCGTCGCTCACGCAAGAGCCGACAAGGGACTCATCGCCCCCGTCGATGCGGACGTCGCTGACGCGATTACGCTGCGAGTCCTTCAGGCGAAGCTCGAATCCGATCGGCGCGTCGCCACCGCGGATGCACACCTCCTTTCGCTCTTGGGCCTCGACCCCACGCGCGGCACGCTCGCCGTGGCCGGAGAGCTCGTTCCCATCGCCGGCGTGGAAGCGGCAGCCGCGTCCCTTATCCCGCGCGCACCGACCGAGCGTCTTGAGGTCCTAGCTCTCGACGCTGAGCGGAAAGCCTTCGAGCTTCGGGCCGACGCGTACCGGCGCACGCGAATCCCAAACCCCACCGTCTCGGTTTACGCCCAAAATGACGGTTTCAACGAGCACGTGCTGGGAGTAGCCATCGCATTCCCCGTTCCACTGCCCGGCAATGTGGGGCGCACCTACGCTGGCGAAATCGCGGAGGCCGAGGCCCTCGCGCGGCGGGTCGAGACGGACCGTGAGCGTGTCGGGAGGGAAATACGGCTCGAAATCCTCGTCGCCGCGCAGGCGTATGCGTCGCGCGCCAAAGAGGTCCAGGCGTTCACGCCAGAGAGGGTGACTCGCGCCGAGGAGACCCTGCGCTCGCTCGGGGAGGAGGTGGAGGCGGGTCACTTGGGTGTTCGCGATGCGGTCGTCGCTCAGCAGGCGATGATCGAGCTCCTCCAAGCGAACGTGGCTTCTCGAAGAGCGTGGTGCGTTGCGTCGGTGGATCTCGCGCGTGCGGCAGGCCTGTCGTTGGAAGGAGGCATGCATTGAAGACGCTTCGCTTCATTCTCCTCTATGCCGCTCTCGGTGGAGGCGCGTGCACGAAGCCATCCGAGAAGCGTCAGGGTCCGGCGCCGTCCTCGTCGGCAAAGCAAGCTGACCACGCCGACGAGGCCGCACACGATGCGCTCCCCAAACGTGTCCGGCTAGAGCCGCAAGTGATCGCCGACACGAAGATCAAGACCGCGCCTGTCACCCGCGAGGTTCTCGCCGCGACGATCGATCTTCCGGGCGAAGTGTCCTCCGACCCCGACAAGACGGCGAAGGTGTCCCCCTTGGTTGGCGGACGGATCGAGTCCGTCAATTTCACGGAAGGACAGGCGGTGAAGAAGGGCGACGTGCTGGCTCTTCTCAAAGTACCCGAGCTCGGCAAGGCGAAGGCCGCGTTCACTGCAAAGGCGGCGAAGGCTGCTGCGGCTCGCGCGAACGCCGATCGCCTCCAGTCGCTCGCAGAGAAGAGACTCGCGGCTGCGCAGGAAGTCCTCGCTGCGAAGGCCGAAGCCGACGCCCTCGAGGCGGAAGCTCGGGCAGACGCCGAACAGCTCGGCGCACTCGGAACGGGGAGTGGCGGGACCCAGCTCGCGCTTCGTGCACCGGTCGGCGGAGTCGTCATTTCCCGCGACGCCGTGGTCGGTCAGCCGGTCACCTCCGACCAAGTGATCGCGACCATCGCCGATCTCAGCGAGGTGTGGTTCCTCGGCCGCGTCTTCGAAAAGAATCTTGGTCAGATCCGCATCGGCGCACCGGCCGAGGTTCAGCTGAACGCGTACCCCAAGGAAGCGTTTGCCGGATCAATCGAGTACCTCGGACAGCAGGTCGACCCGACGGCGCGCACGGTGGTTGCCCGAATCCGCATCGTCAATCGCCGCCATCTCCTCCGCCTCGGCCTCTTTGGCGTCGCGCGCGTGGGGACGGGCGAGGAAGACGCCGGCAGACCGACTGCGATCGTAGTGCCGCAAACCGCCGTGACGGAAATCGGGCAGAAGCACGTCCTCTTCGTTCGCGAAGCGGATGGCGACTTCGACCTTCACGAGGTCGTCCTCGGTGACGCCGCACTCGGCAAGGTTCAAGTCCTCAGTGGCCTACGTGAGGGCGAGCTCGTCGTAGTCGAAGGCGTCTTCACCCTCAAAAGTGCCGTCCTGAAGAGCACGTTCGGGGAAGGGGAGTAGATGGCTTTCCTCGGATGGCTCGTACATTGGTCCTTGCGAAACCGCCCCATCGTCCTCGTAGCGACGCTCCTCTTCATTGCCGTGGGTACCCGGGCCGCCATCAATCTGCCGATCGATGCCGTCCCCGATGTCACGAGCGTTCAGGTGCAGATCATCACCTCCACGCCGGCGCTCTCACCGGTCGAGGTCGAGCAGTACGTGAGCGTTCCCGTGGAGCGGGCGATGGCGGGGATCCCGAAGACGACGGAGGTGAGGTCCATCTCCAAGTATGGGCTGTCGGTAGTCACGATTGTTTTCACCGACGAGACCAGCGTCTACTTCGCGCGTCAGCTCGTCAACGAGCGCATGCAGGAGATCCAGAATGCCGTGCCGGCGCGGTACGGGAGGCCGCAGATCGGCCCCATCTCGAGCGCGCTGGGCGAGGTCTTTCAGTTCGTGGTGAAGAACGAGCGCCTCTCGGCGATGGAGCGCGAGGAGATCCTGGAATGGAGCATAGCTCCGGCCCTCCGCACGGTGCCGGGCGTCGTCGAGGTCAACGAGCTCGGCGGCGAGATGCGTCAATACCAGGTCGTCCTCGATCCCAAGCGACTGCAGGCCACGCGCGTCTCTCTCGCGGAAGTCGTCGATGCGCTCGAGAAGTCCAACGCGAATGCCGGGGGCGGGTACCTCGAGCACAACCGCGAACAGTTCGTCATCGGCACGAGCGGCCTGGTGAAGAACCTCGATGATCTCCAGCGCGTGGTCATCGGCGTGACGCCCGAAGGGGTGCCGATCACGATCGCCACGGTAGGCGATGTGCAGTTCGGACCGCGCTTACGACGCGGAGCTGCGACCGCCGATGGAAAAGGCGAGGTCGTCGTCGGCGTGGCGCTCATGCTCATGGGCGAGAACGCGCGAACCGTGACGAGCGCCATCAAGGCGAAGCTCGCCGCGATCCAGCCTTCGCTCCCGCTGGGCACCACCATCGAGCCTTTCTACGATCGATCGATCCTCGTGAACCGGACGATCCGTACGGTCGGCAGGAATCTCCTCGAAGGCGCACTGCTCGTGATCGCCGTTTTGTTCATCCTTCTGGGCAATTTCCGGGCAGGCATTGTCGTGGCGATCGTCATCCCCCTCGCGATGCTCTTCGCCGTGATCGCGATGAACGCCTTCGGCATCTCCGGGAACCTCATGAGCCTCGGCGCGATCGACTTCGGCTTGATCGTCGACGGCGCAGTCATCATCGTCGAGAACGCGGTGCGGCGCCTGTCCGAGAAGCAAGCAAGCGCTTCGGCGTCGCTGTCGAGTGATGCGCGCATCGAGGTCATCGAGGAAGCGACGCTCGAGGTTCGGCAAGCGAGTATCTTCGGAGAGGCGATCATCGCGATCGTCTACCTCCCTGTTCTGTCCCTCACTGGGCTCGAAGGAAAGCTGTTTCGGCCTATGGCTGTGACCGTTCTGCTCGCGATCGGTGGTGCGTTCTTTCTCTCGCTCACCCTCGTTCCGGTCCTCACGAGCTACCTCGTGCGTCCGACCGAAGCGCATCGCGAAACATGGGTTCTCAGAAGGGCTCACGCTCTCTACGTTCCTGCGTTTCGCGCGACGATGAGGCACCCCTGGCGGACGCTCGGTGTCGGTCTCGCCGCCCTTATCGGAGGCGGGTTTCTTTTCACGCGCGTCGGCGCGGAGTTCATCCCGCAGCTGGATGAAGGAGATCTCCTCTACGAGGCCCGCAGACTTCCGGGGATCGCGATGAGTGAATCGGTGGCGACCTCGCTTCGGCTCGAGCGCCAGCTCCTCACGATTCCAGAGGTGGCCCATGTCGTCAGCAAGACCGGCTCGCCAGCGGTCGCGAACGACTCGATGGGCATTCACGAGACCGACGCCTACATCGAGCTCAAGGATCGCACGGCGTGGCGGAAGGGCGTGACGCGCGACGATCTCGCGAAGGAGATCTCAGAGAAGGCCGCAGCCACGGGACCGGAGATCGGAGGCGCCCTTTCGCAGCCGATTCAAATGCGAACGAACGAGCTCGTAGCCGGAATCCGCTCGGACGTAGCCATTCTTCTTTATGGCCGCGACCTCGCGCAGCTCACCACGCTGGGCGAGCGTGTGGCGAAGAGCGTTCGCGGCGTGGAAGGTGCCGTCGACGTACGCGTCGAGCAGGTGGCAGGGCTCCGCTATCTTCGCGTCGTTCCCGATCGCGCCAAGCTCGCGCGCTACGGGCTCAGCATCGCCGAAGTGAACGAGATCACCGAGTCCATGGCCGTCGGCCACGGCGCCGGTGACGTGCTCGAAGGTGAGCGACGTTTCGGTATCGTCGTGAAGACCCGGCACGCGTTCGACGGCGATCTCGAGGCGCTCCGCACGCTGCCTCTGAAATCCGCGAGCGGACAAGTCGTGCCTCTCGGCGATGTCGCCGAGCTGTCTTTCGAGGACGGTCCCGCAGAAGTGAGCCGTGCGTCACAGTCGAGGCGCCTTACCGTCGAGTTCAATGTCCGAGGGCGTGATCTCCTCTCCGTGGTCGACGAAGCGCGGGCTCGGGTCGCACGCGACGTGACGTTCCCGACGGACTACCGGGTCGAGTGGGGAGGGCAATTCGAGCATTACGTCCAGGCAAAAACCCGGTTGGAAATCGTAGTACCGCTCGCCCTCGCGCTGATCCTGTTTCTTCTGTGGCTTGCGTTCCGCTCCATCCGTGCGGCGCTCGTGATTTTTCTCAACGTTCCCTTTGCGGTCATCGGAGGGGTCTCGGCGCTCTGGCTGCGCGACCTCCCGTTTTCGATTTCGGCGGGGGTCGGGTTCATCGCGCTCTTCGGTGTGGCCGTCCTCAATGGCCTCGTGCTCGTGTCGTTCGCTCGAAATCTCGAGACGCAGGGTGTCGGGCACGTCGAGGCCATTCATCGAGCCGCCGAGCTCCGCTTGCGTCCCGTCCTCATGACCGCTCTCGTGGCGTCATTCGGCTTCATTCCGATGGCGCTCTCGACGGCCCCCGGAAGCGAGGTGCAGCGGCCCCTCGCCACAGTCGTCATCGGCGGGATCATTTCCGCGACGCTCCTCACCACGTTTCTCTTGCCAGTCGTCTATGCCTTCTTCGGCGCGGCACCGAAGTCTGCCATTCCGCCCGCGGCCGACCGCCGCCGCACGTCCACAGCAGAGATTTCCCACGTCGCATGATCACGAGACGGCGGAGGTCACGGGCACGCTCCCAGCGATTTTCGCAAAGCGTTTGCCATCGGCGTGCGACGGCGCATCGTCCGCTCAGACATCGAGCGCCCTGCTCGCACGGGGCGGCGGCCGTGCACGCCCGTACGGGGCGGGGCTAAACCAGCGTGGATTTGGCTTCTTGAAACGGAGCTCGCGGACAACGGAAGCAGGCGACGGTCATCCGAAAGCTTCACTTGGCACCTGAGGTCGGTGCGTCAGAAGACCGCAACATCTCCAGCGCCGAACGGGTCGAATTGGTCCTCGAGGTCGGCGACAACGGCATCGGCATCGAGCCCGACTTGCTGCTCGAGGGGCGGCCTCGGGCTTGGGCTGGTCCGGCTGCCCGCGGCGGAGGTCCGCGCCACGGCACACGAGAGTCCGCAGCCGCCACTCGCCGCGCGGGCCGTGCCCAGAGTGGCCTCGAAGGTCATTGTCGTCGACGACTCGGTCGACGGCGCTGGTTGCACTCACCGGGTATGGCCAGAAAGAGGACCGCAGCCGCTCGGAGTCCGCAACCATCGCGCGCGTGCTGGCTGCCCCGTTGCGAGCACCATGAGCACGCGCAGCGAACCGCCCGGCAACCGCAGGCGCGGCACGACTAGGCCCCGCGACGAATCACATTCATTTCGCACACGCTCGTGAACGCGCTAGTCGGCGCAGCAGCGAAAACCAACGTCACCGGTGGTATTGCGGGGAACGCCGGCGTCGCTGCGCGTGTCGTCGAAACTGCAACTGAGGTAAGACGCATTGAAGTACCAGATACCACCGACGACTTTGCAGCGGCTCGCGCCCGCGTCCGCCCCCACGGGCTCGCAGGCGTTGGTCCACTCCGCCACGTTTCCGACCATGTCGTAGATGCCCGAGTCTCCCACCTGGCAAAGCGGAAATGTTTTTGGCGCGACTTGCGTGCCCGGCGCGCGGCTCACAACGTCGGTGTGACAGGCCATCGGGTCGGGCGTGTCCTTCAGCAACGTTCCGTAAGGCTGCTGATACGCGCCTCCGCGCGAGCACGCCACGTACCATTCAGAGTCGGTCGTCGCCGAGGCTGCGTAGTCGAGAGTGCCGCCGCCTTTCTTTCCGCACAGACGCTTTCCCGCCCATGCGCAGTAGTCGCGAGCGTCGCACCAGTCGAGACCGGCGCGCCGTTCGGAAAGCGCTCAGGGTGTGCTTGAAACGCAGCGTCGAGCGCCCTTTGGCGGACGGTGGCGACCTCGTGCACGCGTCCGAGGAAGACGTTCGCGGGCGTGAAGAACGCGACGCCGGAATGATGGTGGCTAGTGGCGAACCAGTCGAAATAGAGCTCACTGTATGCGCGCGCGTGCACGATGCTTCCAAA
>JAYTOU010000017.1:0-183248 GCA_043747615.1 Myxococcales bacterium | reverse complement strand
CCCTTGACCCCGACGCGTAACCCGGGCACTTCGCAGCCTCGTTCGGACGGAGACACGCCATGGAGCTCACGGTCGCCAAGAAGGATTTGCTGAAGATCGTCGCGCGCATGCAGGGCGTCGCCGAGCGGAAGAGCACGATGCCCGTGCTTTCGAACGTGCTTCTCTCGGTCGATGGCCCGGGCCATCTGCGCCTCGCGGCGACGGATTTGTATCTGGCGATATCTGGCAAAGTGAACGCCGAGATCTCCAAGGGCGGTAGCGTCGCTGTTCCGGCTAAGGATTTGCTCGAGCGCGTGAAGATGATGCCCGACGGTCCGGTGCACATCGCCACGCAAGACAACGCGACAACGACGCTGAAGGCCGCGGGCAGCGCGCGGAGGTACACACTGCGCGGGATGCCGGGCGATGACTTTCCGCCCCTGCCAGCGCCGGCTGAAGGCGCGCCGACCCTCGCTCTCGAAGTCGAAGTTCTCCAGGAGCTCATCTCGAAAACCTATTTTTCGATCTCCACCGACGAGACCCGCGCGCACCTGAACTCCGCGCTCTTCGAGTGGGAAGGGGACGTCGTGCGCATGGTGACCACCGACGGTCATCGCCTGTCGAAAATGGAAGTGAAGGTCTCTGGACGGCAAGCGTCCGCGACCATGCTGATCCCGCTCAAAGCGATCCACGAGCTCCGCCGCTTGTGCGACGAGGTGATGGCCGAGCACGGCAAAGACGGCTCGAAGGACGGGCAGAAACCTCAGCTTCAGATCACGCAGAGCGGCTCGAGCGCGTTCTTCCAGGGAGGCGGAACGACCTTCAGCGTCAAGCTCGTCGACGCGCAGTTCCCCCCATATTCGCAGGTCATTCCTGCAAATTCGGAGAAGAAGGTCAGCGTTCCGCGCGCGCCCTTCGCCGATGCACTCCGCGCCGTGTCCATCGCCGCAAGCGAGCGCACGGGCGGCGTGAAGCTCGGTATCGGGGCAGGTACGATGCGCATCACCAGCGAGTCTCCGGAGAGCGGGGACGGCTTCGACGAGGTGCCGGTCGATTACGCCGGTCAGCCCATCACCATCGGGTTCAACGCAAAATATTTTCTCGACGTGCTCGGTGCGCTCGAAGAAGACGAAGTCATTCTCAGCCTGAGCGGTGAGCTCGATCCTGCGGTGCTCCGGCCGAACGGCGCGCGGAACTTCCTCGCCGTCGTCATGCCGATGCGCATCTAGCGGGCACGGCGACGTGGCGCCCCGCAAAACAGGTGCGCTTCAAATCGAGAGCTTTTCGGTCCGCGGGATGCGGAACGTTGCGAGCGTCGATCTGCTGCCGAGCGCGCGCTTCAACGTCATCGCGGGCGACAACGGTCAGGGAAAAACCAACCTCCTCGAGGCCATCTATGTTGCTGCCACCTCGAAGAGCTTTCGCACCACCAAGCCCGGGGATCTCGTCGCTCACGGGGGCACCGTGGCGAGCGTCCGCATCGTGGTCCGAGAGGACGAAGAGCGGCGGGAGCAGTCCGTAGGGGTCCAGAAGGGTGCACGCCTCGTGCGCATCGACGGGAAGCGCCCGCCGACCCTCGCCGCGTATGCGGTGAAGACGCCCATTGTCGTGTTTTACCCGGGGGAAATAGCACTTTCCATGGGCGGTGGAGCGGAGCGAAGGAGACTCCTCGATCGCATCTCGCTTTACCTATCTCCGCCGTCGCTTTCCGAGCTCGAGGCTTACACGCGCGCTCTGCGTGAGAGACAAAAAGTGCTCGAGACGCGCGGCCTTCACGCACGAGATCTCGAAGATTTCGAGGAGCTCGTCGTCCGCCACGGGCTCGCGGTAACCACCGCCCGCAGAGAGTCCTCGCGCATGCTCGCCATTGCGGCCATCGCAGCTTTCGAACGCATCGCGGCTCCAGGCCTCACCCTTACCGTCCGCTATGTGTCCTCGGCGCCGGACGACGCGCAAAAATACCGGGAAGCCTTGATCTCATGGAGATCTGCGGATGCTAGGCGGAAAAGCGCGACCATCGGACCGCACCGCGACGAGCTCGCGCTCGAGATCGATGGTCACCGCGTCCGCGGCGTCGCCTCTCAAGGGCAGCATAGAGCGGTGGTGCTCGCGCTCAAGGCTGCCGAGATCGAAGTGATTGGCGACGCGCGGGGCGTGCGTCCAATTCTCCTTCTCGACGACGTCTCGAGTGAGCTCGACCGCTCGCGCACGAGCGCCCTCTTCAGCTTCCTTCAGGAACAGCGAGGGCAAGTTTTCCTGACGACCACCAGGCCCGAGCTCATTGAAACGGGTGGACTCCGCGAGGCAGGTGAGCGCCTTGATTTCACCGTTTTGGACGGCCAGATCAACCAGACGATTCACGCGGTGGAAGTACCCGAAATCGCTAACGAATAACGGGCAGTTCCAGGTGGCGAACCGAGCCGGTAGAGGCTATACTCCTCAGCCCTCGAAGGAACGCCGAAATCAAACACGGTTCTTCGGCGAATCAATCTTTCGATTCAAACGCAATTCTTCGAAGCCGCGCGGCCACCGAGCGCGATGAGAGAGCAATGACGCAAGTGCCCCCGGAAACGCCTCAGTCGGTGCCGCCGTCCACGTACGGCAGTGAAAACATCACCGTGCTCGAGGGGCTCGAAGCCGTCCGTAAACGCCCGGGTATGTACATTGGCGACGTGCACGACGGGTCGGGTCTCCACCATTTGGTGTGGGAGGCCGTCGACAATGCCGTCGACGAACACCTTGGCGGCCACTGCACCCGCATGGACGTCACGATCCATTTCGATGGGTCGGTCACCGTCGAAGACAACGGACGCGGCATCCCCACGGGCATGCACGCCAAAGGGATCAGCGCCGCCGAGGTGGTGATGACCGTCCTCCACGCGGGCGGAAAGTTCGATCACTCGAGCTACAAAGTTTCGGCAGGTCTCCACGGCGTCGGCGTGAGCGCGGTCAACGCGGTCAGCGAATGGTTGAAGATGGAGATCAAGCGCGAAGGGCACGTGCACTACCAGGAGTACCGTCGCGGTGTTCCGGTGAGCCCGCTCGCCGTCATCGGTGACTCGGACAAGACCGGCACCAAGATCAGCTTCAAGCCCGATCACGAAATCTTCACGCAGGTCGAATTCCAATTCGATATTTTGGCGAGCCGCCTCCGCGAGCTCTCCTTTCTCAACGCCGGCTTCGTTATCACCCTCACCGACGAGCGCGGCCCTGCCCAAGGGGCCGAGCCTCGGCAAGAGACGTTCGAGTACAAGGGCGGCATTCGCGAGTTCGTCGAGCTCCTCAACAAGGCGAAAGAGCCGGCCCACGAGAAGGTCGTGTACATCCTCGCCGAAGCGCCGAACGAGGGCGGTCACGCCATCGTCGTGGAGGTGGCGCTCCAGTGGAACGCTACGTACGGCGAGCAAATTTTTCCATACACGAACAACGTCCACAACAAAGACGGCGGCACGCACCTCACGGGCTTCAAGAGCGCGCTCACCCGCGTCTTCAACAACTACGGAACCACGCAGAACCTCTTCAAAGAGGTGAAATCAGGGCTCACTGGCGAAGACATTCGCGAGGGGCTCACCGCCGTCATCAGCGTGAAGCACCCCGATCCCTCCTTCGACTCGCAGACGAAATCCAAGCTCGTCTCGAGCGAGGTGAAGGGCATCGTCGAAGCTGTGATCGTCGACAAGCTCGGTCAGTTCTTCGAAGAGAACCCGGCGACCGCGCGCAAGATCATGGAAAAGGCGGTCATCGCCGCCAAGGCCCGCGAGGCCGCACGCAAAGCCCGCGAGACGGTTCGCAAAGGTCAGCTCGACTACACCAGCCTCTCCGGCAAGCTCGCCGACTGCCAGACGCGCGACCCCGCCCTCGCCGAAATCTACATCGTCGAGGGAGACAGCGCCGGCGGCTCTGCAAAGCAGGGAAGGGACCGTAAATTTCAGGCCATCTTGCCGCTCAAGGGAAAGATCCTGAACGTCGAGCGCGCGCGTCTCGACAAGATGCTCTCCTCGGCAGAAATCGGAACGCTCATCACCGCCCTCGGGTGCGGCATCGGCGCCGCGGAGGCCGGCGGCAGCTTCGACATCGAGAAGCTTCGCTACCATCAGATCATCCTGATGACCGACGCCGACGTCGACGGCAGTCATATTCGCACCCTACTTTTGACCTTCTTTTACCGGCAAATGCCGGAGATCATCGAGCGCGGCTACCTCTACATCGCGCAGCCTCCGCTCTACCGCGTGCGTCGCGGAAAGAAGGACATCTACCTCAAGGATCAAGCGGCCCTCGATCGCTTCTTCCTCGAGCACGGCGTCGACGGCCTCGCCGTTCGCGCGTCCAAGGGCCCCACGGTGATGGGGGATCCGCTCTTCCGCTTGGCCGAACGGCTGCGCATGTTCCGCAAGGCGTTATCCAAGATCGATCGCCGCGCTGACGCCAAGATCGTGGCCGCCGTCCTTCGGGCGAGTGGGCTCGGTAAGAACGAGCTTCGCGAGCGAAAGAAGGTCGAAGCCGCCATCCCGCTCATCCGAGCTCGGCTCGAGAAAAAATATCCGGACATCTTCCCGCTCACGATCGACGTGGGCTGGGAGACGGAGCACGGCTCGGCGCAGATCGCGATCACCCCGCGTGCAGGCTCGGCGGCGCGTGCGGTGATGGTGGACTGGAGCCTCGTCGAGTCCGCCGAGTACGAAGAGCTATATGCAATCGAGCAGGACGTGCGCTCGCTCGGGCCGGCTCCGTATTTCGTCCGCGAAGCCTCCGGCAAAGAAGGAGCAGACGAGTCAGAGCTCGAGGACGCCGACGCCGTGTGGGATCACATCGACGCGCGTGGCCGCAAAGGCACCCAAATCCAGCGCTACAAGGGGCTGGGAGAGATGAACCCCGAGCAGCTGTGGGACACCACGCTGAATCCCGATGCGCGCGTGATGCTCCAGGTGCGCCTCGACGACGCCGTCCAGACCGACCAAATTTTTACGATTCTGATGGGCGATCAAGTCGAGCCGCGGCGGCTCTTCATCGAAGACAACGCGCTCAACGTGAAGAATCTCGATATTTGAGTCGCGCGGCACGGGCCGCAGAGTCATGCTTGCCGGCCATGAAGCGTCGCACGTATCGCAGTGGATCGGTGGTGGCCGCGGTCCTGTGCGTGGGAGCCTTCGCCGCGTCGTGCGGCGGCTCTACCGAGACCGATCCGGGCGATGCCGGTGAAGCAGGCGTAATCCCCGTTGCTCATCGCGACACCGGCCCCCCAGACGTGGTCTTCGACATGCCGGACGCACGCCTCGATCGCATGTCGCCGCACGCTCGCGAGATCCTCGCGAATATGCACCTCCGCGTCGTCTACATCGGCGAAGAAGGCGTCGACGGCCCTCCGAGAATCGACGACTTCGTGACCTGGCTCGTGAAGAGCGACTACTGGGGCCTCATGAAAGAGTACGGCGTGCAGCCCGGGATCTTCGACGGGAGCGTGCGCATCCCCACGTCGGCCGTATTTTTACCGGGAATGGTGCAGAACGAGCTGATTGACTACGACGTGCTCGACCAGCGGATTCTCGCCCTTCTCCATCCGCCCCCGCAGGACTCAGGAGCAGACGCCGGCGATGCGGGCGCCCCCCTCATACCCCCGTCCAAGGCGTACCTCTTCATGCTCCCCGATCACATCAACGTGAGGCTCGGGGGAGCCGATCAGACGTGCATCCAGGCCGGCGGCTACCACTCGCACGACAGCAAAGAGCCGTACTCCATCATCCCTCCCTGCCGCTTCGGGCGGAGCGCCGTCACCATTTCCCACGAGCTCGCCGAGATGGCGACCGACCCGCTCCCTCAGTACGGCTGGTACAGCGACAAGGAGGTGCAAAACGCCGGCGGAGAAATCGGGGACCTCTGCAACCAACCGATCGGCGTCGAAGGGTGGACGGTCACTCAGCTGTGGTCCAATAAGAGCGGCGGCTGCATTCCCGCATTTTGAAGCGCTGATTTGGCGCGGCGATCACTCTTGCGTGTGCAAGGCGTGGTCTTACTTTGGCGGGTGATGAGACCCGACCGAATGACCACCAAGAGCCAAGAAGCCTTCCGCGAAGGGCTGGAGCTCGCCGTCACCCATGGCAACCCGGAGCTCTACCCGGAGCACCTTCTCGCGGCCATGCTCACCCAAGATGGGGGCGTTGCCAGCCCTCTACTTCAGAACGCCGGCTCCGACGTCGCTGCGCTCGAGGCTGCGCTGAAGCGGCGGATCGCGAGCTTCCCGAAGGTGGCAGGCGGCGCCGAGCCTGGTCTCTCCCGTCGAACGTTGGAGATCGTTCGTAAGGCAGAAGAGGAGGCCAAGCCCCTCAAAGACGACTTCGTCTCGGTCGAACACTATGTCCTGGCGATGAGCCGCCACGACAGGGAAATCCAGGCGCTCCTCGAGCAGACCGGCGGCGTGAACTACGACCGCGTCCTCAAGGCCCTCGCCACCGTGCGCGGAAGCCAGCGCGTGTCCGATCGCGATCCGGAGGGAAAATTCCAGGCTCTCGACAAGTACTGCATCGATCTCACCGAGCGCGCGCGCAAAGGTAAGAGCGATCCCGTCATCGGGCGCGACGAAGAGATCCGGCGCGTGATGCAGGTGCTCTCGCGACGCACGAAGAACAATCCCGTGCTCATCGGAGAGCCCGGCGTCGGCAAGACTGCCATCGTCGAAGGCATCGCCCAGCGCATCGTCAACGGCGACATCCCGGAGTCCCTCAAGAACAAACGCCTGGTCTCCCTGGATCTCGGCGCGCTCGTAGCCGGCGCGAAGTACCGCGGCGAGTTCGAAGATCGCCTGAAGGCCGTGCTGAAAGAGGTGGTGGGGGCGCAGGGGAAAATCATTCTCTTCATCGACGAGATCCACACCCTCGTTGGCGCCGGAAACGCCGAAGGCTCGATGGACGCGGCCAACCTGCTCAAGCCCGCGCTCGCTCGCGGAGAGCTGCGCTGCATCGGGGCAACCACGCTCGACGAGTACCGAAAACGCATCGAGAAGGATCCCGCTCTCGAGAGGCGCTTCCAGCCTGTTTTGGTTTCCGAGCCCACTGTCGAAGACACCATCGCCATCCTGCGCGGTCTCAAGGAGCGCTACGAGGTGCACCACGGGATCCGGATCACTGACTCCGCCATCGTCGCTGCGGCCATGCTCTCGGACCGCTACCTCACCGAGCGCTTCCTTCCGGACAAGGCCATCGATCTCATCGACGAAGCGGCCGCGAAAATCCGCATGGAGGTGGACAGCATGCCGAGCGAGATCGACTCCGTTCAGCGCCGCATCACGCAGCTTCAGATCGAGGCTGAAGCCCTGAAAAAAGAGCGAGATGCAGCTTCGAAAGCGCGGATGGAAGCGGTCAAGCGCGACATCGCCGAGCTCGAGAGCACGGCGAACGGCATGCGCGCGCAGTGGCTGAAAGAAAAAGAAGTCATCGATCAGATCCAGAAGGTCGCGCCGGAGATGGAGTCCCTCCGCGCCGAGGCCGATCGCGCGGAGCGTCTGGGAGATCTGGGGCGCGCCGCGGAGATTCGCTACGGAAAATTACCCGAGCTCGAGAAGACCCTCGAGGATCTCCGCAAGCGGCTCGCCAAGGTGCAGGAGAAGATGTCGTACCTGCGCGAAGAGGTCACCGACCAGGACATCGCGGCCATCGTCGCGAAATGGACCGGCATCCCCGTGAGCAAGATGCTCGAAGGGGAAATGCACAAGCTCCTCCACATGGAGCAAAACCTGCGCGCGCGCGTCGTGGGCCAGGAGCAGGCGATAGAGGCGGTGTCGAACGCCGTTCGTCGCTCACGCGCCGGGCTCAGTGACGAACATCGTCCCATCGGCAGCTTTCTTTTTCTCGGCCCCACGGGAGTCGGCAAGACGGAGCTCGCCCGCGCACTCGCGGAATTTTTGTTCGACGACGAGCGCGCCATGATTCGCCTCGACATGAGCGAGTACATGGAAAAACACTCCGTTTCGCGCTTGATCGGCGCGCCACCAGGCTACGTCGGATACGAGGAAGGTGGTCAGCTCACCGAGCCCGTCCGCCGCCGTCCCTACTCCGTCATCCTGTTCGACGAGATCGAGAAGGCGCACGGGGACGTGTGGAACATCCTGCTCCAGGTTCTCGACGATGGGCGCCTCACCGACGGGCAAGGTCGAACCGTCTCCTTCAAGAACACGGTCATCATCCTCACCAGCAACATCGGGTCGGCACAAATGGCGGCCCTCGAGGAGCGAACGAATCTCGAGCCGGACGACAAGCGCGAGCTCATCCGCCGTGCGGTCATGGAAGAGGTGCAAAAAAGCTTCCGTCCAGAGTTCATCAACCGCCTCGACGAAATCGTCGTCTTTCAGCGACTCCAGCGGGAAGAGCTTCGCCGCATCGTCGACATTCAGCTCGATCGCTTTGCCAAGCGCCTCGCGCGCCGCGATTTGCAGATCGAGCTCGCCGACCGGGCAAAAGATTTTCTCGCCGAGGTCGGGTGGGACCCCCAGTTTGGAGCGCGCCCGCTCAAGCGCGCCATCCAGAAATACGTCGAGGACGCGCTCGCCAAGCGGGTGCTGGCCGGCGAGTTTCCCCCGAACACGATCATCGAGGTCGACCGCAGCCCGTCGGGCGAGCTGACCTTCCGCCCCCGGGTCCAGAACTGACACTTTGCAGAGCTGCGGCCGGTTAGGCTCAGTCACGCCAAAACTGTGCGAGGCGAAAATGCCTTGCCGGACGATTTCGCCACTGCCGTTTCGCCGGCTGCGAACGAAATTGCTTGAGCGCGCGCCCATTTTCCCGATGTGTCCATGGGGCCACCCGATTCCGTCCCCGGACAGCCGGAGATCTTTCGTGGGGGACGCGCGTTTGTGAGAAACCGCCTTAGTTTGCAGTGATCGGCGGAACGAGCGCCGGCCTTGAACCCTGGCACGAAGATCGCAAAGACGATACGCATGGCCGCCCGCAAACGCACCCCCGCTCAAACCGTCCGAAATGCCGGTTCATGGTTGGCGCTTCTTGCGGCCACCACCCTTGGCGCCGACACCGCCGCGGATACCGTCCACGCGCTCGTTCGCTCAGATTCGGTCCCCACCTCGGGCAAAGAATCCTTCCGTCTCATCGTCCAGTCGTACGACGCAGAGGGGGCCAAGCTCCCGGGCGAGCGCGCCAAGCCTGTTGGTTCCATCCAGCGCGCGGTCACCGCCGCTGAGCTCCGAGACGGCGTGAAGGTGAATCTGCTCGAGCTTCGTCAGACCGCGAGCGGAGCACGGTCGCCGCTCGTCGTTGCTTGGATCGAAGGCGGAAAACCCGACCTCGAGTACGACGCTCGCATGGCGCGTCCACAGCCCGGCAGTGTGTACGGCACGGGCCGCGGTACTGGTCTGTCTTCCGACGTCAGCATTACTCTCAACAAAAAAGCCTGAACGACGCAACGCGCTAATCTCAGCGGCCGAGCACGAGCTCGCGCTCCACGAGGCTGTCGGCGTCCTGAGCGAAGCGTTGGAACTTGGCGTACTCCGCGCCCGGTGTGATCCGCCCCGCAGCGATGTCGACAAAGATGTCCATGTGCACGGCGCGTCCGCGGATGGTGTCGGTCACTCTAACGATGCGCTCCCCGTCCCGCGCTTCGCCGCTCGGGAGGACCGTGGGCATCCGCATCGACTCCGGAACCACGATGTCGAATTTTACTTCGACATGCGACGCAGCGCCGAGAAGCAGCGGGGTTTGTCGGGTAGGGAGCGAGGCGAGCTGCGCAATGCGCATCGGGAACAGTGACTTCACTGACATGTTGCCCCCGACCAAGCGAGCGACCTGCGGAGCGTCCCCCGTCATACGCACGATGAGCGGGAGGTCGAGGGCTTCCCGATTTTCGATTTTCACGTCGCGAATACGCGCTCCCGGGAAATTCCGCCCGAGGAGGCGTCCCTCCACGAAGTCGTGCTGCTGCGACTCGGGGATCTTGTCGAAGACGTTGCGCATCGTCGCCCCTACCTTGCCGGCGAAGCTCTGCGCGAGCTCGATCGTCGCCGAGCCATCTTCCTTCAGCGTCGCGCTTCCTTCGAACGTCACGCCGTCGGTCGCCCCGGCGTAGGCGGTCATTTCCTTCGGCGTTCCCGGGATCAGGCGAAATGCCTCCTGGCCGCGAAGCTCGCTAGGCACATAGCCAAATGGCGAGAATTTGTCGTGCACCGTGAGCCAGCGGACGCCCCTGTTCGTCTTCAAGCGAAGGACGATCCCGTCGTAATTCTCGACCTCGCTCATCTTGCCGAGCGGAGGCATCGCCAGCCGATTCTTCACGAGCGCAAGCTCCACCGGGATCCCGAGCTGCCGGCAGAGATGAATGAAGCCCGCTTGGCGCGAGCCGCTACGGCCCGTGATCACGCGGCGGCCGTCGCTCTCTTTGCCCTCTTCCACGTGGGCGAGGACATGGCGGTAGAGAAGGCGTGCGCGCTCGTCGCTGTCGCTCGCCGGAACACCATGCACGATGTCGATCGCGATCTTGTGAAGGCGAGGATCGAGGGGCGTTTCGTCCGACGCGGCGTCGACCAGGCGCTCAAGCGATTCTGCGAGCGAAATTCCCCAGCCGATTCGCACGCTCGGCAAGAACTCCGTGGGCCTCGGGCTGTCGGGCTCTTCGATCGAAGGCGGGCTCTCGTCGACGCGCCACCTGCGCTCGATGAACGTGCCGATGTCCTTCACCTTCGGAGTCCCGACGCTCCCGAGAGTTTCGATCTCGAGAGGGCGATCCTTCGGCGTGACCGCGACGAACTCGCTCCGCCAGTAGCCCTTGTCGGCCTCGCGGAAGAACCACTGCGGTCCCCGGTAGCGTTTGCCCTTCTCGCCGTCGCCGTTGGTGGGGGTGACGTGCTCGATCTCGAGGTAGTCGCCCACTTCGAGGTGCGGCATGGTCAACGTGGGCTTGCCCGCGATCGGCTCAGGCTCAAGCACCGAGCCATCGGGCTTCATCACGCGCATTCGCAGAACGAGCCCCGTCGGCGGGGGCTGCTCGGCCTCTTTCCCCACCGCTTCCTGGGACTGAATACGCTGAATTTCGTGCTCTAGCATCTCACTCGAGCCATCGGGGTGAACCCACAGCGCGGAGTAATCGAGCACACGCGCGGCGTTGCCGTCCATGTGCTTGCCGCCTTTTTCCCAGCGCTCGAATTCTTTGACGATCGCGCGCCCGTCCATGCGGTACGGCTCGAGGCTGACCGCTCCCTCGACGAGGGAAATCGCTTCGCGCAACGCCTCCGCGCTCGCCCCTGCTTGAAGTGACTCGGCAAGCGCGTGCCGGAGCGCGTAGACATCCCCGTTGGCGAAGGCTCGATCGGCCAGGCGAAAGCGGGCTGTTGCGTCCTCCGGATTCTTTGCCAGAGCTTTACTGAGCTGGGTCGCCGCGGCGCTCGGATCGCCCGCGCGTTCGAGGACGTCGGCGATGCGGCCGGCGATCTCCTTGCGATCCGGGCGGCGTTTGCCGAGGCGCTCGAGCTCGGAGATGGCGGCCTTCCAGTCGTGCCTCGCGAGCGCGCGATCGAGCTCCACCTCCGCGTCGGGATCGAGCTTCTTGATGCGTGCTGCGACGACGTCGGCCTCGGTGAGGGGACCATCTTCTTCGAGCACTCCGAGGTAAGCGCGAAGCGCGCCCACGTCGTCGGGGAAGCGCCTTCCGAGATCCTGCAGAGCGGACATGCGCTCGCTCCTCCACCCGAGTCGCGTGTAGAGACGGCTCAGTCCCTCGAGAATTTCAGGTTCACCAGGGAACTCGTCGGCCAGCCTGCGCAGCGGCTCGACCCCTTCGATGAGCCCCTTCTGCTCCGCTTGATCCAGTGCGAGCCAGGCCCGCGAGTACCAAATCTTCGAATCCTTGGCGACCGCACGCGTGCGAAATCCCTGCTCGTTACGTCTTCGCACGTCCTCCGGGAAAGCTACGTCCGTGCGCGCGTATTGCCCCGCGGCGTCGAGAGCGAGCGGCCCGGCATCGGTGGGCGTTACGAAAGGCTCGATGAGCGCGCTGGCCACGTCGTCCATTGCCTCGATGTGTGCGATCTCTGCGGCGAGGAAACCCTGAACGGGAGAGTTTGCCCTTTTCGCCCGTACGATCGCGGCAACGGGGTTGGGATCCTCGAGCAGCGTGGGCGGCACGACGGAGTAGGGGAGGCGGTCGTCGCTGTCGACGCTGACGCTCGATGGGGTTCCGTCACGGTTCAAGATTCGCACTGTTGCCGCGTCGGTCAGGAGACGCGCCACCACCCGATGGCGGCCCGCGCCGACGTGCACGTACGAACCGAAACGCTGCCAGACGCCCCAGTCGCGCAGATCGCGATCGAGCACCGGCGTGTCGTCGACCCAAACTTTGACGGCACCCTGTACAGCGACCAGCACGTCACGTGGAGCGAAGCTCGTGAAGAAGGTTTCGGCGTAAAAAATTCCTTCGTCAACGTGCTCCGTCGCCGCAGTGAGACACCGATGGTGCTCGACCTTGAGGACATGGGGAGGCGTTCCGCGCATCGGGTCCGCCGGCCAGGCGATCGGCCAAGGACCAGGCTTCTCTGCCGCGAACGGGCGACGACGATCGGCGGAGGTCGCGCGCCCGAAAGGACCGGCGATGCGTACGTTTTTTGCGCAGCCCACCTTCGCATTGACGAGTGCATCGTAGGCGTCGCCCGTGGCCTCGGCCTTGTCGAGAGCCTCTCCCGTCGACCAGTCGACGAGCTCTGCGACGGCGCGCCACCCAAGAGCGCCGGGTCGCGCCACGATTGCGTCGACGCTTGTTTTGTAGTGTGAAAAGAGCTCCGCGACCGATCCGCGAAGAGCGTGCAGGCGATGAGCCGCGACCCATCCGACGAGCTGCGCGTCGGGATCCTCGCTGACCCCAACCGCCTTCAACGTGCTGACGAAGGCTTCGGCCGCGCCCTTGGGATCTCCGTGTGCTTCCCGTCCGAGCGCGAGCGCCAAGCTTCCGTACATCCCCTCGTGCTTCACCTTCTCGAGACGCTTCACCGCGGCGTTCATCTCGCCGGCGTTTCCCCCAGGCGCGAACATTTCCGTGAGCGCCCAGCGGCCGACGACCTCACCGTCGTCAGACGATTTTCCGTCTGAGCGAATCGAGCCGATGGCCGCGGTGCTTGCGAGCGGCGGCGGCGACGAGGCGCATCCGGCGATGACCGCGAGGGAAAGAACGTAGAGGCGTGAGCGCATGGGAACCCTCATTTGCCGCCCCCGAGGAGCAACCTCTGGTTGAGCGCGCGATCGACAGTCTCGCACCACGCGCGAAACGCCGGGTATTCCGTGGCGGCGATGCGCGTCTTGGTCATCGTCACTGTGGTCTTCACGTGGGTGGTCGCGGGGCCTGCCTCCACGTCGACGCGGAAGGCGCCGAACGGGCTCGTCCCCTCAGCCTTGGCGGGCGCCGCGAGGACGCGCGTTCCGGCGGGGTGATGGATGGTCCAGTCGCTCTCCGTCGTCGTGTGAGCGTGAAGCCGAATGTCGAGCTTGCGTTGCGAAAGCTGCGCAAACTCGCGAACCATGTGATCGCGTGGGCCGATCGGGATGCTCATCTGCTCGCCCTCGCGACGCGCGAACTGCGGCGCCTTCGCCTTCACCTTCAACGTGACCTTGCTCTCGATGTCCTCGAAATTGCCGGCTTCGACCGAAGCGATCTCGAGCCCCGCAAACTCCGACGCCAGATCTTCCTGCACGCGCTGCTTGCGCGACGCTTCGGCGTGGTACCGCTGACGCCAGCTGCTCGCCGAGACGCCGGAGACAACCGCCTTCCATTCGATGACGGCACCACCGTCGGCGCTCACCGTTGCCACGAGATTTCGCGCCATCACGCTCTCGTTAGCAGGCGGATCGGGCAGGTTGACGAGCTTCGGCTTGCCCTCATTGATCTGAATCGCGAAGGCGCCGCGATCCATGGCCGGGAGCTCCTGCGACCCGGTGTCTTCCGCCGTACCGTCGAGGTAAAGGTCGAGAGAGGGCACGTACGCGATGGCGTGATCGAAGGGCGCTAGGCTCGCCGGATAGGTCTCGAACGCCCCCCTCAGCCCCGTGCGCACGATCACGATCGTCGCAGGAATTCCCAGCTCCTTGAGCATGGTGACGATCAGCGTCGCCTTGTCTTTGCAGTCGCCGAAGCCCCGCGCGAAAATCTGCGCGCACCGGTAAGGCTTGAAGCCGTGGATGCCGAACTCCAGCGCGACGTAGCGTGTTTTTTGGACGACGTAGTCGTAGACGGCACGCGCCTTCGCACGATCGTCGGTGAGCCCCTTGGTGACCTCCGTGACCCGCCTCCGCACTTCGTCGTCGGCCACGAATTGATCTTTGACGAGACCCCAGTACCAGCGCCCCATGTCGTCCCAGCTCTTGTACGTCGAGACGTGGACGTGACCGAGGAGCTCGCCGTACGGTGGCATGGAGGCTTCGGGCTCGACGGGCGCCAGGTTCTCGGCGACGAACTGGTAGACGCGCGAATCCCCTTTTTCCGTCGTGGTTTGCTTGAGACCGGGGATGTTCGGCTTGTTGAAATAAAACGTCCGGCTCTTCGGAGTGATGAGCACGTACTCCGCGCGCGCGACGGCCTCGCTCGATTGCATGTAGGTCACCTCACCGAAGTAATCGGCGAACGCGTTTCGTGCGGCGACGTCTTCCGTGCGGTACTGGAGCTCGACCACGTCTCCCGGTGAGAGCCTGGGAAAATGCACGTAGAACGCGCGTGCGCTCGTGTACATGCTCTGAGCTGCGTTGTTCGCGGGGCCTTCGCCGCTCTCGATGGCTTCTTCGATTTGGCCGTTCGCGTGGTAGACGCGCGCGCCTCTCAGCTGCACCGCTTCGGCGTCGGCCTCGAAGCCGAAGGCGTACTCGCGCGCTTCGGCCGCGGCGCTGTCGGTGAGTGGTTGGAATACGACTTGATGAAAGCGGCTCGCGAGCCCGTTGGCAAAGACAGAGGTCACCGTGAGGTTGACGAGCGTTCGCCTGTTCTGCCCGCGCGCGTCCGCTCCACGCAGCTTCAAGAATTCGACGCTTGATCGCGCGTACGCTTCATCGGCGCGCGGCTTCGACGGCTCCATGTGCGCCAGGTACTCGCGTACGTCCTTCGACTGCGGCTTGAGCACCACGATCTGACGCAGGAGCTTGAGCTGCTCTGCGGACTTGCCGCTGAGGGCGTAGGCGTCGGCGAGTGACTGCATGGCGTCGGTGTCTTCCGGAGCCAGATCCAGTGCTCGCCGGTAGAGAGCGATGGCGCGGACTTTGTCTCCGAGGATCATGTAGCTGTGCGCCGCGAGACCGATCGTCGCCGAGCTGTCCGGATTCGTTGCGAGCAGGCGCTCGATCCAGCGCGTGGCTGCGACCGGGTCACGCTGGGCGATGGCGAGATCGATGTGCCCCTTGGTGAAGGCCGCGTCGTCGAAGCGAAGCTGCGCGTAGCGCTCCTCCATCTCGTCGGCTTCGGTGGTGCGGTCCTCTTGGCGGAGCGCGCCGACCATCGCGCGAACGAGGGCCACGCTCTTCGGACGCCGCGCGAGTGCGCGTTCGAGAAACCCGAGCGCCGTCTCCCGCAAATTCGCTTCGCTGTAAAGCTCGAAGCGCGCGAGGACGCCGGTCACGTCGTCGGGATCGAGGGCAAGGGCGCGATCGTAATAGGGGACAGCGTCGCGCCAGTTCGAGCCGCTCCGGGCGTGGGCCGCGCGCGCAAGAAGGACGTCCATCTTGTCGTCCTCGCTCGCTCCGTGCTTCGCGAGCGCCTCGGCCTTCTCGATCCAGATGGCGCGCTGGTTGCGATTCTCTGCGAGCTCGCCGGCGAGGAGGAGCCTCGGAATCGTGGGCTTCGCCTCTGCCGCTTTGCGCGCAAGCTCGCGGGCGCGATGCTCGCTCGGATCGTCGGATTGGGTCGCGACGAGGTAGCGCGCGTACCCCTCGAGCACGCTCGGATCGCCGCCCTTCACGAGTCGATCGAACGCCTGGACAGGACCTTCCACGTGCCCCGCGGTCGTCGTCTCCTTCAAGCTCTGGGCCTCGGGACCATGCACAGGATCGGAATCTGCCGTGAGATGCTCATCCGGCAAGCCGTCGGCGGTGGCGAGTCGCACGGTGAGCATCGGTGCGTCGTCGTCTCCGCACGACTTGACTAGCATGCGGTTGTACCCAGGCTGCAAGGTAACGGTCGTCGCCATGCGCTCCGCGTCGAGGTCGCGGTATTTTTCGTCGCGCAGAACTTCTTTCCCATTCCACCACACGCGCACGGCCCCTGCGCTCCCGACCCAGAGCGAGATTGGACGCGAACCGCCTTTCTTCAAGCGCTCGTCGCGAACGTAGGTGGCTGCGTAGCCACACGTCTTCTCGGTTGGTCGCAAGAGAGCGCCCATGTCGAACCATCCGTAGGGCGACGTCGACGGGGCCGCGCGCCAGTGCACGGGCCGTTCTTTGCCGTCGTAGGCGCGGGTGAGCGTCGCCGGCTCGCTCTGATCCTCGGGACCAAACGCGCGATCGAGACCCGACTTTCCCTCGTTGTCGAACGGCCCGACGACCAGCCATTGCGACACGTACCCGAGCTTTGTCACCCGCGCGCGCGCTCCATCGAGATCGCCGCTGCGCCTGCGGGCATAGGCTTCGAGAAGGCCTGCGTACGCGCGCACGGGAGCAGGCTCGGCCGTATCGCTAGCGACCGTGTGGAGGATCTCTTCGACCTCCGCCGGATTTCCCTGGTCCCATTCGCGCCACACCTTGCGCAGCGCGGCGTACGACAGCGGACCGCGCGCGGACTCCACCTCGCGGCCGAGCTTTGTGAGCTTCGTGAGACGCTGCCCGACGTCGCTCGAGGCGATCGGCGCGATGGTGAGAGCCACCCCGAGAACGGCGAGAGACACCGGTCGAATCGAGTAAAGACCGTACATTCGAGCGACTCTAGTAGGGGAAGACCTCGCGAGGAAACCCTTGTTTTGCCCGGCGAGTCCTAGACAAAAAAAGCGATCTCCCTCTGTCGCGAACGGCGATGCGCCTCAGTTAGCGAGTGCGCAACTGGCAGACCTAGTTTACAAACGCCGCTGGGATGCTCGCAGGACTGATCAAGACACTTCGTCCCCATCAGTGGGTGAAGAATCTCTTCGTCCTCGCGCCGATGTTCTTCAACAAGGATGTCTTTCTCACGACGCCTCAGGGTCCCGCGCTGAACCTCGCGGTGACCGGGCGGGCCCTCGCAGCGACGGGCGTTTTTTGCCTGCTCGCAGGAGCCGTCTACACGATCAACGATCTCGCAGACGTCGAGGCCGATCGCGCGCATCCGATCAAACGCGACAGGCCGATCGCGAGCGGCAGCGTCCCCGAGGGGATGGCCTGGCTGATGGCGACGCTCCTCGTCGTCGTCTCGCTCGGCATCGGGTACCTCCTCGACTGGAGATTCTTCGGGGTCGCGCTTCTCTACTTCGTCGAGAACATTGCCTACACCTTCAAGCTGAAGAAGGTCGCCTTCCTCGACGTAGCGCTCATCGCGCTCGGCTTCGTCCTCCGGGTGATCGCCGGCGGGCTCGCGACGGGCGTCCACGTCAGCATGTACATGCTCGCCTGCACCGCGCTCATCGCCCTCTTTCTCGGCTTCGGAAAGAGGCGGCACGAGCTCGCCGGAGAAGACGGCGGAAGAAAATCGCGCGTCGCGCTCGAAGCCTACCGGCCGATGGCTCTCAACATTGCGCTCGCCATCACCGGCGGCGCGACGGTGGTCACGTACATCGCGTACGCGTTCGATCCGGTGACGTGCGCGTTCTTCAACTCGCGATCCTTGTGGATGACGGCGCCCTTCGTCGCGTTCGGAATTCTTCGCTTTCTCTTCTTGGTCTCAGGTCGCGCTGGGCGCGGCTTGAAGAGCGAGTCTCCGACCCAGGAGATGCTGCGCGACGTTCCCTTCGTTTTGAACTTGGTTTTGTGGGTCATCGTGGTGGTGGCCATCGTGTATCGGTTGCGTCCGAGCGCGTAGCGCGGGCGATCGAGTGCGTCGGCGAACGCATAAAACTGGCGCCCGCCGTGTTCCCTTTGCATGCTGACGAGCATGAGCACACCTGAGGAAGCGGCGAATTCGCTCACCGCCAAACCCGGCGCGTGGGTAGACCTCGGGCTCACCCTTCCGATTTTTCTCCTCTACCACTCCGGCGTCATCTTTCTCCACGTCCACAACGCGTCGGACGTCGTCACCTTCGAGCTCTTCCGTCTCGCCGAAGGCAACCGTGGCGTCTACCTCCTCCTGACCGCGGCCATCGGCGTCATCTTCGCCGGCGTCTTCGCGTGGCTCGGCCGGGGGCACGCGTTTCGCCCAGGAAAATTCGTGCAGATCGCAGGCGAGGGGATTCTCTACGCGCTCCTCATGCGACTCACAGGATCGTTTGTCGTGGGCCATCTCTTCGCCGGAAGCATCAAGGACGAAGGCCGCTTCACCGGCATCATCATGTCCCTCGGCGCTGGGTTCTACGAAGAGCTCGCCTTCCGTGTTCTTCTCTTTGGGCTCGGCGCAAAGCTCCTCGTGTGGTTCTTCGCTCACCAGCAAGTGGGAATGGTCGAGACCACCAAAGGGCGTCTGTCGTTTCGCTCGTTCGCGATCGGTTTCGCGTGGGCCCTCGCCTCGGCAGCGATCTTCAGCGGCGTGCACTACACGGGGGCGATGGGCGACGCTTTCCAGATGTCGTCGTTCGTCTTTCGGATGGTGCTCGGGCTCACGCTCACCCTCATCTACGTGACGCGCGGATTCGCCGCCGCGGTCTGGGCTCACGCCCTCTACGACGTCTGGGTGCTCGTTCTTTGATCGACGCGTGACGTCAGGCGAGCCGTAAAAACAAGGGCGATCACCATACCGATGGCCGCGGCAATGTAGGGCGAGCGTGGGCCGAGCGCGCCGTAGACGTAGCCTCCGAAGGCCGGGCCGATGACGCGAGCGAGGCTCGCCGCCGACTGGTTCGTCCCGAGCATGGCTCCTTGTTCGGTCGCCCCCGCGCGCTTCGAGACGTACGCCGACACGGTCGGTTGGGTGAGGCCGTTGCCGAACGCGAGGAGCCCGCCCGCGACGAAGAGACTCTTTCGCCCGAAGTCCGGCGCGAGCGCGAAGCCGGTGAAGGCGAGAGCCTGAAACGCCACTCCGATGCGAATGAGCGCCGCCTCCGGATACCTCTTGGCGAGCGGACGAATGAGGCCTCCTTGCACCACCGCCGCGCAGACGCCGATGAACGCCAGGAGAAGCCCGGTCTCGACTTGGTCCATGCCGAAGATGTCTTTGTTGAAGTAGCGAAACGTCTGATCGAGATTCGTGAAGGACAGAACGATCAGAAAGTTCACGATGATCGCTCGCCCGAGATCCTCCTGCGCAAACGCTCGGCGTGCGGCGTCCATGTTGAGTGGCGCAAGCGCGCGCTTTGCCAACGTCGCGCGGCGCTCTTTCGGAAGCGACTCGGCCAGCCCGAAGAAGACCCACCCAAAGTTGACGACGCTGAGGCCTGCGGCGACGAAACAGGCGACCGATCCGGAGTGGCCGTTGACCTGGATCTTCGCGAGGAGCCCGCCCAGCGCCGGACCGAGGATGAAGCCGAGGCCGAAGGCCATTCCGATGAGACCCATTCCGCGCGCCCGGTCTTCGGGCTTGGTGATGTCGGCGATGTACGCGCTCGCTGTCCCGAGGTTCGCCGTCGCAATCCCGCTGAAAATCCGCGCGGCGAAGAGCCAGGCCACCGAGTTGCCGTAAGCGATCGCGAGGCCGAGACCGCACATCGAGACCGCGCTCGCGGCGACCGACCAGACGAGCACGGGGCGCCTGCCTACGTTGTCGGAGAGGCGCCCCCACACAGGGACGAAGAGGAACTGCATGAGCGAGTAGACCGCGCCGAGGAGCGTTCCCACAAAGGCGGTCGTGTGAAAGTTGTCGCGCGCTTCTTCGGCAAGGAACGGGATGACGAGCCCAAACCCGAGCAGATCGAGGAAGACGGTGAGAAAAATGGCACCGAGGGAGGGGCGTCGCATGGGGGGTAAGGTGACAAGCCTTCTAGCAGCATCCCCTTGGCGAGTGGATCTCGAGCTGTCAGACTGAAGCGGAATGTGGCGTGGCTGGGGGGCTAGCATCGGCGTTGGCGCTTTGCTTTGCGGAGCCGCAAGCTGCAGCCTCGATCTCGCGGGCGTGGATGCCGTCGGCGACGATGGCGGCGCGCACACGGACGCAACGACGGATGGGCTCGCACCGGACGGCGCCGTGGATTCCGGCATCCGCGACGCGATTAGCGACAATCCGTTCGACGTGCCGGCGGACGTGGGCCCTTGCCTCGGCGCCAGCCTCGCTCTCTGCGACGACGACGCAGGCTGCGCCCCGGGTACGAAATGCGCGCCCTTTATTCCGCCGGCTTGGCAGCTCGTCACCCTTGCCATTGCCACCTGCGGCGGCGCGTATCCCGTTCCATTCACGGCCGTCTCGGTCATCGACTACACCGTGCCTGGCGCGACCTCGTGCAGCTGCAGCGGCTGCACGGTTTCACAAGCGGGCGTATGCAGCGCCACCGCGGCGATCTCGACGGGCCCAGCGTGCGGGACGGCCATCGTCTCGCCTCCCGCCGACAACTCGTGCGTGTCGGGCGTCACGATCAACCTGGCGGCGGGGGACGGGATCCAGGCCGTTCAAACCGAAATGCCGCCCGTTTGCGCGACGCCGACGCAGACGAAAGTGATCCCCACGTTCGACGGGGGAATCGAGCATATCTGCACGAGCAGCGCGACGGGGCTCTGCGACTTCCACAGCTTCTGCGCGCCTTCGAGCGGTGCTCCCGTCTGCGTCGCCCGCGCAGGAGACCAGCCTTGTCCCGGAGGCTTCAAGCTCGCGCTCGCCACCGGCGCCACCGACACCCGCGATTGTACATCGTGCAGCTGCGGGACGACCGGCGGCAATTGCACGGGCACGCTCACGCTGACGACCAACGGCGGCTGCAACCAAAACGCGCAGACGTTCAACTATGACGGCGGATGCGTTCCCGGCGTGGCTGGGTCTGGCGGGAGCCACGTCAACGTCGGTCCGGGAACGCCGACCGGCGCGTGCAACGTCGCCGATGCCGGCACGCCCATCGGCTCCGTGGCGCCGACCACACCGATCACCGTCTGCTGCCAGAACTAGCGGCTCTACTTCGCTAGCGCGCGCCGGGCGTGGACGAACGCTTCGACGTTGCCCTTTGGGCCGGCAATGCTCGAGTCGCACTCGCCGATGAGCGCGAATCCGGCTTCTTCGATTGCGCGCGCAGCCCGTAAAATAGCCTCTTTTCGCACGACCTCGTCGCGAATCACTCCCTTGCCTCGCGACGCTTCTTCGCGCCCCACTTCGAACTGGGGCTTCACGAGAGCGACCAGCTCGCCTCCGTCGCGGGTCACGCGGGCGATGGCTTCGGTCAGCTGATGCAGGCCGATGAACGAAGCATCGACCACCGTCAGATCGACGACGCCGCCGACGGCCTCCGCGGTGAGCGAGCGGCCGTTCGTGCGCTCCATGACCACCACCTTTGGATCGACGCGCAGCTTGTGAGCGAGCTGCCCGTAGCCGACATCGACGGCGACGACGGCGCGCGCACCGCGCTGAAGCAAGCAGTCGGTGAAGCCTCCGGTAGACGCGCCGAGATCGAGACAGCGAAGGCCGTCGACGTTGACCCCGAAGTGATCGAGCGCACCTGCGAGCTTCACCCCGCCACGCGACACATAGGGATGATCGAGGCCGCGAACGCTCACGTTGGCGTCTTCAGGAAATGCGGTGCCCGCCTTCTCGACCCGCGCGTCCCCTACGTACACTTTGCCCGCAAGGATGAGGGCCTGGGCGCGCGCACGCGTGGGGGCAAGGCCTTCCGCGACGAGAAGCTGATCGATCCGAACCTTCGTCATCAGGGGATCTTGGCCTCGGGGTGAATGACGCGAGCGAGAATGGCCAGCGCTTCCCCCACGCGAGGTCCGGGACGAAGAACGCTCTCGTCGCTCAGCGCGATGACCTTCCCTTGCTTCACGGCGCGTAGATTCTTCCACCCCGGCGCATCCGCGTGAATCTGCTCGGAGCCATGCGCCCCGGCCATCGCGCAGTTGACGATGAGATCAGGATCGAGCGCAAAAACACGCTCCATTCCGAGCACCGGGTAGGGCGTCCCTTCGATCACCGCATTCGCGCCGCCCGCCCGTTCGATCATCTCATTCGGAAAACTCTTCGGTCCCGTCGCCACGATAGGCGCGAGGCCGAAGACCATCAGCACCCGGATCCTAGGCAGGCTCCGCACCGCTTCGGCCACCGCCGCGACCCGCGCATCGATTCCCACTACAGTGGCGCGTGCGGCCTCGGCGTGCCCCGTTCGTTCTCCGAGCCCGAGGAGCATCGCATCGATCTGCGCCAGCGACTCCGTCTCCGGAAAGTAGGTTCCCGCGCCGTGCGCCGCGAGCTTCTCGGCAAGCTGTGGCCCGGCTGGCCCGCGCGCCCCGACCACGAGATCCGGCTTGAGAGCAAAGATGGCTTCGAGATTGGGATCGGCGTAGCCGCCCACCTGCGGAAGCTTCTCGACCTCCTGCGGAAAATCGCAATAGCGTGAGCGACCCACGAGCGCGTCCATCGCTCCAATCGCGAACATCGCTTCCGTGGTCGAAGGAGAGAGCGAGACCACCCGGTGCGCCGCGGCCTTCGACGCGGGCGTCGGCTCGGCCTTCGTGCAAGCGAGTGCGCAGGCGACAGAGAAGAGAGCGACTGCCGCGAGGGCCGCGCTGGGCCGTACCGTCATCTCCTTGAACGACGCCTGCGGGCGGTGGCGAGAAGAGCGAAAGCTCCGATGGCCAGCGTTTTCCAGGGGGCTCGTTCGCCTTCGCGACGCGCCCGCCCGCGGCTCGCGATCGCACAGCCGCTGGAGGTGCTGGTCTGCGCGGTGGCGCCTGCATCCGTTTGCGCGGTAGCGACGCACCCGCCGGCGCCGCCTCCGAGATCGACGCAGGTGAAGCCGCTGTCGCCCTGCACGCGTTCGTTGGTCTCGGCCGTTCGTTCGGGAGCCGCCGTGCTTCCGCATCCAGCGATCAAGATCATCACCGCGGTCGCGACCGCACCAGAGCTCGCAGCTGCATTCAAGGACCTCCCCGCGCGGAAAACACGCGCCGACCTAAGGCTAGTCAATGTAGCCGCCCCGGATTGCACCGCAATGGCGTTCTCGGCCGAAGGGCCTTCCGGCGTTTTCTTGGCCCAATTATGACGCTGTGTTTTTCATGCGTGAACGACGGAGGGTTTTCCCGATGAGACAGTCGATATTTTGTGCAGCGATCACTCTTGGAGTGCTGGCGATCACCGGTCGGGCGCAGGCTCAGGACACGACGGTCGTCGCTCCGCCGCCCCCGCCTCCGCTCCCGGCCACGACGCCGCCCGCCGCGACGACGCCCGCCGCGACGGAAAAAAAGCCCGCGCCCGAGCCTGAGTCGACGGGGACCGATCACGATGCGCTCGTCGGTCACTTCGGCGTCGGCTACTTCGGGATCTCACAGCTCCCCATCGCCGCTGGCTTTCCCGGTGGTGCGGGCGGCGGAGGCGGAGTGGGGCGTGAAAACGTCAACGCGCCGATCATCGGCGTTCGCTACTGGATGTCGAAGATGATCGGCATCGATGCCGGCATCGGCTTCGGGCTCACCAGCGGCTCCAACGAAGCCGTCGCACCCGGCGCGGACACCACGACCGACAAACCGAGTCGTCTTGGCCTCGCCCTTCACGGCGGCGTGCCTCTCGCGTTCGCCAGCGGCAAGCACTACACGTTCACCGTCGTCCCCGAAGCGACGGCCGGCTTCACGTCCGGCACGATCAAGGGCGCGCCCGGCGTCCCCGACATCGATCTCAGCGGCTTCCGTCTCGATCTCGGCGCCCGCGTTGGCGCGGAGGTCTATTTCGGCTTCATCGGCGTTCCGCAGCTCTCGCTTCAGGCGAGCGTCGGCGCGTACTTCCGACACGAAGGCTTCAAGGCGTCGACCAATACGGCAGCCGGAACGGCGAGCTTCTCGGACAACACGAACACCTTCACCACCAGTGTGAACGCAGATCCGTGGGCGCTGTTTGTCAACAACATCTCCGCGTTCTACTATTTCTGATGTTTCAAAAACTCGCGATGGCGGCGTGCTTCGGGGCGATCGTTGCGGCTTGCAGCGGTGGCCCCGGTTCGGGCATCTCGTCGGGGCCAAGCACCGATCCCGCGGCGCGCGGACCGGAAGGCGCCGTCGGCTCGGGTGATCCCGGAGGCTGCGCTCCGTGCCGGGGCTTCTATCAGTGCACGGGCGCGATCCAAGGGAAGGACGTCAGCGGCGGAGTGACGTTCTCATCCAACTCCCCCACGTGCCCTCACGACGACCACCCGGACAACGGCGTCTTTCTCGCGTGCGGCGGGTCGATCGTGTCGGGCCCAAAAGCGAAGGGCTTGCCCCCGAGCTCCGTCGTCGGCAGATGGACGGACGTAGGCGGCAGCCTCGTCGCGTGCGTCAGGATCGACGGTGTGGACGAGTGCCTCACGTGCACGCCCGCCGCAGAGCCAGTCATCATGGCGGGCGGTAACGACGGCGGCATCCGCCGACGCGACGGCAGCTGAGAAATTTCAGGGCGAGAACTCCGGCGTAGCGCCGCTCGGGACAAGGCCCGCTAGAGCGCCGCGCCGGAACAACTCCACAATCGCTTCCTTCACGTCGGCCTTCATGTCGAGCGTGTCCTCGTTCGCGTACATCGCGAGGTAGCGATCGAGGAGCGCGCGATCGATGGCCAGCGCGGGGCGCGACTCCTCGGCGATGAGCGCGGTCATCACCTCCTCGCGATGAGCGAGCGCCCAGGAGATCGACTCTCTGCAGAGCCGAGAAATCTGGGCGATCCGCGCTTCGCCCAGCCCGCGGCGAATGGCGTTTCCACCAAGGGGGAGGGGGAGACCGGTCAGCTTGGTCCAGTCCTCACCGATGTCGACCACCTTGTGCATGCCCTCTCTTTCGAAGGTGAGCCTGCCTTCGTGAATGACGAGCGCGGCGTCCACTTCGCCGCTGCGGAGCGCCTCGAAGGTTCGCGCGTACGGTGAGATCGGAATGGTCACCGCTTCGAAGCGCGGAAAGAGAACGCGAAGCGTGAGGTACGCCGTCGTCTGAAGGCCCGGCACGCCAATCCGTTTCCCCTCGAGCTCCCGGAGCGTCATCGGCGTGCGAGCAACGACCACCGGACCATAGCCGCGCCCGATCGAGGCTCCGTGTGGCAAGAGCAGGTAGTCGCCGGAGACCGAGGCGTACCGCGCGATGGAAATGGCGAGGACGTCGACGTCGGCCTTGGCGGCGCGCGCGTTGAGCGTCTCGGTGTCGGCGCGCTCGGCAACGAAAGAGAGCCCCTCCGTTTCGATTTTGCCGGACAAAAGCGCCCAAAACATGAAGATGTCGTCGCTGTCCGGAGAGAACGCGAGGCGGATCCGACTCATAGGGCAACCTTCTTGAAACGCCGCGCGCTCAGTGCGACGAGCACGACGGACATGGCGACGAGGGCGAGCACGTTCGGCAGGAGCTCGAGCGGACCCGCATCGCGAAGAACCACCCCGCGCATGATTTCCATCATGTGGGTGGCCGGAAGAAATCGACCAATCGCATAGAGCGGCAGGGGGAGCCCCGCGCTCGGGAAAATATATCCGCTCAAGAAAATCGAAGGCAAAAGGAGCATCTGACCGCGCTGCATTGCCTCGGCCTGGGTCTGCGCCGCGGTAGAAATGAAGAGCCCGATCGCGAGGAGAGAAAAGAGGTAGATCGTGGCCATTGCAAAGAGGAAAACGAGGCTGCCGCGGATGGGAACGTCGAACCCAAAGCGCATCGCGAAAAGGACCACCGCCGTCTCTCCGAGACCGATCACGAGGTACGGCACGAGCTTGCCGAGCATCAAGCCGAGCGGGTGAATGGGGGTCACCAGGAGCTGCTCGAGCGTCCCTCGCTCACGCTCCCGAACGATCGAGAGCGACGTGAACACGATCGCGATCAGCTGGAGCAAGATCGCGATGAGGCCCGGGATGATGAAGTTCGCGGTGCGCCCCTCGGGGTTGAACAGAATGATCGGTTGCACCGAGAGCGGCATCTGCGGCCTCGCGACCTCCTTCGTGATTTCCTGGAGGGTCACCTGCGCGGCAAGCCCGTTTACCGCCGCGAGGGCCTGCGCGCTCACCGTCGAGTCGGATCCATCGATGAGCACGAGGACCTTCGCGGGGAGCGAGCGCGACCGCTTGTCGTGGTAGTCGGGCGGGATGACGATGCCCACCCGCGCGCGCCCCGCGGTGATCTCTTCACGCGCTTCGTGGGGGTTGGGTGTGATGCGGGCGATCCGGAACGTGCGCGTGGCGCGGAGCTGATCCAAAAGCTCGCGACTCCACATGGTGTTGTCTTGATCGACGACCACCGTGGGCAGATCACGCACGCTCGTGTCGATGAAGCCGAAGAGGATCAACTGAAAAATCGGGATGCTCAACGCGGCGATGAGCGTCGCCTTGTCGCGAAAGACGTGGAGAAATTCTTTTCGGTAGATCGCGAGGAACGAGCTCCAGACGGCGTTCACGGTGCGACCTCGGCGCGCGGAGACGCCCGCCGCGCAGACTCGTCCTGCGTCAGTGCGACGAAGACGTCTTCGAGTGACGGCATGATGTCGCGGACCTCTACGTGCGTGAAGCTCTGCGCCCGCAGGCGCTCGAGGACTTCTTCGTCGCTCACGTTCACCACGGCGTGGACGCTTTGTCCGAAGATCGTCGCGCTCTGGCAAAAGCTTTGCTTCTGCAGCCACGCGAGAGCCGCCGCCGTCCTGCGGGTCTCCAGCTCGATGCGCCTAAAGCCAGGTCTATTGACCGCCGGGAGCGCTTTGAGCTCGTCCGGCGTACCGCTCACGATCATCTTCGAGAGGTAGAGGTAGCCGACCTCTCCACAGCGCTCGGCTTCATCCATGTAGTGGGTCGTGACGAGCAGCGTGATTCCTTCGGCGGCGAGCTTGAAGAGAAGATCCCAGAGTTCACGCCTGGCGACGGGGTCGATGCCAGCGGTCGGCTCGTCGAGGAAGATGACCTGTGGCTCGTGCATCAACGCGCTACCCAGAGCGAGGCGCTGCTTCCAACCACCGGAGAGCTGGCCCGCGCGGCGATCGAGGTATGGCCCGATGTGCGTGAGCTCGACGGCCGCAGAGATCCGCGCCTTCAGTCGCGCCCCCGACAACCCGTACACCCGCGCGTAGAAATCCAAATTCTCGCGGACGGTGAGATCCTCGTAGAGCGCGAACTTCTGGCTCATGTAGCCGATGCGCTTTCGGATCTCTTCGCCGCTCTTGGCGACGTCGAGCCCCATGACCAGCGCCTGCCCACCGTTCGGCGCGAGGAGGCCGCACAGAATGCGAATGAGCGTGGATTTGCCGGAGCCGTTGGGCCCGAGGAGCCCGTAAATCGTGCCCTTTTGCACGACCAGATCCACGCGATCGAGCGCGATGAAATCGCCAAACTTGCGCGATACGTTCTGGCAGGAGATCGCCACGTCTGCGTGGTCCGAGCGCGGAGCTCCGTCCGACGTCACTTTGGCACCGTGATGAAGGCGGCCATGCCCGCGCGGAGCTCCTCCTTCCCCTCGCGAAGACCGATGCGAGCGGCGAAGACTTGATCGGCGCGCTCGTCTGCCGTCTGCAAGTTGCGCGGAGAGTACTCGCCGATGCTGTTGATGTGCTCGACCACTCCTTTGAATGAGCGGTTCTTGAACGAGTCGACGCTGACCGGAATCTCTTGGCCCAGATGGATCTGACCAATGTGCGTCTCCGGCACGTAAATTCGCACGTAGAGCTGGTCTTCTTCCAGAAGCGTCGCCGCGGGCGCGCTCGGCGGAACGAGATCCCCGGGGCGAAGGTCGAGCGACTCCACGCGGGCGTCGCGCGGTGCTCTCACCGTTAGCTCGTCGAGCATCACCTTGCCTTGATCGAGCTTGCCCTGCGCGGCTTCCACCATCCCTCGCGCGGCCTTGATGTCCTCGACACGCGAGCCTGCCTGCACCAGACGCGCGCTTGCATTCGCCTCGGCCGCCCGCGCTTGCGCTTGTTGCAATTCCTCCGGGCTCGCGCCGTTTTCGAGCTCGTTCAGGGACTGCTTCAGAGCATCGCGCTGGGCGGTCGCGCCCTTGAGCGCGGAGTCCGTGTTGTCGACCTCCGCTTGGGAAATGGCCTGCGACTCGAACAGCTTTCGCGCTCGTCCCGCGTCGATCTGGGCCTTGTCCGCCGCGACTTGGGCCGCGGCCAAGCGCGCGCGTGCTCCAGCGATCTGTTCGCTTCGTGGTCCGACCTTCGTCTGCGCGAGCGCCGCTCCCAGCGTCGATGCGCGGGCCCTCGCCTGCTCGATTTCCTCGGGACGCGCGCCCTTCTCAAGCTTCTCGAGGTTCGCTTGCGCCTGATCGAATTGCCCCTGAGCGGCGAGCTTTATCGCTTCGTTGTCCCCAGTTTCGAAGACGATCAGCGGTTGCCCAGCCTTCACGCGATCTCCTTCGTGGACGAGCACGTCTTTCACGCGCCCGCCCGTGCGCGAGCCCACGGCGATGGTGCGCGCCTCGACGGTCCCGCTCCACTCGTAAGGCCGACTCGCTTTGTAGGTGTTGTATCCGAGGTACCCGATGCCAATCAGGACGAGGAGGATCAGCGGGAAAAACCGGCGTGATTTCGGCTTGGAAACGCTCTGAACCGGTTCGGTCGTGGTGGGTTTCGTCGTCAAGGTATCTCCGCGTAAATGGCTCGCTAGGGTCGTTCGCGCCGAACGGCGATGGTATCTTTCCACCCGTGCGAATCGGCCTGCTTTCAATTACCCCAGAACACGCGTCCTTCGCAGAGCTTCGCGAGGGATCAGCGACCCTCCTGTCTGCGCCCCCCTGGCTGGGCGGTGTCCCCGCCGTCGAAAACGTCGTCGCTTGGACCGAAAGTCAGCTCCGCTGTCCGGTGACTCCGTCGAAAATTTTGTGCATCGGTCGCAACTACGCCGCGCACGCAAAGGAGCTCGGACACGACGTTCCGAGCGAGCCGCTCCTCTTCTTGAAGCCCCCGTCGGCGCTCATTGGCCACGGTGAGGCCATCGTCCTCCCCAAGGAGAGTGCGCGCGTCGAGCATGAAGCGGAGCTCGGCGTGGTGATCGGCCGCAAGTGCAGGAACGTCTCTCGCGAAGAGGCTCTCTCCTTCGTCTTCGGCTACACCTGCGTCGGCGACATCACCGCGCGCGACCTTCAAAAAAAAGACGGTCAATGGTCCCGCGCGAAAGGCTTCGACACCTTCTGCCCGGTGGGACCGTGGATCGAAACGTCGCTCGACCCGCGGGCGGTGCGGGTGTCCGCGCGCGTGAACGGAGCTACGAAACAAGATGGATCTACCGCTCAGATGATCTTCCCGGTGGCCGATCTCATCGCGTACGCCAGCCGCATGATGACCCTCGAGCCAGGAGACTTGCTGGTGACCGGAACGCCGGAAGGCGTCGGTCCGCTTGCCCCCGGGGACGTCTTCGAGATCGAGATCGAGGGCGTAGGCACGTTGCGCTCTTCCGTTCGCGCGTGAGTCGCTTGGAGCTCGGTCGCGCGTGGTGGGTGTGGTCTTCCACCGGGGGCCTGGTCCTGCTCATCGTCCTTGGGCTCATCCTCACACACGCGCGCGCTGACGACGCACAGTGCGGCGAGGGCTTTACCCTTTCGCTCGCGCGGTGCCTGCCGAATGGCCCTTACGACGTTCCGAATACGCGCGTGCAAGTGCCGGAGACAGAGGTCACGATCGGCCCGTCGGACTGGGAGGCGGAGGGGAAGGTGAAGGCGCGGACGCTCCACGTGAAGCCCTTCAGCATCGACGCCTTCGAGGCTACGCGTCCCGACGATCCCACCCGAGCGGCGAGCGGAATCACGCGCGACGAAGCGGCCGCTCTTTGCGCGTCGCGTGGTGGCCGGCTCCCGACCGAAGACGAATGGATTGCCGCGGCCGCCGGCGCAGGTGCACGTCGCTATCCCTGGGGAGACACCGGAGCCGTGTGTCGACGCGCCGCATGGGGTCTCGCCTCCGGGCCGTGCTCGCGCAAAGGAACCGGGCCCGACACTGTGGGAGCCCATCCCGCCGGCGACACCCCTTTAGGTATCCATGACCTTGCAGGCAACGTCTCCGAGTGGGTAGCTCCTGAGCCGACCGCACCCGTGAATGCCCTCGGCGTCGTCCGTGGCGGATCGTGGAAGACGGAGCTGGCAACCGAGCTCCGCACCTGGTCAAGCCGAGAAATCGACCCAAAAACGAGGGAAAACACAGTGGGAGCTCGCTGCGCCTATGGATCCGTCTTTTGAGTGTACGATCGGCGATCCATGACATGCGCAGTTCTCTGCATTGGGACCGAGCTCACCCGCGGCGAGCTGGTCAACACGAACGCTTCGTGGCTCGGCTCGGCACTGACCGACATTGGCTTCGAGGTGATCGAGAGCGTCGTCGTCGATGACGAAAAAAAGCGCATCATCCAGGCGCTCGAGCGTCTTGGGCGATCGGTCGCCGTCATCATCTGCACCGGCGGTCTCGGGCCGACCACCGACGATCTGACCACGGAGGCGGCGGCGACCGCACTCGGCGTTCGTCTCCTTCGCGACGAAGCTTCGCTCGATCACATTCGCCGTCGCTTCGAAAAGTTCAACCGTGTGATGGGTGAGTCGAACGCGAAACAGGCTGATTTCCCCGAAGGATCGGTGATCCTCCCCAATCCCATCGGCACCGCCGCAGGCTTCTCGCTCCGCATCGGAAACGCGGTCGCGTTCTTCATGCCCGGCGTCCCCACCGAGATGAAGCGGATGTTCGAAGAGCAAGTTGCGCCCCGCATTCGCCCGCTCGCTCCGAACGACGCCTACCAGATCCGTCTTCGTACCTTTGGCATCGGTGAGAGCACGGTGGGCGAGCGATTGACGGGCGTCGAGACCGCCTTCCCCGGAGTGACTCTCGGCTACCGCGCGCACTTTCCCGAGATCGAAGTGAAGGTCCTTGCCCGAGGTGTCTCCCACGCCGCCGCCCGCGACCTCTGCGAGCGCGCGACGGTCGAGGTGCGAAGCAGGCTCACCGACGTCGTCTACGGCGAGGCAGACCAGTCGTTCGCTGGTGTGATCGGCCGCGCGCTCCGGACCAAGGGCTACACGCTCGCCGTTGCCGAGTCGTGCACCGGCGGTCTCGTCGGCCACATGATCACCCGCGAGCCTGGCGCCAGCGAGTATCTCTTGGTCGACGCCGTAACCTACGCAAACAGCGCAAAAACGAAGCTCTTGGGCGTCGAAGAAGACGTCATCCGCGGGCACGGAGCGGTCAGCTCGGAGGTTGCCGCAGCGATGGCCGAGCGCGTTCGCGAAATCTCCGGCGCCGACGTGGGGCTCGCGCTCACCGGGATCGCCGGGCCAACCGGAGGCAGCGAGGAAAAACCGGTCGGCACCGTGTTCATCGCGGTCTGCTGGGCCGGCGGGCTCCAGGTGAAGGAGTGCCACTTCCCCGGAGAGCGCCACCAGATTCAAACACTCGCGGCCTACGCAGGCCTCCACCTCGTCCGGGAGCTTTGCTGCTGAACGATGGAGACGATGCGCGCGTTTCTCGCGCTCAACCTCGAAGTGGCCAGCATCCGGCGCGTGGTGGAGCTCGGACACATGCTGCGAAAGCGCGCGCGGGTGCCCGACGCGAGCTGGATCGCGGCGACCAAGCTCCATGTCACGCTGAAATTTTTTGGCGCGATCGACGTAGGGCTGACGTCCGCGATCATCGACGCGGTGAGGCCGCTCGCCGAATCGGAGGTCGCTCCACGGGTGCGCTACGAGAAACTGACGGGCTTTCCTGACGAAGAAAACGCGCGCGTCTTGGTGCTAGCCATGGACGACCGCGCCGGCGATCTCGCGCGTCTATTCGTCGAGATCGAGCGCCGCGTCGACGCGATCGGGTTTGCGCGGGAAGAGCGTCCCTACCGACCCCACGTCACGCTCGCGCGGTTCAAACTGCCGACCGACATCCGCGCATTCTGCGAAGCGCCGGTCTCGCCGGCGAAGGGCGAAGCGCTAGTGACCGAGCTCGTTCTCTACCGAAGCGATCTGTCGAGCGCAGGCGCGGAGTACGTGCCTCTCATGCGATTGGGCTTCGGGGGCGTGCGAGCCCAGACGCGCACGGCCAGCATCCCCGCCCCGATGGCGCCCCTTCCGCCAGAGGTCGAGGCCGATCTTCCGCCGGAAAAAGGCTGGAAGTAAGTTTGCACAGACGGTCGCGCCAACGATAATGCCGTCGTGGCGAAACCGCGTCGTGTTTTGGTCGTCGACGACGACCCTTCGGTGCTCAAGATGGTCCGGACCGCTTTCGAAGCGGCTGGCTTCGTCGTGGACACCGAATCCGATAGCGTCGTAGCCCTCCGAAAGGCGGCGGAACAGCCACCGGACGTGATCGTCACGGACGTGATGATGCCCAACCTCGACGGCTGGGCGTTCGCCCGCGCCCTTCGCATGGCTCACGAGACGTCGCTGATCCCCATTATTTTCCTCACCGCCCTGACCAACCCCGAGGACCGCATGACGGGTTTTCAGTTGGGAGCAGACGATTTTCTCACCAAGCCGTTCTCGGTCGCCGAGCTCGTTCAGCGCGTCGGCAACGCCATCGATCGCCGCACGCGCCTAGAAAAAGAGCTGCTCCGCAAGAATCGGGGAGACTGGGTGGCCGAGCAGCGCCGGGCTGCCGTTGCCGGATCGCTGGCCGACATCGGTGTCCCCGGCCTCCTCACGGTGCTCGACCTCGAGCGAAAGACAGGCGACCTCGTGCTCGAGCGGGCTAGCACCGTCGCGCGTCTACGTCTCAAGGAGGGCAAGGTCTTTCGGGCCACGCTCCTCGGCGGCGGCGCGATCCGCGGTGTCGACTGCGTGTGCGAGGTGATGGCGTGGCAAGACGGACGCTTCGAGTTCGTTCCCTGTCCGGTCGACGGTCCCAACGAAATCGGTCTCTCGACGACAGCGCTCTTGATCGAGGCCGCCCGCCGCAACGACGAAAGCTAACGCGGCCCTCGCCATCGCTTGCGCCTTTTCGCCGTGGCGAAGCGCATCCGTCTTCAGCGTGCCGTCGCACGCTTCCGGGCGGTGCCCGTCGCCACGGCGAAAATTCGCGGCGCGCTGGCGAGGACCAAGCCTAGCCCTACGCGAGTCGAGCCATGCGAGAAGGACCTCGGGAGGTCTGCGGATCCGAGCGAGTGCGTGATGCTACGATCAGAGGATATCGATGATCTCTCTTCACCTTCGCCGGCGCGCGCGAGGAGCGGCGCTTTCCGTGACGATCGTCGTGGGCGCTCTCAGCTGCTCAGGCGGAGAGAAGGTCTGTACGACGGACATCGAGACTACGAACATCGCGTTCGGTCTCCGCGTCGTGGTGAGGGACCGCGTTAGCGGGGAGCTCATTTGCGGTGCCACCGTCGTTGCTCACGACGGCGTTTATTTCGAGAAGCTCGCGGGCGAGCCCTCGTTCCGCGACGCAGATTGGCGCACTTGTCGACTGTTTGAACGCGCTGCCCGACGCGCCGACATGCAAGACGTTCTTCGCCAATGCGGCGAACAAGAGCTGCGCGCGATGCGCGATCACGGCCGCAACAGCCGCCACGTATGGCCCGCTCGTCGAAGACTCGGTCACTATCGACGTCAACGAAGCAGGATGCATCGCCCTCGCAACGGGTGACGTGAGCACCGCAGGATGCGGCGCGAAGGTTCTTGCCCTCCGCCAGTGCGAGGAGCTCGCGTGCGAGGTGAACTGTCCGGTGCCGGCGGGAGACGACGGGACGGCCTTCGCCGCGGACGTGGAGGAAGACGCTGGGCCAGCCGCGGTCTGCGTGCAAGCGGGAGCGATGTTCTTCGCCGACAACGCCAAAGCGATGGTGAAGCTATTTTGCGGCGGCATCCCCAGCGACGGAGGCGTGGGCGACGCCGCCGACGGTGGATGACAGGGGCGAACGTTCGCGCAGCGACGCGTTACCGCATGCCAGCTACCCCGTGCACTGCAGGCTCACCTTCGCGCCGATGGCCGGGATTGCGGTCGACGAGAACTTGATATGCGCGCACGCCGCGTCGGACACATAGCACCAGCCGGCCTTCGGTGAGTCGGCGCAGGACCCGTTCACGAAGTCCTTCATCGTGAGTTGAGTGACCTGGCACACCGGGCCCAGCGGATCGCCGGCATCGCCGTTGAGCGCGGCCTGGCCTTCGAGGAACTTCGCCAAGACCGCCGGATCCGGCTGGGCGAGCCCCTTCGCTGGATCGCACGCATTCTCTTGCGTGAGGCCCGCGGCAGGGGCCAGCGTTTCCAAGATGAAGCACGGCACGCTCCCCGCGTCGCCGACGGTGAGCGGCTCCGGCAAGCACTCATTCGCGAGAGCAATCTTCAAGCGGTCTACGATCGCGCGCATCGCCGGGCGGTAGCCGTAGTCGGAACTTGTGGTGTCGCTCGGCTCGCGCGGGCAGAGCGAAGCGACGATCGCTTGATCGCCGAGCGCCTTTGCAACCTGAAGCTCTTGAATCGTTGGATACGCCTTGCCGAGCACCTGCGTCGTCCTCGTCGCCGGGTCGCAGAGAGGCGAGTCCGTCGCTGTCGCGCAATCGCACGCGCCGGCATTCTCCGGAGCCAAGCAATCCTTCGGTGCGGGCAGCGTGAAGGTACATGCAAACTGCAAGTCACCGTTCTTCGTGTCCCACTCGCGTGAGTGCACTTCGTCCGGGCCGACGCCGGCGCGCGGGACGCTCGACTCGACCATGTGCGGGTCGATCCCCGACGTATCGAAGCTCGCAGGATCTCTCCCGAGGATGCGGCTCCAGTCGTCAACGTTCAGCAGCGACTTGAACGGGGCCTTGTTCCCCGCCGTCATGTTCGTCGGATCCTCCGTGAGGAGCTGCCAAGGTACGCCGCCGATGACGGCGAAGAAGACGAGGTTCGCTGTACGTGGCCCAGGCGTGAGGTGGCAGAGATCCGCGGTGGGGCTCGTCGGCAGGTTCGTCGAGAAGAGCGGGTTCGAGCAGTTCGCCTTGCCTACGTAGTTGAACCCGTTGCCCACCGGATGCTCGCCGTTGCGATCGGGCACCTGACGCGCGCTCAACCCTTTGACGTAGCGATCGATCGGGAAGCGCGGATCGTAGCCGAAACGCTGCTTTGGATTGAAGAAGCGCTGATTGACGTTGTCGGTGTTGTCGTCGAGGGGCGCGGCGCATCCGGGATCGCCGGCGTTTCCCAGCAGGTAACAGGACTGGCACTTCGGATCGTTCGGAGCGGTCGCGCAGATCTGCGTACCCGACTTCACGTGTGGCGTGGACTGCTCGTAGTACCACGCGTGACCGCCGAAGCTGATTGGGTCGACCGTCGACTCGTTCTCGTCGGTCAGCATGATGATCGCCACGAGCGAATCGGGACGGAGGAAATCGTGGCGCTGTTTCAGGAGATCGCCGTCGACGCCCTCGAGCACCGCGACGTCACCGTTCTTCGTGATCGCCGCGTAGGGATCGGGCTGGACGAGGAAGCGGTACCACGACTCGAGCTGGGCCTCGAAGCCGCAACCGTGCTCGTGCGTTCCAACGACGAGGTCCTTGAAGTCGCTCTGGAGGAGCGTTGCGTCGGAGAGCGCGGGAACGGGAGGCGCGGGCTTGCCCATGTTCGCCGGAGCAACCGAAAGTGGCGGAAGCCACGCGAGAAAGTCCGATGGCTTCGCGTCGCCGGCGGCGTGCTCGTCGGCACCCGCGCGGTTGATCAAGTGACCCGCGTCGTCGTTGTGCGCGTTCAGCGCCGGGTTCGCGCCGTTCGTGGATGTCGCCGGGCATGCGTCCGAGCCGCGACCGCCCAGCGACGAGGACACGATACCGATGTGCATGTCGTGCACGGGAGGGAACTCGAGTTTCGTTCCGTCCGCGCATTTTTCTCCCGCCGAAACGGCAACCGAGTTGCCGGAAGCGTCAACGCAGTTCGGTGCCGTGAGGCGGCTCAAGAGGTCCGGAACGGCGAGGGAAAGGAGAAGCTGCTTGTCCCCCATCGATGCCGAGTTGTCGATCATGAAGAGGAGATCGATCTTGTCGATCGCCGCCTGGCGGACCGAGCCGGGCCAGCCCATGTTCGGCGGGTTGTTGCTGATCCCGCGCGGTGTCGTGCAGCCGCACGCGACGACGACGACGACCCCTGCGCAGAGGCGAAGAAGGTTCCCCATGGTGAAAGCTAAGCACCTCGCGTGCCAGCATCGCGCGAGGTACGTGTCGGAAAGCGCTGCAGACGCTCGTACTCTCGACGCTTCGTGCCTACGCGTAGAGAGCGTCTTTCCGACTCTATCGGGTGCAATGGGTAACGAGCGCACGCGTTTGTGCTCCGGCAGGGGCGGTCGCGTTTCTCAGGAAGATGGCGTCGGCCCGCTCGAGTGGCGTGGCAAGCGAACCGTGAACGTGGTTCCGCTCTCGGTCGACTCAACGTCGATAGTCCCCTGGTGGGCGACGACGATCGCCTGCGCAATGTAGAGCCCCAACCCGGCGCTGCGCGGATCTTTCGTCTTCGTCCGAGCGGTCTCGAGTTGTCGGAACGGGTTGAAGATGTCCCGCAGCTGACTCTTCTCGATCGCGGGGCCCTCGTTGTGAACGGCGAGCACCACTTCAGTCGGTTCACCACGGACGGTGACCTCGACCGGAACGTTTGGCGATCCGTGCTGGTAGGCGTTGCCGACGAGGTTGGACAGCACCTGCGCGAGACGACCGCTGTCCCACTGGCCATGCAGCTGCCCGCTTGCTTTCAAGTGAACGATGCTGCCCGGGTGGAAGGCGGAGATCTCGTCGACGGTTTGTTTGCAGATCGCCTCCAAGTCCATGTCCGCGCGAACGACGGGTATTCCGCTGCCGAGCCGCGTGCGCGTGAAGTCCACGAGATCGTCGATCATCGCAAGCATCCGCGTGCCACTGGTGAGAATGCGAGACGCTGTTTTCATATGCGTCCAGTTCGGTCCTTCTCGCCCGATCATCAGCGACGCCGACATCATGATGGCGCCAAGGGGATTGCGTAGATCGTGGCCGAGGACGCCGAGAAAGATCTCCTTCGAACGCTCGACGTCCTGCGCGTATCTCGCGAGTGACTCCGCGAGGAGTTGGTCGACGGACTCGTTGAAGCGGGTCACGTCTTGAAGGCTCCGTCGATCGAACGCCTCCTCCGATTCACCCCAGAGGCGCAGGACGCTGGCACGAAGTGCACGAAACTCCGCCACCATTTGCTCGGCCGAGTACCCGTTAGCCGCGCGCTCCGTTCCGTGCGAGGTGGCAGCGGTGTGGCTGCTCACGTGATCGTCCTCTCTTCCCTTGGATTTCTCTGCTTGCTCGTGCTTGGTCTGCGGTGTGTCGAGATCCAGCGCGATCGCCTTAAGCATGCCCTCCACGTGATCGCGGCGTTGCGCGAGATCCAGGGACGGGACGCAGGTGCGCGCGAACTCTTCCCACTCCGAAACGATCTGCTTCGACGAAGCAGTAATAAACTCCGCCAGTCTCATCGTCTCCTCCGTTGAGAAATCACCGAGCAAAAGATTACCCCAAATCGCTTTCCGCCGTGCTCGCAGACCGTCGAAAACCCACTCGTAACGCTCGCGCTTCGGCTGAGACGCGACGCGCTACTTGTTGGCGGCGATCTCGATCATCCACCTCTTGACGGTTGCGCAATCCGCCGTGCTCGTCCAAGCGCCCGTGGCAGGGATCTTCACCGGCCCGGCCACGATGACGAGATCGCGCCCGCGTCGCATGATTCCGAGAGGACCGAGGGCCGGTCGCTCGATGCACAAGAGCGGGGATTTGTCTTTCGCCGCGCCCGGACCCACCCGCGCTTCGACCGCAGCGGCGAGCGGCGGATACGCTTTTTCGGCCCACATGTTGGGATCTGCTTTGGTCCCCAGATCGTAGCGAAGGTGCCACGCGAGGGCGTATTGCTCGCCGTTCACGATCAACGCTCCGCGATCGCCGCCCCAGTGCGCCGCGGCGTTCTTCGCCTGCGCGGCTTCCATCCATTCGGCGAAGGTGAGCTTCACGCCGAGCTCTCCGTACGAATCGGAGTCCAAGACCTTCCACACGCCGGCAAGCGCCTGCACGGTCGGCGTGCTCACTTCGAGCGCGGGCTCGTGGGCCTCGTACTTGTCGAGGTGAAGAATTTGCTCCGTCGTGGTCGGCGCGTTCGTCCATGCGTCGTTCACTGCCGCCCATCCGCCCTTACGACGGAGCGCGTGCACGAAGATCGTTCCATCGATGTACGGCGCGACGAGCGATGCTCGCATCACGTGAGGAGCGTTTGCTCCCGCGCCCGAGGCCATGCTCGCCACCATTTGCTCGGTGAAGATTTCTTCCGGCACGTCGAGCGCGGTTTTTCCGGAGTCGCCGATCATGATGTCGATCATCGCGCTCGTTGCGTCTCCCTCGGCAAGCGCAGACGTCGCGCTCGACTGATCCCCTTGAGAAGGCTTGTACGCGCTGCGCTTGGCGAGATCCCAGTATTGATCCTGGAGCGCGTGCACCAGCTCGTGGGCAAGCGTGGCGGTGGCGTTGTCGTCGTCGAGATCGCCCGCCATGTACATCGTCTTGTCGGACGGCTCGTAGAAGCCGGCGAGCTGGGCTTCGAGCAGAGCGAACGTCTCTTTCTCATAGTCGAACTGGGGAGGCACGAAGCCGAGCAGCTGGAGGACGAGCCCTTCCTGACGAATGGCCTCCTTCGGAACTTCGCGAGCAACGTGGGCGCGCACGCGATCGAGGAGCTCCTTTCGCGCAAGCACCTGGCCGGGCACCGCAGCCTTGGTCTGAAGCCCGCGCGCGAGCACCACCTTCTTCAGCATCTTCGCGATCAGACGCTTCTCGTGATCGGCGGTCTCCGTTTTCACCTCGTTCTCTTGCGATGCTTTCACGGGCGAGAGCACGAGGGGCACCTCGGCGACTTTCACGGGCGGGGGAGGCGGCTTCGACGAGCACGCTGACGCGCACGCAAGGATCGAGAGGCCGACGACGATGGTTCGCTTCATTCGGTCATTCCTCGTTCACCTTCGCGCCGGAGCACGTGAATCGCTTCGGCGTAATCTTTTTTCGTGAAGATGGCGTTCCCGGCGACGAACGCGCGCGCCCCTGCTTTTGCTGCTTTTGCCGCGGTCTGCTCGGAGATTCCTCCGTCGATTTCGAGATCGATCGCCCGCCCGGTCTTGTCGATCATCTGCCGGATGGCCGCGACCTTCGGGAGGACGGCGTCGATGAAGGACTGCCCTCCGAACCCCGGATTCACGCTCATCACCAGGATCAAATCCACCTGGTCCATCACGTACGTGAGCGTCGACTCGCTCGTGGCCGGATTGAGGACTACCCCAGCGCGTTTTCCGAGCGTGTGAATGTGCTCGAGCGTCCGATGAAGATGGGTGCATGCCTCGACGTGCACGGTGAGTGTATCGGATCCCGCGTCCGCGAAAGCCTCGAGGTACCTGTCTGGCTCCGCGATCATCAAGTGAGTGTCGAGTGGAAGCTTGGTGACCTTGCGGATGGCCTTCACCACGAGCGGCCCGATCGTGATGTTCGGTACGAAACGACCATCCATCACGTCTAGGTGGATCCAGTCGGCGCCCGCTGCCTCGACCGCGCGAACTTCATCCGCGAGCTTTCCGAAGTCGGCAGAGAGCACGGACGGGGCGATGACGATCCGGGGAGGGGACGGGGCGCGTTGCTGGTTCATGGAGGTTGCTATAAGACTCTAGACCAACGACCGCGTCCGCATGCAAACCCGTCGCATAACCAAAGCCGATTTCGATCACATCGTCGAGGTGATCGACAAGTGGTGGGGTGGGCCCATTGGCACCTTCGCTCATCCGATTTTCTTCTATGAGCTCGGCGACAACGCCCTCATCGTCGAAAACGAATATCGGCTGATGACTGGTTTTTTGCTGGGCTTCGTCGCTCATTCGCCGGTGAAGACCGGCTACGTGCACCTCGTGGGAATCCACCCCGACTTTCGCCGCCGCGGCGTGGGACGCCTGCTCTACGAAGAATTCAGCGAGGCCTGCCGCTCAGCCTCGTGCGTTCGACTAAAGGCCATCACGACACTCGGCAACGAAGGATCGCAGCGCTTCCATTTGTCGCTCGGGTGGGAGGCCGCCGAGCTCGACGACTACGCCGGCCCCGACCGGAAGCGAATCGTTTTCACCAAGAATCTCTGAGCGCCGTCCCCGTCCCGCTTGCGCGCTGCCCGCGCGAGGGCGTAATCGTGCGTCATCATGTCGAAGAACATCCCGCACGACGCTCCGGTCACCATCCCGCGTCTCCGTGAGGTCGGGCTCTTCGGTGCGCTATCCGACGACGTCCTCGAGCACCTCTCACAGACGCTTCAGCCCCTCCGCGTGCAAGCCGGTGAGCCGATCTTTCGCGAAGGCGACAGCGCACGCGAGATGTACGTCGTGCTCGATGGCGAGGTCGAGGTGATGAAAAAAAGCCGGCGCGGGAGGGACATGCGGGTGGCGATCCTCGGCCCGTCCGACTGCTTCGGAGAGATGTCCCTCATCGACGTGCAGCCGCGCTCGGCGACGGTGCGCGCCCTTGGTCCGTCCCGCCTTTTGCGAATGACGAGCGAAGACCTCGACGGCCTCTACCGCCACGATTTGAAGTCGTATGCCCTCGTGACGCTCAACATCGCGCGGGATTTGTCGCGCCGTTTGCGGGTGACGGACGGGATCCTCGCCGACTTCGCCGCGAACCTGCTCGACGAGTACGTCAGCCAGCCGCGTCCGCAGACCAAGTAGCGCGCCCGAGCGCTTTCAACCCGGCGCGTCGGCGTCGGCGTCGGCATCGTTGGCGTCATTGCCGCCGTTGGCGTCGTTGCCGCCGTCGATGTGCTGAGGAGGCCCGGTCTCGCTCGCGCCGTCGGTGCTCATGTGCCCCGCGTCATCGCTCAGCTTGGTCGCGGCATCGCTGTCAGCGAAGCTCGAATTCGCGCCGCCCGCTGATCCGTCGGGCTGATCTCCGGGAGGAATGGGCTGCGGGTTGAGACTGCAGGCTACCGTGATTGAGGCCACGGCGAGCGCCAGGGCGACGCCGAACGCGACCTGCCTGCAACGAGCGGCGCTCATCCGTCACCACCGTCTGTTGCGTCCGAGGGCGCATCGCTCCCCGCGTCCCCTGCATCTCCGCCATCTTGCGGGGACGGAGCGCCGTCGCTGTCGACACCCGCGCCGCCATCGCCGCCGCCGCTCACTGGTCCCACGGTGACGTCGGCGCCGCGGCCGGCGTCGGAAGCACCCGGTTGGTCGTTGAAGCCAGGCGGAATCGGCTGCGGGTTCAAGCTGCACGCCCACACGCCAACGCCCGCGACGCACGCGACGAGCGCCGTCACGACACGACGTTTGAAAGCGCTAGGAGACAGGTGGATGCGTGCCGGAATCATGGGGACCCTCAGGAAGAAAGCATTCCCAGTGCCAGTTCAATATGTCGGAGAAATGCGCGTCTGGCGATCGAAACGGGATGACAGCACGTGTTGATTGGCCCAGTCTGGCACAATGACGGCGGCTGCGGCGGCGATCACCGATCTCGTGAAGCGGGTGCGCGATGGTCGTGACCGCCGTACGGTCATAGACAACGTGACCTTCGAGATCGCACGCGGCGAGCTCGTGATCCTGCGTGGTCCGAGCGGTAGCGGAAAAACGACGCTCCTCGCGCTCGTTGGAGCGATGCTCGCGCCGACCAGCGGAGAAGTGCGACTCGACGGCGAACCAACGTCGCGCATGCGCGATGCCCATCGTGCCGAGGTGAGGCGCAAAAAAGTCGGCTTCGTCTTTCAGGACGCGCAGCTTTTCGAGGGAATGACCGCCGAGGAGAACGTGCTTCTTCCGTGCGTGCCCGAAGGAGTGACGGCGAAGGACCATGCGCGCGCCCGGAGTCTCCTCGACCGCTTCGGAATCGCCTCGCTCGCGAACACCCGAGCGCGCTCGCTCTCGGGCGGTGAGCGGCAGCGGGTGGCCTTGGCCCGTGCGATGATGCGCGATCCCCCGCTTTTACTGCTGGATGAGCCGACCGCGCATCTCGACGACGTGCGCGCGAAATCGGTGATGGACGACCTCGCCGACCTCGCCAAGGAAGGCCGCGCGCTCCTGGTTGCCACGCACGATCCGCGCGTCGCGGAACACTCCGCGTGCACCCGCGTCCTCGATCTCGTGGAAGGCCGCTTCGTTTGAGGCCGAAGTGAATTTACTCGAGCCTTGGGTTCTCCTGCGAATCATCGCCGGGATCGTCACGACGGCATTCTTCGTCCGCGCGGCGACTACCTCCGTCCGCGTGCTCCGCCACTTCGATCTGGAAAGCTACGCCGAGGGACAGCTCGCGCTCGAGCGTCAAGTGGAGCTCGCCTCAACCTTCGTGCGCGTGGCCACCGTGATGCAGATTGGCTCTCTCGCCCTCAGCTCACTCGCGGCCGATCGATTGAGCCGCGGCATCCGCGGAGCGATGTGCGCCTACGGAGTCTTCAACGCGAACGAGTGGGGATTTCGCGCGCTCGCGAGCACCGTGCTCGTCGCCGTTCTCGGAGGAGTTCTCGCCCAGGTTTACGCCTTCGACGCCCGCACGACGACCCTCGCCCTCGTGCGCAAGCTCTCCGTCTTCACGCTGATCCTCGCGCCTCTCGCCACGCTCGATCTCGCACTCACGTCCGCATTTTTGCTGAAGCTCGATCTGTCGATCACCGCCTCCTGTTGTTCGGTGCAGCTCGACGCTGCCGCCGCCGGAAACGGCGGATTCGCACACGGTCCCCGGATCATCGCAGCGACACTTGCTCCGATCGCCATCGCCATCGCCATCGCCGTCGCCTTCGCGGCGCTCCGCCGACCCAAACCGCCGCTCGTCTTCGCTGCAGGCGTTTTCGCGCTCATAGCGTTTCCCCTCGCTCTTGGCGCGGCGGTTCTCGAGGTGGCGCCTTACGCGTTCGAGCTTCCGCAGCACGTCTGTCCATTTTGCCTGCTAAAAGCCGACGTGCTTGGCATCGGTTATCCCCTCTTCGGGTCGATCCTCCTCGCTGTGATCTGGGGCGCTGGTGCCGCGGTGGTCGCCCTTCTCGCCAGAGCGGCTGCCGCGCGTGAGGTGTTCGAGTCGTTCGTGCGGAGCCGTCTTCGTCGCGAGATCGCGGCGTGGTCGATCTGCGTGATCCTCTGCGTGTTGCCTGTGGCTCGCTACGCTTGGCTCACAAGGGCCGTCTCTCTTTTTCCGTGAGTGAGCTCATGCATCGTCGCGCGTTCCTAGTCGCCATCGTGGCCAGTGCCCTCGCTTGCAACGCGAAAGGCAAACCCGCGGGGGAACGCTGCTCATTTTGCGGAATGACGATCGATCCCGCGAGCGCGTGGCTCACCGAGCTCGTGATGATCGATGCAACGAAGACCACGTACGACACCCCGAGGTGCGCGATGACCGCCTGGCGCACGCGCGGCGTTGCAGCGAAGAGCGTTCGCGTCCAAGAATTCTACGAGCGCGCTTGGCGCGATGGAAACGAAGTGGACTTCGTGACGGGCAGCGATGTCGACGGTCCGATGGGCCCAGACCTTGTCCCCGTGTCCCCCGCGAAGAGCGCTAAGTTCATGGTCGATCACGCCGGCGGCCGCGCGCTGAAGCTCGAGGCGATCACGCCGACGCTCCTGCAGGCTCTGAGGTGAGCGCGTCGCTTCCCCCTCGTCTGCGTCGCACGCTCGAGCTCGTCTACCGCGTGGAAGGCGTGGCGGCCGCCCGCGTCTGGCAGTGGGAAGAGAAGGTTGCGATCGGCGTTCGACCAGCGCCATGGTCGTCGCCCGGCGATGTTCTGCGGCGCGTCGAAGCGGCGGTCGCTGGCTTGCGCGAGGCCGGCGAGACCTGGGAATTCGGTCTCCTCGAGGACGGCTGACAAAAAGAAAAACGCGCGCCCTTTTCAGGAGCACGCGTGATCCGATCGACTCAGTTGATCAGTTGGAAACGAAGATCGATTCGATCTCGGTCTTCACTTGCTCTTCCGTCTGCTCGCGTGCGATCGCGATTTCTTTCACGATGAGCGTGCGCGCGGTGTCGAGCATACGGCGCTCGCCGAACGACAGCTGCTTATCGGTCTTCAGGCGGTATAGGTCGCGCAGCACTTCGGCCACGTCGTAGATCGATCCCGTCTTGATCTTGTCCATGAAGCCACGGTAGCGCCGGTTCCAGGTCTGGTTGTCGAAGGCGATCGTGCGCTCCTTCAAGATGTCGAAAATCTCGCGGATTTCCGTCTCGTTGATGACCTGACGGAGGCCGACGGCGCTCGCATTCGAAACGGGAACCATGATCTTGCGGTCGGTGTCGAGGATTCTGAGGACGTAGAACCGCTGACGACTCCCAGCGATGTCCTTCTCCTCGATTTTGATGACTTCGGCGACTCCCTGTGCGGGATAAACAGCCTTATCACCAACCTTGAACGTGACGTCCGTACCAGCTTGCATAGAGTCTCCTTGCGTTATGGGAGCGACCTCGATTAAGAGGTGTATGTGAAACAGCGCGCTGCTTTGCGCGCTTCGAATCTCGTCGGTCTCTTTATTCAGCGCCGAATCGGGGGGACCTATCGGGCGCCTCGGAAACCGGAACGGGTTGTGCTTTATTCCGCGCTAGGAAATCTTGATCGATTGTGGCCGTAGTTAGTAAGGCCTGAGCGCGCCGCGCGAGCGGTAGAGATGAAGTGAGGCGAGCGCACTCTAGTGCCCTGAGGCCCTATCTGTCAAACTATTTGTGCGTAAAAGCACTTGGGGCTACATCTGCCTACAAGGTAGCAGCCATATCCTGGAGTGCAACCGCAAGGCCCCAACGGACCCCGCGATCCGAGATAACGACGGAATCGGCCTGAAGTTTTTCGAGCACGGCGAGAGCGACGATCCCGCCCGCCACGATGACGTCGGCCCGCTTGGGCTCGAGCCCACGAACCTGCTGGCGCTTCTCGAGCGAGACGGCAGATAGCTCGTCGACGACCCGGCGCAGCTCGCTCGTCGACATACGATGCCCGTGCACACGCGCGCCGTCGTAGCTCAGCATGTTCAACGACACGGCAGCGAGCGTGGTCATCGTACCCGCGATGGCGACGGGCACTTGCCCAACGGCGAGAGGAGAAAGAGAAGCGAGGCTCTCCAGGACATCGCGGGTGATGGCGCTACGCTCGCTCTGCGTAGGAGGATCAGCCTTCACGTGTCGCTCGGTCATCCGCACGCTCCCCACGTCGAAGCTGTGGGCGTACGCAATCTCTGGAGCGCGCCGGTCGCTCGCAAGCGTTCCCCTGACGACCTCCGTGCTGCCGCCGCCGATGTCGAAGACCGCGATCTCTCCGCTCGTGGACGAATAGCCGAGGCCGCTCAGCGCACCCGAAAACGTCAGCCGCGCTTCTTCGTCGCCGCTGATGACCCGCGCCTCGACGCCGAAGTTGGATTTCACGTGCTCGCGGATCACCTCGCTTCCTTTGGCGTCCCGCATGGCGCTCGTTCCGACCACCGCAGCGCGGGTAGCACCCAGTCGTTTCACGATCGCCGCGTACGCGTCGAGGCACGTTTTCGTGCGCGAAATAGCGCCTTCGGCGAGTGCGCGCGTTCGATCGACGTTCTCGCCGAGCCGGGTGATCGTCGCGTGCTCTTCGACCGCCACGAGCTGTCCGTTGGCCGTCACTTCGGCGACGAGCAGGAGGACGGTGTTGGTTCCGATGTCGATCGTGGCAATGCGCATGTCGTCGTTGTCTCCACAAAAGCGAACGGGGCCGATCTCGAAAGACCGACCCCGCGCTGCTGAAAGTCGAAGCGCTTACTTGATGTTGTTCAGGTTGAGCATCTCTTCGACGTTCGGCTGGAGCACGAGCTCGACGCGACGATTCTTGCCCTGCTCGTCGGGCTTCTGAGTCTCGACAGAGCCGGCTTGCGGATCCGTCTCGCCGTAACCCGAGGCTGCCCAGTGCTTCGGATCGAGTCCACCGCCTTCGGCCTTTGCGCCCGGCTTGGCGGATGGCTTGTTCGAGATGAGAAAGAGAAGGACCTGGCGCGACCGAGCAAGCGACAGCCCCCAGTTGTCCTTGAAGAGACCACCGGGCGGATACTTCGCGTTGTCGGTGTGCCCCGCGACCTGGAAATTACGCTTAGAAAGGTCTGCGTCGCTGCGGATGACGTCTGCGACCTGCACGAGAACTTCCTTGCCCTGCGGCTTGAGCTCGTCTTTCCCGGAGTCGAAGAGAACGTCGCCGGGGAGCTGGATGACCATGCGGTTGTTTCGCACGACCACCTTGAGACCGACCTGGGTGAGCTTCTCGAGACGCGCCTTGAGATCGCGAAAGCGCTGCTCGATCGCGGTGAGCTGATCGGCGCGCTGCTTGTACTCGGCGAGCGCTTGCTTCAGTTGATCCGCTTCCGCGCGCGTTTTGCCTTCGCTGATTCCAGCGGCCTTCAGCTGCGCGCGAAGGGTTTCGACTTGCGCCTGGGTGTCGTTGAACTTTGCTTCGTCCTGCGCGATCTGCGCCTTCGCCGCTTTGAGCTGCGCGCCCATGCTGTCGATCTCGCGCTGCTTGTTGGCCATCTCTTCGTCGGTGTGGCCGCAGGCGACGAGCGTCAGCATGACTGCCGCCATCGTCGCGAGAACGCTCCATCTAAATCCGTATCGTGCAATCACGCGAACACCTCCTGGAGACCACGCGTCCGCGATGCGGCGGGGTCACTGGTTAGCGGCGAAAAAAAAACACCACGAAATCGCCGGAAGGACCGTATCTGCCCGCACTTTCGAGAGTCAAGGCGGAGAGCGCAACCGCCAGCACCTCGAGAAAACAAGCTTAAAACCATCACTCCGGGTAGCTTCGGGCGTTTGGGAAGTCTTTTCTTCACCAACGCAAATTAATTGTTTGACACCTGACGTAGGTGACCATATACGTCATGTATAACCTTCTCTGGAGGGATTCATCATGGCTGCTAAGAAGTCTGCAAAGAAGTCGACCGCGAAGAAGACGAAGACCACGAAAAAGGCCGCTGGCAAGACGGCAAAGAAGCCCGCGAAGCGCAAGGCTGCCAAGAAAAAGGCTGCCAAGAAAAAGGCTGCCAAAAAACCTGCTAAAAAGGCTGCCAAAGGTCGGAGCGCTGCAAAGCGTCCGGCAGCTGGCGGCCGAAAATCAGCATCAAAAGCCGCCCCGCCGGCTGGAGTCCCCTCCATGTTGGGAGGCGCTCCGACTTCGAGCCACGGGCTCGATGACGGGGAAGAGTAAAGTAGCAACCCTGGCATGATTTGTGCGTAGCGCGGCCTCTTAGAAGGCGGCTCGCGCTCGCGGCCGGGTACGGAGGGCGTCTTTCCTAGTGGGGAGGGCGCCCTTCGTGTCATTTGCGCGCCGAAAAATTCAGGCGCCGAGATAGAGCTTCAGAGCTTCCGCCGCTGCACGGCGATCGAACGCCACGTGGAGGAGCTCGTCTCGTCGGCAGATCTGTTCGAAGAGCGTCGTGAGGAACACGTGAAACTTGTCGGCTTCGTCGAGCGCGCTCTTCAACCGCGCCGGCTCGAGGAGATCCGTTTCTTCGAGCGCGTTCATCGCGCCCATGAAAAAATCGACGCGCGGATAATCGGCCGTGCGAAGCAGCGGGTAGCCCATGGCCTTGAAGTAAGCGAGGAACTCGCGCACGAATTGAAGCGGTGAAACACCGACCCAGCGCACGTCACCGGCGGGAGCGGCCCGCGCCTTGTGAGCAAACGCCCGTACGATCTGCGCGAACATCCAGACGTCGCGTCGCAAGCGATCTGAAAGTGAACGGCGTGCGGCGTCATCGTCGAACACCCCCTGCTCGTCGAGGCGCGCGCCAAGCGATTTTCCCAAGAAGAGAATGGCGTTCTGCAGCGCGGGGCGAAGATTTCTCACTAACGCAAGCGTCGCGGCGTGCACCTCGGTGACGTTCGGCGCGTGCTCGGGAGCAACGAAATCGTGCTCGAACGCACGACGAAGCTCAAGGCGAAGGTTCGCGCTGACTCCCTCGAGCGTTGCCTTGATGTCGAGGAGACGATGACCATCGGCGAGCAGCGCATCGTAGCGACTCACCACTTCCGATGCGGGGACCTTGAATAGATCCTGATCGTAGCCCTCGGCGAGAAGCGGTCCCGATTTGTGCCGCAGATAGCTCGTGAGCGCCCGCGCATCGGAACGCAAGACGCTCATCACGAGGTAGATCACCCCGGACATCCGTCGGCCGTGCATTGGATTCGAGCGGGAGGCGACCTCACCATCACGCGCGGTCGCCTCGAGCAGCGTGAGGTAGCGGAGCATCCGAAAAAGAGAGAGAAAGGCGAGAGCCACGAGACGCCGCGCGTGATCGCCGGGCACCGAACGTGTGAGCTCGAGGATGCGCTGGTTCGTGAGTCGATCGAACTCCGGTCGAAACTCGAGCGCGCTCATGGGGTTGAAGTACGCCGACTGCGCGACCTCCCTCTGGGCAACGCTCAGGAGCGAATAAAACAGGCGAAACGGAACGCGCTGGAGGCGCGACACGCCGTTCGCGACCTCGAGCACGTTGGTCATCGCGTGACGCATCACGAAGAGGGACTGCGCCGGCGAATCTTGATTCAGGTTGTCGCTCACCAGACGCGTGCGCGCGCTGTCGTCGGGGAGCACCGTTTCCAGATAACGCTGAAAAACGAACGCTCGCTCGCGATCGACGAGGAGCAGCTTCGAGAGCGCCACGATCCGCCCGATGGCCTCCCGCGTGAGCGCGAGCGGCTCGCGGAAATCCTGGGCCACGACCGGCGTGCGCCTCGCCGGACCAGGATGATTCCGAGGGTTGGCGAAGCAGGCAAGTCCCTTGAGGAGAATCTCTAGCTCGAAGAGCAGATCCTCTTTGCGATCCACCGGGAGCTGGGAAAACCAGGCTTCTCGCTGCTGGGCGTGCTCGCGACGGAGGCCGCGCGTGTCCCGCAAGAGCGCAGTGAACACGTCGCCCGGCGGCGCCAAAGAAAAACGCCTCGGGGCGAACGACGACCGTCCGCTTTCCACGAGGTCACCCTAGCACTGGCTTCTTGGGGCGGGTGAGGAGCGTGTCGAGGCGCCCAACGCGCGGCCCGAGCATCTTGACCATCACCGCGCGGACGTCCTGCCCTTTGCGCTGTGAGAGGAGGGTGATGTCGAGCGCCACCTGGCTTGCGGCTACCTCCGCGATCGGTGAGGTCTCGCTGATCACGGCGGTGTCCGTCTCGAGCATCTCCGTTGCGCCGATGAGGGTGCGCCGATCGTCTGCAACGAGAAGGAGGCGATGCTTCCAGAACTCTTCGAGCGACGCCTCTTTCAGTCCGTAGCTGAAGACTTCTCCGGGGAGGCGCGGCAGCTCGGCGTGCGAAAAAATCACCAGGTAAACGCGCCGTTTCGCGGCCCTCCGAAGCTCCGGAGCGAGGCGCAAAAGCTCCCGCGGCCAGCCACTCACGATGAGCCGCCCCTCTGCGCCGTGGGCGATCCGATCGGCCTCTTCGAGGATTCGCTCGTAGCCGTGAACGCTGAAGGCGACTGGTGCTGCGGGGGTCGAGTCGAGCTGACGCACGGCTTCTTCCAGGGCCTGCGTCGAGGTGTCGAAGCGTTTTCGCAGGAGAGCGAGGACCTCCTCGGCCGGCGCAGGCGTGAAGCGTTCGGGCGTGCCGGCGATCGACCGCGCAGCTCCCGCCTTCACCAGACGACGGAGCACCCCGTACACCGCTGATCGCGGGATCTGCGCGCGAACGCCGACCTCGTACCCCGTGGCGGGGCTTTCTTGGAGGAGCGCGCCGTAGGCACGCGATTCGTTGAGCGAGAAACCGAGCGCGACCAGAGCCGGGACGACGTCGGCCCCCATCAGCGCTTCGGCGGCTGCGGACCGCGCGGGTGGAAATTGAACGGGTAGTGCGGTCGGCTCTCGAAGCCTTTGGGGCTCGCTGCGAAGGTGATTTGCTTGATCACGTTGATGACGCACTTTCCGAGCGCATCGTCGTGAATGTCACTCTTCGAGTCGTCGACGGAGATGTCGGTGATGACCCCTTTGGGATCGATCGTCCACTTGACGTCGAGGTTCCCCTCCATGCCGGGATGATTTTTCAGCGCGTCGTCGTAGCACTTTCGGGCTTCGTCGCGGCGCGCGACCACGAGTGCTTGAATGTCCTCGCGCTTGCGTCCGGGATCACCGCCGCTCTTGGGATCAGGCATCGCGCCGCCGTCGCCTTTGGTCTGGATGGTCGTGCTCGATGACGTCGTGAGCTTCGCGCCTTGGAGGTCGCCCGCCTTGTTGAGATTCATGGTCGTGGTCGAAGTCGGCCCCGCGTCCCCTGCTGCAGGATTGACGACGCCATCTGCCCCGCCCGTCGCGTGGTCGCCACCTGCGGCCGCCGTCGCTCCGGGATCGGTGCTTTCGGGCGCTGCTGCGGCCTTTGCACCGGGTGCGTTCGAACCGCCCCCGCACGCGATGAGGAGCGCGGCAGAAACTGCGAGAGAGCTGACCGAGGCAACGACGAAGGCGCGCATGTGATTTCTCCAGGGTGAATTTCGAGACCGCAAATTCATAACACCTCCAGCACTCGACGGGACACCTTCAAAATGCTTCTATTTCAGGGTTCCTGTGTCGAATGAGCCCCCCGACAAGGCCACGCGCGCCCCGCCCACGCGCGCCGGTGCCTACGAGCTGCTGCTCGAGCTCGCTTCCGGCGGGATGGCCACGGTGCACCTCGCGCGGGCCGTCGATGGGCGCGACAAGAGCTCGCTCGTCGCTTTGAAGCGGCCCCACCGTCACCTGGCCACCGACAAGACGTTTCTCTCCATGCTGCTCGACGAGGCTCGGCTCGCGTCGGCGATCGATCATCCGAACGTCGTCCGGGTGCGTGAGCTCGGGTTCGAGGCGGGCGAGCCCTTCATCGTCATGGACTACGTCGAGGGCGCGTCGCTCTCCGAGCTCCGAAAAGAGCTTGTTTCAGCGGAGCGAGCGGTCGACACGAAAGTGGCCGTGCGGGTGGTGCTCGACGCGCTTGCAGGGCTTCATGCAGCCCACGAGCTGAAGGACGAGACGGGAAAGCCGCTCGGGATCGTCCACCGCGACATCTCTCCGCACAACGTGCTCATCGGCTGCGACGGCCGCGTTCGTCTCACCGACTTCGGGATCGCCCACGCCGAGGATCGTGTGCAAACGACACGAACCCACGAGGTGAAGGGCAAGCTGGCGTACCTCGCGCCAGAGCGGATCGATCGGCGCCGCATCTGCACGAAGCAAAGCGATCTCTTTTCGATGGCCGTCGTGCTCTGGGAGTGCCTCGCGGGTAGGCGTCTTTTCCGGGGTGAAGAGGCTCTCGACACGCTGCAAGAGGTCATGAGCGCGCCCATTCCGCGCCTTCGTCAGCTCGGCGCCCAGATTCCGTCCGGCCTCGACGACGCCATTGCTCGCGGCCTCTCACGCGACCTCGCGTCACGCTATGAAACGGCGGCCGAGTTCGCCACCGCCATCGAGAAGGGGGCCGGCCGCGGAAATGTGGGAACGGCGCGCGACGTCGAGCGGGTGATGGAGACCGTCTTCGGTCCGCGGATGGGGCTTCGTCACGATGCGCTCCGAACGTCCCTCCCGGAAGGTGAGGTCGACGCACTTTTCACGAACTCGGGGCTCAGTCCTCGCCCATCCCCGCCGGACTCGCCGCTCTCGAACACCCTTCTTTTTGCGACGATCGCGCCGCCCGCACCGAGTGAGCGCTATGCGTTCGGGAATCTGAACGAGCCCTTCCCGTTCGTGGCGCGCAAGACGCGGTGGCCCCTCATCGGCGGGATCGCAGGAGGGGTGGCTTTCGGCGCGCTCTCCGTTTTTCTCTTCGTCTCCAGAGCCTCGCATGGCGAGCCGCCGCCCGTCGCCGCGCCCGTCGCTACGCTGCCTCCCGCGTCGCTTTCGCGGCGGGTGGTCGTGCCGCTCCCCTTCGTCGCAATTCACATCGAGTTCGACGATGCCCAGCGCGATCTCGATCCCGCCGCGGACGTGAGCGCGTTCGAGGTGCCGGGCGAGAGCGGGCTCGACCACCGGGTGGTGGCGATCGCCGTGGACGGATCGCGCGCCGAGGGCATGATGCGCGAAGTGCAAGGTGTGGCCCGCCCCGATCCCGACGGCTTCACGATTCAGTACCCGCGTGGTGCGCTCCCGACGCGATCGAGCGGGGGTGTCTCTCGTCCGCCGCGCCTGCCTCCTCCGGTGGGAACGAAGAAGAATGGCTTCACCAAGCTCCAATGAACGGCCGTCGTGTCACCATTTCGGCTTGTTTTGCCGCGCTAACGGTGGTCGTTGGCTTGGCCTGCGGCGACGACCCCACGCTCACGCGGTGCAACAACATCCCGGCGGGCGGCTGCCCCATCTACCCCGGCGCGTGCGGCGATTCGGCGTGCGTTGCCATCTACGCGTGCAACCCCGGCAACACCTGGTCGCTGCGAGAGACCTGCCCGTCGCACCCTGCCGTCGACGCCGCGCTTCCCATGCACGACGCCGCGCCCCCGAGCGACGCGAGCTACGACGATGTCCCCGGCGCATCGGGGGGACCAGGCTGCGTCGCCCTCGAACCGCCTGATTGCCCACTCGCCACCGCCGCAACGTGCCCAAACGGATGTTGCGGTTGCGAAGCGCTCTTCGTCTGCGCCACCGGCGGCTGGAACGCGTGGGGCAGCTGCGGCCCTTCCGGAGTCGTGGCCCGATGAGTCGGCTCGGTCAGCCTGCTTTGAGAAACGGCTTCCACTCTTCGAACTGCGACTCAGTCCCGAGAAGGATCTGCGCGCTCATCGACCACTTCGGACGGAAGGGGCGACGGGCGAGGCGCATGCTCGCTTCCTCCGGTGTTTTCCAGCCTTTTCGCAGATTGCAGACGCGGCACGCGGTGACCAAATTTTCCCACGTGTCGGCTCCCCCGCGGGATCGCGGCAGGACGTGGTCGATGTTGAGCTCGCGAAGGAGCGGGCGCTTGCCGCAGTACTGACACTGGTGCGCGTCACGCAGCATCAGGTTTCGTCGTGTGAGGCGAACCGTCAGGCGCGGGGTGCGATCGTACTTGAGGAGGTGCACGACACGTGGCACCCGCAGCTGCCCGCCGACGATCGGGAGACCGTCATCGGTCTCGCGCACGGGAAGCATCCGCCACAGATCGAAATCATGCGCTTCGCCGTCTTCGTCCAGCGCCTGGGCCACGCCGCCGTAGAGCAGCACGAAGGCGCGCTTGGCCGTCGTTAGCTGCACCGGGGCAAAGTAACGATTGAGAACGAGAACGGGACTAGTGAGCACGTCGCCCATCAACACCATGAAGTGTAGCACGTCATTTTCGGGGTGGTGGACGCCGCAAGACCCACCCACGCCATCTTTCGGGTCGAGACATTGACACGTTGACGAGGAGGACCGCGCAGGCAAAGATTTGCACTAGCCATGAACTACCCCGAAGAGCCGAAGACCGAGCGTGCAGACGCGGAGGAAGATCACACCCCGCTTCCCGTTCGCCGAGGGCGCAAAGTCCAGGCAACCGACCCGCAGGCGTCGCGTCGGGGATTGATGCTCGTGATTCCGTTGGTGATGGCCGCAGCCGCAGTCACCGCCCTTGCGCTCGGCGGCATGAAGGACAACGCGATTTACTTGAAGCCGATCGACGAGGTCATGGCGAACAAGACCAAGTTCGCCGGACGACCCGTGCGCGCCGAGGGGAACCTCGTTCACGGCACACTCGTGAAGCGCGATTCGCCGTGCGAGTACCGCTTCACGATCGAGAAAAAGGGGGTCCAGGTTCCCGTGCGCTACGCCCAGTGCGTCGTGCCGGACACCTTTCGCGACGTCCCGGGGATGGACGTCGGCGTGACGGTGGAGGGAGAGCTCCAGGCGGACAACTCGTTCGAGGCGACGAGCGTGCTCGCCAAGTGTCCGAGCAAATACGAGATGCAAGAGAAGGCGGGGCGCGGCGAAAAAATGCCTCACCTCGCGACGGACCTCCCGAAGGTCGAGTAGCCTTGCCCGCTCCCGTTGGGTGGGTCGCGCAGTATGCGGCGACGAAGGGAATGCGTTACGAGCCGGACGCCGACGAGCGTTGGCTTCGCGTGTGGGAGCCGTTCGCGACCCTCAAAACACCGCACCGCTACGAACACGTGCTCGAGCACACGGGAACCACCGGCTCGCTGACCATCGCCCGCATGGTGCAGGAGCGAACCTCGCCCGAAGGGTTTTCCGGCGAGAGCGCATCGTGGATCGCCATCGCCCAAGACGTACGGATGGAAGGCGTGGCAGCTGCGACCTGCGATGTCGCTCATGTCTTCGGCGAACCTCTCGATCTGGTCACGATGCCGCGTACGCGCACGGGCGATCCCGCATTCGATCAGGTCTTCTCGACCTTCGCGCCGTCGAAGCAGGATCTGACCCGATCAATCACACCGAGTGTGCGAAAGCTCGTCATGGGCTGGGGCATCCCTCTTCATCTCGAGGTGCGGAAGGGGGGGTTCATCCTGGCGCCCGTGGCCCTCGCGCCGGATGCAAGCTCGCTTGCGTGGCTCGTGCGTTCGATCGAATTCTTCGGCGAAAAGGCTGCGAAACGCGGCGGTTGAGCCTCGCGCCGTCGCGCGTTTGGGGTCCGCTGCACAATCCCTTATGATACCTCGCGGACTTCTCGATCGGAGCCTCTCGATGCGCGCATCACCTCGTACGCTTTGCCTCGTCTTTCTTTTTGGAACTGTCGTCAGTGTACCGGCGTTTGCGCAGCAGCCGAGCCTGACGGTTTACCCCGCATGCACGGGGAATCCGACGAAGACAGACAGCGACGCCGCCCACGGCGCGTACATCGCAGGCAAAGGCTCCTTCGACGAAAACGACTACGCGCGCGCAGTGGATTACTTCAAGGACGCGTACCGTCGCGACTGCACGAAGCACGATCTGCTCAACATCATCGCCCGCGCGTACGAGCTGAAAGGCGATCGCGCCGAGGCCGTGAATGCCCTCGAAACGTACTTGAAGCGTGTCCCCCCGAACGAGCCGGGGAACGAGCAGATCCAGCGGCGCATCGCCAGTCTGAAGGCGCAGATCGCCGCCGCTCCGCCAATGCCGGTGCCGATCGCGACGCCGCCCGTAGAACCGGTGCCGACCGCGCTGCCGCCGCCGCCGCCGCCTCCCGGAAACCCTCCGGCGGATCGCGTGACCAGCGAGCACGGTCACACGGTGGGGCCCTGGGTGATGGTCGGTGTGGGAGGGGCTGCCGTCGTCGCCGGGCTCGTCCTCATTATCGTGGGTCAGGGAAAAATTTCCGATTCGAATAAGAACTGCTCCCAGATCACGGCCCAGGGCCAGCGCGAGTGCCAGAGCCCCGAAGCAGCCGCCGCCGCGTCGAACGCGCAGAGCTCGGGAAATACGCTGTCGGCGGTGGGCGGAGTGGTCGGCGGCCTCGGTCTCGCCGCGGTCGCCGGCGGGCTCATCTGGCATTTCACAGAGTCGACCGGGCCCGAGACCCGGGCGCGCCTTCGTCCCGACGTTCGCCCTGGGTACGCCGGCCTCACCCTCGGCGCTCATTTCTGATCATGTCGCGCGCATCGCCCATGCAACGCGGCTCGGTGCGGCAGGGCGGCAAGGAAGAGCTCCGCGCATCGATCCTGAAGACGTATCTACTCCGCGTCCGCGCCGAGAAGGGCGAGCGTGCGGCGCGTCAACTCCTCAACGGCTGCGGCATCGAGCCGAGCGTCGTCGACAACGAAACCGGCTGGGTGAGCGCCGAAGCCGCTCGCCGTGCGCTAAAGGCGATCGCCACGCTCCTCGGTGGGACGGACGCGCTCCGCAATCGCGGCGAGTGGGTCACGCACCCCGAGGCCCTCGGCACCCTCGTACGCATGCTGCGCGTGGCCGAGCAGCCCGTCGATGGCTACCGTTACCTCGCGGCGAGCTCACGCGAGATCAGTCGGATCGGAGCATGGGAGCTCGAAGAGCTCGGCGGCCCCGAAAAAAAAGGCGATCGCAAGCCCCCGCGCATCGACTCCGTGCGCATGACGTACCGCCTGCGCGACGACGTAGATGAGCCCGAGAGCGACGAAAAAGACGCGGAAAATTTCCTTTGCGCCGCGCGCGAAGGTGAGCTCGTGGGAATGCCTCGCATCTGGGGCCTCCTCGATGCCACGGTGGTGCACGAGGCTTGCCTGGCGAAAGGCGGAGAAGCCTGCGTGTACAACGTGCACTGGAAAGGAATGCGCGCGCGTAGCGGAGCGCCCGCAGGAGCGGCGATCGCGGCCGTTTCATGCGCGGGAGCTGTGGCCGTTGCCGGCGGCTGGGTTGCGGCGGCCGTGGCCGGCGTGCTTGGCGGAGTCCTCGGAGGGGGCGCTGGTTTTCTTTGGGACCGCTCGAAAGAAGATCGCAGCGCGCGGGCATTCGAAAAAAATCGCATCGCCGCGCTCGAGCGTGGCCTGGAGCTCCGCGGAGAAAATCAGGCGACGCCCGGCGAGCTCACCGGAACGGTTCTGGGCGGGAAATACCGCATCGGACGAAAGATCGGCTCCGGAGGGATCGGCGTCGTCTATGCCGCCGAGCACACCTCCCTCGGGCACGAGGTGGCGGTGAAGGTTCTGCGTGGAGCCGCGGCGCGCGACGGGAGCGAAATCGCCCGCCTTCGTCGGGAGGCGTACATCCAAGTCCACGTCGAGCACCCGAACGTCGTGCGCGTGATGGACCTCGACCAGATGTCGGACGGATCGATCTACGTCGTCATGGAGCGGCTCCTCGGACGCTCGCTCGCAGACAAGCTCTCGCGTGACGGTCTCATCACCCCTGGCTTCGCCATTCCGGTGTTCATCGGCGTCGCGCGCGCCCTCGGTGCGGCCCACGCCAAAGACGTCGTTCACCGCGATCTAAAGCCCGGAAACGTTTTTCTCTGCGAGGACGGCGTGTCGAAGGTTCTCGATTTCGGAATGAGCAAGCTCACCACCGCGGAGTCCCTCACGCAGGCCGGCTATACACTCGGAACGCCGGAATACATGGCTCCTGAGCAATGCATCGGAGCCGCCGTCGAAGGGCGCACCGACATCTATGCGCTCGGCGTGCTCATGTACGAAGCGCTCACCGGCGAGCTTCCGATTACCGCGCCGAGCCGTCGTGAGCTCCTCGATCTGCACCAGCGCCAGATCCCGACGGCGATGCGCACGCGTCGACCCGATCTCGACATTCCCGAAGCGCTCGATCTCGCCGTCATGAAGTGCTTGAAAAAGCGCATGACGGACCGACCGAAGAATGCCGCGGCCCTCGAAGAGCTGCTCGCCGCGATTCCGCTCACCGGGCTTGCTCTCGCGTACCCGCCGACGGTCCGCCGCCTCGCGCCCCAGTCCTCCTCGGGCCCCGAGACGATGGCCGCCGTCGACAGCGCCCTCCTCCGGTAGGCCCCGCCCCGAAAGTTTAGTCGGCCTACGCAGGGAGCGTCGGAGACGGCGGAGGCTTCATGATCTTTGCGGCGACGAACAGCACGATGGCACGGGGCATAGTGCGCCCGAGCCACGCGGCGATGTTGTTCACGAAACCGGTGACCACCAAGCGCTTTCCGTGATCAAGCGCGCGTAGGGCGATTCGCACGCACTGTTCTGCGCTCATGTAGAAAAAATCGCCGCCCTCGATGGTCACACCGCCAGCGTCGTTGAACTCCGTGCGCGTCGGTCCAGGGCAGTGACAGAGGACACGTACACCGCGCGGCGCGAGCTCGTGGGTGAGCGCCCCGCTGAAGCTCTCCACGTACGCCTTCGTCGCCGCATAGGTTCCAAAAAACGGCGCGGGTTGAAAAGCTCCGATCGACGCCACGTTCACGATGGCTCCGTGGCCGCGCGCCGACATCTTTGCGCCGAGGGCGATCGACAGCTCTGTGAGGGAGACGATGTTCAGATGAATCATGGCTGCCGCCTTCTCGAGCGGGAGATCGATCGCCGGACCATGCGCGCCGACGCCGGCGTTGTTGACCAGGATCTCCGGCAAAATATCTCGTTTCGCGAGCTCCGCGATCAGCGCGGCGCCGGCACCTGCCACGCTCAGATCGCTCTCGAGGACGAGGGTCTTCACCTTCGCGTTCTTCTCGAGCTCGGTCGCGAGCTCCTCGAGCCGCTGCCGTCGGCGGGCGACGAGGATGATGTCGTGCCCGCGCTTTGCGAGCTGCCGCGCGAACTCCACGCCGAGGCCCGCCGAGGCCCCGGTGACCAGCGCCCACCCTTGCTTGGACTCACTCATGATTTCCTCCATACCTCATGTTCGCAGCAGCCAGATGAGGCCCGCGACGCTGAGAGCGATCACCGCGAGCGCCGCAGCCACGACTGCAAGGTCGGTCCCGCTCCATCCTGATTTTTTTTTCCGTCGTGGTGCCGCGCGCGACGCCGCCCCGTCGATCTGAGCCATTGGCGCAGCCGCTCCCCGCCGCCCTTCGGAACGCGGAGCTTCCTCGACGAGTGGGAGCGGAGACGCGTTCGGCGGTGCGGGCGGAAGATCTTCTTCGGCGACCGCTTCGTCGCCCCCTTGCTCGATGTCCGACAGGGCCAGCGCCACCGGCTCGTCGAGGGCGAGAACGGTCCGCCCGATCCGAAGCATCAGCGCCGGTCGCCAGGCGGTGTCGCGATCTGGAGATATGCGCGCGTCCCCTAGAAACGCGCCGTTTTTCGACCCCGCGTCGCGCACGAGGACCGTGCTCCCTCGGCGAACGAAGCGCACGTGCTCGCGTGAGGCGTCGGTGTCATCGAGCGGGAGGTCGCATGTCTCGTCTCTCCCCGCGATGTAAAGTCGGCCCTCTTCTTCGAACGCGAGAGTTGCGCCAGCGTCCCGACCTTCCACCACGCGAACGCTCGGCGTCGTGTCGTCACCGAGGGCGCGCATTGCTTGCCCCACGAGCGCGAGGGCAAGATCGCGGGTGGCCGCGGCGAGATCACGGGTGGGCGGCGTCTGATCGATCCGGATCTCCAGCCACACGCGTCCGATGCGTACCAGATCGCCGGACTTCACGATTCGTGGGGTCCGTGGTGACAAGCGGATTCCGCCGATGAAGGTGCCGTTCGCGCTCCCCTCGTCGATGACAGCATGCTCCCCCGCTCGGACGCGGATGATGGCGTGACGACGGCTCACGCTGAGGTCCGGGAGGCGGACGTCGCAGCCATCCCCGCGGCCGATGACGACCCGTGCTCCATCGAAGGTGAGCGACGGTGAGTCTTCGCTGGAGGCACGAACGACGACGGTGAGCGGCATGCCTAGACGACCTTCGTGAGACTGTGCCGCGTGATACGCATCATGCGGACTAGACGGCCGGGATACTCCGCAAATTTGGCCTGAAATCCGCGGTGCGTTTCTCTACCCAGCCAATCACGTCTTCGGCGACGTCGCGTCCGAGGTGACGACTGAGCTCTTGAATTCCGGTGGGCGAGGTCACGTTCACCTCGGTCAAGCGCTCGCCGATGAAGTCGAGGCCCACGAAGATGAGACCGTCTGCGCGCAGACGCGGTGCGATGTCGGTGACGATGGCTCGCTCCTTTGCCGTGACGTCGCAGGGCTCGACCCGACCGCCCACGTGGATGTTCGAGCGCAGATCGTCAGCCCGCGGCACGCGGTTGATGCCGCCGAGGACGTCTCCGTCGAGGAGAAGAACGCGCTTGTCGCCCTGCCGCACGGCGGGAAGGTACTCCTGCACCATCGCGTGAATCTTCCCATCGCGCGTGATCATCTCGATGATGGCGCGGGCGTTGCGGTCGTTCCTCGCAAGCGCGAGCACCCCCGAGCCCCCCGCACCGTCGAGAGGCTTGATCACGCCCGTTCCGCCGACCTCGTCGACGAAGGCGAGGATCTGCTCGCGCTCGCAAGAGACGAGGGTGCGCGGCATGTGATGCGCGAAGTGTAACGCGTAGAGTTTTTCGTTCGCGTCCCGAAGCCCGCGCGGGTCGTTGATCACCGTGGTGCGCCCGCGAAGCCGCTCGAGCATCAGCGTTGCGTACAGGTACTGGGAATCGAAGGGCGGATCCTTGCGGATGAAAACGGCTTCTACATCTGCCAAGCGCAGATCGACGGGCTCATCGAACGTGAAGTGAGGGGCGGCGTCGCTCACCTTGAGCGCGCGCACGCGAGCGAAAACGTCGCCCTCGTTGATATAGAGATCCCGCACCTCGCAATGAAACGAGCTGTGCCCGCGTTTGTGTGAAGCGCGAAGGAACGCGAACGTCGTATCCTTGTCGGGCAACACGCGATCGACAGAGTCCATCAGGTACACGAACCGCATGAACGAGCTCCCTATTCGCTTGGAAAAACGCAGCCTAACACCTCTCTGGTCATCGAGTTGGCCATCCCGCTGGCCATCGAGCGTTGTCGCCGCATTCTTCGGCGCGGTGATTTCGGCGACCGTGCCCTTCCCGGCACAGGCGGCATTTGCGCCGAGCGCCGAAGGGTCGACCATCGCCGTTGCGACCGATCACGCGTACGCCACACAGGCCGCGCTCGAGCTGCTCCACAGCGGAGGAAACGCGTTCGACGGAGCGATCGCCGCGGCCCTCACTCTCGGCGTCGTCAACCCGACGGCGAGCGGTCTCGGCGGAGGCGGCTTTGCGCTCGTGTACGTCGCCAAGGAGCGAAAGATCGTTGCTCTCGATTTTCGGGAGACCGCCCCCGCGCAGCTCGACGTCGAGAGAATGCTCACCAAAAACCAGCCGGCACGAGGCCTCGCCATCGGTGTGCCCGGTGAGCCCGCGGGCCTCGAATGGCTGAGCGTGCACTACGGAAAAAAGTCTCTCGCCGCAGATGCGCTCCCCGCGGCACAGCTCGCGAACACGGGTTTCTTCGTCGGTCATCACCTCGCAGAGGGTGTGTCTCGCTTTCACGAATACATCGGCTTGTCGCCCGAGATTGCGCAGGTCTTCCTCCCGGGAGGCCGGCCCATCGAATACCGGACCACGCTTCGACGACCTGATCTGGCGCGAACGATTTCCCGATTTGGCGCGGAAGGCGCGAAGCCGTTTTATACCGGCGACGTCGCCTCGAAGATCGTCGAGAGCGCACGGGGCGCTGGGGGAACGCTGTCAGCGTCGGACCTCGCCGGCTACCGCGTTCACGAGCGCGCGCCGCTCACCAAGACCATCGATGGCCGGACGATCGCGACGATGCCCGCTCCGTCGGCAGGCGGTCTGATGCTCCTCGAGACTCTCACCATGTTCGGCGCGAATTCGAGCTCGCCGCTCGCGTCGATGGGGTTCGGATCGAGCGCCTACCTCCACACGATCGCCGAAGTGATGCGCGGTGCCATCTCTGATCGCGTGCGGTTGGCCTCGGATCCCGAGGTGAGCCCTGGAGTGGTCGCGGCCTACGAGCAGGCCCTCGATGCGCAGCAGCTCGCGGCGCGTCGCGCGAGAATCGAGCCCAACAAGGTGCTGCTCGCTCCGGAGTTCAGGACGCAAGAGAGCGGGACGAGCCACCTCATCGTCGCCGACGCCGAGGGCAACGTCGTCACCCTCACCACCACCGTAAACGGCCCATTCGGCGCGCGGGTGTTGGCCGGAGACACTGGGATCGTCCTCAACGACGAGCTCACCGATTTCTCGTCTGCTCAGGACATCAGTGGCTTCGGAGTAATCGGTCTTGGGCCGAACAGACCACGCCCAGGTGCTCGCCCCGTGTCCAGCATGACTCCCACCATCGTGCTCGAGGGGGGCGTCCCCATTCTTGCTGCCGGCGGATCCGGCGGGCAACGCATTGCCACCGGCGTTACCCAAGCGACGCTCTCGCGTCTGATCTTCGGAATGGACGCGGCTGCTTGCGTGAGCGCGCCGCGCATTTTCGTGTCGGGCGCGACTCCGGAGATTCTCGTCGAGTCGGAGGTCGCGGAGGACGTGCGTGCCGGTCTTCGCGCACGCGGCGAAAAAGTGAAGGACGAGCTCATGCCGTTCAGCGCCGTGCAGATGGTGGTGTGGGATCGCAAAGGGCCGGCGGTCCGCGTCTTCAGCGCTAGCGATCCGCGGAAGCTCGGCCTCGCCGCTGCGCAATAGTTGTTACGGATCGGTTGCTTCGTCGCCGACGTTCGCGGCGAACTCTGCGCAGTCTTTGTTGCTCGCGCTCGCGCATGCGTAGCCAACGCCGCCTCGCTGGGTGACGGCGACGTATCCATCGCGCGGGGAGATCCTGTCGTCGTTGACCTGAATGCGCCTGGGATCGTAGATGAGAACGCTCACCCGCCGAAGCTCTGGACCAGTTCCAAGTTCATACTGGAGCATCGCCGCGCGCTCCTGATGCACGGGCACCAGCCGCCCACCGACGAGGCGCGCCCCCGCTCGTTCGAAGCCTCGAGGACGGATGGGAACACCCACGTACTGCTCGAAGCCCCGCACGTCCCCGAGATCCGGACGCGTGACGGGCACCGTTCGCGCATGCTCGGCTACGAATTCTTCGAGGAGCTCGTCTCCGAAGCCGGCTCGCATCGAGTCCGGCGTGCCGCGCGAGGCGAGTTGCTTTCCTTGGTTGAGAGGGCCGCGCGTTGCGGCACCCCACACCATCGCCAGAGCGGCGGCGCTCGCCAGCGGGACGATCGTTCGCCACGAAGCGCCCGCGCTCGTATTCAGCGCGAGCTCCCTGGCCCGCGCATCCTTCTTCGAAACCTCCGCGGCCTTCGCCGCCATCATTGCCGCTTCTGCACGCGCGCGCAGACCTTCCGGCGCGCTGGAGCGTACCGTTCGCTTGAGCGAGCCGCGAATAGCCCGATCCAGCTCCACGCGCTCGCGACACCCCTCGCAGGACGTCACGTGCTCTTCGATGGCGCAGACGGCGGAGGGCTCGAGCTCTCCATCCGCGTACGCACCCAAGAGGTGGCAAAAATTCTTACAGGTTCGTTCGAGCGAGAACATCATCCAGCCCCATTTACAGTACGTTTCTTCGCGCGATACGCCGCGATGTCTGCCGGCGCGGAAGGATTAGACCCAACGCTATCTTCACCTTTAACGATCCCCATCGCAAGCGCATGGCTGTAGAGCGAGCGCTGGAGGAGCTTTCGCCCTCGATGTAACCGGCTCATCACCGTGCCGATGGGGCAGCCCATGATCTCGGCGATCTCTTCGTACGAGAATTCTTCGACATCGCAGAGCACGACGGCGAGCTTGAACTCAGCGGGGAGGGCGTCGAGCGCCGCGCGAACCTCCGACTCAACGATGGGCATCAGTGCGATCTGTTCCGGATCGCGAAGCTGACGCATCGTGGACGCGCTCACCCAACCGTCGGCGAGGGGATCGGCGTCTGGCCCGTCGAAGAGAGCGCGTTCGAGCCCGCCGCGACGGTACTTGTTGATGAACGTGTTGGTGAGGATCCGGTAGAGCCAGGCCTTGAGGTTCGTCCCTGCCGCGTACTGCTCCCGCGCGCGCATGGCCTTCACCAAGGAGTCCTGGACGAGGTCCTCTGCTTCCGTCGGATTGCGCGTCAGTCGGCATGCCACGGCGTACATCCCGTCTAAGTGGGAGAGCGTCTCCTCAGCGAAGGTGTCGACTTCCTTGGTCTTTTTGACGGCGGCGCGGAAAATAGACATTTCGAGCTCCCCTTTTCAGTGGGGTCAACACAGCGCTGCGGCCTCGTATTCCCAAGGAATACTCACGGCGTAGCGTGCCTATTTGTCTTTCAACTTTCGCTCAAGCTCCTCGATGCGGGCCGTCAGGCGCCTGACCTCGCTTTGAAGCTGCTGCCATGGGCTGAAGCTTGGCAGAATCGCCTTGATGCGCTCATCGATTTTCTGCTGCCAGTCCTCGAGTGTTTCCTTGGCTTGACCGACGATTCCGGTCTTGCCGTCCGTCTTCACCGGCGCATCGCTCTTTGCCGCTGGAGGGGCGTCACCGGCCGCGCGACCTGGAATCAAGCGACCGATCGGGCCTTCACGCAAGTCGGACAGGACCTTCTCTGTGCGCGAGTGAATCAGCTCCTTCAGCGTCTGCAGCGGAACGTTACGGCTGCGCGCCTTCTGCTCTTCGTAGATGATCTGCGCGAGGGTGACCTCGGTGAGATCTTCCTTCGAATTGTTGTCGATGATCTGCACGTCGTCGCTGAGGCGGACCATCTCCGCGATCTGAAGGAGCGTGACGTAGCGACTGTCTTTCGTGTCGTATAGCTTGCGATTCGAGTACCGCTTGATCACCCGCCGCGGGCGCTCTCCCGTCCCATCGGACGCTGCGTCGCTGCCTTGCGGCGAGGACGCCGACGCTGCATGAGGCTTCGTTTCCACGCATGCTCCTTACTCGTAAAACCTGGAACAACAAGGGTACATTGATGCGACAAGTCAAGCGCCAGGAAAAGAATCATGGCTGAGGCGACGCTCATCGAGGCCCGTCACGAAGCCTCTCTTCACGTCCCCCTCCAGGCGAGAGCCATCTCCGCTCGTTACGCTGAATCCACCGAGGATGCGCGCCCTGTCGGCTCGACGCGTCTCCCGCTCGCCGGCGTGGACCTCGAGGTGCGCGCAGGAGAGCTCATCGCCATCTTGGGTCCCAATGGCGCGGGCAAGACGACGCTGCTGCGCGTGCTTGCCGGCACGCTTCTGCCATCCGCGGGGGACGTCCGTCTCTTCGGCGAGCCGCTCCTCGGAATGGATCGCCGCCTCGTTGCCCAGAAGCTCGCGGTCGTTGCGCAGACCGAGGAGGTGACCTTCGGCTTCAGCGTTCACGACGTGGTCATGATGGGGCGCGCGCCGCACCAAGGGGCATGGATGCGGGCGTCACCGGAGGACGACGCAATCGTCGCGACCGTGCTCGAGCGCTGCGATCTCGTCGATCACGCGAAGCGCTCGGTGCGCGAGCTCAGTGGTGGCGAGCAAAAGCGGGTAATGATTGCGCGTGCCCTCGCCCAGCGTCCGCGCGTACTTCTCCTCGACGAGCCCGCCGCGTTCCTCGACGTGCGTCACCAGATCGCGCTCTACGATTTGCTCGCCGAGGAGGTAAGCCGCGATCGCCTCGCGTGCGTGGTGGTGATGCATGACCTCAACATCGCCGCCCAGTATGCCTCGCGCGTGGTGCTCGCCAAGGAGGGAAAATTCGTTGCGATCGGCGGCGTCGACGAGGTGATGACCTACGCTCGTCTACGCGAAACGTTCGACACTGATCTCTACGCGGGAAAGAATGAGCTCACGAACACGCTCTTCTTTTTGCCCATGCGGACGCCCCGGAAGGATTCTTAGGTCGGTGGTCTTAGAGCAGTTTTCTTACGAGGCCTTCGAGCTCGTTCGCGGAGGTGAACCCCTCCCGCTTCGCTACGATCTTCCCCTCGCGATCGATGACGAAGAGCGTGGGAAAGCTGTTCACGTTGTAACCATGCGCGACAGCGTCGTTCTGGTCGTAGACGATGGGATAGACCACGCCGTGGCTTGCCGCCCACTCCTTCGCGTTCCCCTCGCCGTCGTTCGTGTTCATCCCCACCACCATCAACCCGCGGTCCTGGAATTTGCGCTGCAGGCTGTCGAGCACGGGTGACTGCGCCCGGCACGGGCCGCACCACGTGGCCCAGAAATCTAAGATGACGACCTTCCCGTGCAGCTCGCTCAGCGAGAGGCGCGGTTTGCCCGGCACGTTGGCGATCGCCTCGACCGAAAACTCAGGGGCGGGTTTTCCGGCGACGTCTGCGCGTTCGCCGAAGAGCTTCGGGAGGAACGCGAAACCGAAGAGCAGAGCCAAGACGAGGAGCGCCGTTCCGAGCGGCTGGAGAATCCCCGACGCTTCGTCGGTGCCGCTTCCTTGCGCCGGTCTGCTCGTGGACATGCTCTCCGCATAGCACGGACTGGTCCGACCATCGGGAGGATGTGGGCCGTCCCAAGACATCGAACGAGGGACAGCCCTAGTCGTCTTGGATGACCAAGCGGTTGCTCTCCGTCGATACGCCCACACGAGCGGCATGCGCGCGCGCCGTGGCGGCCAGGCCGAGATCGTTCGGTGCCGGGAGATGCACGACGAAGCGCGCACCGCCGAGGACACTGCTTTTTCCCGCGTCGATCGATCCGCCATGCTCGACCACGATTTTTTTGACGATGGCCAGACCGAGGCCAGTGCCGTCGTGCTTGGTCGTAAAATATGGATCGAACACACGCGCAATGTGGTCCTCTGCGATTCCGGCGCCGTCGTCCTCCACCGTGATCGCGGCCCCCGCACCGTCGGCTTCGGCACCGACAATCACGTGCCCGATCGGTTCGTCCGTGAGTGGCGCGAGAGCGGTCTCGCGATCATCGCGGATGGCCTGCACTGCGTTCCGCACCAGGTTCACCACCACCCGTCGCAGCATCTGACGATCGATCGCAGCGGGCAGCGGATCCTTCGGAATTTTCCAGGTGATATCGACGTTCGTCGATCCTATGTCGTACTCCCCCGGGGTGCCGTCGAGACCGGGATCTTCGAGATGGGTAAGCTGCTCGGAGCACTCACGCAAAAACTCGCGAAGGCTCTGCTCCTTCAGCTCGGCGTGCGGCAGTCGCGCAAAATTGGAGAAGTCACCGACCAGGCGGCGCAGCGTCCCCACTTCTTCTTCCACGATCTCGAGCGTCGTATCGAGGAGGGCTCGAAAGCGCACGTCCTGCCCCGGATATTTTCGATGACACTCCTGGACCGCGAGCTGGATTGGCGTGAGGGGATTCTTGATCTCGTGCGCGAGACGCTGCGCCATTTCTTGCCACGCTCCGATCCGCTGCAAAAATTCGATCCGCGCGCGGGACTGCGCCATCTCTCCGAGCATGCGGTTGAAAGTGCGGGCAAGATCGGTGAGCTCGTCCGAGCCGGTGACGGGCACGCGGGCGGAGAGATCGCCCACCGCGACGAGGTTGATGGCAGCGGCCAGGCGGTTGATGCGGCGGGTCACGCCTCGCGCGAGGAACGTTCCGAGGATCACGGTGACGAACATGGTGATGCCGAGGAGAGCCGCGAACTCGTAGAGAAACCCTTGGTAGAGCGCGCCGCGCGACGCCTCGAGCTGGTGGTAGGTGGTGACGACCGCGCCCGTGGATTCGAGCTCGTCGAGGCGCTTGCGGTCGATCGCGAACGTGGCGATGACCACCGGCGCGTCTGCCCCATCGGTGAGACCACGACGCACTTCGAGACTGCGCTCCGTGTTTTCATTGACCGGCCGTCCGCGATCGCGACGCGCGAGAGGATTGCCGTCGGCGTCTTCGATGCGCAGCGTCACCAGCTGCGGAAAATGCGTGAAGACCGCGTCGAGCTGGGCCTCGATGACTTCGGTGTTCTTTCTTTTCGCCGCCTCGCGAAGGATCTCATCGGCGGCGATGGCGTCCGTTTGGTGACGCATGTCGTCTTTGATGGCCTTGACGTAGTCCTTGTACACGCCGACACCGCGATCGAGCTGCTGGCCGACCTCGGGCTTGAACCAGATCGCGGAGGCCTGATTGAACAGCGAGTCCGCGAGCAGGATGGCCACGCCTAGTGGAACGATCGCGACCGTGAGGATTGCGATCGCCAGTCGGCTCGCAGTTCGGCCGGGAAAACGCAGCGCCATGGGTGGGGAGTGTACTACGCTGAGAATGTCATGCAGATTTCGCGGGTGCGCGTGGTTGGCGTGGGGCCGATCGAAGACCTGGCGTTTCGATTCGCCGATGAAGGCGGGCGATCGCGGGCGACCACCGTCATCGTTGGCGGCGCCGGGGTGGGAAAGACGTCGCTCCTGTCGTCGATCGCATCCACGCGACCCGGGCTCGCCGTCCTTCAGCACCGCTCCGCCGATCGGATTTCGTACGTCACGGCGGAGTGGCTCACCGGAGACGACGATGCAGCCCGCCCGCACGCGCTGTCGGTCATCACTCCCAATGCGCCGGTCGTGGACGACGACAGCGACGCCGCTCAACGCAGACGCGAACAGTCCGCCTACGATCGCCGCGCCGCCGAAGGGGGCTTCGTTCTCGTGGCGCTCTCGGGGGCTCGTTGGTTTTCGAAATCGTCGGTGCTCCTCTCGGCGCCGGATCGCTCGCTTGGTCGTTACGACGTCCGCTCGCCTGCCCATTTCGACGACGCGACGCGCGCTGACCTCGCGCGGGAGACGAAGCAAATCCTTTCGTACGCTTCGATCGGCGCGGCTCTCTCCGCGCGATGTGTGGTGAAGCCGGGCACCGCTGAGCGTGTCGACGCATTCGACCGCGCTTTGCGGGAGGCGGTGTCGCCCCTGGTGGAGCTTGCAGGATACACGTATATTGGCGCTGACCCCTTCACCCTAGAGCCCAGTTTTGTCGGCCCGGATGAGCGTTCACTTTCTTTCGACGATCTTCCGACGAGCGTCCGTCACCTCGTCTCCTTCGTCGCGCTCCCTCTGCGGGCGCTCTTCGCCGCGTATCCCGCACGGGCTAGAGAGCTGCGCGCGTCCGAAGGGGTGGTGCTGATCGACGACGTGGAAACGCATCAAGACGTCTCCGTGCAGCGCGCGTTACTCCCTGCGCTCCGGTGCGCTCTGCCCCGCGTACAGTGGATCGTGACTACGTCGTCGGCGGAGATCGCCCAGGGGTGTGAGGCCTCCGAGGTCCTCGCGTTGCGGCGCATGCCCTCTTCGGATCGCGTCGAGCTCTACGAAGGTGAGCTCGCAGTCGTTCACTGAGATTTGTGGCCCTGGATCATCTGGGCGATACTGCAGATATGGTTAGGACCTCGCGGCTCGCTTTTTTCGGGTACGTGCTTCTGGCGTTCTTCGGTCTCGCCTGCGGAACGATCCTCGGCATCGACGAACCAAGGGACCGCGCGCAGACGCAGACGATGCCCGACGGGGCGCCGGCGCCGGCGGTGTGCGCGGCCACCGAGAAGCTGTGCTCCGGACTCTGCGTGGCGAGGAACGACGCGAAGGTCGGCTGCGGCGGCGCCTGCACCGCATGTCCCGGTTCGCAAAACGCCAAGGCCAGCTGCGTGGCCGAGGTCTGCGGATTGACCGACAGCGATTGCAACGCGGGCTTCGGGAACTGCGATTCGAATCCGGCCAATGGCTGCGAGACCCAGCTGACGACCAAGGCGGCGTGCGGCACGTGCGGCGTCACATGCCCGGTGTTCTGCGCCCCGATGGACGGAGGCTTTGGGTGCTCAACCTCCTGCGACGCGCCAAATGCCCAGTGCATGCTTGAGTGCGTCGACCCGCAGCACGACCCGAAACACTGCGGCACTTTGTGTGCTGATTGCACGGTTTTAAACGGAGCGGGAACGTGCGCGAGCGGCACGTGCACCATCGCCTGCAACGCGCCGTTTTGCCTCGTCGGGAACGCGTGCACCGCCTCGGACGATCAACATTGTTACTCCGCGTCCTGCGGTGCCTGCGGTCCCGGGCGCACCTGCGACAACCTCGGGGGGACGGGCTGCGTCGCCTGTACGCCTGGCCCAACCAAGTGCGGTCCAAACTGCGACATGGACTGCACCGCCATGGGGCTTACGTGTGGCCCGGCGGGGATATGCATCCCAATGGCGGACGCGGGTGCCGCCTGTTTCATCGCCGGCACCCCGGTCACCCTCGCGAGCGGCGCTACGAAGCCCATCGAAGAGATCGAGGTCGGCGACGAAGTGCTCTCCTACGACACCACCACCGGAATCAAAGTGACCGGGCATGTCGCCCAGCTCTTCGTCCACCCGCATACGAAGCGACTCGCCCGGCTGAACGGGATCGTCACCACGCCCGAACATCGTTTCTACGTGAATGGCGCCTGGGTCGCGGCTGGCGCGCTCTCGATCGGCGACACGCTCTCGCTCGCCACGATCACGGACCGAATCCTCGGCCCGGAGACGCTCGCCACCGAGCCGACGGTCGAGCTCCTTCTGATGGCCGGTGACGTGACGACGTACAATCTCGAGGTGGCCGTCTTCCATGACTACTTTGCGGGCGGGTACCTCGTTCACAACAACGGTGGGAAGACCAACTGAGGGCCTAAGGTCCCCACCACAGCATCTCGTGGACGATCGGTTTTTCGAGCACCGCGGCGAGCACCTGAATCTTCTCGCCGCTCGTGCGCACGATGGGCTCGGGGAATTTGTCTGCGGGAAAAAAAGCGGCTTTCTGGAAACCGTGCGCGTCGAGCCAGAAGAGATGCACGCCGCCCTCCGCGGGGCCGTACATCACGAGCATCCGCCCCTCGCCGACCCACACGAAATCCAGCCACGTGAAGCCCATCTCGGCGAAGCGCTCGGGTGAAGGAAAGTCTGCGCCGAGGTCTTTTATTTCGGGAAGATGAGCCTTGAGGTGCTTGTAGAGTACATCGTATCTCGCCTTGGAGATCCGCGGCAGCTTGCGGGTCGATGGCGCGAGGATGGGCAGCTCCTCGGGGCGCATGGTCGGCAACTCGACATGCGCGCGGTAGCGATCGGCGACGGTGTGGCCCGAACCTTCGAAGGCATCGTCGGCGAGCGACTTCAGCCACCAATGAAAGACGGCGAGGTCTCCCTCTCCGGCCCGCGAACGGAGCGAGACGAGGCTCTCCCAGAGGGGTCTGCGCACGCTCCACCTCGCAGCGTCCTCGCGACCTTTGATCGCGCACGCTCCCACGTACGCCGCGCCGTGGACGACGACGTTGAAGAGCTCGCTCGTAGCCGTGCCCGCTTCACCGTGCGCGCGCCAGCCTTCGCGCCGCTCCCTCGTGATCGCCGCGCTCAAGCGGTGAACGCTCTCGTCCGAGAAATCGAGCTTCAAATCGGTTCCGAAGAGAACGAGCGCGCGTGCCGCAAAGAGCTGGGCAGCCTCGTCGAGGTGAGCGAGGACCCCAAGGTTCCTCGCGGGGTTCGCGTCCGTCGTGCGCGCCGCCAGAAGATCGCCCTGCGCGTCAGCGGGGTAGAGCGGCCAAAAATACGTTCGAAAGAGATCTTCGGCGGTGAGACGCGGCGCAACCATGGTGGCGAAACCTACCAGGGCGGGCGGGCGATGCGTGTACTCTCGCGGCGTGCTTACACCGGACGTCCGCTTCGAAGGGTGGACCACCCAGGACTGGCGGCGCTTTCTCCACCTGTGGAAACCGCGCGCGTCCCCTGAGCTCGAGCCCAGCCGGCCGCGGGGTGGCATCTTCGCCATCCACGACGGAAAAACATTTCGCAAGGTGCTCCACACCATCAAGGGGCGCGTCGATCCTCCGATCACCGTGCTCCATGAGCCACGGATGTCGCTCGCCGCGCTCGCCGACGCGCACCACGCAAGCTGGGGGCTGTGTGCGCACCTCGGCGCCCTCGACGAAGTCATGGAACGCTTCGGTGCCCGCTCGCGCCGCGCCGACGACCTGACGATCCAAAGTTTGAACCTCGTCACGATCGTTCGAGAAATGATGGCTGAAGGAGCGATCGAGAGCTGGCCTCGCCGTCTGCGGGGAATTCCTACGCCGAGCACCGCGATGGTCCACCGGACGATGGATTCGCTGTGCGCCGACGGTCACGCCATCGCGCTCGGCATGTTCCAGGAGGGCGAACTCTTCACCGCCTTCGTCGCGCGCAGGCGAGGAACTGCCTTCGACGTGATCGCTGGGCCCGACGAGCTCCGCCCGGCCATGGGTCTACTCTCGGGGGATTGGCGGCGTGACTACCGCCACCTCGTCCGCGCCGTCGAAGATCGATACGCGCCGCTCGCTTTCGGATGCTTTGCCGACGTCGACAGCTTTCGCGATCTTCAGGTCGATGCTCAACCCGGCGCGTGGGGACACGCGGTCGCCGTGCGCGACATCATCCTCTCGCCGATCCCGCTGGCGGTCGGTCTCGCTCTCGGCGTCGACGGCGCCCGCTACGCCTTCCACAGCTTGAAGATGATCACCTCCCGCCTCGACCCGCTCGGACTTCTCGACCCGGTCCTTCGCTCGATGCGCAAGCGACTCGGCACGGCGGCCGGCGACAAGGACGTGACCAGCGCGCTCGGCTTCGATCCAATGGCCGCCCTCCGCGCTCTCTTGAAACGCTAGGGACGCTCCCTAGTCGAGACCGGCGTCCGGCAGGGCAGGGTGGGAGCTTCCTCCGTCGGCGAGGCAGACGTCACTCCGATCGGAAGCAGCGAGGGCTTGGTCGCAGCCAACGGCCGTTCCCGTCGTGTCGCTGAACGTGGGGTAGGGCGGACACACGCTGCTCACGTAGATCTGGCGAGGCCCGCCGTCGCTCGGAGCGAGGGTGGCGATGCATTTCTTCACGCACGAAGATCCGGGATCGGTGCCGTCGACGACATCGATGCTGGTCGCAGGATCAAGGCAGTTTCGTGCGGGCTCGAAGAGACGCCCGGTGTAGACGTGCGATCGGTTGTCACTGCACGCAGCGATCGTCGCCGGCACCAGCAGGGCCGCGATCGCCGCGCGGACGGGTCTCACGTTGGGGGCTCGATGACACGCACCCTCAGCTCGGCAAGCTGCTCGGGCGCCGCGGTGCTCGGGGCATCGGTCATCAAGTCGGTCCCCTTCTGCGTCTTCGGGAAAGGGATCACGTCGCGCAAGCTCTCGGCACCGGACAGGAGCATGGCCAAGCGGTCCATGCCGACGGCGATTCCTCCGTGGGGAGGCGCGCCGAAACGAAGCGCGTCGAGCAAGAAGCCGAACTTTCGCTTGGCCTCTTCGTCCTCGATGCCGAGGGCACGGAAGACCTTCGCCTGCACCGCCGGATCGTGGAGACGGATCGAGCCTCCGCCAATTTCGAACCCATTCAGAACGAGGTCGTAGCGGTAGCAGAGGACCTTGCCCGGATCGGTGTCGAGGAGCTCGAGGCAGTTGTCGTGCGGTCGGGTGAACGCGTGGTGGGCTGCGACCCAGCGCTTGGCATTCTCGTCGTACTCGAAGAGCGGAGGGTTCACGACCCACAGGAAATCGAATTTCCCGCCGTGGCCGGTCTCGGGGATCAGCTTGAGCTTCTTGGCGAGGTGGACGCGAAGGTTCGCCATCACCGTCTGCACGACGCTCTCTTTTCCAAACTGGAAGAAGAGGAAATCTCCCTCTTTTGCGCCTGTTTTTTCGTTGATCGCTTTTCGGAGCTCGGGGGTGACCGTCTTGCCGAGGGGGGACTGGGCCCAGTTTCCTTCTGCGTCGATCTTGGCGCGCGCGAGCCCCTTCGAGCCCATGCCCTTCACGAAGTCTTCGAGCTTGTCGAGGTCGGCGCGGGAGAGGGCTTGCCCATTCACAGAACCGGGCACTCGCATCGCCTTAACGATCTCGGCGGGCAGATCGCGGCGGAAGGTACCGTCGGTGAACTTGTCGGCGATGGCCTTGAAGAAGGAGATGCCGCCTCCGCCGTGCTCGATGACCAGGTCGGTCACGTCGGTGTGGGGCATGTCGAAGCGCAGATCGGGTTTGTCGTTGCCGTAGGAGCGCATCGAATCTTCGAAGGGCATCTGCGGAAAACGGCCCGACGGATAGTTCTCGTGCAGATCGATGCCGAGCACCGTCTTCCAGACCGCGAAGATAAGGCCTTCCATCACGCGGAAAATGTCGTCTTGGTTGACGAACGACATCTCGACGTCGATCTGCGTGAACTCCGGCTGGCGATCGACCCGCAAGTCCTCGTCTCGGAAGCATTTGACGATCTGGAAATACCGATCGAACCCGGCCACCATGTAGAGCTGCTTGAAAAGCTGCGGGCTCTCTGCGAGCGCAAAAAATTTCCCCGGATTCATGCGGCTGGGAACGAGAAAATTCCGTGCGCCGCCCGGCGTGTACTTCACCATCACGGGGGTTTCGAGCTCCAGAAACCCACGCTCGTCGAAGTAGCGTCGCGTCGTCTGGGTGATGCGGTGGCGAACGCGCAGCGTGTGCTGGAGCGGTCCGCGTCGGAGATCGAGGTAGCGGTAGGTGAGGCGTTTTTCTTCGCCCGTGTCCGTGGAATCGCTGATCTCGAAGGGGGGCGTATCGCTCTTGTTGAAGACCGTGAGCTCGGCGCCGTGGACCTCGATTTCTCCCGTGGGAAGGCGGGCGTTCTTGTTCGCGCCACGGTCGACGACGATGCCGCGCACCCCGATCACCCACTCCGTTCGAAGCGCCTGGGACGCGCCGTGAGCGACCCTCGGAAGATCTCCGAAGCCGGTCTGCTGCGGATCGAACACCAGCTGGGTGATGCCTTCGCGATCGCGCAGATCGATGAACACCATCCCACCGTGATCGCGGTAGTTGGCGACCCATCCGAAGAGGATGACTTCTTTTCCCGCGTCGCTCGCGCGGAGCTCACCGCAGTGATGGGACCGTTTCAGCTCATCGATGAACCTTGCCAACGTATGCCTCGCTCGTCTTGTAAGTGGCGAGTCGAGCAGCTTAGCGAAAATGCATTCGCCTAGCCATTGGTCGCCTGCGGAACGAACTTGCGCGCCGCACGCCATCCCGGTGTACTCGCGGGCGATGGAAGACGCGCGCTCCCCGGCGATCGATCGCGCTCTCTTCGCCGTCTCCATTCTTTTGCCCGGATGCCTTGCCGCTTCCCGCGCGCTCGATGTCGCCGACGCCGCGCACGACGAAGCGATCGTTCGCATTCTTGGGCTCGGCTGGACGGGAGCGTGGCGCGCGCTCGATGCTGTCGCGTCAGCGACGTTCATGGTCATCCCGCTCGGAACGCGGGCAACGCGCGCCGCCCTTGCCTCGGCGACGATCTGTGCCGCAAGCGGGGGCGCTCTTTTCGTCGCCATCCGCGCTCTCCTCGGGTCGCTCGCCAAGACCCCGCTTCTCGGCGCCGGCATCGCGGCCATTGCGGCGGCGACCGCCTCTCTCTCCATGGCCTGGCAGCTCGAAGCCTCGTCGCCCGGCGGCTCGGTCCTCGGCGCCGCCCTCGCCATCTTGCCGGTGACCATCGCCGCTGCGCAGGCGCGAAACGTGCGCTCTACACTCTTTCCGGCGCTCGTCTTTCTTTGTGCCCTCGCGCTCTCGTACGAGCCTCTCGTGGGGCTCGCGGCGGTTAGCTCGCTTGCGATTTTTCTGGGGGTCGGACAATCGCCGCTGGCACGCGCGGTCATTCCCCGTTCGATCTTCGGTGCCGTCCTCGGAGGCGTTCCGCTCGCCTTTGCCCTTCAGCGCCGGGCGGGTACGCACCTCACCCTCGATGCGGCGCCCCTCGCGGAGTGGCTGGGAGAGCGCGGTGAGTCTCCGCGCGTCTCGCCGGTCTCATTTCTTCACGAGCAGCTAGGATGGCTCTTCCTCGCCCTCGCCGCTGCGGGTCTGGTTCTCGGACTCGCACCCCCGCGCGGTCGCGCGCTCACCGGCGCGTTTGCGGCGTGGGCGGTGATCGGTGTCGCAGGGATGGCGCTCGGCGCACCGGCCGGCCCAAGCCGCTACGGAAGCTGTGCGCTCCTCGCTCTTGCCGGACTCGCCTCGCTCGCGTCCGTTGCGATGCAGGCCCTCGTCCGCTGGGTGTCAGAGGCGCGCGTTCCCTTCGCGTCGGCGAGCGCAGCGATGATCCTTCTTCTCGAGCTCACCTTTCCGGCGCTCGCCGCCGACGAGTCTCAGGAGCGCTGCGATGCGCGACCGAATGGTGCTTCCTTCACGTGGGATCAAGAGATGTGGGGCGGTCTCGCTCCGCGAAGCGTGGTCATGGTGAGCGAAGCCCCCGTCGTCCGCCGGGTGATGGCGGCTCGTGCGACCGGCGAGCTCCGGGGGGATCTCGTATTTCTTCCTCTTCGCGATCTCGGGGGCCGCACGGCGCTTCACGAGCTCGCGCGCGAGCCGTTGCTTGGTCCGCTTTTTCGCGACATGACGCTCAGCGGCGTTCCCGCCGAGTTCTCGCTGAGCTCACTGGCCTCGTCGCGTCCGCTCGCCATGGCGTTTCAGCCACGCTGGGAGCGTGCGCTCGCCCGGCACCTCGTGGCGGCCGGAGGGATCGATCGCTTCGAGCCGGAGCCGCGTGGGAACGTCGAACGAAAGAAGGGCCTGGATGCATTTCTGCCTGCGCGTGAGCGCTTGGCGAAGGCCCTCAGCGTTCCGCGGGATGGCGAGCTGATGGTGGCGACGGCCTCGCTTCTTCGGGCGCGTGCGCTGGCTTGTGCCGCATCCGGAGAGCGCGAGCTTCTCTCCCGCGCCCTCGACGATCTTGCGCCATTCGCCCCCGACGACCCGGTCGCCGCCCAGCTCGTCCGCCGGGCGATCACTCCGCACGGATCCATCGAAGTGAAAGACCTCGTGCCCTGACCGTTCGCGACGGGGGTTACGTTTTACGGCTTGATCCCCTGAGAAAGAAGGGTCCAGCCGATAAGTTTGTATAGTACACGTGCCCCCACGTTAGCGTCCCACTCGTCGCCTTCGGGCCCGGGCGCAACCTCGTTCAAGTCGAAGCCCACGATGGTTCGCCCCGCCTTCACCACCTCTCCGAGAAGCGCGCTCGCCTCGTGAAAGGAAAGCCCTCCCGGTACGGGCGTGCCGGTGTGAGGACAGAGCACCGGATCCAGCCCGTCGATGTCGAAGGACACGTATACCTTCTCGGGCAGCGCGCTCACGATGCGCGCGAACGCGTCCATGAGCGTGCCGGTCATCCGCGCCGCGGCGAGGTCGACGTCGTAGAAGGTGACGATCCTGCCGCCGCTCTCGCCGGTGCGCGCGTGCTCCTCTTCGCAGAAATCACGGATGCCCACCTGCACGATCTTCGCGACGCTCGGCAGCCTGCGGGAGACGTTTTCCATGATCGATGCATGCGACCACTCGAAGCCTTCGTACGCGTGGCGCAGGTCGGCGTGGGCATCGATGTGCAAGATGCCGACGGCAGGGTGCGCTTCGGAAATTGCGCGAATCGCACCGAAAGGAACGGAGTGATCCCCACCCACTACGCCGACGATCTTCCGCGCCGCGAGCAGCGTCTTGGTTTTTTCGTAGACCCATGAGTTGACGAGCGCGCCGAGGGCATTGGTCCGCTCGAGCTTTGCCGTGAGCCCCGCGTCTCCGTCGATCCGTCCTCCCGCTTCGATCACCGGCACCGCGCACGCCCGGGCCTCGGTGTTCCACGCCCGCACCTCGGCGCTCTCCGGGAGCATGACGATCTTTGCTTTGTAGGGCGTGCCCGTCTCGACGTCGAAGAGATCCACCTGGCGCGACGCTCCGAGGATCGCGAAAGGCCCGTTCGCCGTTCCCGCGCGGTACGAGGTGGTGGCGTCCCAAGGGACGGGAACGAGGACTACCGTCGCCGAGTCCAGTGAATCGTCGAGGCCGAAGACGCCGGAATCGACGGGCGCGGCTGCGTTCGGATCGAAGCTCATTTCAGGCCGAATACCATGAGGGTAAGGTCGGAGCCATGACTCCGAAAGAACTACGCGCTGAGTTCGAGGCGCGCGGCATCACCAAGGTCAAGCTGGGCGGCTTCGACGTCGACGGCATTCTCCGCGGCAAGTACGTCTCGCTCGAGAAGTTCTGGAGCGCGCTCGAGGACGGATTCGGCTTCTGCGACGTCATCTTCGGATGGGACAGCGGAGACGTGCTCTACGACAACGCCACCGTCACCGGATGGTCGACGGGCTACCCCGACACGCTCGCGCGCATCGACGCCGCTACCTTTCGTGTTATCCCCTGGGAGCCAAAAACGGCTGCGTTTCTCGTCGATTTCGTTCTTCCGGACGGCTCGCCGCATCCTGCGTGTCCGCGCTCACTGCTCAAGACCGTCCTCGCCCGCGCTGCAGCCAAGGGCTACTCGGCGAGCTTCGGTGCCGAGTTCGAGTTCTTCCTCTTCAAGGAGACACCCGAGTCGCTTCACGCCAAGGGCTTCCGCAATCTCACCCCGCTAAGCCCAGGAATGTTCGGTTACTCCTGGGTGCGCGAGGGTCAAAGCAGCGAGCTCTGCGAGGCGATCCTCGACGACATGAACGCGTTCGACATTCCGATCGAAGCGCTCCACACCGAGACAGGGCCCGGCGTGTTCGAGGTGGCCATTCGTTACGACGAAGCGCTGCGCATGGCGGACAAGGCGGCGCTCTTCAAGAGCGGCATGAAGCAGCTTTGTGCGAAGCGCGGGCTCGCGGTGACCTTCATGGCCAAGTGGAACGCCGACTTGCCCGGCTCGAGCGGGCACCTCCACCAGTCGCTCTGGAGCGGGAAAAAGAACGTCTTTTTTGATCCGAAGGACGGGATCAGCCCACTCGCGAAAAATTATCTCGGCGGGCAGATCCTCAACATGCCCACGCTCACCGCTCTCTATTCGCCGACCATCAACAGCTACAAGAGGTACGTGCCCGGCGTATGGGCGCCCCTCACGGCCGCGTGGGGAATGGAGAACCGCACCTGTGCGATCCGAGCGATCACCGGCGGCGAAAAAGCGACGCGGCTCGAGTACCGGCAGACGGCGGCGGACATGAACCCGTACATCGCGATCGCTACCTGCCTCGGAGCCGGACTCTGGGGGATCGACAACAAAACCGAAGCGCGGCCGCCCGCCGAAGGAGACGCCTCGAAGAGCGACGGAGCCTACGCGCCCCTTCCTCGGACGCTGAAAGATGCCACGCGCATCCTCTCGCTTTGTACCGAGGCGCCGAAAATTCTCACCCCGGGTTTCGTCGATCACTACGTGCGCACCCGCGAGTGGGAAGTTCGCCAGCACGAGCGGGCGGTGACGGAGTGGGAGCTAAAGCGCTATTTCGAGGCGATTTAGGGGCGTGAAACGTTCTGCCGATTTCCTGCGACGCGCGGCGTTTCGCGGGCTCTACTCGAAAGAACATGGAGGATCGATGACGCGGTGGATACTCGTGGTTTCGATGATGGCGCTCGCGGGCTGCGGTCCGGGTGCGACGGTCGGTGAGGTTCGCATGGGCGCGCCGCATCCTGCGAAGGTCGCCGATTGCCCGCTCGAGTTCGTCTCGGTCTCGGCGAACGACATGGCCCCGGGGGGGAATTTCGGCTCCGGCGGAAAATACGAAATGATCGGCGCGGTGAACATCCGCGCGGACGAGGGTACCGACGCCATGTCCGAGGAGATCCGTAAGATCGTTCGCCCGCGGGCGTGCGGGATGGGCGGAGAGGTCGTTTCTCTTTTGGCCTCAGGCACCGCTCAATACCGGGGAAAGTTCAGAGCGCAACAGAACATTTCGTTCACGGTGTGGGGGCCGATTTCTGCCCAACAGGGACCTCAGCGTTTCTAAAAATGCTACGCCGGTGACCATGCAAGTCGTCACCTGGAGCTTCCCGACCACCATCGTTTTCGGCGCCGGCGCCATCAGCTACCTCGCGGACCACGTAAAGCGCGTAGGCGGCACGCGCGCGCTCGTCGTGTGTGATCCCGGCGTCGTAAAGGCCGGCATCGCCGAGCGGGTGATGAGCGTGCTCACCACCGCGGGCATCGCCGCGCACCTCTTCGACAAGGTCGATCCGAACCCGGTGGAGAAGAACGTCTTCGACGGCGTCGACGCGTACAAAGCGCACGGCGCGGACGTCGTGGTGTGCGTCGGCGGCGGCGCTCCGCTCGACACCGGCAAGCTCATCGCCCTCAAGACGACCCACGAGCGGGACCTCGTCGACTACGACGACGCGACGGGCGGTGACACGTTCATCACTGCGAACATTCCGCCGATCATCACGGTCCCGACGACGGCAGGGACGGGAAGCGAAGTTGGGCGCTCCGGAGTGGTGACCCTCAAGGCAACCGGGCGAAAGACGGTTATTTTCAGCCCGTACCTCTTGGCGCGAGCGGCGATTCTCGATCCCGAGCTCACGCGCACGATGCCTCCGCGCATCACGGCGGCCACGGGTTTCGACGCCCTCACGCACTGCGTCGAGGCCTACTGTTCGCTTGGCGATCATCCGATGGCCGACGGGATCGCAATCGGCGGCCTCGAGCTGTGCGCGACCTACCTCGCCCGCGCCGTCGATCAAGCGCTCGACATCGACGCCCGCGGCGGAATGATGAAGGCCGCAATGATGGGTGCGGTCGCGTTCCAAAAAGGTCTCGGCGCTTGTCACTCCCTTGCCCACCCGCTCTCGAGCGAGAAGGGGCTGCACCACGGCCTCGCGAACGCGCTCTGCTTGCCGGCGGTTGTTGAATACAACGAATCGGTGGTGCCCGAGAAGCTCGAGCGCATCCGGCAAATCCTCGATCCGAAAGCCAAGAGCGCGGCCGGCGCACTCCGAGCACTCCGCACCAGGGTCGGCCTCCCCGACGGGCTCGCGCGCGAAGGCGTGACGATCACCGACATCCCGACGCTCTCCGCCAAAGCCCTCGAGGACGCCTGCCATCGATCCAATCCGCGCCCCACCACCCGGGAGGATCTGGCCAAGCTTTACGAGGCGTCCCTGTAGGTCGCGCCTCTGATACGATGCAGCTCCCCATGCTGCCCGAAAAGAAGCAGGTCCTCATCGTCGACGATGAGCCCAACCTGCGCAAGATCCTCTCCGCGCAGCTGTCGCGCGACGGGTACGACGTGCTCACGGCGGAAGATGGCGAGCAAGGGCTCCAGATCTTGCGCGAGCACCACATCGATCTCGTCGTCACCGACCTGAAGATGCCCAAAGTAGACGGCATGACGCTCCTCAGGGAAGCGCTCCGCGAGGATCCCGAGCTCCCCATCGTGATGATCACCGCGCACGGCACCGTCGATACCGCGGTGGAAGCCCTCAAGATCGGGGCGTTCGATTATCTGACCAAGCCCTTCGACAAAGACGAAGTGCGCGCGATCGTCGCCAAAGCCTTGAAAACAAGGCTTCTCGCGGGTGCGGAAGCCTCACCGGCGTCTCAAGCCGTTCCCGGTGCGCGCTTCAACATCATCGGTAACTCGGCCGGGCTGACGGATCTTTACGCCGTCCTCGAGCGCGTCGCAGACACTCCGACCACCGTGCTCATCACCGGCGAGAGCGGCACCGGAAAGGAGCTCGTCGCCCGCGCGCTCCACGACCACTCCATCCGCAAGGACAAGCCTTTCATCAAGGTGAACTGCGCGGCCATTCCGAAGGAGCTCATCGAGAGCGAGCTCTTCGGCTACGAGCGCGGTGCTTTCACAGGCGCCGTGAGCTCCAAGCCCGGGAGGTTCGAGCTCGCCAACCAGGGCACGCTTTTTCTGGATGAGATCGGCGAAATACCGGTCGAAATGCAGGTCAAGCTCCTGCGCGCACTGCAAGAGAGCGAGTTCGAACGGGTCGGCGGCATCAAGACCATCCGGGTCGACGTGCGCCTCGTTGCCGCGACGAACCGCGATCTGAAGAAGCTCATCGCCGCCGGCGGCTTCCGCGAGGATCTCTTCTACCGCCTCAACGTAGTCCCCATTCGCCTCCCCGCCCTTCGCGAGCGAGCCACCGACGTGCCGCTCCTGGTCGAGCATTTTCTGACCAAATTCAACGAGCGCTTGAAAAAGCACGTAGCTGGCACCGAGCCCGAGGCAATGGAATTTCTCTGCGCTTATCCGTGGCCGGGAAATATCCGCGAGCTCGAGAACGTGATCGAGCGCGCCGTTCTCTTCTGCGACACCCAAAAGCTCAGGTCCGAGGATCTCCCGCCCGAGCTTCGCGGCAGCTCGCATCTGTCGAGCCCTCCGTTGAACGAAGCCGATCTCCACGCTGCGCTCTCGAACGAGGGTGGCCTCAAAGAGCACGTGAAGGTGGCGATGAACCGCCTCGAGCGCGAGCTCGTTGGCCGTGCCCTCACCCAGACGGGTGGCAACGTGACCCACGCCGCGCGGCTCCTGAAGATTTCGCGCAAGGGGCTTCAGCTCAAAATGAAAGAGCTTGGGCTACGCGAAGGGGCGAACGAGAAGGGGGACTAGGTCGTGCGCGTGACCCCACGTTGCTTGCGTGCACTCGGCGCGCTCCTCGCTCTGGGTCAGGTCGGTTGCGGCGGCTGCGGAAAATCGAGCTCTGCACTCTCGAGCGATGCTGCGGTGACGGCTCCCGTCGCTTCGCCGAGCGCGCCCGTCCTCGGTGCCGCGAGACCAGGAATGGCCTGGATTCCCGCCGGTGTTCTTCACGCCGGAACACCTCTCGATCGCGTGCCCCGCGTGCCGGACGAAGAGCCTCCGGGAACCGAGATGACGCTCGGTGGATTCTACGTCGATCTCTATCCGTACCCGAACGAGGCCGGAGCCATTCCCACTTCGAACGTGTCGCGCGACGACGCCGCTCACCTCTGCGAGACGAAGGGCAAGCGCCTCTGCACGGAGCTCGAGTGGGAGCGCTCGTGCAAGGGCCCCGACAATTTCACCTACGAGTACGGGGATCCTTACCGCGCGGCATCGTGCATCACCGGCGTGGCGATCGAAGAGTCGGCGCGTCGTCCGAGCGGCGAACGCCTGGCGTGCAAGAGCGCGTTCGGGGTGATGGACCTTCACGGCGGCGTTTGGGAGTGGACCGACAGCGCCTGGAAGCGCGGGGCGAAGGGCGACCTCGGCGTCCTGCGTGGCGGCAACTCCATCGCGGGAGAGATCGTCGGACGGTGCGCAAACGGAATCGGTCGCACGGTCACGTCCAAGGGAGCAACGATGGGGTTCCGTTGCTGCATGGGCCCGCGCAATCCGGGCGAGGTGACGATCGAGATCAAGCCTACCGTCCCGATCGAGCGAAGCATGAAGCCAAGTGAGCTTGCGGCACCGCTTATCGGCCTCGGCACGAAGAAGTGGGGAAGTGAGACCGAAACCTTCATCGCATCGCAAGCCTGGACGTGGCACCCGGCCTCGAACGAAGAGCTCGTCATCGTGTCCGGTTGCGCGAAGGGGCCAGACAAGACGAAGAAGCCTTTGAAATGCGGGATTGTCGTGGGCCGAGTCTCCCCCGCCGCCGCGTCCGTCATTGAGATCGACGCCGGGCGCAGCGTTGCCGAAGTCGTTCTCTTCGGTGACCCGCGTCACCTCCGCATGCTCAGCGTCGACGCCCGGAGCGCCTTCGTCCGCACGATCACCTATGCGTACGGCCGCATCGAGCTCGGCGAAATCAAACGCTGAGTCGCGACGCAGCCGAGGCCCGCCCTACGGCTTGGGGAGATCCTTCGCGGGTGTGGGCTTGGCGCCTTCCGGGATGCCGAGGGTCGCCGGGGGAGCCGGTTCGCGGCCTCCGTCGGGAGTCTTCACCATCTCTTTGTGCGTCGCGTCCTGATCTTCGATGTGGAATTCGACGCGACGATTGGCCGCTCGCCCAGCGTCGGTGTCGTTGCCCATGAGGGGACGTTCTTTGCCCAAGCCCACGGCCGTGAGGCGGTCCTTCGAGGCACCGTGTGCGGCAAGCCAGTTGACGACCGACTGAGCGCGCTGCTCCGAGAGCTTCTTGTTGTAGGCGGCGTTGCCGACGTTGTCGGTGTGCCCTTCGATGCGGACGCGCTTGATCTCGGGGTGGTCGGCCATCACCTTGGCCACCTCGGTCAGGAGCGAATCGCTCTCTTTCTTGATGGCGGACTTGTTGAAGTCGAACTTCGGCTGCTCCAGGATCTGGATCATCGAGTTCTTGATGAAGACGCGCGGGCAGCCGTTCGTCTTGGGGTCATCGCTCTTGGGGCCGGGCTCGTCGGGGCACGCGTCGAGGTCGTTCTCGATGCCGTCCTTGTCACGATCGAGATTCGGCGGACAGCCGTTCGTTTTGGGATCGCTCGTGCGAACGCCCGCGACGTCGGGGCAGGCGTCTTCCGTGTCGATGATGCCGTCCTTGTCCTTGTCGCTCGGGCAGCCGTTGGTCTTGGGGTCGTCCGTCTTGATTCCCGCAACGTCGGGACACGCGTCCTCGCTGTCGGGGATGCCGTCGCCGTCACGATCGGAGGGCTTCGCCACGACGACGGGCTCCGGCCGTTGCTCGGGCGGGCAACCGTTTCTCAACTGGCTGACCACGCCGGGCACTTCCGGGCAGACGTCGTCCCTGTCCAAGATTCGGTCACCGTCGCGGTCGGGGTTGGCGTCTTCCATCGCAGGCGTCCACTCGACCCCTAAAATGATGCGGAGCTGAGGCGACCCGAAGGCCCTGCTGAGCCCGCTCCCGAGGCCGGCGCCGAACTTGAAATCGCTGTGCGTGTAGTGTGCACCAAACAGGACTTCGCTCGGAGTGGTCTTGTCCTTGAACATCTTCGAGGCGAGGGTGGCGCCGTAGAACTCCGGTCCGATGAGGAGTTTCTTGTCGAGCACGCGTACGCCGATGGCGAGCGAGCCCGTGACCTCGTCGCCGAAGGCACGACCCGCGAACGGCTCGGCGCGGCCGCGAAGCTCGTATCCCGCGCGAAGGGCGTACGCGAAATCACCGAGGTCGCCGGCGAGCATGAGCCGCGGAACGACGCGCGCGGAGCCATCCCCGGTGAATAAGTTTTGGGAGCCAGTGGGCAAATGCACTTGCAAGCCCAAGGCACCTTCGACGGCGTCGCGGTACTCGCCGAAAAGGCGAACGTCGGCCCCCACGCGCACGTCGCCGATCGCCGCCTTCTCGGGGGAGTTGAGGCGAGCTCCGTTCTCGGTCGTGGACTCGCCGGTCTGGTAGATGGCGAGCGGAACGTTCGCGCCGATGCGCAGCCTGTCCCAGAGCACGAGGCTACCGCCGACGTGGAAATAGGCCTGATGCTCGATGAAGCGCGCTTTCGTCGAGTCGTCGAAGTTGTAAAAGACCATTTCCTTCGTGGCCCACTCGCCGATGATCCCGAACGCGGGGCGAAACTTTCCACGAAAATCGAGGGACTCGGACACGAACCAATCGGAGCCTTTTTCCGCGGGATCGAAGCGGTTGACGGCGAAGCCGGCTTGGTCGGGCGCACCCTGCGCCGCCGCCATTTCAGAAACGAAGAGCAGAGGAAGCGCAGTCAACGCGGTGAATCCAATGCGACAAAACATTCGGTGCGAGGAGCGGGTCGCCATGCACTCTTCTTACCGGAATTTGCTCGGAGGTGGCGTTTCTATTGCCCGAGTGGTTTCTTGCCGCGCGCCGTAGAAATAATTTCTTGCAAACAGCTCGAGAATGAGGACGCTCGTCAGCGTCGAAGCCTGGTGATAACTCCCCGCCCACCATGTCCGTTCGCGTCGAGCAGGGCGACCGCGTCGCTACCGTCATTCTATCTCGCCCCGAGCGTCGAAACGCGGTCGACGGTCCAACCGCACGAGCCCTGGCCGACGCTTTCCGTGCGCTCGATGCCGATTCGCAGACCGACGTCATCGTGTTGTGGGGCGAAGGCGGCACGTTCTGCGCGGGGGCAGATCTCAAGGCGATCGGTGAAGGAAACGGTAACCGGGTCGAGGTGACGGGGGATGGCCCAATGGGTCCGACCCGGATGCTGTTGTCGAAGCCGGTCATCGCCGCCGTCGCCGGTTTCGCCGTCGCGGGTGGGCTCGAGCTCGCGCTGTGGTGCGATCTTCGGGTAGTCGAAGAAGACGCGACGTTCGGAGTGTTCTGCCGGCGTTGGGGCGTGCCGCTCATCGACGGCGGGACGATTCGCCTGCCACGCGTCGTCGGGCAATCGCGCGCGCTCGACATGATCCTCACCGGCCGCGCGGTGGGAGCTGCGGAGGCGCTCCACATGGGGCTCGCGAACCGCGTCGTCCCCGCCGGAAGCGCGCGCAGCGAAGCCGAGGCGCTGGCCCGCGAGATCTCCAAATTTCCTCGAGTCTGCATGCGAAATGACAGGCGGAGTGCACTTGAGCAGTGGTCGCTCTCGCTCGACGACGCCCTCGCAAACGAGCTCATTCACGGCATGCGTACCCTCGTGAGCGGCGAGACCCTCGAGGGCGCTGCACGCTTTTCGTCAGGAGCGGGTCGTCACGGCAAATTCTGATTTGCGTCCGTTCACATGCGGTTTCTGATCGCTCGCCACTACCGTGCCGCGCTGAAGCTCTTCGTGAGAGAGGAGGGAACGCACGCACGCACGTAGATTCCGGCGTGACATCGTCACCAGCGCCAAGCTCAGCGCCCGCGGATCCCTGAGGGTCTCCTAATTCGGCTCGGGAGCGAACTCGACTGAGACGAGCACGCGCATCTTTGGACTGCCATCGCCGCGCGTGAGGCCGGGCCCAATCGCGACCCCGCCCTGCCAACGATCGGCGAGCGTCACGTGCGCTCCGAAGAGAAGCTCGAGCGGTGTGTTGCGCCTGCGGAACGCGCCATCGCCGCCGAGGACAATGGTGCTCCCATCGAACTCGGGACCGAACACGAAGCGCTTGCTCACCTTCACGCCCGCCGCGGCGCTGAAAATAAATTCGCTGCCGAGCTTGTTGCCCTCGAAGGTGCCGTCGAGCGGGCGGTATGCGAACCCGCCTTTCGCTGCGTACAGGAACCAATCCACCTCACCGGCGAGCAGAACGCGTGGGGCAACTCGCACGGTGCCGTCGCTCGCGAGCGCATTGCGGCGCCCCGTGGGAAGGTGGAGCTGCAATCCTACGGCGGCAGTAAATTCCTCGCCGTACGCTCCAAGCACACGCGCGTCGCCGGAAAGACGAAGATCGCCGACGCCCGCGCCGTCTTGCGAACGCACGCCGATCGCGATCGGCGCAACGTCGTCGCCGTGCTGGTAGATCGCGAGGGGCAGATTGGCGCCGACGCGAAAGCGGTTTGCGAAGACGAGCGTGCCCCCCGCATGCACGAAAATTTGATCGGTCAGCACGTCGCCCTGCGCCGGGCCGCGAACATTCCCGCGCTCGTGGAGGACGAGAGGTTGGTATGCCCAGTCGACGACGAAGCCGAAGGCCGGGCGCAGCTTGCCGCGCAGGTCGAGCGATTCGTTCGCGAACCAGTCGCTCCCGCGCTCCGCTGGCTCGAACCTGTCGACGGCGAACCCGGGCGCCTGCGCGCGCGCGTCACGCACGCAGACCAGCGCGGCGACCACAACCGCAGACCTGACGAGCGTGCCAGCCTTCATCGAAAACGACTATACTCCAAGCCCGTTGCGCTCCTTGACGTCGACCCTCGCTGGCGTGCTGTCGGCACTGATCGGCACGATGTCGTGCATGCCCGCTCGCGCGCAAGACACGCCGCGCTCGAACGTCCGGAAGCTCCCCTACGATACGCGCATCGACGTGGCGGTCACTTCGGTCGGTGCGGTGTGGCTCGCTACGTCCGAGTTGCTCAAGCCGGTCCTCGTGCCGGAAAAGTGCCGGTGGTGCTACCGAGGCGAAGACGGAACCGATCTGCTCAACCCGTACGACAGCTGGGTCAGGCGGCAGCTCATCTGGAAACAGCCAAGCACGGCGGACATCACGAGCTCCATCATCGCCTTCGCGATCGAGCCTCTGTCGACCATCGGGCTAAACGCCGTGGCGGCGGCGAACGACAGAAATGCGCGTGGTGTTCCCGTCGACGCGCTCCTCGTGATCGAGGCGACCATGATCGCTGGGAACGTCAACCAGGTCGCGAAATATGCCTTCGCGCGCGAGCGCCCCTTCGTTCACTACCTGCCGCGAGCACCCAAGGAGGTGCGAAAGCTCACCGCGAGCCCGTCGGATGACAACCTCTCCTTCTTCTCGGGGCACACCACGCTCGCGTTCGCCGTCGCCACTTCCAGCGGCACGGTGTCTTCGCTGCGCGGGTACCGTCTCGCGCCGCTCGTATGGGCGGCGGGGCTGACCATGGCCGCCTCCGTCGGGTACCTGCGAATGGCAGGAGACAAACATTATTTTTCGGACGTAATGACCGGAGTCGTCGTCGGATCGCTCATTGGCGTCGGCGTGCCGCTTATTTTCCACTCCGCAAAATCCTCGGCCGACGCGAATCCTCCGAGCGCCAGTGGCCTCGCACTCAGCGGCGCGCCCATGCGCAGCGCCTTCTCGTTGAACGGCGCATGGTAGCGCTCTGGCGCGTCGACCCCCCACCCTTGTAGGAAAGCCGCTAATCTCCGCCTCATGTTCAAGAAGCCGTCGGGCGCGTTCGACGCGACCATCCTCGACACTCCGCCGCCCGCGGAAAACCACGACTCGATGATGCCTCTTATACACGCCGGGCCGACGTCGATCTCCGAGCAAGGCTTCGTGGCGCGCTACGAGGTGAAGCGGATCCTCGGTGAAGGAGGCATGGGCGAGGTGCGCCTCTGCAAGGACGTGCGTATCGGTCGCGAAGTGGCTGTGAAGATGATCCGCCCGGGTTTCGACACGCGCACCGATTTCCAGGCGCGATTTCTCCGCGAGGCCCGCGTGCAAGGAGGGCTCGAGCACCCGTCGATCGTGCCCGTTTACGATCTCGGCGTCGGCCCCGAAGGCGCGGCTTACTTCACGATGAAGCGCGTTCGGGGGATGACCCTTGAAGAAATACTTTTCCGGATCCGGGCTAACGACAAGAACGCGCTCCGCGAATACTCGCGGCGCAAACTGCTCACCGCGTTCGGCAGCGCATGCCTCGCCATCGAATTCGCGCACGCACATGCTGTCCTCCACCGCGATATCAAGCCGAGCAACATCATGCTGGGGACGTTCGGCGAGGTATACGTGCTCGATTGGGGCGTCGCGAAGATCACTGCGGACGATCCTACGACCGAGTCCTTCGACTCGGGCCCGCACAAACCGGCGGCGACGGCGGCGGGGACGATGATCGGAACACTCGGCTTCATGTCGCCGGAGCAGTTCAAAGACGAGGAGCTGGACGCGCGCACCGACGTCTATTCGCTGGGCGCGATCCTCTTCGAGATCCTCACGTTGAAGTCTCTTCACGTTGGGTCGTTGCCTGAGATAGCAGCGACCACGGCGAATGGGGCGGACGCGCGGGCGTCTATGCGTGCACCCGAGTGCGAGGTGCCACCCGAGCTCGAGCGGATCTGCGTCAAGGCCACGGCCTTCAACCCCAAGGACCGGTTCGCGTCTGCGCGTGATCTGCAGGATGCGATCGAGAGCTACCTCGATGGCGATCGCGACATGGAGCTTCGCCGCGATCTGTCGGACGTGCACGCGAATGCGGCTGCGGACGCCGCACAATCGGCGCTCCGAGGCATAGAAAATTCGACGGAGCGGCGAGCTGTCGCCATGCGCGAGGCAGGAAAAGCTCTCGCCCTCGACCCCACCAATGCCCTCGCCCTGGGGACCATGAGTCGCCTTCTGCTCGAGCCACCGAAGGAGATTCCCCCGGAGGCCCTCGCTTCGCTCGAGCGCGCGAGGCTGAAGTCGATCAGCGTTGCCGCGCTCATGGGGAGCTTCTCGTACCTGACCTGGTTTCTGATCGTTCCCTTCCTTCTGTGGATGGGGGTGCTGCATTGGGGATGGATCATCGCCGCTTGCGCGTTCTTCGGGCTGTCGGCGATCTTTGCCTACCTGCAGTACCGCTTTACGCGACCGAACCGGAGCTTCGTCAATTTGCTTTTCGCGCCGCTCGGGTTCGTGGCGCTCGGTCGCATGTTTGGACCGCTGATCATCGTCCCCACCGCCGCGCTCGCCCTCGCGGTCACTTTTGGGATCTACCCCTACAAGGGGTTGCGCCGCGTCGCGCTTGCCGTCGCCTGCGGGTCGGTCGTCTTCCCCGTCGTGCTCGAATGGCTCGGCGTCTTGCCCACCTCGTATCTCTTCGAGAATGGAAGGCTCGTCGTCGTCCCGCAGATGGCCTCGTTTCCGAAGTGGCCATCGACCATCGCGCTCATGACCTTTCACGTCATGGTCATCGTTTCGACGTGGCGGCTCACCGCGCGGGTGCGTGCGACTCTCACGGCCGCCGAAGAGATCGTGAGCGTGCAGGCGTGGCACCTGCGTCAGGTCGTCCCGCAATCGCTTACGCGCACGGTCGCCGGCCCCCACCATCCTCGCAGTTAGAGCGGGGGCAGATCCTCCGGGTCTCTCGGACGTCAAAGGCGGACACGCTTCGCCGTCCTGAGGGATTCCCATGAAAAGTCTGACCTTCCTTCCCCTTTTGTTCGTGATGACTGGCTGCGGCGCGATCGCCTCCACGTTCGTGAAGGCTCCCGACACCACGCTTGGCCGCGTCGTCGTTTACCGAAATGGCGTTGCCTACTTCGAGCGGACCGCCGAGGTGGAGGGCGATCATCTCGACCTGAGCGTCCCCAGTGACAAGGTCGACGACTTCCTGAAGTCGCTCACGGTGGTCGATGCGCAGACCGGGCAGCCCGCACCGATCTCGTATCCGACCAAGCAAGTGAGCGCCCAGACCGGGCTCATCACCATGAAGATCGGTCTGTCGGGCCCGCATACCCACCGGCTCAAGCTCTCGTATGTGACCGACGCGCCTTCGTGGAAGCCGAGCTACCGCGTCGTGCTCGGGAAAAATGGCAAAGTGGATCTGCAGGCATGGGCCATCGTCGACAACACGAGCGGGGAAGACTGGAACAACGTGCGGCTCGGGGTTGGCTCCAGCTCGGCGCTCTCCTTCCGCTTCGATCTGCAGTCGGTCCGCCTCGTCGAGCGCGAGACACTTCAGCAAAACGATCTGTTCGCCTATGCGCCCCCCACCGGCGGGGCGACGTACGGCGCGGACGGAGCGCAAAAAAGGCTCGTCGCGGACATGGACGACGCGGTCCTCGCCGCCGCGAGCCATCCTGCGCCGCCAGCCAGTACGCCGGAAGTCGCGGGGCCGACGGCAGTGATGAAGAGCGGCCAAGCGGTGCGCCAGCCGCCGAGAGACGCTGCGCTCGACGAGATCGCCCGCGTCGCGCGTTCGTTGCAGAACACACACAACCAGATCGTAATCGAAGGCTATGCCACCGCAGGCGACGGCGACAAACAGGCGGCCTCGCTCGACCGAGCGAACAAGATGCGCGAGCAGCTCGTCCGCAACGGCGTCGACCCGAGCAAAGTGGTGGCCGTCGGGCGCGGCGAACAAACCGGGCGTGCCGGCGGTATCCGCATCGTGGAGGCCGAGGTCAACGCAAAGGGAAAGACGGACCCGTCCAAAGACGAACGCGCGTCGGCTCAGGGGGCGGCCGCGAACGCTCCTGCCGCCGAGCCGATCGGTACGTCGAACTTCGAGTCGGGCAGCGTCACTAGCGTGGCACGCGGCACGAGCGCGATGGTGTCCATCATGCACAGCGAGACGGACGGCGAAGTCGTCTACCTCTACGATCCGGAGAGCGCACGCGGCAACGCGCAGTTTCCCTTTCGCAGCGTGCGGCTGAAGAACCCCAGCCAGTCGGCGCTCGAGACAGGGCCGGTAACCGTCTTCGGCGGTGGCCGTTTCATCGGCGAAGGTATGGCGGAGCCGATTCCCGCGGCGTCGACGGCGTTCGTTCCGTTCGCGCTCGACCGGCAGGTCGTCGTCGATCAGCAGAGCGGCGAGGTCGACGAAATCTCTCGCGTCTTGACGGTGCAACGCGGCGTCTTCTCGACCGAGGTGCAGCACAAGAGGCAGACCACGTTCACCCTGAACAACCGCCTCGGCGACCGCGCCACGGTCTACGTTCGTCACACCGTCGCTCCCGGTTACAAGCTCTCCAAGGTGCCCGCGGGAAGCGGCGAGGAGAAGATCGGAAACGCCAACTTGTTCCGCGTCTCTGTCGAGCCGCACGGCAAAGCAGAGGTGACGATCGAAGAGTCGACCCCGATCTACAAGGCGATTGACGTGCGGACCGCGGAGGGCATCGAGCAGGTTCGCGTGTACCTCTCGCGCGCCGTCGCCGAAGGCCCTCTCAAGCACCAGGTCGAGGATTTGCTCAAGTTGAACAAAGACATGTCCGACATCTCCCAGCACGTGCTCACCACCCGCGAGCAGATGGCCGAGTACCGCGTTCGGATGGACGAGCTCCACGCGCAGCTCGTGACTCTCAAGCTGGTGAAGACCGCCGGCCCGCTCATGCAGAGCCTCGAGAAGAAGATGCAGGAGGTGAGCGACAGGCTCTCGAAGGCGACGATCAACGTCGTTGGGCTGCAAGAAAACCTGATGGTCACGCGCATTCACTTCCAGGACGGCGTCGCGGATCTCACGCTCCTCAAGATCGGCGAAAAGACCGAGAAAACGGCTGCAAAATAGAGGGTCGCCGCGTCTACGTTGTGAGCTGCACGAGCTGACCGCACGCCGCAGAAACGTCCGTCCCGCGGGAGTGTCTCACCGTCACCAGGCAGCCCTCATCCTGAGCCGCGCGCACGAATCGCGCGAGGCTCTCGGCGGATGGCGCTTCGAAGCGGGCGCCGTCGTAACGATTGAAAGGGATCACGTTCACGCAATGTCGGTAGCCGCGCGTGAACGCAGCGAGCCGCACGGCGTCCTCCGCGGTGTCGTTCTCGCCAGGGAGGAGGACGTACTCGATCGTGATCTTCTCGTGCGACCGGAGGGGGAATCGCAGAAGTGCGAGTCGAAGGTCCGCGAGCCCGTGGGCCTTAGTGATGGGCATCGTGCGCAACCGCGCCGCATCGGTGGTGGCGTTGACGCTGAGCGCCAGGCAAGGCCGGACAGCGGCGCGGGCGAGAGCGTCGATCCCGGGAATGAGCCCGGACGTCGACACCGTGATCCGGGAAGGCGACAGGCCGAGGCCGGCCGGGTTGCACATCACGCGGACCGCGGTGAGAACGGCATTCAGGTTGTGGAGCGGCTCGCCCATTCCCATGAACACCACGTTCACCCGCTGCGGATCGACGGGCCCGAGCGTCTGGAGAACGATCAGCAATTGACCGACGATTTCTGCCGCCGTGAGATGACGGACGAGCCCCATCTGTGCCGTCCGGCAAAACGTGCATCCCATCGCGCAACCGACCTGGCTCGACAGGCACACCGTCACCCGCGGATTCTTCACGGCGCGCGGCATGTGCACGGCTTCGACCCGCGCTCCATCGGCAAGGGCGAGGACGAGCTTCGTCGAACCATCGGAGGAGCGTTCTTGTTGCGCCACCCGGGGTAAGGACAGATCGAGGTGCTCCGCCGCAAAAGCCGCTGCTTTTTTTCCGAGACCGCCGTGACCGAGTTGGCCGAGCGCCAGCTTGGTCAGTCGCGTGCAGAATACACGCGCGTCGATCGGCGTGCTCATCGCCGTCAAGTCTTCTCCAGTGAGCGCCCACGCAGAAATCACGAGAGCCAATCTAGATCAGATGAGGACATCTGTCGTAGCGTTGAGGGATGGCGAACCCCACTGCAGTCCTCGAAACGTCGCTCGGAAACATCAAGGTCGAGCTCTTCATCGACAAGATGCCCCTCACCGCTGGCAACTTCGTAAAGCTCGCCAAGAGCGGTTTTTACGACGGTCTCCACTTCCACCGCGTGATCAACGGCTTCATGCTCCAGTTCGGCTGCCCACACAGCCGCGACCCGAAGAGCGCACGCGCCGGCACCGGCGACGGCCCCGACGGAACGATCAAGGACGAGCACCCCGCGAACCTCAAGCTCTCGAACGAGGCCGGGACGCTCTCCATGGCGAACACCGGCGCTCCGAACAGCGGCAGCTGTCAGTTCTTCCTCAATACCGTCCACAACTCTTACCTCGACTACTTCTCTGCGGGCGCCTCGAAGCACCCGGTGTTCGGGCGGGTCATCGAGGGCATGGATGTCGTCACCAAGATCGAGAAGACGCGGACCGACGCGGACGATCGACCGGTCACCCCCGTAAAGATGAACAAGGTGACCGTCACCGAATGAGCCGAGCGGCCCACGGGATTCAGCTGCGGGCGGCTATCGACGTGACGCGCACGCTTTCGATCAGTACGTCGAGTTCGCTCGTCGAGAGGCCGGCGGATCGCGCGACTGCTTCGATCACCCCGCGCTCGGCAGCGGACAAGCCTTCGCTCGAGTAGGCGACAGCGAGCGCGACGACGATGCCCGGCTTGACGGCGTCGCAGTCCTTCAATATCTCGGCGATGAGGCGCACGCGCGAGTCGACGCCGGCGGCATGAAGCACCTCGAGGCTTGCGGCGATCAAGAAGCCGACCATGTCTTTGCTGAAGGCGGCACCGAACAGCGACTGGAAGATGTGGCGGAGTGTCTCCATCTCGTCGTCGTCCGCCGCCCCGTCGGCGCTGGCGACGAGCACGCCGAGATCGATGATCGGCGTAGGATTGTAGTCACCGTGCTCGAACCGCGTGATGAGCGTGTCAATGGCCGACTGCACGATCGGATGCGCCATCACCAATGACGGTCGCTCACTGGCGCTCATGATGACGCCTCCTTCTTCGTGGCCGGCAGCTCGACAGCGAGCCCGAGAGCCATCTGCGCGCGGAGGGCCTGGAGGCTTTGCAGGACCTCGGGCGCGGCCCCGCTGGCGTTGGCCTTTTCCATCGCGTCGTCGAGCGTAGCCAGCCGACCCGATTGGAGGGCCTTCAGCGAGTACATCATCTGGAGGAAGGTATCGAAGAGGTCCCCGAGCTCGTCGCCCTTGCGCAGGCGCTCCTTCGTCGCCAGACGACCGGTGCCGACGCGACGCAGCAGACGTTTCAGCTTGTAGACAGGCCCGACGATCTTGTTCGTGATGAAGATGCCCATGATGCTGAGGATCACCGTGAGCGCGATCCCCGTTGCGATCAGTTGCTCGCGCATGGCCCGGCGGTGCATCTCGACGTCGATGCGCCCGCGTTTCACCACTTCGAGATCGCTCTCCGCCTGGCGGTCCGTCGCGGCGAGCTCCTCTTCGACGACTTGAAGGAGGATGGCGTTGTCGGCTGCGTTCGTCACCACGCATTGGCGAGCCAGCCTGGAGCTCGTGTGGCTCTCCTTCATGGCGAGCTCGGCTTGGGTGGAGGCGATCTGCGCGTACGTCGAGGCCACGTTGGCGCTCTGCCAAAGCTCGCCGCCGAGAAACACCATCACCGCCAGCACCACCGCGACGAGGAGGCCGGTGTATTTCAACTGGAAGCGGGGATCGATGAGGTAATCCCTCCGCTTGAAATGCGCTTTCTTCGCAGGGCTCGGGTCGCTCATACTGGGCGCGAGGGTACGCTACTCCTCGCGCCGCGGGTCCTTCCGATTAATGACGACTTCCTCCTCGAAGCCGCGCACCTGCTTTGCGATACGGACCAGCGGCACGTTCGGGAGCGGCAGGCCCGAAGGCATGGTCGTGGGCGGTCTCGCGCTGGCTGACCGAAGGAGCTCAGGGATGTCGTCCTCGTCCTCGAGCCGGTCGACGCGTAGCGCCCTCTCGTGAGAGATGGGCGGGTTGGTGATGGACGGCATCGACGGCGTCGACGGCACCTCGGGCATCGAAGGCATCGCAGGAGGCATCGTCGGCCGCTCGGACGGACGTTGAAGCTCGCGGGCACCACTGACCGCACGGGGCGAGGGGACCGGGACGACCACGTTCGCTGCGCCGCCTTCTGCCCGCTTGTCTTTCGAGTCGGGCATCCGCTTCAAGCCTAGCAGGAGCACCGCGGCCCGTCTCCTGAGCTCCGTCGCGCGGGCTCCGTTCGCGAGCTGCCGCGGGGTGGATCACGTGTGGGCGATGGGCGACCGATCCAGTCGATCGACCGAAAACGCGCGCAAACGCAGCGGTCATCACGCACTTCGCGCCGGCATCGCGGCTGGTTCGGTCCTTGCCTAGGCGTCCACTAGGAGAATCGGAAGATGACGCGAGTCGGCAGGAAAACGCGACGAATACTTCTTGCGGTGGCACCGCTTCTGGCTGTTGCCGGGGCGGTCGGCCTTGGTGGCAGCAAGAGCGCGCACGCCACGGGCGAGGACAAGACCGAGCTCGACCAGCGCTGCGCTACGCGTCTTTCGATCGCCATGCTGGGCGCTAGTCCGACGGCGACGTTTTTCGCGACGCCCAATCCGCAGGGCGCCGTCGACCCGATGCTGACCTCGCCAGCGTTCATCGAGCGCTTCTCGCGATTCGTGAATGCTACATTCAACGGCGGCCCCGGCGCGCTTCAGACCGATGACGCCGTCTACTTTCTCACGAAGTACGTCCTCGCCAACGCCAAGCCGTGGACCGATCTTTTCATCGGCCAGTACACGGTCGACGTGGACGCAAGCAAGAACATGGTCGTCACCGCCGATCCTAACGGTCTCGGGTATTTTCGGAGCCTTCCGTGGCAGCGCCGCTACGCCGGCAATGAGACCGCTGGCTACAAGCTCTCGACCGCCTACCGCATCGTGAACAACGTCGTCGGTGTCGAGCTCACGCCGTCCGTCGCCAAGCCCGGTGACGATCGCACCTCGGTCGGCCGTAAGGCAGCGGCATGCGCGGGCTGCCACTACGACAGCTGGTTTGCCCTCGACAAGATCGCCAAGGTGCTGACCCGCAGGCAAGGCACGGGAGACACGATGACCTTCCTTCCGCCGAGCGAAGGGCCGCAGTCGGTGCTCGACGGAGAGACGGTCGCGAGCGACGCCGACCTCGTGAACAGCATGGTGAAATCACCGCAGTTCAAGTTCCGCGCGTGTCGCCTCGCGTTCAACTTCCTGTACAGCAGGAACGAGAATCAGTGCGAGGCACTCCTCTTCGACAAGTGCGTCGACGAGTTCACGTCGAAGGGGACGATTCAGTCGGCCGTCGCCATCGTCGCCAAGGACGCCGGGTTCTGCCAATGAGCGCGCACGTGAGGTTCCTCGCAGGTCTCTTCTTGGTCGGCGTCGCAGGATGCAGCGGCGATCCGAACGCGCTCGGGCTCGGCGACGACCCGTTCAATCCTGGGACCAATCCCGCCACCGCCGACGGCGGGCAACCTGACCCCGGAGCGGCCACCACCTGCAACCAGAAGCCGGAAGGTCGCACGTACGTCGGCTACGGAAAAATCGCGCTCGAGAGCGATCGCGTAAACGAAGCGGCTGGCGAAAACCGCGCGCGCGTCAAACCGTTCAGCGTTCTGTCCGGTGAGTACACCCGGACCGTGGGCGCTCCTCCGGCCTCGCTCGCCGCCAACGCTTCCACCTTCGGTGACGTCCCAGCCCGCTGGTACCAAGAGGCTCACTCCAGCGCGGTCGAGCTGAGCACCAGTTACCGCATCGCGTTCGAAGGGTGTCTGACTTTCACGGCGACGGGCGCCGAATTTTCGGCGGTACCCACCGCGGCAACCGCGCCCGACGAGTGCACGAGCATGATGAAGAAATTCTGGAGTCAGACGCCGCAGCCTGCGGAGATTGCTTCGTGCGTGAGCTACGCGACCACCGCGCTCGCCAAAGAGCCAGATGCCCGCCGTCGCTGGGCCTACGTCTGCGCGACCGCAATGACCTCCACCCGCTTTTTGACGTTCTGAGGATCCGACAATGAAGATCTCACGCCGTGGATTTCTCAAGACAGCAGCGGTCGGTGCCGGCGCACTTGCTGGAACGCGACTCGCCGGGGGTGCGCAATTTTTCGGTAACGCCCTCGCGGCGACCGAGCCTTCGCACCTCGTGCACATCATCTTTCCGGGAGGGTTCAACGGGCTCTTTGCGGGGTGCGCCGACAAGTTCCTCACCGGGAACAAATTCGGGGTTACCAGCTCGAACCTCTTGGACCTCGGCGGAGGCGTTTTTACCGACAAAGCAACGCTCGGCACGATGCCCGCGTTCGCGCTCCAGCACTGGGCAGCCGTCGGCGTTCACCACGGCGTCACCAGCCATCTCGATCGCGGGGCCGAGCGCGCGCTCCTCTTCGACGGAACGAACAGCTACCTCACCGAGCTCGCCGCGACGATGGGCGGAAGCTCGCCCCTCAAGGCCGTTCACTTCGGCGATCGCCTGCCCTACGGCCCGCAACCCGCGTTCGGCAGCGTGTCCCTGCAGAGGATCCAGGATCTGAAGAGCGTGATCGCTTCCCTCGGCCAGTCGCCCACGCCTGATCCCACGCTTCCAGATCGTCAGCTCGCCGCTGCCGGTCTCACCGCCTCGCGGGACATTTCGCAGACCCAGGTCGCGCGGAACAAGAACGCCCTCATCAGCGTCACCGATGGCTACGGCGCCGCGATCGCCACCTTGCAGACCCCGGTTCCTCCGACGCCGCCCGTCACCTTTGCGGACATCTCCACGGCATATGGGCTCGGCGGCGCGACGGCCGTGGGATCCTTCGCATCCATGATTGCTGGCGCTGAGATCATGATCCGCGCTGCGGGGACCAACGTCGTCAACATCTGCGATCCCGGCTTCGTGCCTTGGGACTTCCACCAGCTCAATCCCGATGGCACCTCGCGCAACGGCGAATTTTCGCGGACCAAGATGATGAGCAGCATCGTCAATCCGCTCAAGACGTTTCTGACGCGCATGCTGAACGATCAGACGCGCAACGTCGTGGTGTGCCTCTCCGGCGATTTCGTGCGCACGCCCACCGGCGATCACGGTGACGGCACCGTCGTGGCCATGATGGGCAAGTACATCCGAAACACGGTCAGCTATCCGTGTGACGGCGACGCGCGCTTCAGTGGCGCGACCCCGGGCACCAAGCAATTCTGGGCAGCAGCGGCGGCGGCATTGAAGGTCACGAGCCCGTTCGGAGCGAATCCGCACCCCATCGTCTGAGTAAGGGTTGGACTACATTTGGATCGGTGGTCGGCTACGCTCCTCGGCATGGGCGTCGACTACGAGCGTTGGCTGATCGCGAAGGGCAATGTTTTCTCACCAGCCGCGGGCTCGGTCGCGAAGCTTGTCGAGCGCCTCCGGAAGGAGGGCTGGATCGTGGCTCCGGGATCTCCGGAGCTCGCGGAGCTACGCTTCCACGGCAAGCGCTCCGAGCGGGCGCGAGCGACGGGTGGCTACGCGGTGACGACGGTCGAGAATGTCTTCGGTAAGGATCTCGTCGCCAAGATCGAAGCGAGCACCGAGCCGCTCCCACCCACGCTCGAAGCGGAATGGCTCGATGATCCGGACCGAGAGGACCTTCGTCTCGTGTGGCCCGTCGACGGTGATGGCGCCCTTCCCGGCGCGTATCCGCTCTCGCGAAGACCAGAGGGGAACGTCACCTACGCCCTCGAGCTGCACCGCTGCCTCGAGTACGTCTACCCTGCCTCGGAGAACATCGGGCTCGTTCGCAGCATCTGCCGTTGCGGCGAGGACCTGGCGTTCGAGTGGGACGACGAGGACCTCGTGCCCGCCTTTGGCGCGTCGAGCGGCATCTTCGCGGAGTGCGAAAAATGCAGTCGGACTTTCGAGCCGTCAAAGGAGAGCGCGCTCATCACGAACCCGTTCGACGGAGCGATCACCAAGGTGCCCGGAGGAGCCGCGTATCGTTTTGCTCTCAAGGTCGACTGCGGCGAGTGCTTCGTACCCGATGCGCAGCTCGCGGTTGCTCCGGCGCTCGTCGCCCTCGTCGAGAACGAGTTCGGTCGTGAGTTCTACGAGGTCGGCTGCGTGAGCTGAGGACGGCGACAGCCGTGCCGTATAAGCTGCGCTCATGAAGCGTGCGCTGGTGATCCTTGTAGGTTGCATGCTTTCACGAACCGCGTTCGCCCAGAACGAGCCGACGACTCCGGCACCGCTGGTGCCTACGCCAGCCCGCTCGTTTCCGAACGTGCAGCCACGCGACGAAGGGAGCCCTTCAAAATCGCCTTGGCGCGAACGCTACGAGGCCGCACGCGAGGAGCTTATCCAGGGCTACTTCGCCGCTGCGCGCGCCAACTTCGAGGATCTCGCGCGCATCGCCGAAAACGAGGTCGATCGCGCGATCGCTCGTGAGGATGCGGATCTCGCGGGCGAGTGGATGCGCCGCGATCTCGCCTTCGTGCGACGCATCGATCTCGGCGAGAGTCATCTCACCCCGAAGGCCCTCGACCGCCGCACGGGCGACGAGCTCGTGTCGCTCTACGCGAACGGAGTGGTCTTCGGCGTGGGCACGGGCGTGTGGCTCGACGTCGCCGCGACCTACAACCAGCGCGACCCGAGCTCCGGACTCCTCATCGGACTTCCCATTGCGATGATCGGGCTCACCGAAATCGGGATCGCCCTCGCCGACACCCAAGCGCACGCTCTGCGCTACGGCGGCGCACAATCGATCGTCAGCGGCCTCTACGTAGGGTTCGAGGAGGGGCTCGTCTGGACGCTCTACAGTGAGAGCCTCAAGTCCTCGAGCAGCCAGATGAGCCCGACGGTCGCGGCCTCGTTCATCTGGGGCATGTCGACTGCAGGCGCCGTCACTGGAGGCTTGCTGGGGGCCTATCATCCGACGACGCCGGGCCGCGCGTCGTTCGTGGGCTCGGCAGCCCTGTGGTCGTCGGTGATGGTCGGATCGATCGCCGGCGCCGTCACTCCACCGAGGTACTCTGGCGGCGGCATCAACGCTTCGCCGGCACTGCTCGCGGCCGGTGTGGCGCTCAACGCCGGCGTACTCGGCGGGCTTCTCCTCGCGGAGCCCGTCTCTCCCATGGTGGCGCGCGTGCGATTGCTCGATCTCGGCGGAGCGACGGGGTACCTCGTTGGGGCAGGGCTCTACGCTGCGGCCCGACACGACGCCGGCACCAACGCAGTGCTCGGCTTCGGCGCGCTCGGGTGCGCACTCGGTCTCACTGGAATGTGGTTCGCGACGGGATCGATGGACGACGATCGCCGCGAAGCACACGTGGCCCCCACGAGCGCGCTCGACAGCATCACACCGACGATACTTCCGGTCGATCGCGGCGCCGCCATCGGTGTTCGCGGCATCCTCTTCTAAGGGCACGATCACCGATGGCGAAGGAACCGAAGAAGCCTGACTGAAGGCTCCGTCCGTTACGGCTTCGGAATATCCTTCTTGGGCGTGGGTGCAGCGCCTTCGGGCACGGGCTTCGTCGCAGGCGGCGCGGGAACGAGCGCTCCGCCGGGCGTCTTCACGACTTCCTTCGTGGTCGGCGCTTGGTCCTCGATGTGGAACTCGACGCGGCGGTTGAGGGCGCGGTTTGCGTCGGTGTCGTTCGGAACGAGGGGCCTCTCTTTGCCCATCCCGACGGCGGTCAAGTGGTCTGCGGGTACGCCGTGCGCGACGAGCCACTTGACGACCGACTGAGCGCGCTGGGCGGAAAGCTTCTTGTTGTAGTCGGCGCTGCCGACGCTGTCGGTGTGGCCTTCTACCCGTACGAAATGTACCTCAGGATGGTCGGTCACGACCTTCACGACCTCCGTGAGAAGCGAGTCGCTCTCGGTCTTGATCGCCGCCTTGTTGAAGTCGAACTTCGGCTGCTCGAGGATCTGAATCTGAGAGTTCTTGATGAAGACGCGAGGGCAGCCGGTCGTCTTCGGATCGTCGCTCTTCGGGCCGGGCACGTCGGGACACGCGTCCACGTCGTTGGGAATTCCGTCCTTGTCGCGGTCGAGATCGGGCGGACAGCCGTTCGTCTTCGGATCATTCGTGCGGACGCCGGGGACATCGGGACAGGCATCTTCGCTGTCGATGATGGTGTCGTGATCGCGATCTGCCGGACAACCATTCGTCTTGGGATCGTCTGTCCGCACGCCCGGGACATCCGGACACGCATCCTCGCCATCGGGAATTCCGTCGCCGTCGCGATCCGGAGGTGGCGGCGGACAACCGTTCGTTTTTGGATCGTTCGTTCGCACGCCCGGTACGTCCGGACAGGCGTCTTCGCCGTCGAGGATCCCGTCGTGATCGCGATCCGGCGGAGGAGGCGGGCAACCGTTCGTCTTGGGATCGTCGGTGTGCACGCCAGCGACGTCGGGGCACGCGTCGACGTCGTCCGGGATTCCGTCCTTGTCGCGATCGGGCTTCTCGGCACCCGGAGCCCACTCGATGCTCACCAGACCGCGGAATACCGGCGCTCCGTAACCCTTGGTGATGAAGGTGCCCGCGCCTGCGCCGAGCTTGAATTGATCGGCGACGTTGAGGTGCGAGCCGAGCATGATCTCGATCGGCGTCGCGTGCTGTTCGAATGCGTGATCGTTGGAGAGATTCGTCTGGCCGAAAAGCTCAGGGCCGATCAGGAGCTTTTTGTCGAGAACGCGAACACCGACTGCGCCTCCGAACTGGAACGTGCTGCCGATCCGCGTATCGAGGTAGTCGACGTTGAGGTCGCGCCACAGGTAGCCAAGGCGCGCGGAGTACGCGATCGATCCGGCATCGCCCGCCATGAGCAAGTGGGGTGAAAATCGCGCAACGTTGTCACCGGTATACGAATCTCGCTGACCGATCGGCGCAAAGACCGAGGCTCCCGCGGCCATGGTGAAGGGATCGCCATACACGCCAAAAAGACGGAGGTCGGCGCTGATGCGCAAATCGCCAACACTCTGTTCATTCTGTGGAGGCGCGTATCGAACGCCGCCCGACGTCGCGGTGTGACCGTCGGCAAAGACCTGGACTGGGAGGTTCACACCCAGGCGGAGTCGCTCCCACATGACCACGCTGGCGCCCGCGTTGACGAACATCTGATTGCGCAGGATGGACGCGCGGACGGTCCCATCCGGGTTGTACGTTCCGATGACGCCTCGATAGCCAAAGTCTCCGACCACGCCGACGGCGAAGCGGAAGTGTCCACGCAGATCGAGCGAGTCATTGGCGAACCAGTCGCTGCCGCGCTCGGACGGCTCGAAATTGTTGGCGGAGTAGCCTGACTGAACCGCTTGCGCGCTGGCGGTGGAAGCGACCGCGGACGTCGCGACAAATCCGGAAAGCGCAATCACGAGTCGTCGTTTCATTCGTAGATCCTCAAAGAAGAAGTAGCCCGTTCGGCCGTACGATGTCGGCGTAGGTCGAACGGTCGCGCGCTCGCGAGAATCGAACGGACGACCACCTGAGCGCTAACGGCAACACCCGTGGCAATCCGGTGCCGGCACTCGGCGAGGTGCGAACAGCACTAAGCTAACTTTCCGACTTGGAGTGACGAACATGCAGAAAAGATCGACCGCGCTCGCCGCCTTGATGGCTCTCCTTCGTCTCGCGACGCGCGTTCCGTGTCAGAAGATGCTCTTCACCGTGCTCCAGATCGATTTGCCGATGACGAACGGAGCCTCGACCGCGGCCACGATTCCGTGCTCGACCTTCTGCAGAAAAGACGGTGCGGGAGGTGCCTCGGCCTGCGCTGACGCGAGCGCTGATGTGTCCACCTGCGGAGTGGATTCGCTCACGACCGACGCCGCGACCTTCTCGGGCGTAAACTCCGGGAACCCCGGCATCGCTGCGAGCGTCGTCGGATCGGCCTGGCCCGTGGCCTCGATGCCATTGTCCGTCTGGAACTTTTTCACGGCCGCCTCGGTCCCGTGCCCGAACTCGCCGTCGGCGCCTGCGCCGAGCGCCGTCTGAACGCGCTTGACCATCTCGCCGCGAATGCCCTTGGTGACGATCACGAGCTCGTGCAAGCCCATCTGCGTGAAGGTGTCGGGGCCCGCGATGCCGTCCGCGGAGAGCCCATTCGCCTTCTGGTATTCGATGAGGGCCGCCTCCGTGCCCTGTCCGAATACCCCGTCGGCGTTCACTCCAAGCTTGCCTTGAAGAATTCGAACGGGTTCACCCGACAGTCCTCTACGCAGTAGCGCCATGATCGTCTCTCCTCGTGACATCGACGAAATATCGATGACACTTTTGGATACTCACCCGCGGGCCGACACACAAGAGCCAGCACACAAGAGTGAGCCGCGCCCAACACCGCGCCGGGAAAACATTCAAACAGACTAAGCTGCAGCGATGAGCGCGGGAATAGGGAACGACGAGCGCTGCGTTCACCAGCTCTTCGAAGCCCAGGTCGCGAGGACTCCGTCCGCCGTTGCCTTGATCGACGGAAGTCTCCGCCTGACCTACTGCGAGGTCGACCAGCGCGCGGACCGTCTCGCGAAGTCGCTCCATGCGTCGGGTGTCACCGTCGAGAGCGCTGTCGGCCTGTGCTGCGATCCGTCGGCCGACATGATCGTGGCGCTCCTTGCAATCCTCAAGGCAGGCGGCGCGTATGTGCCACTTGATCCCTCTTCACCGCGTTCGTGGCGCGAGTCCATTTTTGCAGACGCGCGTCTCGACGTGGTGCTCACCCACGCGGCCATCGCCGATCGTCTCGCCGAGCCGACCACGCCGGGCGCCCTCGAGTCTCTGGTGAGCGCCGGCAACGCGATGCACATCCTCTACACATCGGGCTCCACCGGACGTCCGAAGGGCGTGGTCGGACTGCATCGCGCGGCCGTCAATCGCCTTCGCTGGGCGGAGGAGACCTACCCGTATGCGGCCGGTGAGATCGCTTGCGCGCGCACCGCGCTTGGCTTCGTCGATTCGGTCGCCGAGATCTTTGCGCCGCTCGCCTTTGGTGTTCCGCTGGTCGTCGTCAGCCGTGAAGCGCGGCAAGACCTCGAGCTCATGATCGCCGATCTCGCTGCGGCGCGCGTGACTCGCATCGTCCTCGTGCCGTCGCTCCTCAGCACGCTCTTCGAGGTCTCTCCCGATCTCGGCGACCGCCTGCCTCTTCTTCGCTATTGCTTCGTAAGTGGCGAGCCGGTGCCGACGCCGCTCGCGACGCTCTTCAAGCACGCGATGCCCGGACGCAAGCTCGTCAACCTCTACGGGTCGACCGAGGTCGCGGGCGACGCAACCTATTTCGATTTCGATCACCTCCCCGCCGGCGCTGCACGATCTCCCATCGGACGCCCGATCCGCGGCGTGCAGGTGCGGATCGTCGACGAGACCCTCGCTGAAGTGAGGGACGGCGAGGTCGGTGAGATCTGTATCTCCGGGCAGTGCCTCGCCCGTGGTTACCTCGGTCTCCCGGAGCTCACACGCGCGCGCTTCAACGCGAACCGCTCCGCCGATGGCGGCGTGCTCTTCCGTACCGGCGATCTCGGGAGGCGCCTCGCGAGCGGAGACCTCGAGTGCGTCGGGCGATCCGATCGGCAGGTCAAGATTCGCGGCATGCGAGTCGATCTCGACGAGATCGAGGCGATTCTTGGGCTCTTTTCAGGCATTCGGCGCACGGTGGCTATCGCCGAGGAGGATGGGCGCGAGCGGCGCACGCTCGTCGCGTTTTACACGGCTGACCGCGCGCTCGAGCCCGGTGAGCTGCGGACCCACTTCGCGAGTCGTGTCCCAGACGGCATGACCCCGAGTCGGTTCGTAGCGATGGATGCGCTTCCGCGGAATGCCAACGGAAAGATCGACCGGGCCGCGCTCTCGGTCGCCCTCACAGACACCGAGCGTCGCGTTGCCGCTGCCTGGGAGGCCGGCCTCGCGTGTGGACCCATAGGCCGCACCGAGAGCTTCTACGATGTCGGTGGCCACTCGCTCGCCGCCATCCGGATTGCAGCGAGGCTGCGCGATGAGTTCGCTATCCCCGTTCCGATCCAGGCGATCTTTGCACACCCCACGATTTCCGCGTTGGCTGCCCACCTCGACGGGCTCGGCCCGGGAGCCGCGTCTAAGCGTGCGCCTCTCGTCGTCTCCGGAGCTGCGCTTCCAAGCGAGCTTCCACTCACCCTCTACCAATTTCCGTTCTGGTTTTTCTCCGCGCTCACCGGCGCAGACGCTGTCGTGAGCGACGCCTTCCGGTTCACGAAGGCCATCGACGTAGAGCGACTGCAGCAGGCCTACAGCGATACTGTCGCGGGGTTCGACGCCTTGTGGATGAGCTTTTCGCGTTGGTCGCCGGTGCAGACCATTCGTCCGCGGCGAACGTCGCGCTTTGCGATCGTAGATCGTCGCGCGAGCGGTGGCGCGAACGCGCTGCAGGACGAATCCGACGCCAACAACACTCTCCACTTCGATCTCGCGATGCCGCCGCACATCCACGCGCGCCTCGTTCGTCTCCCCGGCGGTGACGATCGCCTGCTCGTCGCGATGCCGCACCTCGTCGGCGACATGGCGGCAATGGGTCTCTTCCTCCGTGCGCTCGAGACGAGCTACGAAGGCACCACGCCTGCACGCCGCGCCACTGCGAGCCTCGCCGATCTCGTGCGCTGGGAGCGCGCGTCCGGGGCAGAAGAAATCGAGCACCAGGCTGCATACTGGCAAACGAGGCGGCCGGCGTGGACCACGATGCCCGCCCGACTCTTCACGACCAAGCTTGCGGGTGAGAGCGCCCGGGCGTTGTCCTCGCGCGAGCTGCCGCCCGATCTCGTGGGGCGCCTCGACGCGTACTGCCGGCAGCGTGCGCTGACAGTGCCGATGGCCGTGACCAGTGCGGTCTACGCAGCGATGGTGCGCACCGCGGAGACCGATGACGTGACGCTCCTCCTCATACTGGACAAGCGCGTGCTCGATCCTACCCGCGATCTTTTCTCGAACCTGACCGCCCTCATGCGCTGCAGCATCGCCGACAGTGGAGCTGGCACGCTCGACGAGCTCGTCGCACGGCTCGGCGCGCAGCTGGCTATTTCCTATGTCCACGCTGATCACCAGATGCGCCGACCGACGCTCTTCAACGACTTTTGGACGAACGCGCCGGGCCCGTTGAGGGCGCTCGTCGTGCGCGTCGGTGCAGCGCTGTCGCGGCGGTGGAAAGACGCCGAGCCCGACTTGCTTGCGGAGTACTTCTTTGCGCTCGTGCCTTATCCGGCGGGCGTCATGCGTCGCGCGTGGGGGCGCCTCTGTCGCCGGACTCCCCGCACCCGCGATATACTGATCGCGGTGAACATCTTGCCCGAGGTCTACGAGCCGAACGAGGGCCTCTGCGTGCAGCGCCGGCGCGAGTTCGCGATGCTCGTCAAACCCGGTGATCTCATGATCAACACCGATCTCCTGCTCGACACGACCCTACAGGTACACGTCACGCGGAGCGATTGCGGCCATCTCGTGATCAACCTGTACGGCGGCGGCATGGACCAGGTGGGTCTCGAGGAGATAAGCGATCGCATCCTCGAGGTTCTCCGCGCGGTCGTCGATGGGCGCGGTGTAGTACGGGTGCGTCCATGAATCTCGATCGGATGACCACCAGCCCGGCCAACTACTGGTGCGCCTTCGTCCTCGACGCGGGCATCTCGACGGCGCTCGTGGTGGTGGGCATCGCCACCTATTGCGGCTCGGTGCTCGCGGCGCTGGCAGTGCTCTTCGCGGGCATCGCCATCAGCTCCTTCTACCGCTACGCGTTTCACCGTTGGTGGTTTCACGCTGCCGAGCCCTCGAACGCTGTGGCGCTTCACGCCGAGCACCACGCGCGACCGACAGCGCTCATCGCGACGCCATTCTTCCTGAGTCTCTTGACGTGCGCAGCCACGTTTGCGCTCGGCCGAGTCGTGTTCGCGCCCCCAGGCGCGGCGGTGTTCGCAGGCGGGATGCTCCTCGCGCACTTTTTCGAAGGTGCTCTCCACCACACGCTGCATGATCGCCGCTTCACGGGGAACGGGTGGCTCGCCCGCCGGCAGCGCCGTCACGACGCGCATCACCGACGTCACGACGGGAACTTCGACACGTCGACCGCGATCTGGGATCACCTGCTCGGCACCGAGCTACCCCACCGGCCGTGAACCGTCATCGTGCTGCACGCGTGCCTTGCCGACGCGCCGGGTCGTTACGCGCCGGCTGAAAGGAAGCGTGGCCAATGTTTTGCGGGGGAGCGCTTGCTTCGGCGTCCTTGTTTGCCTACGGTGCCAGTTGCGAACGATTCGCAACTAGGAATAATGCGCAAGACGGAACCCGAGCACAACGAGCGTCGCACCCAGCGGCTCGATCAACTATCGACGGCCGTCCGGGAGGCGGGCGTAAAGCTCACGCACCAGCGCCTCGAGATCTTTCGCGAGCTCGCACGCACCGGAGATCACCCCGCCGCCGAGACCATCTTCCGCGCCGTGAGGCGACGCATGCCCACTGTTTCTCTCGACACCGTTTACCGCACGCTGTGGATGCTGCGCGATCTCGGATTGGTCACCACGCTCGGGCCGAGCCACGACGGCGTGCGTTTCGACGTGAATCTCGATCGACACCACCACTACGTCTGCGTGCGCTGCGGATTGGTTCGTGACTTCACCAGCGAGGATCTGAACGCCCTTCGCATACCCGACTCAGTGAACGAGCTCGGGAGCATTTTGGATGCCCAAGTCGAGATACGGGGACTCTGTGCGAGTTGCCAAGGAAAGAGAAAACGATGACTGCGATGAGGAAGTTGACCGTGATGAGAGCCATGATGTTCGCAGCGGCCGCGTGTGCCGCTACCGCCTGCGGTGGAGGGACGCCGACGCCGCCCGCGAAGAACCCTGCTGGGAACGCAGCTGCCAACCCCGCAGCACCGGGAACGTTGGTTACCGCTCCGACGCCCAAGCCCGAGCGGGGTCCCGTCGTGCGCGAGGCAGCGCCGAACAATCAGTTCTGGTTTCCCGAGCGGCTGGATCTCGCGGCGCTTCGCCAGCACGCGGTCGAGTCCGATCCGATGGGCAAGGACTTCAAGTACACCGAGGCGTTCAAGAAGCTCGACCTCAAGGCCGTGAAAAAAGACATCGGCGATGTGATGAAGACGTCGCAGGCCTGGTGGCCCGCCGACTACGGCAGCTATGCGCCGTTCTTCATCCGCATGGCGTGGCACAGCGCGGGCACGTACCGCATCACGGACGGCCGCGGCGGCGCAGGCGGTGGTCAGCAGCGGTTCGAGCCGCTCAACAGCTGGCCTGACAACGCAAACCTCGACAAGGCGCGGCGCCTCCTCTGGCCGGTGAAAGCGAAGTACGGCAAGAGCATTTCCTGGGCTGATCTCATGGTCCTCACCGGAAACGTCGCGCTCGAATCCATGGGCTTCAAGACCTTCGGGTATGGCGGCGGTCGCCACGACGAATGGGAAGCCGATCTCGTTTTCTGGGGTCCCGAGCACAAGTTCATGGGTGACGAGCGGCACGCGCCGGACGGCAAATTGATGAAGCCGCTCGGCGCCGTGCAGATGGGCCTGATCTACGTCAATCCCGAAGGACCGAATGGCAAGCCAGATCCGCTCGCGTCCGCGAAAGACATTCGCGAAGCGTTCGGCCAGATGGCCATGAACGACGAAGAGACCGTGGCGCTGATCGCCGGCGGTCACAGCTTCGGCAAAGCACACGGCGCGGCCGATCCGAAAAAGTGCACCGACGCGGCGCCGGCCGCTGCTGGCCTCGAACAGCAGGGCATGGGCTGGAAGAACAGCTGCGGCACCGGCGTCGGAAAAGACGCAATCACGAGCGGGCTCGAAGGCGCGTGGACGTCGACGCCGGCGCACTTCTCGATCGACTACCTCACGAACCTTTACAAGTACGAGTGGGTCCAGACGAAGAGCCCGGCTGGCGCCACGCAGTGGGTGCCGAAGGATGGCCAGGGCGCCGGGCTCGTGCCGGATGCACACGATCCGAACAAGAGTCATGCGCCGATCATGTTCACGACGGACCTCGCGTTGAAGTTCGACCCCGCCTACGCGAAGATCACGAAGCGCTTCCTCGACAACCCGAAGGAGTTCGAGCTCGCCTTCGCGAAGGCCTGGTTCAAGCTCACCCACCGAGACATGGGGCCGCGTCCGCGCTACCTCGGCGCCGACGTGCCGGCGGAGCAGCTCTCCTGGCAGGACCCGATTCCGGCCTTGAACTTCAAGGTCGTGGGCGACGCCGATGTCGCGGCTCTGAAGAAAAAGATCCTCGCTTCTGGTCTCACGAGCGGTGAGCTCGTTCGCACCGCGTGGGCTTCGGCCGCGTCGTTCCGGGGTACCGACAAACGCGGCGGCGCGAACGGCGCTCGCATTCACCTCGCTCCCGAGAAGGATTGGGCGGTGAACAATCCGGGCGAGTCGGCCAAAGTCACCGCGAAGCTCGAGGAGATCCAGAAAGACTTCAACAAGCGTGCAGGCGGCGTGAAGATCTCGCTCGCGGACGTCATCGTCCTCGGCGGCTCCGCGGCCATCGAGCAGGCGGCGAAAGCGGGCGGCGTCGAGGTGAAGGTTCCTTTCACGCCAGGCCGCATGGATGCAAACCAAGACCAGACGGACGCGGCGTCCTTCGCGGTGCTCGAGCCCACGGCGGACGGCTTCCGCAACTACTACGCCACGAGCAATCGCCTGTCGCCGCTCGACTCGCTCGTCGATCGCGCGAATATGCTCACGCTGACCGTTCCCGAGATGACCGTCCTCATCGGCGGACTCCGCGTTCTCGATGCCAACGCCGACCATTCGAAGAACGGTGTCTTCACGGCACGGGTCGGCACGCTGTCGAACGACTACTTCGTCAACCTGCTCGACATGTCCACGAAATGGCAGAAGTCCGCCGGCTCCGAAGGGCTCTACGAGGGCGTCGACCGCACGAGCGGCAAAGCGAAGTGGACGGCTACCCCCGTCGACCTCGTCTTCGGTTCGCACTCGGAGCTGCGCGCCGTCTCCGAGGTGTATGCCGCGGAAGACGGCAAGCAGAAGTTCACGCAAGACTTCGTCAAGGCGTGGACGAAGGTGATGATGCTCGACCGCTTCGACGTGAACAACTGACGCCTCGGCGGGCGTCGAGCTGGGTGCCGTGGCCACGTGAAATCGTGGCTGCGGTGCGTCACGCGCGAGAGCGTGGCGTGGCAAATGTCACCCGTTGAGGCGCCTTCGCACGCACATCGACACTCCCGTCTCACGCGACTCTCACGCTCGCCAACCGTGAAGATACGGTTTGCGGGTGAAAATTACGCGAGACCAGGCTGGATCGGAAGCTGCGGTAGCACGATTGGCCCGCGCCTTGCTGAAGGTGAATGACGCAGCGACTAACGCGTCACCCACGATCCACAGAAGGAAAGGTTCATCACCATGTCCATCATCGCCTGGATAGTTCTCGGTCTCATCGCAGGTTTCATTTCGAGCAAGGTCATGAACGGCAAGGGTGAAGGCGGCTTCCTCGACATCATCCTCGGCGTCGTAGGCGCAGTGGTCGGCGGGTTCCTCTTCAACCTCGTCGGAGCGAGCGGAGTAGACGGCTTCAACATCTACAGCCTCATCGTCGCAACGATTGGCGCCATTGTCGTCATCGGCGTCAAGCACGCCATCGTCGGCGGTGGCGGTCGACTGTCGCGCGTCTAACTCGTCTGACCTCAATGCTGTTCCTCTAGGCGGGCGTCCCGAAGACGCTCGCCTTCCGCTTTTGACGTTTCGAGCTTACGAGGGGGCGCACGACCACCAAGGAGGCTTGGGCCATCCTCAGGCAGTCATTGGCGGGCGGCTCGGACATGCGTGGACCGTGGCTTTGTGCTCGATCCAATCGTTTCACGATCTGGGCGTTGGTCCCAAGCCCGGCCGCGGGTGACCACGAGGACGAGCAGCGGCTGCAGGGGCTTCACTCGTCGACGGGTCGAATGACCATGCAGGAGAAACACTTCGCGCACGTCCGTAGGTCGAGCGGCCTTCCCGCGTCGTCGTGCATCGTCCCCATCCGCTGCAGCGCCTTCCACGCGCTCGCGCTGTAGGGATATCCGCAGCACCCACAGACCTTCGTAGGCCCATCGAGGAACGCCAAGAAAAGCGGAAGGCACAGGCCCGCGCTGTCGAGAATCTCCGCGAGCGCATCTTGGGGAAGGGGCTTCGTTCTAGGCACGCGCGCGATTTGCGGCGCCGACGTCCTTTCCCGCTCCATCAGCACGAGATCGCGAGCGCGATGGATGATTCGAAACCCCAGACGATGCAGGACTCGAATGCAATCGAGGGCCGAGATTGGGCGCAGGGCGTGAGCGGGACTTTCCTGCACGACGGACAAGAAGCTGCAAATGACGATCCATGAAAAGCTGCGCTGCTCAGCCGAAATTCGCGCGCGAATCGTGGCAAATTGTCAATCCGTGGAGCCCACTCAGAAATAGAGGTACGAACGAAGTTGCGCCTCGACGGAGGACGGCTGCATTGCCGCTTCCACGCCGAGCGCGACATCGTTACCGAGAGCTCTCCGGAAAGATGCGCGAACGTCGTACGTGCCGCGCAAGCTCTGAGCGGGCAAGTAGGACCAGCTCGCGGTCAGAAGTCCTACGGTTTCGCTCGGCAGGCGCGCGCGCAATCCTGCGTACGGTCCAACGCCCACCCGAACGACGCTGCCGCCGATTCCGTCGAGTGCGCCCGAAAAAGCGACGTACGCATCTGCCATTACGAAGAGGGCGAAGTGCTCGTTCTGCGAAGCGATTGTCCCTCCGACGGAGCCGTCGAGACCGTGCGCGAAGCCGTCTGGGCAAGCGCGATCGTGGAGGCGCATCCCAAAGGCTCGCGCACGCCACGAAAGCACTTTCTCGAAGCGGGTGAGCGGATTGAGCGCAAGAATTTCGGCAAAGGTCAGCGTGTCCAGCGTCAGCTTTCGTCGCGCGACGTCGAAACGAAGCTGCGTGTCGAGGAGCTGCACGAGGGAGAGCTCTGCCTCGCCGTTCGGCGGATCCACGAGATCGTGCAGCGTCAGGCGGTAGCCAAGCGTGCCGAAGCTGTCACCGTATTGCGTCGTGATGCCGCTTCCCATCGTGAGGCGCATCGAGCGATGCCCGCGGTCGGGCGCCTTGTCGAGCGGCGGCGTCGCCCGAGCCGGACTACCGGGCAAAGGAACATCGGACGAAGGAAGGGGAAGAGGCGCGGAGAGGCGGGCGCGACGCTGGACGAGCGATGACCGTGCAGCGACGACCTCAGGAGCGCGGCTCAATCCAAACGCCGTGGCGAAGCGTGTGTCGAGAACGAGCACCGCCGCATCCAGTGTCGTAGCGCTCTCGGCGGTCGTAAACGTGCTTGGCATCGCCGCGTTCGGGTCGAGCGTAAGTCGCTCGGCCATGTCTTCGTCTCGGGCGCTCAGACTCGCCACCTGCGCTCGAAATTGGCTGCGTCGCGAAGGCCTGTAGTGAACCCCTCGCACCAGCTCGGGGATCGTGGTGAGCGCTTTGATCGTGTCCGTGGGCAGCACCACCTCGTTCAAGCGCGACACGAGATCGACGCGCGGCGCCGCCGCTTCGACCAACGTAAGCACGCCGTACGAGCAATTTTTGCTCAGGTAGAAGTAGTCGATGTGCGCGCCTGACAGCTCCCAGAGATGCAGCGCGAAGAGCCTGACCTCGTGAGGGGTAAGCGCAAGATCGTACTCCCAGAGATCCCGCGCTTCATGATTGCCGTACTCGCGGGTCTTGTACTCGTAAGAGTGAAATCGCAAAACGCCGGGAAAGAATCCGGTGAGTCCCTTGAACGCATAGAGAGCGAAATGATGAGTGTCGGGGACGGCTACGAAGTCGAGCCCGTAGTCGAGCGTCTCGGCGCTCTCCGTCGCGCCCGGCGGCCGTCGTTTCCGGAGGCGGAGGAACGTGTGCCCAAAAGCGGACTCGGGAGCGTTGAGGTAGCTCCCCGAGTAGACGACAGCGATGGACTCCAGGTCGAGGGCCGCGTCGTAGCTCTCGAGGCGCGGGCACCTCGGGGCGTGCAGAGCAGCTTCGAAGTGCAGCTCTCGGTCGAGCCAAAAACGACGCGCCGGAAAGCGGCAAAGGGCATGCGCATCTTCCTGGCCTGGGACGACCGGCGACAGGAACGCGTTCAACGTGGCCTCAAGCTCGGCTTCGGGATCGGTCCTCCCACTGGGCGAAAGAAAGAACGCACGTCCATCGAGCTCGCTCACCGGATTGCGCCACCCGCCCGGCCGGTAGTGGACTAGCCGTTGCCACGAAAGCGTCTGAGCGAGTCTGAGCGCACGAGCCTGCGAGACGAGCCTCGACTCCGCGGGAGCGGCCGCCGCCCGCGAACAAACGAGGACGACCAGAAGGGCGACAAGAACCACGCACCCGTTTTTCCACGGTGCGACCGAGCTCATTCGCGCGCCAAGTGCGCGGCGAGCCAGCTCGGGACACGCTCGTCGATGACGGCGTCGTCAACGATCGAATCGTGCGCGGCATCGGGCACCAAGACGAGCTCGGTGCGGTCGGGTCGCGCGGCGAAGATGAGCTCCGAGTGCCACGCAGGGACCTGGCGGTCTTCCGTTCCATGAATGAGGAGCACGGCAGCGCGCGTGCGGGCGATGGCGACGACCGGGCTCGCCGCGTCGGGATCGAATCCGCCTTGCTTGCCGGCGAGGTCGACGGCGCCGTTCACGAAGTCGGTAGTGAGCGGCACGGGCGCGTAGCCTTGGACGATCGCCCGCAAGCTCGAAAACGACGCGACGGCCACCACGGCCCTGATTCGCGCGTCAATCGCAGCCCATTGGATGCCCGTAGCTGCGCCGTAAGAAAAGCCCATCACTCCAACCGAGCCAACGTGCAGACCTCCTGCCAGCAGTGCGTCCAAGGCCTGCGCCAGATCGCGTGATTCGATAACGCCGTAAGAAAGACCGTCGCCCGTGGAACGCCCGTGGCCACGAAGGTCCACGAGGATGGCGCGGAACGACGCTGCCGCCAGCATCTCGCCCCAGCTCCGCAGGCTCGTCCGGTCCGCTCGAATGCCGTGCAAGACGAAGACGGTGCCCCGCGGATTTTTGCAATCGATGATCTCGAGCGAGAGCGTGGCGCTCGGCGGACCGACCGAGACCGTGTGCTCTCCGTCCCTCTTCGTGGGGACGGGGTTGCCTCGATTGGGCGAGACGACGATTGCTGAGGCGGTCGCGTTTCGGAGAGGCTGGCAGGCGAGCGGGAGGATCGCCGCGAGAACGCAGCACATCGCCATGCCCTTCATTTTTCGGTGAGGCGCGCAAGTCGCATCGCCGCAGGTTACCACCCAGCGCCGCGAAGGTTACCGTTGCCGGCGGCAGAGTTGAGCGCGTCTAGTTGACGTTCGGCGGACTGCGTCGCGAACTCAGCAGCGTTCTCAAGCTCAACGAGACCGACTACAGTACCTCGAACCCCAGTCTCCCCCCGCACGTGTCCATGAGCCTTCTGCAAAAGCCCGCGCGGCAACGGAGCGCGTTGAAAACCCAAGCGACGATCCTCCTCGGAGCGGGGATCCTCGCCTGCGTTTCCTTCTCGGAGAGCGCGCGCGCGGAAGGGGAAACGACGCGAGAAATTCAGGTCTCTCAGCGTTCGTGGCTCTACCTCGACGACGCCGTTGTCGCCGCTCCCTTTCGGGTCCTGGCGGTTTCGCGCGTGACGTACACGAGCGCCGACGGTGCCGCGCGCCCTTTCGCCTCGGACCTCGCTCATCCGGGCGCGGTGCTTGAAAGCGGCGCGGAGGTGGGGATCGCCCCGGCGCTGTCGATCGCGGTGAGCGGTGCGACCGACGTGCTCGGCCTCACGGGAAGACCTGCGTCCGGCATGTCAGCCGGTCTCCGGCTTGCCCCGTTTGCGACCCTCTTGCGCTCGACACGTATCGTTGCGAGCGCTGGCTATTTGAACGAGCTCTCCGGGAGCCACGGCGCATGGGCAAAGCTCGCCGTCATCCGCGAGCTCGGTCGTGCGCGCATCGGTGCTACCGCGAACGCTCAGCATGTCTACGCCATGAAACGCGACGCGATGGACGTCATGGTCACGGCGGGCGCAAGCTACCAGGTCACGGGACCGCTGCGCGTCGGCGTCGAGTACGTTGCGCAGGATCTCGAGGGCGCGGTCGATCCCGAAGAGGCCGAGGGAATAAGGCACTTCATCGGGCCGACCGTGGCTGTCGAGCTCCCCAAGGAACACCTCGCGGTCGTGTTTGGCCCCGCTGCGGGGCTCTCGGCGCACTCACCGTATGCGCTGGGGCGCGCGGCGATCGCGTACTCGTTCTGAGCGCGGACTTACGGCGTGGCGTCGTGACTCACGTCGTCACTGCGCTGAACGCGTCGAAGAAGTCAGGGAACGTCTTGGCCACGCACCCGGGGTCATTGATGCGGACAGCGTGCGGTCCGAAAGCGGCGAGCGCGAAGCACATCGCCATCCGGTGGTCTTCGTACGTGTCGATCCCCGCGGGTGGACTTGTCCAGGTCACCGGCGGCGTCACGCGAATGAAATCGACCCCCTCTTCGACGACCGCTCCCATCTTGCGCAGCTCTCGCCCCATCGCCGCGATGCGGTCCGTCTCCTTCACTCTCCAGCTCGCGATGTTGGTGAGGGTGGTCGGCCCCTCGGCGTAGAGCGCTAAAACACCCAAGGTCATGGCGGCGTCGGGAATGTGGTTGCAGTCGAGATCGATCCCGCGCAGGCGCCTTTCCCGAGGCGCGGCAACCTCGATCCAATTGTCCCCGGTCGTGAGCGACGCGCCCATTTGCGCGACCGCATCGGCGAAGCGGACGTCGCCCTGAATGCTCGTACGCCCCACGCCTTCGACGCGAAGCGGCCCTCCGCCAATCGCACCGGCAGCTAGAAAATACGAGGCGGACGACGCGTCACCCTCCACGTAAATCTCTCCGGGGCTCTCGTAATCGACGCCCGCGGGTAGGATGAATCGTTCCCAGCCTTCGCGCTCGACGACGACTCCGAAACGCGCGAGCAGGTTCAACGTGATCTCGACGTAGGGCTTGGAGATCAACTCCCCGACGACCTCGATCACCGTGTGCCCGGACGTCGTCGGCACCCGCGGCAGATTGAGCAGGAGCGCCGTCAGAAACTGGCTCGACACGTCACCGCGCACCTGGATGGGCGCTTCGACGTTGATGCTCGCCGGCGTGACCCTGAGCGGCGGGTAGCCCTCCTTGGCCGTGTAGTCGATCTGCGCTCCCACCTGGCGAAGGCCGTCGACGAGATCGCCGATCGGTCTGTCGTGCATCCGCGGCACTCCGGACAGCTCGTAGGTGCCCCCTTGCAGAGCGAGCGCCGCGGTCAACGGGCGGATGGCCGTCCCCGCGTTTCCCATGAAGAGCTTCGCCGACTTGTTGGGGAAGCGACCACCGACGCCGTCCACCCAGTAGTCATCGGTTCCCGACTCTCGCTCCCACGTGACGCCGAGCTCTCGGAGTGCGGCGAGCATGACTTGCGTATCGTCAGAATCGAGGAGCGCGCGAACGCGTGTGCGGCCCGTCGAAAGCGCGGCGAGCAAGAGCACGCGATTCGAGATGCTCTTCGAGCCGGGCAGGGTGACCACCCCGGAAGCGCGCGTGAGTGGACCGACGGTCAAGTGCTCCATGACTCCCGAACGTGTCATCTTCCCCGGCCGCCCGAGAAAAAAAAGAGGCCTGCCCCATCTTCTGACTCAGAAAAAGGACTGGGTTGGCAAGCAATCGCGCATAAAAATAACTTATCGACTCACCTCCCCGAACAAAGAGCGAAGGACGAGGACGAACTCGCTGTAGATGAGCGGTTTCGAGAAGACGAGCGGCGACGGATGGAACTGCGTTCCTATGTGCGCGAGAAGCTCCGGATGTCCGGTCACGAAAATTACCGGGACAGTGGCCCAGCGTTGCCGGGCGGCCTCGAGCACTTTCAGCCCGCCTACGTTGGCCATCACGAGATCGGTGATGACGGCGTCTGGAGGTGGCCCGCTCGCAAATCTCTCGAGCGCCTCGACGCCGTCGCGGAAGACCTCGACGTAATAGCCGTCCTCCTCGAGCAAAGACGCAAACAAACGCGAAGTTCGCGCGTCGTCATCAACGACACAGAGGCGCTTCACGGCGCAAACGCCACGGGTCCCTCCCCGATCAGGACGCCGGCATCGAGGACAGGAAGGTGCCGGAACTTGCGCTCCCGCATCATCTCATGAGCCATCACCAGTTGCGTGCGCCCGATCGAATGGGGGCTCGGCGTCATGTATTTGTAGACCTTCGGAATGCTCATCTGCGGCCTCCGACCTGAAACGAGAGCAAGAGTCGCTCCCGCGCTCGATACTCGCGTAGGAGATGGCTTCAAACCCGTGCATCCTGCAGTGCTTGCGCCATCGCGCAAAGCGTGCACCCATGGCGAGTGCCGTGGTGCGCTGCTTTAAGCATGAGGGCGTTGGCGAACAACTTGCACGGCAGCCGAGAGGCCAAAGAGGGGGCATCGTCTGGAAACCCGCTTTCAAGAGCTAAAACGTTATGTCTCGTTCGATGCCGAAGACGCCCGACTCCTAGCGGCTCTTCGCCCCTCGGCCGCGCCGCATTTTCCGCGCATCGCACAAGAATTCTACGAGCGCATTCGCGAGCACGAAGCAGCGCACGCGGTCTTCACGGGTGAGGATCAAATCGCGCGATTGCAGCGTTCTCTCGAGCGGTGGATGGGTCGTGTTCTGTCCGGGTCCTACGACGAGCAGTACTACGAAGACACCCAGAAGATCGGGCGTGTGCACGTCAAGGTCGGCCTTCCCCAGCGGTACATGTTCACGGCGATGGCGCTCATCCGAGTCGAGCTCGGACGGATCGCCGAAGCCACGCTCGGGCCGAACGCCACACGCACGCGTGAAGCGGTCACCCGTCTTTTGGACCTCGAGCTTGCGATCATGCTCGACACCTACAGCGACGAGTTCGTCGCCCGCGTCCAGCGAAGCGAGCGCCTCGAGAACGTAGAGCTCAATCGCGCGCTCCAGGAAACCGAACATCGCTACGTCAACGCCGTCGAGCTCGCCCGGATCATGATCTTGGGTCTCGACGCGCGCGCAGAGGTGCGCCTCTTCAACCGCGAGGCGGAGCGGGTGACGGGCTTCGGACGCGACGAGGTTCTCGGGAGGTCTTTCGGCGAAGCACTCTTGCAGGAAGATCTCGTCGAGACCCGGGGCCGAGAAATCCTCCGCGCCGCGTGCGGCGAGCAAGCGCCGCAGGAGACGATGGAGATTGCCGTGCGCACTAAATCCGGCAAATACAGGGATATTCGCTGGCGATTCGCCTACGCCCCCAGCGACGTCGGCGATGAAGTCACGCTCTTTGCGATCGGCCAGGACGTGACCGACGAGCTCGCGTTGCAAAAGAAGACCTGGCAACAAGAGAAGCTGGCCTCGGTCGGCACACTCGCGGCGGGTCTGGCGCACGAAATTCGGAACCCCCTGAACGGCGCCCAGCTCCACGTTTCGTTTCTTGAGCGCGGGTTGAAGAAGGCAGGTGCGGAGCCCGACATGATCGAAGCCGTGCATGTCGTCGGAGACGAAATCAAGCGCCTCGCTGCGCTGGTCACGGAGTTTCTCGATTTCGCGCGGCCGCGCCCGCCGCAGCTCAAACCGATCGCCGTCCGAGCGCTCGCGGAGCGCGTCGTGCAGCTGATGTTGACGAAGGCCGCGGCGGCAAACGTGAATGTGTCACTCGACCTACCGATCCGCGATGCGGAGCTGAACGTCGACCCCGCAAAGGTGGAGCAGATGCTCCTCAACCTCATGACCAACGCCATGGAAGCCCTCGCTCCGTCCGGCGGAGAGGTGACGATGCGTGTGCGACGGCAGCCGCGCAGCGTCTTTTTCGAAGTCGAGGACGACGGGCCGGGGATCCCGAGCGCCAACTCGCCCATCTTCGATCCATTCTTTTCAACGAAGCCGGACGGAACAGGCCTAGGCCTCTCCATAACGTATCGCATTGCCACCGATCACCGCGGCACCATCGTCGTCGAAAGTCGGCCGGGCCGCACGGTCTTCCGCGTGACCCTGCCGCTCGAGCCCGAATAGGAACCCATGGAAACGAAATCAAAAGCACGAGTGCTGGTCGTCGACGACGAGGCGAGCGCACGGTCGGGCTTGGAAAAGCTCCTCACGCAAGAGGGCTACACGGTCGACTGCGCGGAGGATGGCACCGAAGCCCTCGCTCTCTTCGCGGAGGCGCCGGCCGACGTCGTGGTGACCGATCTAAAAATGCCGCGGATGGACGGCATTGAGCTTCTCAAGCAGCTCCGCGCTCTCGATCGAGATGTGCCGGTGATCGTGTGTACGGCGTTCGGGGACGTGAACATCGCGGTTCAGGCGATGCGCGCTGGCGCCGAGGAGTTCCTGACGAAACCGATCGACTTCGACGCTCTCGCGCTGACCATCGAGCGCGCCCTCGAGCGACGTGAGATCCGGGTCGAGGCCGAGAACCTTCGGAGCCAGCTCCGAGAGCGCGACGGCGAAGGTGTGCAAGGGCTCCTTGGGGCGAGCCCCGCGATGCAGAAGGTTTATCGCGTCGCGCGTCAGGTCGCGAGCTCGCGGGCGACCGTGCTCATCACTGGCGAGAGCGGTACGGGAAAAGGAGAGCTCGCCCGCGCTATCCACGCCCTCAGCCCGCGTGCGAAGCAGCCCTTCATCTCCCTCCACTGCGCGGCGCTTGCCGAGTCGCTTCTCGAGAGCGAGCTGTTCGGCCACGAAAAAGGAGCCTTCACTGGGGCCGACAGGCGTCGCGTCGGTCGCTTCGAGCAAGCGAGCGGGGGCACGCTCTTCCTCGACGAGATCGGGGAGATCCCCATGGCCACGCAGATCAAGCTCCTTCAGGTGCTCCAGGAGCGGACGTTCGAGCGGGTGGGCGGCAACGAGCGCGTGCACGTGGACGTGCGGGTCATCGCCGCGACGAATCGTGATCTTGCCGCCGACGTGCGAGACAAACGCTTCCGCGAAGATCTCTACTACCGGCTCAACGTCGTCCACATCGAGATGCCCGTCTTGCGACTGCGCGGTGGCGACATCTTCGTCCTTGCCGGGCATTTTTTGCGCAAGTTCGCGCAAGAAAATCACAAGCGCGTGGAGGGCTTCACCGAGAGGGCCCGCACCAAGATCCTTGGACACCGCTGGCCGGGTAACGTGCGGGCTCTGGAAAACGCGGTCGAGCGCGCGGTCGTTCTCTGCGAGGGGCCCATGATCGACCACGACGATCTCCCGTTCGAGGCCGCCCCCGACTTCGAGAGCACGCTGCGCATTCCGGGGTCGACCATGGCGGAGATCGAACGCTACGCCATCCTCACGACCCTCGATGCGGCAGAGGGCTCGACCGCCAAAGCGGCAGAGCTCCTCGACATCAGCGTGCGCACCATCCAGTACCGATTGCACGAGTACGGGCTTCGAGTGGGAAAGACATGACCGATTAGGCACGCGCCACCAGCGCAGCGGTTTGGCTCGGTCCTTGCGACGATTGTCGCCATGTCACAGAAAAAACCGGACTCTACCAAGGCGACGAAACACGAAACCGCACCTGAGCTCGCGCCCGCGATGAGTCCCGACGCGACGGTGTACGAGATGACTGTGGCCGGCGCGGTAGCAGGCGCGGCGACGGGCGCAGTGGCTGGACCGGTGGGCGCCATCGTAGGCGGAGTCATCGGCACGGTCGCCGGAGCTCTCGCGGGCTCTGCATTATCGGACGACGACGCGATCCACAGCCGACGAGATCATGAGCTCGACGACGAGATCGGCGTCACGAAGGGCGACCTCGGAGCGGCGTCTGCCAATCAACCAAAGGCGAAGCATGGTACTTTTTCGGCGGCTTCTTCCGGCGCTGGAGGTACTGGCGGTGCTACGCCGAGCGAAGGACCCCTCCAAGATATCGACGGCGACTCTTGAACAGAAGCGCCACACGAGGAACGAATTGACATTAATGCGCCGAAGTAGTTTCCGCGTGCGGTGCTCTTTGGCGCAGCTTTGAGGTGCGAAAAAAGGGCACAGATGTTGCTCCGCATCGGTTCATGAATACTGTTTGGATCTTGGTGTGTGATGCCGGGCGAGGACGACTCTTCGAAACGCGAGGCGACAACCCGGCGTGGAATCTCCTGGAGGTGTTCGGTCCCGGAGAATCGCGGAGCAAGGCTGAGCAGGCTGCAGATCATTCATCGAAAGACGTCGACAAGCGCCACTTCGTCCATTCGATGGTGACGAAGCTCGATCAAGCCATGCGCTCGAAGCGCTTCGACCGGTGGGTGCTCGTCGCGCCGCCGCACGCCCTCGGCATGATGAAAAACGATCTCACTCCCGAGCTAACGAAGCACCTCGTGACCACGGTCGACAAAGACCTCACCCACGTCGACGTGGCGGAGCTCATCGATCGTTTGGGAGACACGGTTCGCGTTCCGCTTGCGGAAAAAGAGAACGCGAAGCACGCCCACTAGGCGTACAGGCGCGCGACGGGTCAGGTGAGCGCGCGGCACGACGCTCGCATGGTGAGGGGCATGAGCAGCGTTCATCCCCCCATCCCCGATCGCGCCGTGATCCTCACCGCAGTCGACGGTTCTTCTGTTTCTCTGGTAGCGGCCAGGGCGGCCGCGCGGTTCGCGGAGCTCCCTGGCAGTGAGATCCACCTGATGCACGTCATTGAGGCGTTCGACGCTGCCGCGCCAAAGGCGTGCCTGGAAACAGGTCGAGCGATGCTCGAGCGCGTGGCAGAAGAGTCGGGCCTCAGCGGGCGCGCCACGTTCCATCTGGCCGCGGGAACGCCATGGCGAGAGATCATTCAGCTCTCTGCGAACCTGCAAACGGATCTGATCGTCGTCGGAACCCATGACCTCAACCCGATTGAAAAAACATTCCTGGGCTCCGTCGCCGAGCAGGTCGTCAAGAAGGCGCGCTGCCCCGTGTACATCGCGCGGCTGAAGAATCATGGGCGAGCGACGCCGGAGATCGAGCCGGCGTGCGTCGACTGCGTCGCCGTACAGTTCGAAACCAGGGGCAAGAAGCTTTGGTGCAGCCGCCACACAGAACGCCACGCCCATGGTCTTCTGCACTTCCAGATGCCGCAAGGGTTCGGCGCCGGCTCCAATTTCTTCCAGAGCTGACGGGAGCTGCGATGCACGACCTTCACGTTCCAGCATGCCGCGGACGTAGAGCGATCGCGATGTGCTAGCGTCGTCGCATGGCGAGGGCGATGCGATGAATCGACGCGACAAAGAAGCCAAAAAAAAGGATCGCCGAGCGAAGAGCCAGGTTGCCAGAAAGGCACGTCCGGCCGCGCGAAGTTTCATGTCCGAGCTAAGGGCTACGATCGAGGCGACCTCGAAACGCTCGGCGGTTGAAATCATGTCCGAGGGCCGCACCGTCGAAAAGCTCGGCGAGCTCGTGACCAATGCCGTCGCGTACGCGGATGCATCGTCCACCGCCGCAATGAAAGCGGCTCCGTCGCCCGTGCCCACCGCGTGTAAAGCGGGTTGCGCATTCTGCTGCTCGCTTCAAGTCGGAGTGACGCCGCCCGAGGTGCTCACGATGGCCGATCATCTGCGGAAAAGCAGAACGGACGCGGAGCTGACGACCGTTCTCGAGCGTCTCCAGGCGATCGAGAAGAAGACCATCGGCCTTGCCTGGCAAGATCGTCCACCGACGCCGTGCGCGCTTCTCGACGAGAACAACAACTGCTCGGCCTACGAGGCGCGACCTCTCTCCTGCCGCGGCTGGAACTCGCAAGACGTCGATCCTTGTCGCCGGTTCGTGGAGGGCGACAAGACCGCGGAGACGCCCGTGTACGAAGTGCCCTACGCGAGCCATCAGTCGGTGATGGACGGTACGCGAAGAGGCCTTGCCGACGTCGGCATCGAATCGAAGGAGGTCGATTTTTCGATCGGCCTCCACATTGCGCTCGCCAATCCTGAGGCCCGCGATCGCTGGCTGAAAGGCGAACGCGTCTTCGAGCGCGCCTATCTGAACGCACCCACGGCTCGCCGCCTGCCCGTCGTCGCCTAGTCGCTCTTTAGGTTTGCGGTGGCGTGGGAACAACGCGCCGCGATGAGTGACGGCGCCGAGCCGGTTGGCGAGCATGCTCCCCAGAGAAACCAGCAGGGCTTCGGCAGACGGCGCGCGTCGGCGAGGAGTCCTCTCACGTCCTTCCGTAACGCCGTCTCAGACGACCCCGGAGGCATCGATCATGCGGCCAACTCGAAAAGCGGGTATCCTTTTCGCATCTTGGCCAAGTCGACCCCGCGCCCTCAACTCTCGCCTACGCGCTGGGTGCCCGCAGGGTCCACCGAAATGGAAGCCTTGGCCGAGTCGACCCGGTCAGACGGCGAGCCCGTAGTTGCGACCCTTCGGGTGGAACCGGGAACGCTGATCGACGGCACGTACCGCGTAACGAAGACGCTCGGGGAAGGCGGGATGGGCGTGGTGATGCTCGCGCGCGACGAGACGCTCGAACGCGACGTCGCCATCAAGCTCATTCGCCCGGAGCTCCTCGACGATTCTCTTCGGCTGCGGTTTCTTGCCGAAGCGCGCGCGATGGCCCGGGTGCGCCACCCGAATGTATTGCCCATCTACGCATTCGGCGAGAGCGAAGGTGCTCCCTTCCTGGTGACGGAGTATGTCGAGGGGCAGACTGTCGAGCACTGGCTCCGCGATCGTCCTCCCGGTACGTCGCCCGACGTCGAGAAGGCGCTGCAAATTCTCGAGGACACGTGTCAGGGCGTGGCAGCGATTCACGCAGCGGACACCGTGCACCGCGATCTGAAGCCGAGCAATTTGCTCCTCGACGCGGACTTCCGGGTGCGTGTGGCCGACATGGGGATCGCCGACTTGCTCCAGCGCGTGAGGGCGGAGCAGAGCAAGGAGGTCGTCGGTACGCCGGAGTACATGGCGCCCGAGAACGTGATCCGCACCGAAGTCGCGCGCGAGCTCGTGAGTCGCGCAGACGTGTATGCGCTGGGATGCTTGGCGTTCGAGCTTCTCACTGGAAAGCCGCCTTACCCAGGGGAGAATCCAGTCGAGCGGATGCTTGCCCATGTCACGGTGGACGTGCCGCGTCCGAGTGATCGAAGGCCCGATCTCGGAACCGATTTCGACGACGTCGTGATGAAAGCGCTCGCCAAGGATCCCGCCGAACGAATACCGAGCGCCCTAGCTTTTGGGCGCGCCCTCGCCACCGCCCGAAAAAAAGAAGTCGCCCCGAACCGGATCCTCGTTGCGGAGGACGACACGGATTTCCGCGATGCCCTCGAGCTCGCGCTGCGCTTCGAGTTTCCGGATGCCTTCATCGAGTGCGTTGCCGACGGACGCGCCGCCATCGAAGCGTTCGACGCGCGCCATCACTCGGTCGCCATTCTCGATCTCCAGATGCCGAACCTCGATGGCATCGAGGTGACGCAGCATCTTCGCGCGCGCGCCGGAACGGATGCCGTCGCCATCGTGGTCGTTACCGCATCGGGTGGACCAGCAGAGTGGAAGCGTCTGTCGGCGATTGGCGCCGACGGATTTTTTCTGAAGCCGGTGAACCTAAAAGACATCATCACGCTCGTGCGCCGCGCCCTCGGTGATCGCGCCCACAGCATCCGGCCCCCCGCCGCCGGCCGCTAGACGCGCCCGCCAGCGAGACAGAGCGCCACGACGCGCAGAATCGCCACGCGCCCCGCCTCCGCGCATCCCGCTTAAATCAAGCCTTTCGCGCTTGGCCCGGGCATTGCTCGTGGGTCGCCCATGAAAAATCAATTGCGCGGTCTCATCGCCCTCTCGTTCACGCTCGTCATGGCCTGCGGTGCGGAATCCAACAACGCACGCGCCCCCAACGCGACGCAGACGTCGACCTGCATGGGTGACGCCGAGTGCGGCGCCAGCCAAACCTGTCAAAAAGAAGGAGGCAAGGCCACCGGGACCTGCGTGGGCGCAGCTGCGGGATCCAACGCCCAAAAATCCACGTGCGTCGGAGACGCCGAATGCGGCGTGGGCCAGGTTTGTAAAAAGGAATCGGGCTCACTCGCCGGAACATGCGTCAAGCCCTGAGCACCTGAATCTGACCACTCGTCGGGGGGTGACCTCGCGACCAAAACTAACCGCGTAGCGTTTTGCTACGCGTAGCAAAAAGCTACGTGGCGCGCTGATACCGTCGCTCCGTCGAGTCGCCGAAAATAGGCTCTTTTTCCAAACGGAAACCGGGCGCTCTGCCGGCACATCCGTTGCTCCGGCTTTCCGTTTGGCCATCTGATCGTTCGCGACGATCCGCCCGCGAAGGAGCTTCCGTTGCAAAGCGATGACCCCACCAAGCCCGTTTCCCCGCCCGTAAAAAAGGGACGCGCGCCCCAGAACGGCCCGCAAGGCGGAGGCGCTCAAACCGGCTCCCCACAAGCGCGGCAGAACGGCCGCCAAAACGGAAAGCACGCCGACACTCCCGTTCTCGAAGAGGTGCTTCGCGCGCTACTCGCGGTGGAGTCCGGGGACTTCGCCGCACGCCTCCCCGTCGCCGACAGCCACGGCATCATCGGTGACATCGCGCGCGCTATGAACGCCCTCGCTGCGCGCAACGCGGCACTCGCGAACGAGATGGTGCGCGTCGAGCGCGTCGTCGGCCGCGAAGGGCGCATGATGGAGCGCGTCTCTCTCGGCGGCGAAGTGACCGGCGGGTGGGCCACGAGCGTCGACTCGATCAACGCGCTCATTGGCGATCTCGTGCAACCGACCACCGAAGTTGCGCGCGTCATCAGCGCGGTGGCAGGTGGAGACCTCACCCAGAAGATGGCCCTTCAGCTCGATGGGCAACCCGTGAAGGGAGAATTCCTCCGCATCGGAACGACCGTCAATAGCATGGTCGATCAGCTCAGCTCGTTCGCCGCCGAAGTCACGCGCGTCGCCAAGGAAGTCGGCACCGACGGAAAGCTCGGCGGACAAGCCGCGGTTCCCGAAGCCGCCGGCACGTGGCGCGATCTCACCGACAACGTGAATCAGCTCGCGAACAACCTGACCGCCCAGGTGCGAAACATCGCCGAGGTCACGACGTCCGTCGCCAAGGGCGATCTTTCGAAGAAGATCACCGTCGATGCCAAGGGAGAAGTGCTCGAGCTCAAGAACACCGTCAACACGATGGTCGATCAGCTCAACTCGTTTGCCAGCGAGGTTACCCGCGTTGCCAAGGAAGTAGGCACCGAAGGAAAACTTGGTGGCCAGGCCGACGTGAAAGGGGTCTCGGGCGTCTGGAAAGATCTGACCGACAACGTGAATTTCATGGCCTCGAACCTCACCACCCAGGTTCGCGGGATCGTCAAAGTCGTCACGGCCGTCGCCAACGGCGATCTGTCGGAAAAATTGCAAGTGGACGCCAAGGGCGAAATCGCCGCCCTCGGAGACACGCTCAACAACATGACGAAGACCCTCGGGATCTTCGCGGAGCAGGTGACGAGCGTAGCCCGTACCGTAGGCGTGGAGGGCGAGCTCGGGGCGCAGGCCTCCGTGCCCGGTGTCGCCGGCACATGGAAGGATCTGACGGACAACGTCAACCTCCTCGCGAACAACCTCACCGCCCAGGTTCGAAACATCGCCGACGTGACCACGTCCGTCGCGAAGGGAGACCTCTCGAAAAAGATCACCGTCAACGCAAAGGGCGAGGTGCTCGAGCTCAAGAGCACGATCAACACGATGGTCGATCAGCTCAACTCCTTCGCCGCCGAGGTCACGCGCGTAGCAAAAGAAGTAGGAACGGAAGGCAAGCTCGGCGGGCAAGCGGAGGTGAGAGGCGTCTCCGGCACCTGGAAAGATCTGACTGAGAACGTGAATTTCATGGCCTCGAACCTCACCGCGCAGGTTCGAAACATTGCCGACGTGACCACCTCCGTCGCCAAGGGCGACCTATCGAGGAAAATCACCGTCGACATGCGCGGCGAGGTTTTAGAGCTGAAAAACACCATCAACACGATGGTCGATCAGCTCAACTCGTTCGCGACCGAGGTGACCCGCGTCGCGAAGGACGTGGGCACCGAGGGAAAGCTGGGCGGCCAGGCCGAGGTCACGGGCGTCGCCGGCACCTGGAAGGATCTCACCGACAACGTGAATTTCATGGCCTCGAACCTGACCACCCAGGTTCGCGGAATTGCCCGCGTCGTCACCGCCGTCGCCAACGGTGATCTCTCGCAGCGCCTCAAGGTCGACGCCAAAGGCGAGATCGCTCAGCTGGCAGACACGATCAACGGCATGACCAACACGCTCGGAATTTTCGCCGAGCAGGTCACCGACGTCGCGAGAACCGTAGGTGTCGACGGGAAGCTCGGCGCCCAGGCCGACGTGCCGGGCGTCGCCGGAACGTGGAAAGATCTGACCGACAACGTCAATCTCCTCGCGAACAATCTGACCGCGCAAGTTCGAAACATCGCCGACGTCACTACCTCGGTAGCCAAGGGCGATCTTTCGAAGAAGATCACAGTCGACGCCAAGGGCGAAGTCCTCGAGCTGAAGAACACCATCAACACGATGGTCGATCAGCTCAACTCCTTCGCGGCAGAGGTGACCCGCGTCGCCAAAGAAGTAGGCACGGAAGGGAAGCTCGGCGGTCAAGCCGACGTCAAAGGCGTCTCCGGAGTCTGGAAGGATCTCACGGACAACGTGAATTTCATGGCGTCGAACCTGACCACGCAGGTGCGCGGCATCGTGCGCGTCGTCACCGCCGTCGCCAACGGCGATCTGCAGCAGAAGTTGGTGGTCGACGCCAAAGGCGAAGTGGCTGCGCTCGCCGACACGCTGAACAGCATGACCAAGACGCTGGGAATTTTTGCCGAGCAGGTGAGCAGCGTCGCCAAGACCGTAGGCGTGGAGGGCAAGCTCGGCGCGCAGGCCGAAGTGCCGGGCGTCGCGGGCACCTGGAAAGACCTGACCGACAACGTCAATCTCCTCGCGAACAACCTCACGTCGCAAGTGCGAAACATCGCCGAGGTTACGACCGCCGTCGCGAACGGAGATCTCTCTCGAAAGATCAGCGTCGACGCAAAGGGCGAAGTCAATGAGCTGAAGAACACCATCAACATCATGGTCGATCAGCTCCGCTCTTTTGCCTCCGAGGTTACCCGCGTCGCCAAGGAAGTAGGCATCGACGGAAAGCTCGGCGGCCAAGCCGATGTGAAGGGCGTGTCCGGTACCTGGAAAGACCTGACCGACAACGTCAACGTCCTCGCCGGAAACCTGACCGACCAAGTGCGAAACATTGCCAAGGTCACCACCGCCGTCGCCAACGGGGACCTCTCGCAAAAGATAACGGTCAGCGTCAAAGGCGAAGTCCTCGAGCTCAAAGACACCATCAACACCATGGTCGATCAGCTCCGCTCGTTTGCCGGCGAAGTCACCCGCGTGGCGAAGGAGGTCGGCACGGAAGGAAAGCTCGGCGGTCAGGCCCAAGTGGAAGGCGTATCGGGCACCTGGAAAGATCTCACCGACAACGTGAACGTCCTCGCCGGAAATCTGACCGACCAGGTTCGAAACATCGCCAAGGTGACGACGGCCGTCGCCAACGGGGACTTGTCGCAAAAGATCACCGTCGAGGCTCGCGGCGAAATCCTCGAGCTGAAGAGCACGATCAACACGATGGTGGAGCAGCTTCGCTCGTTCGCGGCGGAAGTGACCCGCGTGGCGAAGGAGGTAGGCACCGAAGGAAAGCTCGGCGGTCAGGCGGAGGTGAAGGGCGTCTCTGGGACGTGGAAAGATCTCACCGACAACGTGAACTCGATGGCCTCGAACCTTACCGGGCAGGTGCGAAACATCGCCCTGGTGACAACGGCCGTCGCAAACGGAGACCTCTCGAAGAAGATCACGGTCGACGTCAAAGGCGAAATTCTCCAGCTGAAGAACACGATCAACACCATGGTCGATCAGCTCAACTCGTTTGCCAGCGAAGTGACCCGCGTCGCCAAGGAAGTCGGCACCGAAGGGAAGCTCGGAGGGCAAGCCGAAGTCACGGGCGTTGCCGGGACGTGGAAGAACCTGACCGACAACGTCAATTTCATGGCCTCGAACTTGACCACTCAGGTGCGCGGCATCGTCAAGGTGGTGACCGCCGTCGCCAACGGAGACTTGAAGCAGAAGTTGGTGGTCGACGCGAAAGGCGAAGTCGCGGCCCTCGCGGTCACCATCAACAACATGACGGAGACCCTCGGAATTTTTGCTGAGCAGGTGAGCACGGTCGCGCGCGAAGTCGGTATCGAAGGAAAGCTGGGCGGCCAAGCCAAGGTGCCCGGCGTGGCCGGTACCTGGAAAGACCTGACCGACAACGTGAACTTCATGGCCTCGAACCTCACCACCCAGGTTCGAGGCATCGTCAAGGTAGTCACCGCGGTCGCCAACGGAGACGTCTCCCAGAAGCTCGTGGGCGTCGAAGCGAAGGGCGAAATCGCCGCTCTCGCCGACACGATCAACAACATGTGCGACACGCTCGGGACGTTCTCCGACCAGGTGACCACCGTCGCTCGCGAAGTCGGGATCGAAGGAAAGCTGGGCGGTCAGGCGAAGGTGCCGGGCGCGATGGGCACGTGGCGCCAGCTCACGGACAACGTGAATCAGCTCGCCGGAAACCTCACCTCGCAAGTGCGCGCCATCTCCGACGTGGCCACCGCGGTCACCAAGGGAGACCTCACTCGCTCCATCGACGTGCAAGCAGAGGGCGAGGTCGCCACGCTCAAAGACAAGATCAACTTGATGATCGTCAATCTGAAGGAGACGACCCAGACCAACACCGAGCAGGATTGGCTCAAGACCATCCTCGCGAAATTCTCGAGCATGATGCAAGGGCAGAAGACCCTCGAGAACGTCTCCGAGATGATCATGTCTCAGCTGACGCCGCTGGTCTCGGCCCACCACGGCGCGTTCTTCGTGGTGGAGTCGGACACGGACGGCCCCCGCCTGAAGCTTTCCAGCTCGTACGCCTACCGCGAGCGAAAGAACGTGGCCAACCACTTCCGCTTCGGCGAAGGGCTCGTGGGCCAGTGCGCGCGGGAAAAGAAGACCATTCTCCTCACCCGGGTCCCCGCCGATTACATCCAGATCAACTCGGGCTTGGGGGAGGCAACGCCGCTCAACATCATCGTCCTTCCCGTGCTCTTCGAGGGCGACGTCAAGGCCGTCGTGGAGCTTGCCTCGTTTCACCCGTTCAGCGCGATCCATCAGCTGTTCCTCGATCAACTGAGCGTCAGCATCGGCATCGTGCTCAACATGATCACGGCGAACATGCGCACCGAGCAGCTGCTCTTGCAGTCGCAGGGCCTGACCCAGGAGCTCCAGAGTCAATCGAAAGAGCTGACCGTGCAGCAAGAAGAGCTCAAACGCTCGAACATGGCTCTCGAGATCCAGGCCGTCGAGTTGGAGGAGAAAGCGCGCTTGCTCGTCGATCAAAACGGGCGTGTAGAAGTGAAGAATCGAGAGGTCGAACAGGCCCGTCTGGCGATCGAGGAGAAGGCCGAGCAGCTCGCGCTCGCGTCCAAGTACAAGTCGGAGTTCCTCGCGAACATGTCGCACGAGCTCCGAACGCCGCTGAACAGTCTTCTGATCCTGGCGCAGCTCCTGTCGGAGAACGCCGACGCAAACCTCACTCCCAAGCAGGTCGAATACGCCAAGACGATCCACATGTCGGGCGGAGATCTTTTGTCGCTCATCAACGAGATTCTCGACCTGTCGAAGATCGAAGCCGGCAAGATGGAGGTCGAGGCCCGCACCATCACCCTCACCGACGTGCAGGAGTTCGTGCGCCGGAACTTCCAGCCCGTCGCCGACCAAAAATCTCTGGCCTTCGAGATCGAGATCGACGCGGACACGAGCACGACGACCTACACCGATCCGCAACGCCTGCTGCAGGTGCTGAAGAACCTGCTCTCGAACGCTTTCAAGTTTACGGAGCGAGGCACGATCTCCCTTCGCATGTCGCTAGCGAGCGATCGCACCGTGTACACCCGAGAGTCGCTGAAGTCGGCGTCGCGGGTGATCGAGTATCGGGTCGAGGACACCGGGATCGGGATCGCTCCCGACAAACAGCAGGTCATCTTCGAGGCCTTCCAACAAGCAGACGGGACGACCAGCAGAAAGTACGGCGGCACGGGCCTCGGTCTCTCGATCAGTCGCGAAATCGCTCGCCTACTCGGCGGCGAGATTCAGGTCTCCAGCGTATTCGGCAAGGGGAGCGCCTTTACGCTCTACCTCCCAGAGACTTACACGTCGCCGGAAGAGAACACGAATGTGGACGAGCCGCACGCTGCGTTTGCGCCGGCGATGGCGCTGATGAAATCATCTAGCCCCGCGAGGACGGTCGCCTCCCCACAGCTGGACGACGACCGCGAGCACATTCAAGAGGGCGATCGTGTTCTCCTCATCATCGAAGACGACACCAAATTCGCCCAAATCTTGATGGACATGGCCCGGCAGAAAGGCTTCAAGGCCGTCGAGGCCTCGCGCGGCGACACCGGGATCGCCCTGGCAAACGAGCTCATGCCGGACGCCATCACCCTCGATATCCAGCTTCCCGCGCTCGACGGTTGGACCATCCTCGATCGACTCAAGAGAAACCCGCGCACGCGCCACATCCCCGTTCACGTCATCTCGATCCTCGAGCGGAACCAGCGTGCGGTCACCCACGGCGCTTTTGCTTTTCTCGAGAAGCCGGTGAGCAAAGAGGGCCTGGAAGGCGCGTTCGCTCATCTGTCGAGCTTCCTGGATCGAGAGATCAAGTCCCTCCTTCTCGTAGAAGACGGGCACGTCGAGCGAGAGCACTTGACCCAACTCGTCGGGGAGGTGGGACTGGTGGACGTGACGGCGGTTTCGTCTGCCGAGGAAGCGCTCTGCGCGCTCGCGACCAAAGCGTACGACTGCATGATCGTGGATCTGGTCCTCCCCGATCGCGACGGAATCCGCCTGATCGAAGACGTGCGAGCGAAGCCCGAGCTGAGGGAGCTTCCGATCGTCGTCTACACCGGCAAGGACCTGAGCGACCCCGAGGAGAAGAAGCTGAAGAAGCTGGTCAGCTCCATCATCACCAAGTCCGGACCTCATTCGTACGAACGTTTGATCAACGACGTAGGCCTCTTTCTCCATCGGGTCGAGCGCACGCCGCCGCGGGATCCGGACGCCCGTCCGTCGTCTCCTTGGGACGCCTTGGTGGGCAAGACAGTTCTCGTGGTGGACGACGACGTTCGCAATATCTTTGCTCTGGCGAGCGTCCTTGAGGCGAACGGAATGAAGGTGCTCTTTGCGGAGAACGGCCGCGCGGGAATCGAAGCCCTCGCCGAGCATCCGGACGTCGGTCTCGTCTTGATGGACGTGATGATGCCGGAAATGGATGGCTACGAGACGATGCGGGCCATCCGTAGCAATCCAAAATACGAGGCGCTCCCGATCATCGCCTTGACCGCAAAAGCGCTTGAAGGTGATCGCGACAAATGCCTCTCGGCGGGCGCCTCGGATTACATCGCCAAGCCCGTCGACGCCGACAAGCTGGTCGAGCTCATGGGTTTCTGGAGTCAAACGTAACCGCTGCCGCCGCCCGACGGACGTACTCTCAGTGACATAGGCTTACCGCGTGCGTTCACTTCCGGTGCTTGGTTCGGTTTCTCACCATGTCCATCAGATCGCCCTGCGGAAACTGAAGATCTATGACGTGCGTACCGAAGCGACCGTTGAAGCTCGATAGATCGAGCGGACTCTTGCGCGCCCCTCCGGGACTCGGAAGCTCCGTAATTTCGAGATAGCGATACTTGTTCAAGCCGTCGACGCAGCGGCCGCTGTACAGATCGGGATAGTAGATGAACGGTGTGGTCACGCCCTCGACCCCCTTGAGCCGGACGCTCTTCGGAAAGTAGGCCTTGAGCGGCGCGCGCTCCGTCGGGTTGCTCACCCTCCCCGGGTTCACGCAGACCGGCTGTTCCCCGGGCGGCAACGGATACTCGGTGCGCCCCTCTGAATTGCCCCAGTACGAACGATAGGCCACGACGCACGCGAGCTCGTCGTCTTTCGTGCAGATGGGAATGTTGTGGAAGCTTCCGCCCATTGCCTGCCCGCTCGGCACGTCGATATTTCCACCGATCGGCATGGCAACGAGCAGTCGCTCGCGCATCTTCGGGTCGTCGTCGAAGAAACGCTCGATCAAGCGCTTCACCATCTCCGCTCCCTGGGAGTGGCCAATCAGGACGATCTTGCGACCGTGATTGTACGTGCCCATGTAATGAAGAAAGGCGTCGGCGATATCCGAGAAGGCGACGTCCAATCGTTTGCCAAGCGGCTCCCCGCCTCGCAGATACGTTCCGAGCGTCACCTGTCGGTAGAGCGGCACGTAGAGCGAGCAGACCTGGCCAAAAAGCGCGACCTGCGCGTTGGTCGTGAAAGCGATGGCTCTCAGATCCGAGAAATCCTCGTGATTGCCTGGAAGGACTCCCAGATCCACGGTGGGGTACACGTAGAAGCAATCGACCCCCGCGTCCTTCGTGGCCTCTTGCGGCACTACGAAGCGTGATCCGTCGGAGCGAATTTCCGTCGCCGACAGATCACGATTGCACGTGTCGTCGGTTCGTCCGGGCAAGCAAAGCCACATCGAAGGGTCGATGTAACGGCGACTTTGGTACCCCACGAACGGACTCTTCAACTGAGGCTGAAGCACCGTTGGCCGCGCGATTGGCGCACACGCGGCAAACGAGAGCGCAGACGCGAACGCGAGCGATCGAAGGCCCCCCCGAGCCGAGCGACTCATGACGAAGGGAACGGCTTCCCTTTCATATGCTCCAGCTTCATGTGGTCTTCTTTCATATGGTCTTTCACGTCTTGCACATGGTCCTTCATGTGATTGACCTCGCTCGCCGCCCCTTTTGCGATCGCGCTCCGCTTAACGGTGTCACCCGCGTTGCTGAGGAGCTCGATCAGACGCGTCCGCAGCTTCTCACCGGAGCTGGGCGCAAAGACGAGAGCCGCGCCGCCAGCAACTACCGCACCGGCCGCGAACCAGAGTGCCGGGCGAAGCGCGCTCTGGCGACGCTGCAAACCGATGTGGTCGAGAGCCGAGTCCACTACCCGTGATTCCTGGGCGCGTGCGTGGTTGAAGAGCTTCAGAGCCTGCACACCCAAATCAATCAGCGACGCGCGCGTATCGCTCGCGGTGTTTTTCGCTTGGTCGACGGCTTGGGACGCAGCGTGTTGAGCGTTATTGAGCACTGAGTTCATGAGTTCCTCTTTTCGTTGATTGTCGACGCGAGCGACGTAGAAATTTAGTTGCGACCTTCGTACTCGTAGCCGTGACGCACCCAGGGCCGGATCTCGCCCCACTCGCGGCGGGGTACTGCCGTCCCCGACTCCCACTCCGCCTGGAGCTTGCTGTCGAGATGCTCGCTCCACTTCGGGTGCTCGGCGCCGTACTGTTTTCGCGCGGCGTGTCCGTAGCCGACCGGAAACTCGGCGTCGTCCCAGCTGCCGATGACGCGCGGGGGATTGGGGCGGTCCTCCCTGGGAATGCCCTCGTTTCCGACTGCTTGCTGGACGGTGTCCTCCACGCCCTGATTGAGCTCGTGACCGCCTTTAACGTGGAGGTCCTTTTTCGTCTGCTCCCAGTCCCGACGGAGGGCCTCTTTCACCCGGCCAAACGCATTGCCGTGAACTTCGTTTTTCCACCAAGTCGGATGCCACTGCGTCGTCATGTGCGAGCTCCTTTTTCGAGGTTCTTTCGAACGTTGGTTACAACCTGCCCTGTGCACTGGGTGTGCCACCGCCCAGTGCTTCTTTTAGGCCTGACTACCGCTCTGGGGACGTGCGCACATGCCACGCGGGGCATATCTCTACGCGCACACCGCAACGGCGGAGGCAGAGGCTGCATCTTCTCCCCGCGTTCCACTGATCCAGGAAAAAACATGAGAAAAGCGATGATGAAGCTGATGCTGCTCGGTACCGTGATCACCACGGCCGCCGCCGCAATGCCTGTGCTGATGACGGGTTGCTCGCCCGTGCAGGCGCATAGCGCGAGCCTCGCGTCAGCTCCCTTTCCTCAGTACCAAACGTTCTCGTTCGGCGGACCCGAAGCTTCGCCCAAGGGATTCAAGCGCTCGCCGCGCACGGCGGAAATCGAGAAGCGAATGCATCCGCTGATAACGACGGTCCTTGAAGAGAAAGGCTATGCGGCCGCGGAAGCCGGAAAGAAGGGCGACGTAGTCGTTGCCTGCGCTTCCGGATCGCGCAAAGGGATCAAGCGTCCTGCGCAGGGTACGCGCGGTGCGGCCGACGGTTTGGGGAGCGACGAGGAAGCGGACTTCGTCGAAGGAGCCATCGTGATCGACATGTTCGATGGCGCCAGCGACGGCGCCGTCTGGCACGGCACCGCCCGCGCCGAGGTCAACCCGGACAAGATCGACGATCAACTTCTCCAACGAGCGGTGAGGGAAGTCCTCGCGCCGTTCCCCGCGCACACCGCGGCCGCGCCCCAAGCAACTCGATGACGATGAAGACGCGCTTCCGCATACGAGGCGTCATTGCAGCAAACCAAACAAGGGAGTCATTCATGATTCGATCAACGACTATTTTCAGCGCAGTACTTCTCGTCTCTTTCGCCGTCGGTTGCGACAAGTCGGGAGCAGGCGAGCAGGACAAGGCGAACGTGGCCCAGGGCGAGGCCAACGAAAAGATCGCCGCCGCGAAGACCGAGGCTGACAAAAAGATCAACAACGCCCAGGCCGAAGCGGACAAGAAGGTAGCCGCCGCGCAGGCCGACTTCGCAAAAACCATCGAGGATTACAGGCATTCCACGCAAACGAACCTCGATGATCTCAACAAGAAGATCGACACCCTCGACGCGAAAGTCCAGACCTTGAAGGGGAAGCCGAAGACGGACCTTCAGGCCTCGGTCGGCGAGCTCCGCATCAAGCGCGACGCGTTCGTCGCCGATCGCAAATCACTCGAGACCACCACTGCGACGGCGTGGGACGCGACCAAGGCCAAGCTCGACAAAGAATGGACCGACCTGAAAGCCATGGCAGACAAGGCGAGCTGAGTCGCGGTTCAACCTAGTAAGGAGCGTGTCCACCAAACGTGGGCGCGCTCCGTAGTTTAAACGTTCGGTGCGCAAGGCGAGGAGAAAGCTCGTGCACCCAACGCTTCTCAGCTGTCGAAGCGGAAGGTCTCGTGCCCCTCGGGGCTCCGTCCCTCGCTGTAAGTGTGCGGGCGAGCGCTTTTTCGTGGATGATGCGGGCAGCGCGCATTCGGGTTCGCCGCCGATGCTTTGGCGAGAGTGCAGTCAGGGCAGGCAGGCTCGATCAGCTCCTCCGCCGAGACCTTCTTGGCCCGCGTCGTGAGAACCGAGCAGGGTGCGTGACGAGTCACGGTCTCTGCCACCGAGCCGAGCAAGAGCCGCTCGAGACCGGTGAGCCCGTGGGTTCCGACCACGATCAGATCCGCGTTCAACGACTTCGCTAGCTCGGTGATCTCCGTCGTAGCGTCCCCCGTGCGAATGTGACCGGTGGTGCGAGCCGTAAGGGACGCCTCTCCGGCGCGACACACGCTTTGAAGCTGCGCGCGCGCTCGATCGAGTGACTCGGTGAGCTCCGTCGCCAGGTTCGGCCCGACCCCGCTGATGCCCACCGAGCTGATCTTGGGCGCGACGACGTGCAGGATATGGAGCTCGGCGGCCGGAGCATGCGACACGAGATCACGCGCCATTTCCAAGGCGCTTTCGGCTTGGTTGGAGAAATCGGTGCCCACCAAGATGACGAGAGGCTGGCTCATGATGGCGTCTGCTCCCGCGGCCCATGAATGACGAGAACTGGCCGCGTGGCTGTCCGAATCACGTTTTCCGCGACGCTTCCCAGGAGTGCGCGGGTGATGCCTTTGCGGCCATGGGTGCCGATGACAATCATGTCGGCTTCAATCGTCGCCGCGTACGAGTTGGTCTCTTCCCAGGCTACGCCGATGCGCAGTGCCCCCGTGACGCGCTGACCTTTCGCCACCCGGGCGGCAACGAGCGAGTCGAGCGCTGTTTGCGCGGCCACGGAAATCCGCGACGCTACGTCGCTGGTCGCGATGAACGCGCCATCCGGAAAACCGTAGATGGGCAGCTCATAGCAATGCAGTACAACGACGGCGGCATCGAACTTTTCAGCGAGCGCCACGGCGTGGTCGAGCGCCCGCTCCGAAGTCTCGGTGAAATCGACGGGGACGAGAAGCTTCTTCAGAATGAGCATGGCGGCACTAGTGCGATGCTCGCCGTAGCCGAGGCGTTGTCACTGCATGGAAATTAGCTCAGTTCGTCGATCCGCTGAGGAGCCGAATACGATCGTGACACTCCCGGACGCTCGCGAGCTGGCGCTCGAGGAGGGCGCGGAGGTCGTCGCTCAGTGATCTCTGGAGGGCAGCCTCGTAGTGCTTCTTGGCTACGTCTTCGCCGCGCTCGACTTCTTGGAGGATGGCGAGGTCTTCGCGGACCGAGACCGCCGACTTGATGTCCATCCAGCCTTGCAGGACCGCGCCGCTCACACTGCCGTTGCCGACCGGATCCCCACCGAGGCGAAGAACGGCAGACTGGAGAGCGCGTGCAAACCCTGCGCGCTGCCGCGAGTACCGCGCAAAGGTCGCCTTGTGGCCGATGTTGAGAACATCGCCCGTCGCGTAGGCGAAGAGCTTCTCACTGTCTTTATTGGTTTGAATGAGCTCGTTCAGCACGAGGACGATGTCTCGTACGTCGAGGGTGATCCTGTCTGGCGCCATTTCCATGTCTCTCTCCATCCGCACATTTGGGAATGCATGCACATCATTGCAGTTGACATGCCGCGGCGCGACCGCACGAAATGCAGCGCTTATGCGCTTTTGCGGGCCTTTTTTATGCCGCATTTTGCCTCACAGCCTCCGAAACGCCTCTCACCGCGCCGGGCCTTTGCCTGATGAAGGCGAAGTGTTAGTGAGGGCGCATGCGAAGAGTCCTCGGCGCCGTCGTTCTCCTCTCAATCCTCACTGCGTGCGGTTCCGACCCGGCGCCCGTGCCCGTATCCCCCGCGCCGCCGCCGCCGCCCGTCGCACCGATCGCCGCGGAGACACCGCCCGAGCCGACGAAGCCCCTCGAGCCGACGCCCGAAGAGAAGAAGAAGGCAGCGGACCAGAAGGAGCTTCAGGACGATCGCGCGAAGATGGAGGTCGACACCAAAGCGGAGCTCGCGCGCTGGACGCCCGAGATGCACGCTGCGGCGAAGGCGGTCGCCGACAAGGCGTACCCGTCGGGAAAGGCGGCGATCCAGGCGGCGGTGGCGGGCAAGTACCGCAAGCTGGCCAATGCCGCGCGCGACAAATACCGTCACCCCCTCGAGACCCTCGACGCGCTTGGATTCAAGCCCAACATGACCGTCCTCGAATACGGTCCCGGCGAGGGCTGGTACACAGAGCTCCTCGCACCGGCGCTCGCGAAGAACGGAAAGCTCCTCGTCACCACCGGAGATCCGAACGGCCCGATCGACATTCGGGCCACGCTGTACGCGCAGCGCACCCGGGCAATGCTCGCGTCGTCGCCGGAGCTCTTCGGCAAAGTGGAATCGTTTCAAATCGATCCGAAGGCACCGAAGCTCGGCGCCGATGCTTCTCTCGACATGGTGCTGGTGATGCGTGAGCTTCACGGGATGCATAACTCTCACACGATGCCCGCGTGGCTCGCCGAGATCCACCGCGCGCTCAAGCCGGGCGGGATCCTCGGCATCGAGGAGCACCGTGCAAAGGCAGACGCGAACCCCGACGTGTCGGCCAAGAACGGCTACCTCCCCGAGAAGTGGTGCATCGAGCAGATCGAGGCCGCGGGCTTCAAGCTCGCCGGAAAGTCCGAGATCAACGCGAACGCCAAAGACACGAAGGACTACGCCGAAGGCGTCTGGGCGCTGCCGCCGAGCTTCACCTTGAAGGACAAAGACCACGACAAGTATGCCGCCATCGGCGAGAGCGATCGCATGACGCTCAAGTTCGTGAAGGCGACTCCGAAGGCTCCCGTGGTGCCGAAGACCGCGCCGCCCGCGACCCCGAAGAAGTAACTCCCAGTCGACGTCAGCGCACGACCGTCAACGCGTACGTCGAGAACGCGGTTCCTCCGCGGCTGTCCCTGAGCACGATCCACAGCCGAATTGCACCGGGATCGGAGGGGATCTTCCACCCGTTGCCGGCGCTTGCCACGGTCTCCGCGTCCGTGCGGCCGGTGCGATCTGCATCGAACTCTCCGCCGTTCGCGAACCACGAGACACGCATCGCCTCGCGATGACCGATGAGCGTTTGGGTGGCGATGTCGAAGGTCACGTAACTCTCCGCGTCGCCGGGTGGCCAGGAGATCTCGAACCTCGCCGTCTTTCCTGCAGGCAGCTGATCGAGCGTGCGCGGTGCGCCGTCCACCGTGGCAGTCAGCGCACCGAGCGACGGATTTTTGTTCGGCGTGTAGCGCACCGCAAACTCTTGGGCAACGTCCGCCGAAGCACTAGCGAGATGACACACCAGACGCTCGAGGCCAAACGCCGTGATTGCGTCCACCTCCGCGCGCACTGGTTGGTAGAACCCGCCGGTCACGTCCGGATCATGCGGACGGAGCCCACCGGGCGGCGCTTCGGGCCCGAAAAGCGAGCACGCATCGTCCGGGATCGCCGCGCTCACGATGGATACTCCGCTTGCGAATGGGCGCACATTACCCTCGCCCACGCAGTCCGTGCTCACCACGTTGTTCTCGCTCAGCTTCTTCGGCGCAGCGCAAAACGCCCAATTTGCCGCAGGATCGGCGGTCCTCTCCACCGCGCTCGCCACGAGAAGCGTGTAGCTCACCTTTGCGCCTGGCTTCGCTTCCGGCGGCTCTCCGCGCACGGCGATGATTCGCGCGGAGGTGACGAGTGAATCACGATCTCCGAGATCGGGACGACAGCTCACGGCGACGATCGACAAGACGAGTAAGGCTCGGGCCCGCATCAGAACTCCACCCGCGCACCGAGGATCGCGAGCGTCGGCAGCCCCGTGATGTAGCCCTTGCGCTTGAAGTCCGAGCTGTAGACGATCTCTTCGCGGTTCTGGTGAAACGTCACGTTGAGCACGTCGAGGAAGACGGCGAGGGTGACCCGCTTGCCAAGGGCGAAGGTGCGCTCCGCACGCACGTCGAGTTGGTAGAAGTCCGAAATGCGAACGGTGTTCTGTTCGCCGAAGACGGGCTGCGCCTGATCCCCTCGCGCATCGTAAAAGCTCCCAACCACCGGCGTTCGCGGCGCGCCCGAGGTGTAGCGAAAGCGCGCTCCGAAAACCCAGCGCCCGATCTCCTGACTGAGGACCGCAGCGAGCACGTGCGGCTGATCGTAGTCGAAGAGGCGGTACCGCTCCTCCAGCAAGTAACGCCGCTCGCTTCGGCTGATGGAGTACGAGATCCAGCCAAAAAGCCCGCGCGTCATCTCCTGTCGCAAGAGAAGTTGCACGCCGTAGCTGCGCCCTTCGCCGTCCTGGGTGAGAGCGCGCGCGAGCTTGGGTTCGGCGAGCCGCGTGCGCACGGGGAGGTTTCCGAGATACTTGTAGAATCCAATCATCTCTGCCGTGAGCGTCGGCGTAAGCTTGAAGGCCTCTCCCAGGCTGACGTGCGTGGCGTGCGACAATGCAAGCTCCGGCGTGCCGAAGACGGCGCTGAGATCCTCGGGCTCCGGGGGCTGGTGGTACGTGCCTGCGCTTGCCGTGACCAAGAGCCGCGGTGTGGCCTGATACCGCACGGTCAGGCGCGGATCGACGGCGCCCTCCATACGAGAAAAACCGATCGCGGGAGTGAGCCCTACGCGCGGTGTCATGCGGCTTCCCTCGATGAGAAAGGCATCGAAGCGCAGCCCCGGCGTGAAAGTGAATTTACCCAACCGGATGTCGGAGATCACGTACGGCCCGAGGTCGACGATGTTCGTGCTCCACTCGTCGACGTTGTAGTCGCTTCCGGGTGGCTGCCCGAAGACGGTGACGTCCCCTTCGCGCGGCGGGAGGGTCAGAGTGCCAGCGCGCCGGATGGACGAGCTCGCGCCCAGCGCATCGACGCCGAGCGAGAGATCCATGCTGCGAGTGATCTTGCTGCGGTGCGAAGCGCGGAGGCCGTACTTCCAGGAGCCCACGTCGAGCTGGGTGGGCACGTCTCCGAAGCTCGTGGTGACGTTCGCGTGATCGTAGCCGGCGAACGGCGTCACGCTAACGGTGTCTCCGTTGGAGCCGACGCGGACGTAGCGAAGGTAGGCGCGTTGAAAAGAGCTCTCAGTCGTCTCCGCGCGTACCCGGGCTGGGTCGGGAGAAGGAATGGCCCGGCGCAGATCGTCGTTGGAGCCGAGAAAAACAGCGTCGATCGCTTCATTGCGACCGAGATCGAGCGTCGCTTTCGCCTGGTAGTCGCGGTAGCGCGGGATCGGAAAAAAATCTTCGACGGCGGGTGCGGAGACGGCGGACATCACGCTGTCGAGGTAGCTGTATCTCGCAGCCGCGCCGACGCGCAGACGATCGGTGAGCTTGGCCGCGACCATCCCCGATGCGTCGAGTGTGTCCGCTCCTACGTAGCCATGCACTCCCTCCTTGGGGAGCGGGCGCGTCTCCACTCGAACGAGCCCGCCGAGCCCGCGACCATAGTCCGCGCCATACGCTCCGGGCACGAGCTCGACGCTCGTCACTAGATCCGAGTTGATAGTCGAGCGTAATCCGGCGCCGTGATAGAGCGCGGGGATCTCCACACCGTCGACGTACACCCGCGTGTCCTTCGGAGCCGAGCCCCACACCACGATCTGTCCTGACGACAGCGGCGGCCTCGACACTCCGGGAAGATTTTGCACCACCTTCAAGACGTCGCCCTGGGTCCCTGCGACGTGCCTTGCCTCTGCGGCGGAAATGATGACGGCCGCCGCTTCTCGCCGCGGACGCGCAGCCCGCACCAGGATCTCCAGCGTCTCTTCGGGTGACGGAGACTTCGCCCCCGCGACGCGGTACGTGAGCACTGACTTTTTTCCCGAAGCGATCTCCTCCTCAAAAAAAGAAACCTGAATACGCGCCGCGGTCACCGTCACGCGGTGCAAACCGTTCGGTACGCCCACAATTGCAAAGCGCCCATCGGCGTCCGTGGTCGCGAAGACGCCAAGATCTTCGAGGGCCACAGAAGCACCGGCCACCGGCGTTGCCGTCTGTCGCTCCAAGACCCGCCCTTCAAAATTTACCGAAGGCGGAGGCTCCGGCTCCTTGGTGATCTTGAACTCGTAGCGGTAGGTGAGCTTCGCGGGCGCAGGTTTTCCGTCGACCTCGGCGGGCTCGAACTCGAAGCGCTTGGCCGCGTCGATCGCCGCAGCATCGAAATCTTCACCCGCGGAGCGCGCCACGTTCACCGCGTTTACCAGTCCTACGGCGCTGATCTCGATCGTCAGGACGACCGCCGCCTCAACGCCCGCAGCTTTTTTGTCGGCTGGATACGTCGCCTCGACGAAGGACTTCAACGTCGGATACTTGGTGATCCTCCGCGGAGCCTGTGCGCCCGCGCCATCGCCGCTCCGCGTCTGGCCGAGCGCCGCGAAGCCCCAAAGCGAAATGAGCGACGCGATGAGAAGGAGGGGCGCCGTGCGCATGTCAGGGGACGTCGAACTCGAGGGCGAGCAGCCCCGCGCCGCGATCGTGAGGAAGGCGCGTATCGGAGTCGAAGCTCGAGCCTTCGGAGCGGCCGAGCGATGCACCCGAGAGGAACGCTTCGAGCTTCCAGTTCGCGGACACCTCGCTGCACAGAGAGAAGGTGTCGACGCGCACGACGTAATGCCCGGACGGCGCAGTCGTCTTCCAGACCACGTTCTCCCTGCGGCGCCCGTCGATCACGCACGCGGCATTGGAATCGAAATCCAGGATCCCTCCGTTCTTCCAGGCGTCGGAGCCCGGAGGCTGACCGGGGGCGGGCGGGCCGAAGGAGTTGATGTTTCGTTTCCAGACTTCAGCGCCGTTGGGATCGACGACCCGCAGATCGAGATCGCTCTCGCTGTCCCACGTGAGTGAGACCACCAGCCGGCCTTGAGGGGTCGTGTCCACCGCCGTGAGCGGCTGCAGGTTCGCCGGACCGAAGCGCCCGTTGATGTCCACGGCGCGCACCACGAGATCATGCGAGCCCGGGGAGAGTGACGAAGAGAAGGAGAGCCTCGTATGAAACGACGGGAGCCCCGGTGTCTGAACGTCGGGCACCGACGCGGTCACCACCCAGTAACCGTCGTCACCGGCCAGTGCAATAGCCGCCGATGTGGCCTCTGCTTCGAGCGCTCCGGAGCACGATTTACCGACCGATCCGGCGCGCAGCGAGGTGGTGACCAGGTTGACCGCCGCCACCTTCGGGCCACCGGCTTCTGCCGGCATCGCCCCTGGGAAAAACTGTGCTCCCTCGGCGCGAAGAGCAGCGCGAAGACCAGGGTCGGAGGTGGATCCATCGCACGAGGAGATGACCAGCACGACGCAGACGAGTGAAAACGCGCGCATCAGAAGCTCATCTCGGCGCGAAGGGTAAAGGCGTCGTCCTTCAGATTGACGGGGGCGCCGTTCGTGTCGCGCCCGAGCGCGTTGGTGTTGCGGTCGTACTCGGCGATGAACCGGCCGCCGCCGTAACGGAGCGCCCCCATGAAGGCCCACGTCGAAAAAGCGCTCGTCGCCGGGACGACTTTCACGCCGAGCTGGTTCTGCGCATCGGCATCGGGGTCGTAGCGATCGTAGCGAACGCCGATCATCCCGTAGCGCGTGATCTCCTGGGTGAAGCCCGCATACCAGCCAAATTCGCGTAGATTCCGCCCGGTGGAAACGGGATCGGCGGGCATGACTCCGCGATCGATATTGCTGCCTCGCACGATCTCTCCGCGCAGGACGAGCTCGCCGAGAACCGGAATGTCTGCCACCACGCGGAGATCGGCGCCGAGTGCGAAGCGGTGGAAAGTCTCCGACGCGCTCGCCGCGGTACCAGGGATGACGGTGACCTCGTCGGGCTGAACAATCCCGTCTTCATTCGTGTCGCGCCACACGAGGACGTCTTTCGTGCTCGGCGTGCCTCTGTGAAAGCCGCTGCCGGTGACGCCCGAGAAGCCTCCGAGGACGCGCACTCCCTTCGCAACGTCGGCGTGGCTGCCCACGCGAACGACGAGATCTTTGCTCTTGTTTGGATCGCGCGCGGGGAACGAGCGCTCACCGATCGGATTGCCGTTCATGAGCCCGAGCGCGTAATCGACGAAGCGCCAGCCGCCCTTGATGCGCGCGCCGAGATCGTACTCACCAGGGAAAAAAGCGCGGATCACGGTGCTTCGCTCGAGGAACGGGCGGCGGTTGTCCGCCTCGAGCACTTCGAAACCGAACGGTGTCTTGAAGAGGCCGAGCGTGGCCATGATGTACGGCTCGCCGTCCACTGGTTTGGCGGGGTAGCGAAACGACACCTCCGCATCGATCGGGCGCAGCGTAGGACCCCGAACGGTGTTGGCGTCGATCTCGAGCGAGCCAAGCACGTAGCCCTGGTCGACCTCGGCGCGGAGGTGACCACGGCGAAGGACGAAACGATTCTCGTTCAGCGGATCGCCGTTCGCGTTGTTCACCTCGTCCTGCGACGACTGCCGCATCAGCACCCAGTCGGCTTGGACGTACCCGGAGAGCTTGACGGTCTTGAGGAGGCTGTTCTCTTTCGTCTCGGCCGACGCGATCGGCGCGGGCGGTCCGGTCGGAGGATCGGCGGCGCGGGCACGGCTCGCGATCGCGAGAACCGCGATGAAACCCGATGCAAACGAAGACGGTCGCACGCCGCGAGCCTATCAGGGCGAATGCGCCGAGCGGCGCCATCCAACCATCACGAGATCGCGCTTTTGCTTGTCACAATTCTGTTTCAATTCTCCCATCGTTCACGCGGGCGACCGAGGTGCGGGTCCCCTTTTCGGCGGCGCCCTGGGGGACCGAGGTGGCATTGGCGGATCACTCGGTGCTCACCTCCGAGGATTCCTGCAACTGAACGCTACTTCTTGCAGAAGTGCATGCCGTTGCACATGCCGGACGTTGGCGGGCTGGGGCAATCGGTGGCTTGGGTCGGGCTCGTGCAGTGCATTGAGCAGTAGGATCCCATTCCTCCCATGAAGCAGACGTTGCTCGCGCAGTTACCGTTCGCCGTGCAAGGGTCACCGAACGGCTTGTTGGTGCCGCCGCCGGTGTCTGCCGCGGAGTCGGTACCGCTCCCGGTCTCCGTACCGGTGCCGCTGTCGCTTCCCGTGGACCCTTCGGCCATGGCGCTACCATCACCACTGCCGGCTCCTGAGTCAGTCGCGGGTCCGGTGTCCGTCGTCGTCGAGCCACTGCACGCGGCAACCGCAAGAGCAGTAGCCATCATTGCGAAAGTGGCATTCCGTACGAACGTAAATTGGCTATGCATGGTCAACCTCTCTCTCGGCGGTGTTGCGAAACTTGCGCCAACGCGTGCTGGCGTCACCGCGGAAGTCGGCGTGCACAGGATTGTTACATCATACGTTTGATTGCCAACTTCACGGAGGCGGCGGCAGCCCACCGTCTGCCAAAAGAAGCGGCAGCGGCGGCTTCTTGTCCACCCGCGCAGCGTCGGTGCACGCGTTGATGATCTCGAAGTGAGTCGTCGGATTCATGAAGCAGTTGTCCGGCACGATCCCGCCGTCGCCGGTGGATCCGTCGTCGGTGGTCGCGCCAGTATCGGCTTTGCCTGCGTCTGCAGGCGCGGGCTCGTGGACGGCATCGTCGGTCGAGCAACCCACGTATGCGGCGACAGAGGAGAAGAGCGCGAAGAATGCGAAGACGCTGAGGACAGGCGATTTCATGGCTATTTCGCCTCGCAGAAGTTGTAGCGACACTTGCCGCCGCCGCATGGGGTGTCATCGGTGCAGGCCGTGCAGCTCGTGGCCCCTCCTGGCACTTTGCTCTCGTAGTAACAACCGCACGGTGCCACCGGCGAGTAGAGCGAGAGATCTCCGCCGTCGAACGCACGGGTAACCTTCATAGCGCAGTCCGGAATCAGACCCCGCGAAATGATCGCCGCAAGGCCATCGACGTCGGGGAGCGTGGTCTTGCCGAGCACCAGCTCGATGAACTGTTTGGCATTCGGCAACGTGGGTGTGTTGGTCCCGTCGACGGCCGTCAAGTACACGGTCGGTGCCCAAGGGACGTAGTGCCCGTCGCGCAGGTTCCGCTTGTCGAACACCGTCGCGCTCGAATCCGGAAAGTACGCGTGGCGTTGCTTGAAGGCCTGGAACGGAAGGACGCTGACCTTTCCGCGGTTGTTGTCGTAGATTTCTGATCCCATCAAACCAATGGTTTTCTCGGGATCCGGTGAGGTCGCGACGGCGTTGAGCACCTCGGTCGACTTGTCGAACGCAACGCCGAGGAGCTTGCCGACCGGAAGGCCGATGGCCGCCGAAAGGGTGAGCGCCGTGCTCTTGGTCGGAGTCCTCGTGAAGAGGTAGTGCGTGTCGGTCCACGGCTGGATCATTCCCGCCGAGCCAAACCCAAATGCGAAATACCCTTCCTCAGCGATGAGAGCCGTTTGCGTACTCGCCTTCGGAACGATGAATGTGTAGCCCTGAATCGGGCCGCTGATGAGTCCAAAGCCCGTGGGGGGCGGGGCCGTCGTGCAGCTCGATACGAAGGTGGCGGCGATGGCGATATCGATGCTCAGGCCGCTGGCGTCGTCGACCGTGCACGACGCCGAAGCCTTCGACGGAGTCCACGTGGGATCTTCGACGCTCGATGGCGTGTAGAGCATGACGGCCGCGGTCGGGATCCGGTTCGGGAGAGGCGCATGGTAGATGTCGCCGATCAGAGCGCACGTGCCCGTCGTACGGTAAATCACGGTCATCGGTGTGGCCGAATCGCGCAGCTTCTTGCCGAGCGTCTTCAGCATCGGCTCCTGCGTGTCGCCCGACTCGATGACCAGGGGATTGGGAAGCGTGCTGCAGAGCGTCGCGTTCGCCGACCGCTCCATCAGGATGAGAGCGCCGAGAGCGAGCCCCTTCGTCAAGACATCCGATTTACCAAAGCGCGACATGCGTGCCTCCGACGGCGAGTCTGCCACGGGCTGCACGGCGACCTTGTGACACTTTTGTAAACCAGAGGAATGATGCGATTCGGACTGAGCACCGCGTGCGATAAACGAAATATGATTATGAAGCCCCGTCGTTTCGCACTCGGTACGATGGCCTTGGGAGTCGGCTGCGCATGCATCGTCGCGTGCGGCGGAGATGACACCACGGAACCGGTTGCCGACGGTGGTGCGGACGCAACCGCCGTCGACGGATCGACCGATTCCTCCACTGGCGTCGACACCGGCACGGACGCGGTCTCGGACACCGGAAGCGACTCCGGCACCGTCGATCGTGGGCCAACGACGATCGCCTTCGCCGGCGACCCGAATGGGCTCTTCTGGGACTACGGCGTTGGCGCCGCGCTCTACATCGCAGACAGCGCAAACAACAAGATCGTCAAGTGGACGGACAAGAGCGGGTACGGCAAAACGTGGGATCTCCCTGATCCGGGTGACGGCGGACCTACGCTTGGTCAGGTCATTCGTCTCTTCGACGGCACGATGTACGTCACGAACTTTGGGTACGGAACAGCGGGCACCGTTTTCGTCGTCGACCCCAGCGGCGACGCCGGCTCACTCGGGAACCTCGCGGTCAACAGGCGCCGCATCGGCCTTGCCATTCTCGCGGACGGCACTCTCGTCGACACCTATTTCAAGAAGGTCGACGGCGGAGTGCAAGGCGCCCTCGCCAAGCTGTCACTCACCCCCGACGGAGGCGGGAAAGAAACCGATCTGGCCCTTGGATTGTCCAAGCCGATCGGCGTCGTTTACAACGAGCGCAAGATTTACGTCTCGGATCAGAACTTTGGAGTCCTTCAGTCGGGACTTACCGGTGGCACGTATCCCCCCGATGCCGCCCCCATCGACCCCGACGCAGGGGATGCGGGCGACGGCGGAGACGCAGGCGATGCAGGAGATGCCGCGGTGGCCGACGCCGGCCCGATCATCACCTTGTTCTCCAACGTAGCAAGTCCCAATCTGATCGCGCAGGGCCCGGATGGCACGCTCTTCACCGGAAACAGCAGCGGCACGGTCTTCCAGATCGACCGCGCCGGTGTGGCGACCTCTATCATCACCGGCCTCCTCGGAGTGCGCGGAGTCGCCTACGACGGGGCACACAAACGACTCTTCGTCGCCGAGCACGATCCGGCGGGGACGGCGAACGCCATCCGCATCTACCCAATCAACTGAGGGCGTCGCTCACCTCGAACGATCTTCACCGTGCGCAGCGGGGAACACCATCGTGAAGATGGTGCCCTTCCCGAACTCGCTCGTGACGTCGATCGAGCCACTCATGGATTGTACGAGTTGTTTGACGATGGCGAGCCCGAGACCGGTGCCGCCCCGCTCGCGTGAGCGACTGGGATCCACGCGGTAGAAGCGTTCGAACAGGCGCGACAGATGGGGCGACTCGATCCCGAGGCCGTCGTCCGCCACGGTCAGCACCACTCGGTCGGCATCGCGCCGCCCCGACACGTGCACCGCGCCGCCGCTCTTTCCGTACTTCACGGCGTTGTCGACGAGGTTCTCGAGCACCTGCTCGAGACCAAGCGGATCCCCCGTAATTTCAAGCCCCGGGGGCACGTTCACGTTCACGTGGATGCTCGCGCTCGCAGCGCGGGTGTGAATGGTCTCGACCACCAGCGTCGTCACACTTTCTACGTCTACGCACTCCTTCACGGCGTGCTCGGGCGGTCGATCCTCGAGCTCCGAGAGCTTGAGCACGTCGTCGACGAGCCCAGCAAGGCGCTTCGCGTGACGCTCGATGATCTCGATGAACTGCCGAGCGGTAGCCTCGTCTGCCGTGCCGCGCAGAAGGGTCTCGGCATAGCCCTGGATGGCGGTCACCGGTGTGCGAAGCTCGTGCGAGGCGTTCGCCATGAACTCGCGCTTCATCGCCAGGACGCGCCGAATGGGGGTCATGTCGCGGAGCACGGAGACGACACCGCCGCCCGCGCGCTCTTCGAGAGGGCGAACGAAGATGGCGACGAAGCGCTCGTCACTGGTTTCTACTTCGGTCTCCCGCGTCTCTCGACCAGCGAGAGTGCTAGCCAGAAAACGGGCTGTTTTCTCGTCGCAAATGGCATCGACGCGCTTTCCCGGAAGCGGCGGAGCGACGTCGAGAATCGTTGCCGCGGCAGGGTTCGCCAAGATCACCTCGCCGGTCGGGTCGATCACCAGCACGCCTTCGACCATCCCCGCCAGGATCGCCGATAGGCGATCGCGCTCGGCCGTGAGCTCCCCGAGGCGCGCCTTCAGCTGTGACGCGAGGGACGAGAGCGAGCGCGAGAGGATTCCGAACTCGTCGGGCGTGGTCGACGAAACATCGATGTCGAAATCGCCCTCCGCGATGCGCGTCGCGGAGACCGTCATCGCTCGAAGCGGACTCGCTGCGACCCGTGACGCCAAGAGACCAAGCATGAGAGCTGCGACCACCGCCACGGCCGCAGCCAGGAGAAGGCGTGCACGGATCGAACGGAGCGTGGCGTTGATGTCCGACAGAGGAACGGCGATGCGCACCACCCAGCCATCGGCTGCAGGGACGGCCACGAAATGCATCTCGTCTCCCATTCCAGCCGGGATCCGCGATGCGCGTCCGATCTCGCCGCGCAGCGCTGAAGCCACCTCCGGCCCGCTCTCCTCCATCGCTGGTCCGTCTTTTTGCGCCGTCGAGGCGCCGACCATCTTTCCGGTCTGATCGAAGAGGCTCACGTCCGCGTCGAGCACCAACGCGAGTCGCGCGGCGATCTTCTCGGGGTGACGTCGGCCGTCACTCGCGCCCCACTGCGCCGCCCCACGGGCTTGCTGCTCGAGACGCTGGTCGAGCTGCCTGATGAGGTCGGAGCTCAGTGTGCGATCCAGCTGGAAGATGACGATGGAGACGACGGCGATGACGAGCGCTACGTGACTGGCCAGCAGCTTCTCGCGGAAGGTGACGGTCATGCGTCGTCTTCATCGCGCAAGCGGTAGCCCACGCAGTGCACCGTTTCTACGGCTTCCCCGTAGGTGCCGAGCTTCTCCCGCAATCGCCGGACATGGGTGTCGACGGTTCGGGTGTGCACGTCCCCCGTCGTCCCCCACACCTCTTCGAGGAGCTGAGCGCGCGTAAATACGCGGCCGGGAGCTTCGAGGAGGACGGCGATGAGCTTGAACTCCAGCGGACGAAGCGCGAGCTCCGCGCCGTCGGCGTACACCCGGTGATGAATGAGATCGACCTCGAGCCCGCGCCACGCGAGCCGCTTCGCCGTGTCCACCGCGGGGGAGGTCCGCGCCGCCTGCCGCTCCTTCGCGCGCCGCACCACCGCCCGCACGCGCAGCACGAGCTCGCGCACGCTGAAGGGCTTCACCACGTAGTCGTCCGCACCGACCTCGAACCCCAGCACCCGATCGTATTCGTCGCCGCGTGCGGTGAGCATCATGATCGGAACGTCGGCCAGCGATGGATCGAGGCGCATTCTCCGGCACACCTCGGCGCCCGGGATATCCGGAAGCATGAGATCGAGGATCACCACTGCAGGCCTATTTTTCAGGGCCGACGCGATTCCCTCGGTGCCCGTCCCCACGGCATGGGCGTCGAACCCTGCCTCCTTCAGATTGAAGACGACCAAGCGCTGCAAGTCGGGTTCATCGTCGATCAAGAGAATGCGATCGCTCGTTGTCGGTGCGGTCATGCTTCGCCCAGTCTACCCGTGCTAAATGCAGCCGGCCAATGCTCACCCCGTTCATCGCATTCCTGCTCGGCGTTCTCGAAGGGCTCACCGAATACCTTCCCGTCTCGTCCACCGGCCATCTGATTCTTGCGGGGCATCTGCTCGGTCTGAAAGGCGAAGGCGCGAGCTCGTTCGAGATCATCATCCAGCTTGGCGCCGTGCTCGCCGTCGTCGTCCACTACCGTCGACTCCTCCTCGAACGTGCCGCAGGGTTTCTTACGGGCAAACCAGAGGCAAAGAACCTTCTCATCGCGCTCGTGTGCGCGTTCTTACCCACGGCGGTGGCCGGCCTCCTCTTCCGAAAGATCGTGAAGGCCCACCTCTTTTTTCCGTTGCCGATCGCCCTCGCGCTCATCGTTGGGGGGTTGGTCATGATCATCGTCGAGCGGCGTCGTCGCGCGCTTGGTATCAAAGGCCTCGACGGCTTGGAGCATGTCACTCCGAAGCGGGCGCTCATCATTGGCGTCGGACAGTGCTTCTCCCTGTGGCCCGGCTCGTCGCGTTCGATGTGCACCATCGTGGCCGGTCAGTTCGCCGGGTTGTCCACCGCCACCTCCGCGGAATTTTCTTTCTTGCTGGCGCTCCCCACGCTCGGCGCGGCGACCCTCTACGAAGGCCTCAAAGCGCGCCACGTCCTCGCGGCTTCCGAGGGTCTGCTCAATCTTGCGATCGGCCTGGTCGTTTCCTTCTTCGTGGCCTGGGGAGTGATTGCGATCTTCATTCGCTACCTCCAGAGGCGGGGCCTCGAGCCGTTTGGCTACTACCGCATCGTTCTTGGCGTCGTCGTCCTCTGGCTTCTAGCGCGGTAGCGCGGGTGGTTTACCTGCTTTAGGCCCTCGTTGAGGGGGGGAGCGCCCCCCTTTCCAGCTCAGCATTGACCGCGCATGGCGAGATGCCCAAAATGAGGGGGATGGCCATCAGCCGCATGAGCAGTTTTCCTCCCGAGCCGGAGGAGGAGCAGACCCGCGTCGGCCAAGCTCCGTCCGAGATGGCGGTGAAGTCCGCACGCGACCGGGCGTACCTGATCGTCCTCGCGGGTGAAGGCGTCGGCTCGATGTATCGGATCGAACAGGCAGAGACGGTCATCGGTCGCACGGCCACGGCGAACATTCGCCTCAACGACGACGGGATCTCGCGCAAGCACGCTCGCATCATTCAGAAAGGCACGGACATCGTCGTCGAGGATCTGGGCAGCGCCAACGGCACGCTCGTCAACGAAGAGGTCGTGCAACAGTCGCGCATCCTCAAGGACGGCGACAAGATCCGCATCGGCTCCACCACCATCCTCAAGTTCACCTACCACGACCACCTGGAAGAGAGCTTCCAGCAGCGGATGTACGAAGCCGCGCTCCGCGACGGGCTCACAAAAGCCTTCAATAAAACCTATTTCATCGAGCGACTGGAGACGGAGCTCGCGTTCGCCAAGAGGCACCGCGCGCCCCTCTCTCTCGTCATGTTCGATGTCGATTTCTTCAAACGCGTGAACGACACCTGGGGCCACCTCGCGGGGGACTTCGTACTCGCCCGCCTCGGCAAACTGACCCAGAGCGCCGTCCGCGTCGAAGACGTGTTCGCGCGCTACGGAGGCGAAGAGTTCGCGATCATCTGTCGAGGGGTCGAGCTGACACACGCTGGGATCTTTGCCGAGCGACTTCGCGTGCTCGTGGAGGCAACGTCGTTCGATCACGAAGGGACGCGCCTGCCGATCACGGTGAGCATCGGTGTGTCCGGATTCCCGGAGCTCGCCGCAGAGACGGGCGCTCACCTCATCAGCGGCGCCGACGAGGCGCTATACGTCGCGAAGAGGAGCGGGCGAAACCGCGTCATTCTCAAGCAGCCAGCGGCCACGTAACGCTCACAGCCCTTGATTTTTTGGTGCTGGAACGCCAAAAACGAGACGTGAGCTCACACCACGCGCGGCTGGCCAAGTTTGCCTGGGGGGTGCTCGGCTACAACGTCCTTGTGATTCTGTGGGGGGCGTTCGTGCGCGCCAGCGGCTCGGGGGCAGGGTGCGGCGCTCACTGGCCGATGTGCAACGGAGAGGTCATGCCGCGGGCCCCCCGCATCGAAACGATCATCGAGCTCTCGCACCGGGTGACTAGCGGCATCGCGCTGATGCTCGTCGTTGCCTTGGCGTTTTTCGCGTTTCGGGTGGAGCCGCGCGGCTCAGTCGTTCGTCGCGCTGCGGTCGCCTCCGTCGTCTTCATCATGTTCGAAGCGCTCATCGGCGCGGGGCTCGTCCTCTTCGAGCTCGTGGCTCACAATGCGTCCGTGAAGCGCGCGCTCTCAATGTCGCTCCATCTGACGAACACGTTTTTTCTCCTCGCTTCGCTCTCACTCACCGCGTGGTGGGCCTCGGGTAACGCGCGCATCACCTTTCGCCGGCAGGGGCCAATCCCCTGGATTTTCAGCCTGACGATGCTCGCCATGATCGTCCTCGGCACGAGTGGAGCGATCACGGCTCTGGGTGACACGCTCTTTCCCGTGCGCTCGCTGGCCGAAGGCTTCGCGCAGGAGCTCTCGGCGACGGCGCATCTCTTCGTGCGTCTCAAGATCCTCCATCCGTTCCTCGCGCTCGGCGTCGGACTCGGAATGGTCGCCTGCGCCACCACGTCTCGCCTGTTACGCCCGACGGAAGGTGTGCGCACTCTTTCGCGCATTCTCGCCGTGCTCTACGTGGTGCAGCTTTTCGCCGGGCTCCTCAACGTCACCCTCCTTGCGCCGATCTGGCTGCAGATCGTGCACCTCGCGCTCGCGGAAGGGGTGTGGATCACCCTCGTTCTTCTCGCCGCGTCCGCGCTTCACGCGCCCATCATGTCCAAGAATGGACCAGCGCCAATGAGCGAAAGGCCGCCGTCGACGAGCAGCGTCGCGCCGGTGATGTAAGCGCCCGCGGGAGACACGAGGTACGTGACCGCCTCGCAGATTTCGAAAATCGACCCGTAGCGCTGCATCGGGACCCGCTTCTTCAGCTGATCCTCGGCGTCGTTCGGAGCGAGGCGAGCCATGCCCTCCGTCCCTTCGATGGGCCCGGGCGCGACGGCGTTGACCCGCACTCCCATGCGCCCCCACTCGAGCGCAAGATCGCGGGTCAGCTTCTCGATCCCCGCTTTGGCTGCGCCGGCGTGGCACTGGAGCGGAGTGGGAACGGCCGCCTGCGTCGCGGTGATGTTCACGATCGATCCGCGCGTTTTTGCCAAGTGCTCGAATGCGGCGCGCGAGGTGTTGAACGTGCCGCAGAGATCGATGTCGATCACGGTACGAAATCCGTTGGCGCTGAGGGTTGCAGCCGGGGCCAAGAAATTCCCCGCGGCGCTGTTGATGACGATGTCGAGTCGGCCGTAGCGCTCCACCGTTGCCGCGACCGCAGCGTGTACGGCAGCATATTCGCGCACGTCCGCCGCGTGGCAAACGGCGTCGCCGCCCGCCGCCTTGATCTCCGAGGCCGTGGCTTCGAGCTTCGCGAGCGTGCGTCCGAGGAGCGCGACCTTCGCTCCCTGCTCGGCGAGCCGCTTGGCGATCCCCGCTCCGATGCCGCTGCCCCCGCCGGTTACGAAGGCCACTTTTCCCTTGAGGAGATTACCGACGAAGACGCTATCGCTCATCCCTCAGGTGTTACTACATGGAACGCGCGCGACCAGAGGGGATAGCTCCCTGGCGGGCGAGCGATCCTGAGCGCGCGCGAAATGCGAAATGACGATTGCCGATGAAATTGCCGGCGCCTCCGGCAAGGAGAGCGGGGATGCTCGCGGCGCGGGCATCGACGTGGAAGAGCCCAACCAGCAACGTGAGAACGGCGATGTCGGCCAACGTCGCCGCGATTCCCGCAGCTCCAGCGCGCAGCGTTTGCAGCACAGAAGGCGCGTAACGGGCGAGGCGTGCGCTAGTGCGGTGGGCGGCCAGCGCTCGCGTCTTCGTCCGCGATGCTCGCGAGGCCGGCGAGATCCCCGAGCTTCATCGGGTGAAACGGCGGACGCGGGGTGATGGGCATCGCGGCCGAGCCCCCATGCTCGACGAGGAGACGCGCACAAAGCGCGACGCACGATTTCCCCTGGCACCACCCGGTCCCGAACCCCGTGTAGCGCTTGAGCGATTCGAGGTCGTCGTGACCGCGCGCGATTGCCTCTTCGAGCTCGTGAAGCGTGACGTCTTCGCACCGGCAGACGAGCACCTTCGACATCAGCCGCCCCGGTACTCGCAGCGTGCATCGCACGTCTCGAAGAGCGTCACCTGATCGAGCGTTGGCAGCGTGGGCTTCAAGCGGTCCCAGAGCCACTTGGCGAGGATCTCACTCGTCGGATTCTCGAGGCCGGGAACGTCGTTCAAGTAATGGTGATCGAGGGTCTCGTAAACCGGGCGCCAGATATCCTCGAGCTCGCCGAAGTCGATGAGCCAGCCCGTCTCCGGATTCACGGGGCCAACGATGGCGAGCTCCACTTTGAACGAGTGCCCATGGAGCCGCGCGCACTTGTGACCTGCGGGAACCTTGGGGAGGCGGTGGGCGGATTCGAATTTGAATTCGTGTACGAGGCGGACCTGCATTTTCAGTCACAGTTGCACAAAAGCCGCGCCTCGCAAAGGGGACGACCGCGTGGTCTACTGCAAAACGTGAGGCGCCGAGCGACCGTTTGCATCGCCCTCCTCGCACAGACGACCGTCGCGGCGTGCTCGGTTCTGACCGACGTTTCCGGTTTGACGGGGTCGAGCGCAGACGGGGGCGCTAGCAGCGAAGCAGGCGGCGACGCGAGCCTCGAAGGTGGAAAAATCGACGGCGCGACGTTGGGGGAATCGGGCGTGGAGACCTCGCTGCCGGACGCCGGCATGTGGGCGTTCATCTCGAGCGCCGCCAAAACCGCCGCGATGGGACCGGTCACGGTGACGGCGGCGGCGCCCGTCCTTGTCGGTGACTTGGTGGTAATCGGGTGTGATAGCGCGGCGTCCTCGGGGGCGATTTCCTTCAGTGGATTTTCGGCAACGTCTCTCCCCATCAGCGCCACCCCGCTGGCGCTCGGAATGACCTACGAGGCGGTCGTCGCGTGGGGAGTCGCGACGGTGAAGATCAACAACCTCGCGGTCGTTGCGACGGCCGCATTCGCGGGTCAGCTCACGGACTGTACGGTCAATACGTACCGGGGCGGGAGAGCGGCCACGCTCGTCGAGGACTTCTACACTTCGGGGACCGGCGCCGGTCTCGTGAGCTGTCCCGCCGTGAGCACGGCCAAAGGCGGCCTCGCCTACTACATCGCCGCTCGCACGGCATGCGCAGGGATGCCCGTGTCACCGCGGTTCGTGCAGCGTCAGATCATCAACGGTAACCCGAACGGGGACTTCGTGCCTGCGGACGGGACAACGGTCGGAACCCTGCTCGCGGACTGTTCGGCGTCGACGGGCGACTGGGTTTGCTTGACCGTTTCGCTCTCGCCCTGAACGACGTTCCGCCTGGAATTCGCGCCAGTTGCACGAATGGCGCGCTTCGGCTATCACTCCGCCCCCTATCTAGGAGCTTCCCATGTACCTCGCGCTCTCCAAAAAACCCCGTAAGTCGAACCGCACGAAGACCAAGCGTTACCGCGCGAAATTGGCCGCCAAGAACAAGGCGCGTCGCAGCCGCGTTTACAACGGCGAGCGCTAAGCGCCAACGACGCCTTCCCCTTCGCCGTCTGACGCCCCGTCACCGAATGGCGTCGCTCGGAAGTGACGCAGCGAGCGACGCTTCGCCGGCGGAGGCTTCCCATGGTGACGGCGGCGACGAGTCCTTGGACCGGTGGCGACGCGTCGGCCGCGTTTACCGCGTCTCCGACTTCTGCCTACCTGTCGACGACGAACTGAACGTGCTCGAACGGCCCCCGGCTGCGGGCTAGCCGCCTTTTTTCAGTTCGGTGAGAACGAGCTTGGCGACGGACTTGAGCGTGTCGAATACGCCGACGCCGGTGCGGGCCACGGCCTCGTAGTCAGGGACGTTCGTCGGGTTGAGCATCTCACGAAGCTCTTCGACCGACGCAACGTTCGGCAGATCGCGCTTGTTGTACTGGACGACGTACGGGAGCTTGTCGAGCGAGTAGCCCTGTTCGGCGAGATTCGTGCGAAGGTTCTCGACGGACTCGAGGTTCGCTTCCGTGCGCTCGATCTGCGAGTCTGCGCAGAAGATGACGCCATCGACGCCCTTCAGGATCAGCTTGCGGGAGGCGTCGTAGAAGACTTGCCCCGGCACCGTGTAGAGGTGGAAGCGCGTCTTGAACCCGCGAATTTCTCCCAAGGACAGCGGAAGAAAGTCGAAAAAGAGCGTGCGCTCCGTCTCCGTCGCGAGGCTGATCATCTTGCCCTTCGCTTCGGGGTTCGTGCGCTCGTAGATGTACTGGAGATTGGTCGTCTTGCCGCAGAGGCCAGGGCCGTAATAGACCAACTTGCAGTTGATCTCCCTCGCCATGTAGTTGATGAAACTCATGAGACGTTCGCTCCCTCTCCGTTCAGTCGTTGAAGAGGTTGTCGATGTCTTCGTCGGTGATTTCCGCGAAGGGTGAGTCTGCGCCCGGCTGGTCGACCTTCTTGATGAGCGAATCGAAGATGTGACCGAGCTCTTCGCTGGCCTTCTTCACGCGGAGGCGGACGAGACCGAGGCTGGAGCGAGAGTCGAAGATGACCACGAGAATGACGCGGTTTCCGACGAGCTGAATGTGGATGTTCGCCTTTTCACCTTCGTGAAATTGCGTGGCGAATTCGTTCTCTTTGAGGAGCTTCGCCATGCCGCCCGTTGCCGCGATGTTGCCGGCGGTGAGCGAGGCCAGGCTGGTCGTGTCGACGTTGTCGATGTCACCGCTCGCGGCAATGAGCTGACCGTTCTTGTCGACGATGAAGACGACCTTGGCGTTCGCATTCCGAACCAGCTGGTCGACGACCAATTGGATCTGATTGAACTCCTCCTCGTACATCACCATCTGGGGATTAACCATCGTCCGAGCCTCCGCCGAAACACCCTCAAGCACGATCAAACACGACGAGTCTCTGTCGGACTCGAGCCTCGGTTCTATCCGAGTTTCATCTCGTACAGCAAGATTTGCATGGTTTTAGAGGGGGTTTAGGGTTTCGAATTCCCCTTGCAAAAGCCGTCGACGGCCTCGAAGAGCACACCTAGGCCCCACTTTAAGCCCTCCGTGGGAATTCGCTCGTCGTGTCCGTGATACATGCGCGCGAAGTTGAGATCGGCCGAGTCGAAACGGACGGGAGAGAATCCGTAGCACTTGGAACCGAGGCGGGCGTAGGCCTTCGCGTCGGTGAAGCCCGGGATGACGAACGGGATGGGCAGCCCGAGGGGCTCATTTTTGCGAATGGTCGCTGCGAGGTGAGCGAAGAGCGGGGTGTCGCTGGTGGTCTCGACGGGGGGCATGGAGCGAAGGACATCGAGCTTGGCGTCGTTACCGAGCACGTCTTGTAGCTCCGCGAGGAAGCTTGCTTCGCTTTGTCCGGGTAGCGTTCGCCCATCGATGTCGATCGACGCGCGACCGGGGATGACGTTCACTTTGTTGCCGGCACGCATGATCGTTGGAGTGGCCGTGTTCGACAGGAGGGCTCCGAAGGTCCGCCGCTGACTCTTGTCCTTCACGAGGTAGTCGAGAATCAGCGAGGCCAGTTGCGGAGTCGTCAGCCGACCGAGGACGCTTCGTTGCGGCTGAGGAAGCTCCTTCGCGAGATCCTTTATGAAGCGATCGACCGCGGCCGTGGGATGCTGCGGGAGCCTTGTTTTTCCGAGCTTTGCGACGGCGCTGGCCAGGCGTACCACCGCGCTATCGGGGTCGGGCATCGAGGCGTGCCCGGGCTCTCCCTCGAACGTTGCCCGCACCCAACACACGCCTTTTTCTGCGACCTGAATCGGGTAGAAGACGCGGCCGAAGAGGTGCAGAGAGAATCCGCCAATCTCACCAAGCGTGTATTCTGCACGCACGTCGTCCGCGTGCTCATTTACCAAAAAAATGCTCCCCTTTTCGCAGCCGGCTTCCTCGTCGGCCACCGCGGCGAAGATCACGTCGCGTTCGAGCTTGGGACCATCGCGCTTAGCGAGGAGCGCCATCACGCACGCGCTCATCGCCGCCATGTGCTTCATGTCGATCGCACCGCGGCCCCAGAGGTAGCCGTCGTGGATCTCGCCACCGAAGGGATCGTGGCGCCATTTCGAGGCGTCGGCTTCCACCACGTCGAGGTGAGCGTTGAGCAGAATGGGAGGTTTTTCTCCCGTTCCCTTGATGCGTGCGACGAGGCTCGCCCGCCCGGGAGCGGACTCGTAGATCTTCGGCTCCACGCCTGCCGCGCGTAAAAAGTCTGCGATGCGCTCGGCGGCGGGGCGCTCGTTGCCGTCTCCCGTCTCGCCGGTGCCCCGGTTCACGGTCGGTATCCGCAGGAGATCCTGCAACAGGCGGACGCAGGTCTCGCCTTCCGTACTCCAATCCATCTGAGCCATTGCTCCCACGCTACCTGCTTTGCTAAGCGGAGTGATGCGCCGATTGGCTAGGGCGACGGTTCTCGTTGTCACCGTCCTCGGTTGCGATCGTGCGACGCGGGTCGGCCCGTCGACCTCCGCGACGACGGCGAGCGCGGCGAGCGCGGCCCCGGTCGAAGCTCCGCTCTCGCCCGCCGCCATGACGACGTCGTCCGTGAGCTGCGCTGCCGACCCAATATTTCCAGGCTCATTCGCAATCCCGGAAGCGTCGGGAGCGGCAGAGGTCGAGCTCACGGCCGGCGTGCGCGAGATGCTCGTCATCTCCGATTCGGGTCACGCTGGCGCGGTGCTCCTCTGGAAGATTCCTTCCGGCCCGGCGCGCTTCCTCACCCTTTCGCTCGACGCCTCGGCAAGCGACGATCTCGAGGGCTCGGCCTGGCGCGACCGTCACCTCTTTACGCTCACGTCGTCCGGCGCCGTGCGACGCTTCTCTCCGGACGGGAAGGGCGGACTCGCGCGCGATGGAGACGCGTACCCGATCGGGCCTCAGCCCTACACATGCTCATCGCTCATGGCTGGCAACTGCGGGAAGAACTACGAAGGTCTCTGTCTTCGAGCGCCGGGGAACAGCGGAGGGTGCGCGGGGTACGCGGCAAGCAAAAAAGAAGGTGCGCTCTATTGCCTCGTCTTCCGCGGCGAAAAGCTGGAAATCGACGCGCTCAAGCCGCCGATCAAGCTCGGGCTGGCGAAGACGGCTCTAAGCGATTGCGCGTTCGGTGCTGCGGGCGGCCCCGCCGAAAAAACGCTCGTCGTGACCACCAATATCTACGGTGGCTCGAGCTCGTACGTGGTCGACGAAGCGACCGGCACGCGCACGCTCCTCGACGTGCCCGCGCTGCTGACCAACGAGGGCATCGCCATCGACAAAGACGGAGCGCTCTACCAATTCATGGACGCCAACACCGACGTGAGCGTCGCGAGCCGTGTGACGTGCAAGGGCTGGTGACGCCAGAAGCTCACTCGATGCGGATCTGAATCCCCGCGCCGACGCCGAAGTTGTTCGGGTTGCCCACGGCCGGGACGAGAAACTGCGTCTTGAAATCCAGAAAGCTCGTGATCTGGTAGCCAACCCCGAAGCCTGCCGAAAAATCGCCGCGTGCGCGTTGGGCGCCGAGATTGTCGATGCGAAAGCCGGTCATCGGCCCGAGCCACACCTTCGTCGACACTTGAAACCACGCGTTGAACGGCACGCTCACCACGCTCTCCGTCGGCGAGTAGAAGAGCACGGGGACGTACGCGCCGGTCTCGAGCTTTACGATCGAGCCAAGATGAAACGCGAGCGGCACGCCGAAGAGCACTCCAAAGCGGGTTAATCGTTCGAAGGGTACGTAGGCCCGACCTTCGAGCGCGAGCTCGATCACCTTCAGGTCGACCAGCTCTGCGCGAACTCGAAGCTCTGGATTGGTCACCGTGTCGCCGCCGGTGCCGAAGGTCTCGCGATCGAAGAGCCGTCCGTACTGATCGCCGCGGGCCGCGACGCCGTCCGTACCGAAGCGCACACCGTCGCGAAAGCCGAGCTCGAGGTGGTGAACGACGCTCACCGCACCCTCGAAGTTGAGCCCTCCGCCGGCGCCCGTGGCGTTGGTGCCGAAATCGTAATGACCGATGCCGAGACCAAGGTCGAACGCCCAGTCGTGCGTCGGCAGGGTCAAGCGGCGCTCGACGAATTCAGGCGCAGCGTCGGCGCGTGCGCCGAGAAAGAGCCACGCAGCGATGAGAGTCGCGGCGGTAAGCTTCTTGGCCGTCGTCATTCGCGCATCTTGCCACGGCACCGCGGCTCGGGAGAAGCTCGGCCTCATGCCGCTACCCTTGCACGTGCGCACCGGGACAATCGCGCCGCGCGAGATCGCCGCCGCAGGATCGCATGCGATCGACGGCGCGCTGGCAGGGGACGCAGAGCTCTCCGTGCATTCGCTCTCGGGGGACGCGTTGATCCTCGGCGCCTTTCAGCGCGCCACCTCAGCTGATCCGCGCCTGGTCGTTCGCCGCGTGTCGGGCGGGCCCTCGGTTGCCGTCGGAAAAGGCACGATCTATCTTGTTTTAGCGCTCGATCAGCCGCACGCCCTTACCTCGTGCGACGCTCCCAAGCTCGTCAACCGCTACGTCCGCCCGCTCCTGCGCGCGCTCACCAAGCTCGGAGCTACCGCGCATTATTTCGGGCGCGATTGGGTGAGCGTGATGCACCGACCCGCGGGCGAGGTCGTCTTCGCGCACGACGCGCAGACCGGTCGCTCGGTGGTCGAAGCCTTCATCGCCGTGAGCACCGCCTTCGAGCTCGGGCCGCGTGCGTCGTTCCTTGGAAAGGAACCGGGAACGCTGGAGACCATCACCGGGCGGCGCTTCGAGATGGGAAAGCTGATCGACGCGATCGTGGCCGCGTACGTGTCGGCGTACGATCGCGAGCGAAGAGATCTGGCGCCGCTTCCTCCATCCACGGTGACCGATCCCACGCGTGATCCCCCCTGGGCGTCGACGGGGCAAGAGGCCATCGGGGAAATCGGCGCCGGCCCGGACGCGACCAAGCGGTTTCGCGTCGGAGGAGATCTGCTCGCGTCGCGCGACGCCATCGCGAACCTCGAGGAGCACCTCGCGGTCGGCAAGAAGCTCACGAATCGCTCCGAAATAAGCCGAATCGTCAGTCAGAGCCTGGCCGCTCCGGGCGTCGTGTTGGATGGCGTGCGCTCGCTGGAGAGCATTGCAGACGTCATCGCGCGTGGTCTCTCTGACGATTGAGGCGTGCATCTTTCCAGCATCGCATCCTCGCTACGCGAGGCGGCCTCGAGCGTCGCAAAACATTCCTCGAGCTTGGGGATCATGCCCCCCCGTGACGATCCCGTCACGGATCGCTTGGCGACCCTCCGCTCGGGTCAACCGCGGGATGCGCGATGAGCGGTCGGCGATGTCGCGCAGAACGCCCGGCACGTCTGATCATCTCGCCTCCGAGCTTGAGGAGCATGAGCTTCGTCGCGCCGCGCATGCTGCTCCCTACCCACCCAAATCGAACTTGTACAGCGCGGCAACCGTGGTAGGTCTCGCGACCAACGCAGTGCGCAAGATCGAACATTTCCTCTCCACCCTCGATTGGTCCCGCGGGGATCTCGAGGCGCTGCTCGCAGATGCGAGCACGTTGAAGAAGGACCGCCTGACGCGCCGGATCCGCCCGGATCTTTCAGGAAAAACGATCGCCCTCGTCTTTTTCAATCCGTCGCTTCGCACGCGCACGTCGTTCGAGGTCGGCATCTTCGAGCTCGGTGGCCATGCTGTCGTCCTCGAGCCGGGGAAGGGCGCATGGCCGATCGAGTTTCGCGACGGCGCTGTCATGGACGGCGACGCCGAGGAGCACGTGGAGGAGGTCGCGCGCGTCCTGTCCCGCTACTGCGATCTCATCGCCGTGCGTGCCTTCCCGAAGTTCCAGTCCTGGGAAAACGACCGGCAGGACACCACCATCAATGCCTTCGCCCGGTACGCGACGGTGCCCGTGCTCAACATGGAAACGATCACTCATCCCTGCCAGGAGCTGGCGCTCATGCTCGCACTCCAGGAGCACCTGGGAACGACGGATGGAAAGAAGTTTCTCCTTACGTGGACGTACCACCCGCGTCCGCTGAACACCGCCGTTGCCAACTCCGCGCTCATCATCGCTGCAAAATTCGGGTTCGACGTGACTCTCCTGTGCCCGACCCCCGCGTACGTGCTCGACGATAGATACATGCAGTACGCACGCGATTGCGCGGCGGAGCAGGGTCGAACGGTCACCGTCACCCACGACATCGACGCCGCGTACGACGGCGCGCACGTCGTCTACGCCAAGAGCTGGGGCGCCATTCCGTACTTCGGTCGGTGGGACGAAGAAAAGCCCATCCGCGAGGCGCACAGGCACTTCATCGTCGACGCGCCCAAGATGGCTCGCACCTCAGAGGCGTATTTCAGTCACTGCCTTCCGCTGCGTCGCAACGTGAAGGCTACGGACGAGGTCGTCTCGTCCCCTCGTTCGCTCGTCATCGACGAGGCGGAGAATCGTCTCCATGTGCAGAAGGCGCTCCTGCGGCGCCTGATCAGGAGCTAGGTATGAAACAGAAAGTCGTCCTCGCGTTCTCAGGCGGTCTCGATACGAGCTTTTGCGTTCCGTACCTTCGCGAACGTGACTACGACGTCGTTACCCTCTTCGTCGACACGGGCGGGGTTTCCGCTGTCGAACGCGCTGCCATCGAAGAGCGCGCGCACCGTCTTGGCGCCGCGGAGCACGTCACGGTCGACGGCTCGGAAGAAGTCTGGCGCGACGTCGTCGTCCCCCTCGTGATGGGAGGGCATTTCTACCAGGACCAGTACCCGCTCCTCGTGTCCGACCGGTACGTCATCGTGAAGAAGGCGCTGGAGGCCGCCGAGGCTCGCGGCACGAAGCTCTTCGCGCACGGCTGCACCGGAATGGGGAACGACCAGGTCCGCTTCGATCTCGCCGTGCGCGCCCGCGGTGACTACACGATCCTCGCGCCGATCCGCGACATCCAGAGCGCGCACAAGAATGTCCGCGAGCACGAGCGCCGTTACCTGGAAGAGCGCGGTTTCTCGGTCCCGAGCAAGCAGACCCACTACACCGTGAACGAGAACCTCCTCGGCGCGACGATGTCCGGATCGGAGATCGACGAGTGGCAGGCCCCAAGCGACGAGACTTACCAGCTCACCGCGCGGCGCAGCGCGTGGCCGAAGGATCCACTCCGTGTCACGGTCGGCTTCGAAGCGGGCGAGCCTATTTCTCTGGATGGAACGCGCACCGCCGGCCCCGAGATCCTCCGCCAGCTCCACGCCAGGCTCGGCGCGTTCGGCGTCGGACGCGGCATCTACACGGGTGACACCACCATCGGGCTGAAGGGGCGCATCGTCTTCGAGTCACCAGGCCTCGTCGGACTTCTGACCGCTCACCGTGCGCTCGAAGAAGCGATCCTCACCGCGCAGCAGAACACCATGAAGCCGGCCATCGCGCGCAAGTGGGTCGAGCTCGTCTACAAGGGCTTCTTCTACGATCCGCTCAAAGCTGATCTCGAGGCTTATCTCCGGAGCTCGCAGCGCTTCGTCACCGGCTCGGTGACGCTCGCAAGCGAAGGTGGTTCGGTGCTGGCTATCGCCGTCGACAGCCCTCACATCCTCCGCGCCGCAGGAGCGGTCTACGCGCAATCGGCCGACTGGAGCGCCCAAGAAGCCGAGGGCTTCATCCGACTCACCGGTCAAAGCTCCGAGCTCTCGGCGCGCATCAACCGGCTCGGCTGAGTTCGATGTCCGTCGATCGCGTGCTCGCGCATCTCGAGTGGCTCGTCGCGTATGACACGACGAATCCACCGCGTCGTCCGGAAGCGCTCATCGAGCGTCTGGTGCGCGAGCTCGAGCCGCGGCTGTCCGTGGAGGTCACCGATCACCGCGAAGGATGCCAGTCACTCCTTGCGCGCCGCGGTGACGCCCGGGTGCTCTTTAACGTGCACCTCGATACGGTGCCTGTTTCGCCGGGCTGGAGCCGCGATCCGTTCAAGCTCCACGTCGACGCAGCACGCGCCTACGGCCTTGGGGCGTGCGACACGAAGGGGGCCGCAGCGGCGCTTCTTGCCGCGATCGAGACGAGCGATGCGCCCGTCGCGCTTCTTCTGACGACCGACGAAGAAGCAGGCACTGCGCGCTGCGCGACGTCATTCGCCGCTCGAAAAATGCCGTTCGATCTCGTTGTCGTCTCGGAGCCAACGCAGTGCCGCGCCGTGCTCGCCCATCGCGGAGTCGCGACCGGCACGCTCACGTTTCACGGAAAGTCAGGGCACTCGTCGATGGGCGGGTCGAGCGCGAATCACGCACTCGTGCGGTGGTCGGCGCGGGCTCTCGCTCACACCGAGTCGCGAGCGTCGATTCGTTTCAACTTGGGACGCATCGAAGGGGGCGAGAAGCCGAACATGATCGCCGCGCGCGCCGAGGCCCGCTTCGGGGTACGTCCACCTCCCGGTATTGATCCGCGCGCTGTGCTCGAAGAGGTCGCAGCGCTGGCGGAAGCGGGAACGGATTTCCGTCTTGGGTTTCTCGGCGGATCCTTTCAGGCGCAAGAAAGTGCTCGGAAGATGGCTCTTTCGTGGCATCTCGCGCTTGGCGAGCCGGTCGATTTCTGGACGGAGGCGGCGATCTTCTCGGCGGCCGGATACCCCGCCCTCGTGTACGGCCCGGGACGGATTACCGAAGCGCACGCGCCCGACGAATACGTCGATCTGGCGATGCTCGCCGAAGCGAGCGAGACCTACGCCCGCATCCTTCAAAGCGCGTCGCGATGAACAACACGCAGAACGTCATCGTCAAGCTTCTCTCCAACATCGGCAGCCGCAAGGAGGTCGAGCAGTATCTCCGCAACTACGCCAGCGCGGGAGCGCCAAAGCTCGCCGTCGTGAAAGTGAGCGGCAGCGTTCTCGACCTCAACATCGAGGATCTCGCCTCGTCGCTCGCCTTTCTTCAGCAGGTCGGCCTCCTACCGGTGGTCGTGCACGGCGGGGCGCCCCAGCTCGATCGCGCGCTCGAGGCCGCGGGGATCAATGCGCCTTGGGCCGACGGACTTCGGCCGATGAGCCCCGCTGTTCTCGAGGTCGCGCGGCGCGTCTTCTACGAAGTGAACCACACTCTCGTCGAAGCCCTCGAAGCCCTCGGGACACGCGCACGCCCTTTCACCTCGGGGATCTTCGAGGCTCGCGTGACGCAGAATCAAGCTCTCGGCCTGGTCGGCGAAATCACCCGCGTGCACGATGCGCCGATCGTGTCGGCGGCGCGTGGAGGATATTTGCCCGTGGTCACCCCGCTCGGGGAGACGGCGGGGGGACAGATCGTCGTCGTCCATGCCCATCTTGCCGCGCGTGCGCTGGCCCTCACGATGCGTCCACACAAGATCGTCTATCTGAACCAAGGTGGCGGGCTCCTCGACGCGCACGGCCGCATTCGCTCCGCCGTCAACCTCGCCGAAGACTACGATGAGCTCGTCGGCGATCCCGCGCTGCCCGAAGATTCGCGGCGGCGCCTGGGGGAGATCGCGGCGATGCTCACCGAGCTTCCGTCGGCGTCGGTCTCCATCACCTCACCCGAGAACCTGGCGAAAGAGCTCTTCACGCACCACGGTGCCGGAACGCTGGTGCGCCTCGGCGAGCGCGTACGTCGCTTCGCGAGCTTCGACGAGCTCGACCTTCCGCGCCTGCGCGCTCTCGTGGAGGAGTGTTTCGGACGCCGCCTGCACTCATCGTACTTCGAGAAAAAGCGCCCTTCAGCGATATACGTGACCGACTCCTACCGGGCCGCGGCCATAGTCACTCTCGAAGGTGACGTTCCCTACCTCGACAAATTCGCGGTCACCCCCGAGGCGCAAGGCGAAGGCCTCGGCGGCTCGATCTGGCAGCGGTTCCGACGGGATCATCCGAAGCTCTTCTGGCGCGCGCGTTCTTCGAATCCGATCAACACCTGGTACGCGCAAAATGCCGATGGCCTGTACAAGAGCGATCGCTGGTGGGTGTTCTGGTGCGGCATGTGGGCGTTTCCCGAAATCGAAAAATGCGTCGGCTGCGCGCTTGACCTCCCTGCGACGCTGGAGGAGCCCGAGAGCACGCCTCCCCCGAAGGTGGTCTGAGGTGACAGCGAAATTGCGCATCGGACTCATCGGCGCGCGCGGTTACGCCGGTCGTGAGCTCGTTCGCTTGCTCGCGGGCCATCCAGACTTCGAGCTTGGGCTGGCGACGTCGTCGACCTCGAGCCCCGCGGCGCTCTCGACGGAAAAGCTCGACGCCGTGGTCCTTGCGCTTCCCAACGACAAGAGCGCGCCGTGGCTCGAGAACATCGCGCCGGGCTGCCCTGTCGTCGATCTCAGCGCCGACCATCGCTTCGATGATGCGTGGACGTATGGCCAACCGGAGCGGCATCGCGCCACCATTCGCGGAGCCCTCCGCGTAGCCAACCCCGGCTGCTACGCGACGGCGATGCAGCTCGCGATTCTCCCCTTCGTTCCCCTTCTCGGGGGTCTGGTGCACGTCTTCGGTGTGAGCGGGTTCAGCGGCTCGGGGTCGACGCCGTCCCCGAAGAATGATCCCGAGATCCTGCGAGACAATTTGCTTCCGTACGCGCTCGTCGATCACGTTCACGAGCGCGAGGTCACCCGTCAGCTCGGCCATCCCGTGCGTCTCCTCCCGCACGTCGCGCCTTTTTTTCGCGGCGTCAGCGTCACGCTCTCCTTCGTGCTGCGCGCCCCGCACGAGCAGGCGGAGCTCCAGGAGCTGCTTCTGTCTCGCTACGAAAACGAGCCGCTGGTCCGAGTGAGCGACGAAGCGCCGCTCGTTCGCGACGTCGCCCTCAGCCACGAGGTTCGCGTCGGCGGTCTCGAGGTGTCGGTCGATCGAAAAAGCTTCGCCCTCGTTGCTACCATCGACAACCTTCTCGGCGGTGCTGCGACCCAAGCGCTCCGCAATCTAAACCTCATGACCGGACACGATGAGCGTGCGGGGCTCGAACCATGACGCTTCTCTGGCAAAAAGACGACACCGCGGTGGACGCACGCATCCAGAGGTTTCTCGCGGGCGAAGACGTGCTCGCCGATCGCGCTCTTTTTCCCTTCGACATCGAAGCAACGAAGGCGCATGCACGCGGCCTCGCCCGCATCAGCGTAATGACCGCGCCCGATGCCGAGAAAATCGCGGTGAGCCTGGATGCTCTCGCCACGGCGTTTGAGGACGGAACCTTCGTGCTCGACCATCGCTGGGAAGATGGGCACTCGGCGATCGAAGACGTGCTCACGCGTGAGCTTGGCGAGCTCGGCCGGCGCGTGCACACGGGACGCAGCCGCAACGACCAGGTGCAGGTCGCAACGCGGCTTTACATGCGCGATCGACTTGTCCAATCGTCGTCTCTTACCCACGCGATCGCCGAAGCACTCCTCGACCGAGCCGAGAAGGACGGCGCTTTGCCAATGCCGGGCTACACGCATCTTCAGCGCGCGGTGCCCTCATCCGTGGGTCTGTGGCTTGCGGCGTTTGCCGAGTCGTTTCTCGATGACGCCGTGCTCTTGCGAAAGACGGCCGCCTGGCTCGACACCTGTCCTCTCGGCACGGCCGCGGGATACGGAGTCAACCTGCCCCTCGATCGAAAGGGGGTCGCCAAAGAGCTTGGTTTCAGCCGCCTTCAGGTGAACCCGATGTATGCGCAGAACTCGCGCGGCAAGCACGAGCTCGCGGTTCTCTCCGCCGTCGGTCAGGCGATGCTCGACGTCCGAAGGCTCGCCTGGGATCTGTCGCTCTTTACGTCTGCCGAGTTTGGATTCGTTCGTCTCCCGAGCATCTTCATGACCGGCTCTTCCATCATGCCCAACAAACGAAACCCCGACGTCGTCGAGCTTCTCCGCGCGGCGTACGCTCGTGGCCTCGGCGCGCAGGTCGAGATTTCGAGCGTCCTCGGGTTGCCGAGCGGCTACCACCGGGATCTCCAGGCAACAAAAGCGCCGTTCGTCGCTGCCACCGACCATGCGCTGGGCGCCCTCGCGCTCGTTCCCCGTCTCGTGAGCGATCTCGAGCTCGTCCCCGAACGGATGCGCGCGGCGATCGACGCAGAGATGTTCGCGACCGACCGGGCGATGGAGCTCGCGGTGGGCGGTGTGCCGTTCCGCGACGCCTACCAAGATGTCGCGCGGCAGAAAATCGCAGAGGCGCGGACACCGGAGGAGAGTCTGAAGGCGCGGGTATCGCCGGGGGCGTGCGCGGATCTCCAGCTCGACGAGCTGCGGGCCCGTCTGGCGCGCGAGCGCGAGGCTCCATGAAAGAGCTACGCTCCGTGCTCGTCGTCGGCGCAGGTCCAGTGGCAATCGGGTGCGGCGCAGAGCTGGCCACGATGGCCGCACTCGCGACACTCGCGCTCCGTCGTGAGGGGGTGCGGGTCGTGGCCGTCGATCCCAATCCGCACGCGATGGCAACCGAGCTCGCCGATCGGGGCTACGCGGAGCCGATCGAGGCGAGCGCCATCGACGCGATCGCAGCGCACGAGAACGTCGACGCGATCCTTCCGATGTTCGGCGGTAGGCCGGCCCTTGCGGCCTGCGCGCACCTCGACGACTCCAGGACGATCCTTGGTGCACCTGCTTCCACGCGAAAAATCGTGCTTGATCGCTCGTTTGCGTTCGCGCAAGAGATCGCGGGAGCGCGGCGCGTCGAGCTTGAGTTCGTTCGCTTTGGAGCGGAGAGGACACTCGTCGTAGGTAGCGTCGAATACCTCGCGCGCGCTCCCGTACACGTGGGCGACTCGATCGCCGTCGTCCTTCCCCCCAGTGCCGAACTCGCTGCCATGCAGACTCTCGGCGAGGCGCTCCTCACCAAGCTGGAGGTCGTCGGCTGCGCGAGTGTCCGCTTCTCGATCGATGGCCCACCGAAGATCATAGCTCTCCGTCTCGGCTGCGGTCGCACGAGCACACTCCTCGCGCGCGCAAGCGGCTATGCCGTCGCGGAAGCCGGCGCCCTCGCAGCTATCGGGCGTCGCTTTGCGCACTCGACTTCCGCCGCGACGCGCCCGCTACGCTGCGAACCGGTGTTTTCTTTTGATCGCTTTCCCGGCGCTGACCGCACGCTCGGAGAGCACATGAAGAGCTTTGGCCGCGAGATCGTCGGCGAGTCCCCGTCGGCCGTGCCTCCGCGAGGACAACGTCCGCGTCTCCTCCTCGTCGGCGGAGGTCCCGTCTCTATTGGGCAAGGGATGGAGGCCGATGCGTGCGTCGCCCGTGGGGTGCTTGCTGCAAAGGCCCTTGGCTATGAAGTCGCGGTCATCGACACGAACCCCGATGCCCTCGCGCCTTTCCTCGCAGACCGATCGTACGCGGTGCCCATCACCGCACCGGAAGTGGTTGCGGTCTACACGCGTGAGCAACCGGTGGGGGTCGTTCTCCAGCTCGGCGGTGAGCCTGCGCTAGCGCTCGCGGAGAGCCTGGCGGCCTCGGGTCTCGCGCTCCTCGGCACCACGGGAGCAAGCGTGTCGCGTGCCGCCGCGCTCGGTCAGGGGGACCGCTCGCTGCCTAGCTTGCGGAGTGCGCCCAAGCTCGGCGTCGAGTGTTTTACCGATGGACGGCGTGCAGTCCTCGCTGGCGTGCTCGAGTACGTCGAGCGGGCGGGTGTCCACCCGGGGGATTCCGCAGCCATTTTGCCGCCGTTTTCGCTGCCCGAAGATACCGTGAGGGCGATCGAGGAGGCGGCACGGACAGCGGCGCAATCGCTCGGTGCGCGAGGCCTCGTCAGCGTCGAGGTCGCATTTGCGAATGGTGAGCCAGTGATCCTTGGCGTACGGGCCGGCGCTGGCAGTGCCCTCTCCGTCATTGCGAAAGGAACAGGGAGAGATCTCATCACGCTCGGCCTTCGCCTTGCGCTGGGCGCGACCCTCGAAGAGCTCGAGCTCGAAGACGAGCCAGCGCCCGCCCACGTCGCTGCACGCGAGTGCTCTTTTCCATTCGCCGCAATGCCTGGCTCGGAGCCAGGGCTCGGGCCGACGGCGCGCGCGGTCGGTGAAGCGATGAACGTCGGGTCGACCCTCGCGGCGGCGTACCACAAGGCGCTGCGCGGCATCGGCATTCGTTTGGAGCGTCCGCTCGAGCGGGCAAAGAATCGCAGCGTGGTGATCGTGCCTGGAGCCATGGATCGTTCGGGTGCGGCCGAGCTTGCCCGCCGTCTCCGATCCGTCGGCTTCGATCTTCTCACCGACGCCCCGCTCGGTACGCTCCTCGGGGCGCTACGAATTCCTCATGCCACCCTCGACGAAGAGCGGATCGCCTGCGCCCTCGAGGCCGGAGAAGTCTCGTTCGTCATCGCCACCGACGACGCGGAGCGGACCAAGGCCATGCGTCGCCAAGCCCTCACCTTCGGCGTGCCGTGCGTCACGACGATCCAGCTCGCCCGCGCGGTCTGTGCGGCGATCGAAGAGTCGGGGTCCCGGGTGCGACCGTTACCGAAAAACGCGGCCGGTTAAAACCGCGCTTGAAGAACGCTCGAGAACGTCTCGATTTGCTTCGACGGAGCAGGCGTGTTTGGCACATGCACGTTGTCGATGGCGTGATCGAACTCGATCATCCACTGCAAGCCTCTCGTAAAGTGGATCGCCGCAACGAATGAATAGGTATCGCGCCCATCGTTCTTCTGCGCGGTGTCCGGCGAGTAGAAATCGTAGCGCGCGCCAAGAGTGACCCAGCGGGTGAGGTCCTGCTCGATCCGCAGCATCACGCCGCGTTCGTCGCGGTCCTGGAGAAAACCGTTCACGACGTCGAGAGGGATTGGCGGAAGCGCGAAGGCGTACTTCGTTCCGCGGTCGAGGTTCTTCGCCAAGGTGAGCTCGCCAAAGAATTTCGTCGACCCGAGCACGCGCACGAACTGATGGTGAACGGCGAGCTCGAAGTTCAGGCCCCAGCGAGGGAACTGCTTGAATTTGAGGGCGGCTGGGTCGACCGCTTGGCCTTGTCCGTAGTCGAAGCTCGCGCCGAGATCGCCGACGCCGAAGTCCTGGTTGATCCGCGCTACGACGTCTTTGCCACGGTTGAGATCGGGAACGATCGCGAAATTCTTTTCGCCAATCGTGGCACCATTGACGACCGCGATCTGAAGCGTCGACCGCCGGAGCGTCGTGTACGCCCGCGCGCCGTTGTCGAACTCGCCGGGAAAGAGATTTTGCTCCGCCCAGCTCCGCTCGATGAATGGACGGTCGGCGTCTGACTGAAGAATTTCGTATCCGAAGGGGACCTTGAAAATTCCCATTCCGAACTCGGTTTTCATGCTCCGCGTCCAGGGCACAATCCCCACCGCCTCCACGTTGCGGGCGATGGTTCCCACGCCTGCTGCAGCGCCCCCCGAGAGGTTCGGATCGAACTCGAAGACGAGCCGCGCGTACTCCGTGGGCATGAACTCCGTCTTCAATCGCGCTCGCCGCAGACGGAAAAAATCGGAGTTGGTGGTCGTGCCGTCTGCGCGGGCGATCACGCTGTTCGCCCCTATTCCTGCGGGCAAACCCATGGCTCCCGCGTTCGGCGACGCCGGGGTGTTGAACGTTTGGACGAAGAACTGCGGTTGCACGAAGCCCGACGCCTTGAACTTGTTGAGCCACGACATCTGCGAGGTCATTCGCGCGGCGACGTCTTCGTTCGCGGAAATCCGCGCTTCGAGCGCCTGCAGGCGTGCCGTCTGATCCGAGTCGACCAGGACGTTGCCCTGCGCCGCGGCGGCGGTCGGCGGAAGGAGCTGACTGCCGCTCGTCGAGGTAGGCGCGCTCGCCCAAGGGGGAGGCGGAGGCGGGCTCACGGGAGCGCTCGCGCCTGGCGGAAATGCTCCGTAGGGAGCGCTTCCGGCCGTGCCCGTTCCCTGTGAATTTTGCGTGCGAAAAGGATCGGGCCCCGGAAAATCGTCCGGAGTCTTTGGTGGGAGCGGGGTCGGCGAGCTACCCTGCGCCTTCACGGGTTGGGCGTCGGCGCGCTGCGAAAAAAGAAGCAACGCCGAGGCTGCGGTCCAAATCAGATTCCGGACGAGCGACTTGATCATCGGATTTCCCACACGAGGATCCTACAGCGGCACCACGGAGACTACCTAAAAGCCGTCGAAAACGGGGCCGAGTCGCATCGCTCCCAGATCCGCGCCTCGCGGAAGATGCGCACGAGCTCGGGATCGAGGTGACCGTCCTTCACTTCGTAGCCGAGGATGTCGAGCGCACGTTCGAGCGGAACGGCTTTCTTGTACGGACGATCGCTCGCGGTGAGCGCGTCGTAGATGTCGGCGACCGACATCATCTTCGACTGCACGGGGATCTCTTCGGCGCGGAGGCGGCCGGGGTAGCCGGTGCCGTTCAAGCGCTCGTGGTGGGCTCCGGCAATGATCGGAACGCGGCGAAAGGCCTTTCCCCAAGGAATCTGGGAGAGAAATCGATACGTGTGGGATACATGCGATCGGATCTCGTCGAACTCTTGCGCCGTGAGCGAGCCCCGCTTCACGCTCAGACAGGTGACCTCATCGTCGTCAAGGAGGCGGCGGATGTCCCCGCGCATGTCGGCGTACGTCTCGCGCGCGAGCTTCTCGATCTTCTCGAAATCGCCGCCGGAGAGGACGGTGGGCTCGTTCGCGCTGATGATGGCTTTGTACGCGTCGTCGAGCTCGAGTCGCCTCTCGAGGAGCTCGCGATCGAGAGCCTCGAGCTCGCTCGCCGGGGCACGCCGCTCGAGGGCCTTCACCTTGCGGGTGAGGACGTCGGCCTCCGCGGTGCGGCTCACGAAATCGAAGCGAGCTCGAATGAGCTCGAGGCGCTCGTCGAAGAGCTTCTTCGCCTTGACCAGCACTTTCTCGCGGACGCCAATCTTTCCAAAATCGTGGAGGAGACTCGCGTACTCGAGCTCGCGAAGATCCTCGGCCTTGAAGAAGGCGTCCTTGTAAGGGCCGGCGCTCTCGGCATCGACGACCTTAGCGAGGTTCACCGTGAGATCGGCCACCCGTCGTGAGTGACCGCTCGTCGTCGGATCCCGCGACTCGATGGCCTCGACGCTCGCCTTGACGAATCCCTCGAAAAGCTCTCGAATTTCACCGTAGAGAATGGTGTTTTCGAGAGAGACGCCGGCCTGCGCCGCGACCATTCCGAGGAGCTCCTCGCTGCGATCGTCGAAGGAAATGACCTGCGCTTCCACGTCGGCGTGGGTGAGGAGCTTGCTCGCCGTGTCCTTCTTCTTGTTAATGAGTTGGATGACGCCGATCACTTCGTCGCGCTGAGAAATCAGCGGAGCGACGAGCATCGATTTCGTCTCGTACCCGATTTTTTCGTCGAAGCTTTTGTCGAAGTGATAGGGCGAGCCCGCCGGCAGATCGTAGACATCGGCGATGTTGATGGGCTTCTTCTTGAGGGCCGCGCTTCCGGCAATGGACCGGTTGGAGACCGGCATAACGAACTCGCGCGAGTCGAAGGTCAGAGAATCGTTCTGGGTGAGCTTGAAGCGGAGGACCGGATTTTTTTCGTCGCCCTCGACGACGTAGATGCTTCCGGCATCCGCGCCGGTCACGAAGCGACTTCTCTCGAGAATGACACCGAGGAGTTTGTTCACGTCGCGTTCGGAGCTCACTGCCCGCGCGATGTTGATGAGCTCACCGAGCTCGTACCGGTAACGATTGAGCCATTTTCCCCGGCTCTCAGCGTGCCCCTTGGCCTCGAGGAGCTCGAAGGTGCGGTGCAGCGCGATGTACAGCTCGTCCGCCGTCGGCTCGGCGGGGAGTACGCTCGCCAGCCCCTTGTTCATGGCCTTTTCGATGTCGCCGTCCGCCGGTGACCCAAGAAGGATCATCATCGCCGTTCCCTCGGCGAAGCGCGCGGTGAACGGCTTGAAGAGCTCACGCGCGCGGTCCCACACTTGCGCCGGTGCGAGGAGCACCGTCAGCGCCCCCCGGGTCAGCATCACGAGGAGCGGATGCGGCCGGGTTACGCCATCGAGAGGTACCCTCGGATCGCCGGCGATCGCCTCGGCAAGACGGACCATGCGTGCTTCGAGCGCCTCCGTCATGGCTTCCTCTTCACGAAACCATCGTATCCCCGATCGTGGCTCAAAGAAGAAGGCCGCGACTGCGCATTACCGCTTCGATGTCGCCTCTGCGGCGAGCGAGCTCTTCGTTGTCTTTCACGGGAAGAAAGCGCGACTCTTTTCCCTCGCGAGGAACGCGCAAATAAGCGGAGGGGAGCGCGCCGGTGAGCTCTTGGAGAAGGCGCTCGAACTGAATGGCCGCGCCGCCGCCGACCTTTTTTTCCACCTCGAACCAGCTCCATGCGATGTCGGCGTTCTCGAGAGCGTCGGCGCGGACGAGAAATGTATTGGTGTTGAAGACACGGACCTTTGCGGCGTCGAACGTGCGCGGCAGGCGGAACTCTTCGAGCACTTGAAGACGCCCGTGGGCGTGAACGGGGATGCCGCCGCGATCGCCTTCGGCCTTGTCGCAGACCTCGACCAGCACTTCTTTGTTCGAGGTGATGAAGGCGCCGAGGATCATCGGATCGATCGTCGCGCCCAGGTTGTCGAGGTTCGCTATCCACACGAAGCGCCCGCCCGACTGACGAAACGATCGGAGGAGCCCTGAGCGCCGCACGGCATCCGGGAGATCGCCGTGGCCGGTCGCGTAAACGCTCGGCTCACCGTCTTCTCCGTAAAAAAGACCTCCATCGTGCGCGAGGCGCAAGCTGAGATCTTGGGTGAACGTGCGAACATGCGAGGGAGCACCGGCCGCCTTGAGCGCCGCCCGAATCGGCCCGTCGGTGGCCTCGCTGGTCATCAGCCACAAAGGAACGGTCGTCCCCGTGCGCTCGCACACCGAGCGATTTTCAGCGAGGCGAAGATCCAAAAAAGTTTTCCCCGGCGTCGCCTCGACGAGCGCTTTGACAACGCCACCCATGCGGGTCGCCATCCCGCCGGCCAGGACACAAAACGCGAGCTCCCCGCGGGCCATCGCCGCTTCGCCTTTGGTGGCGAGATGCGCAGACTCCGGCGAGCCGCGGCGCGGAGCGACGAGAATTTCGTCGGAGTCCGGGGGACGAACTTCTCCCGTCACGCGGTTGCGCTCGTCGCGCCGAGCCTCGCCCTCCGCCGCCTTTCCCTCGGCTTTTGCGCGGAGTGAGGCGGCGAGTCGTTCGAGGCGCGCGGCGTCGAATCCAGCAGAATCGAGATGCTTCCGCAGGACGGGATCGAGTTGCGCGAGCTGCTCTCGGAGTCCCTCAGGATGGGGAGGCGTCATGGTGCGGTCGATGGTATTCTCTTCGCGTGACGAAGCCGAGTCAGCTGTGTGGGCTTCTTTTTGTATTCGCCGTGGCGGCGTTCTCTCAAGCCTGCGTCGCAACCGCAACTCAGCCGCCGGCGCGCGGGTTCGTCGTCACCGGCCCGCCGCCTCCTCCGATTCAAGAGCCGCGAACGGCGTCTCCTGCCCCTGCGGCTACCTGGGTCGGCGGATACTGGCACTGGACCGGCGCAGAATACGCTTGGATTCCCGGGCACTGGGAGACCGCTCCCCCTGGTGCATCGTGGTACGGCCCGCGCTACGTGCAGACGGAGAGCGGCTACATTTACGAGCCCGGCGGCTGGACCGGCCCCCCGAGCTCCGGCACGCTTCCCGGTGAGTCACGCCCTGGTGAGTCTCGCGCCGCGTTTCATTGAGGCGGGCTCTCTCCATGCGTTCGTTGCGTCATCCCGTTCTCATGCAAGCCGCGCGGCGATTGAGCGTCGTGACGGCAATGTTCGCGCTCGTCCAGCCAGCTCTGGCCGGCGGGTACACGCTGCATGAGCAGATCCCCCTAGATCCGCGGGACGACATGATGCTCGGGGTGGTGCTCGACGGCGAGCTCCCCGCGGCGATCGAGACGCCGAGTGGCGTGGTGCGCGCGCCTGACCCGCGAAAACCCGCTTCCGCCGCCGATTCGGTCTACACCTCGGGTGGGAAATCAGACGTCGCGGGCAGCGCGACCTACACTCCCGATCGCGACACGAAGCAGCCCGACGTCCTCCCTTACGATGACCCATTCGAGCCATCGACTGCTCCCTTCAAGCGCCTCGTGGCCTACGACGTCGTAGATGCAAACTACACGCTTCACGTTCGCGACACGCACCTCGAGCCCATCGTCGATCACGCGTCCTTCGCGCCCGACGGCGGCGAAGAGCAGTTCTTCGCGGATCTCGTGGTCGACGTGCGGCCTGGGTCGCGCGTACGAATTCCCAGCGTGGGCCCCGGGGCGCGCGTGGTGCGAGCCCACGCTGCGAGCGGCGGCGGCAACGACGTTCCGATTCATCTGTGGCGGGACGGCGCCGACAACTGGTTCGTCGAGGGAATGCAGCCCTCACGCGTGCGGTTGGTAATGGAGCTCACCATCCCGCGCGCCGCGTTCGGTGGCGACTTCGGTAGTCCGCGCTGGGCAGACTATCCGCCGCTCCAACGAATTCCTCCGAACGTCGCCGCCGCAGTGCAAGTCGTCGCGGCGCGCATCGGGGTGAGCCGCGCAGAGAGCCCACGCGAGGTAGTGAGGAAGCTCGTCGCGTACTACCGCGCGTTCGTCGACTCGGACGAGCCACCCCGTGGAACCACGGACATTTACCTGGATCTCGCGCTCTCCCAGAAGGGCGTCTGCCGCCACCGTGCGTTTGCGTTTCTCGTGACGGCCCTCGGTCTTGGGCTCCCCACGCGCATGGTCGTGAACGAAGCACACGCCTGGGTAGAGGTTCACGACGGCACGCTCTTTCGCCGTATCGATCTCGGCGGCGCGGGACGAACCCTCGGAGACCCGCGCAGCGCGACGACCTCGCACGTGCCGCCGGGCGATCCTTTCGCCTGGCCAACCGGCGCATCGCGCGGCGCCGACCTTGCCGATCGCGCGAAAAACGCCTTGAAATCGGCATCCGCGAACGGCTCCAACGGCCCTCGAAACGGCGGTACCCCCGCGGTGATTCCCTCGACCAACATGGCCTCCGCGCCTTCCGCGAAAGCGGGCGCTGACCAGGCAAATGCGAAGAGCGAAAAAGACGAGCGGCTGCCATCGACGATCACGCTCACGGTAGCGGACCCCGATGCGCGCCGCGGCGGTGCCCTTCATGTAAAGGGGCGCGTCCTCGCCGACGGGGACGCCTGCTCCAACGTCGTCGTCGACGTGGGCCTTCGCGAGATCGCCCATCGCCAACACGAGCTGACGATCGGATCCATTGCCACCGATGCGCACGGCGATTTCGTGGGCGCGCTCGTCCTTCCGTCGAACGTGCCCGCGGGCGACTACGAGGTCGCGGCGCGGACCCAAGGTGACATGCGCTGCGGAGGGAGCACACCATGAGCGCCGCGTTCGTTCCCTTCCTCTACGAGCTCCGCGCTCGCAAGGTGAAGGTCGGCACTCAAGAAGCCGTGGCCCTCGCGCGCGCGCTCGCCATGGGCTTGCACGATAGCTCCCTCGACGGATTCTATTACGTGGCGCGCTCCCTCTGCGTGCACCGCGAGGGAGACCTCGACGCGTTCGATCAGGCTTTTTCGAGCCACTTCAGGGGGATCGCTACAGCGCGCATCGAGCTCCTCGACGAGCTCGAGAACTGGCTGAAGGATCCGAAGAACCGTCGGGAGCTCACGGACGAAGAGCTCGCCCAGCTTCAGTCGATCGACATGGACGAGCTCCGCCGCCTCTTCGAAGAGCGGCTCCGCGAGCAGAAAGAGCGGCACGACGGCGGCAACAAATGGATCGGCACCGGAGGCACCAGCCCCTTTGGATCCGGGGGAACCCATCCGAGCGGCGTTCGCGTCGGAAAGTCTGGCGGTGGACGGAGCGCGATGGGCGTGGCCGATGCGCGTCAGTACAAACCGTACCGCTCCGATCTCGTCCTCGACGTGCGCCAGATGGAGGTCGCACTCCGCAAGCTCCGCGCGTTCCAACGCCTAGGTGAGGCCCTCGAGCTCGATCTCGACGAGACGATCGCCGAGACCGCAAAGAACGCTGGCGACCTCGAGATCGTCCTTCGTCCCCCGCGCAAATCGAACGTGCGCGTGCTCCTCTTGATGGACGTGGGCGGCTCGATGGACCCACACGCTCATCTCATTTCGACCTTGTTTTCGGCGGCGAAACGCGCGTCCAACATCCGCCAGCTAAAGACGTACTACTTCCACAACTGCATCTACGGCCGCCTCTACGAGACCGAAAATTTCCGCGACCCCCAGCGCATGATCGACGTGCTGGACCAGTGCAACACGGAGTGGAAGTTGGTCATCGTCGGCGACGCGTCGATGCACCCCGCCGAGCTCCTCGGTGCCGGAGATTGGGAGTATTACGCGCGCGCGCACGACGGTGAAGGCGCGCTCCCCGGGATCCGCTGGATGATGCGTCTCCAGGAGCATTTTCGGCGCGCGGTCTGGCTCAATCCGGAGCCGGCGTCGTACTGGCGCGGCGGTACCGCGGAGGCCCTGTCCGGAATTTTTTCGATGTTCCCGCTCACGCTCGACGGCCTTGGAGAAGCGATCACGCACCTCTCCAAGGGAGGCCTCCGGGGCAATTAAAGCCGAATGTCGACGTAAACCGTGCGTCGGAGCTCGGCGAGCCAGAGCTTGCGCTGGCGCTCGAGTGCTTCGGCGACGGCGCGCTCTTGCATTGCCGCTTTGACTTCTTCGAACTTGGGAATGCTCGGCGCTTTTGCGAGCTGCACGACGATCATGGCATCGTTGCCGTAGCGGATGGGATCGGCGATTTCGCCGGTCTTCATCTGGCGGACGGTGTCCTGGAGCGCGGGGAGCAGAGCCGAGAGCGGCTGGGGACCACGGGAGCCGCAGGTCTGCTTGGTCTGCATGTCGTCGGAATTTTCTTTGACGAGCTTGCAGAAATCGACCCCGCTTCGGGCCTGGAGGACGATGGTCTGCGCGAGCTGCTCGCGTGCTTTGATCTGCGCTTCGGTTGAGCCCGCTTCGATGCGCATGGCGAGGATGCGGACGTCGGCGAGGGTCTCGGTGCCCATGTCTTTGCGCCAGTGACCGTAGGCCGCGTGCGCATCTTCTTCCGTGACCCGGACGCGGCTAAGGACGCGAAGCTGGACGAGCTTTCCTTCGAGCACCTGGCGCCTGATCTCGTCGCGGTAGTCTTGCTCGCTGAGCCCTTGGCGCTTGGCCTCGGAGAGAAGCTCCCTCACCGCGAGGTTGATGCTGTCGGCTTTGTTCTTCAGGCCGCGATCGATCTCTTCGGTCGTGACGTTGAGGTGCGCTTTGTCCGCGGCTTGCTCTTCGAGACGATCGTCGATCATGCGATCGAGGAGCTCGCGAAACATGTCCGTCTCTTGCGCCGCCTGCTGCGTCGGATTTTGGGTGGTGGCGTAGATGTGGATCAAGAACGGGTGCGCACGCTTCCGCAGATCGCTGAGAAGAATGGGGCGCTCGCCGACGACGGCGACGACCCGCTCGACGATCGACGCATCCGCAGACCGCACTCCGACGGAGAGCAGAGCCGCCGAAACGAGGACCGGCAGAACGAGCTTTAAAAGCCGCTTCACGACTCTGGTCCTAGCACTTTATGGGACATAGAAGGTGCCGATCTGTACTCGGTCATCGGCGACCGCTGCGCTGCCGTTGTCCTCGATGCTGACCCGTTTGCCGTTTTTCCGGACACGCCAAAGGCCGGCCCACACGGTCCACTGTTTCCCGCCTGCATCGAAAGGGATGGTGATCTCTCCGATGTCGCGAAGGATCTTTCCCGGCGGAGCTTTCTCGATCTCCAGAACATCGGAGAGCATCACGTGGTCGGCTCGAAGATCCTCTCCCGACGTGGGGACGAGGTGGACGAACACGCCCATCCCCGGCTCGACCTGTGCGTCTGCCTTCCAATCGAGCTCGATCGTGAGCGCGCTCTCCGCGGCAGGCTTGGCGGAGCTGAGACGCGCAGCCTCGAGCGTCATCCCGGCGGCGAACTTGGTGTGCAGGATGCGCGCGTCCTTCGGTGGCGCGTCGACGACGATGTCCTCGCCGTTCGGCGTGCGCAGATCCGTCTTGGGGAGCGGCGGTTCGTGCATGAGTGCGAAGGCCAGCACCACCGGAACGATCGGCACCATCGACAGAAGCGCCATCTTCGACGCGCCGGGCATGTGCCCCGTCCGTCGCGTGAACGCCAAGAGCCAACCGAGGACCGCAAGCGCGGCCAGCGTCGCCAAGGCACCGCCCACCGCGGCTCGAGGGAGAAATCGCAGGGTGAGCGCGTGGTCGCCTGCAGGAAGCTCCACGGCGAGGAGACCCTTCTCGCTTGCGATCGTACCGACGCTCGTGCGCCATCCGGGATGCCAATTCTGGTTGATCCGCAGGCGGGCAGGGCGCTCGAGATGCACCGTGAGCTCGATGTGGTTCGGCGTCCATTTCGTGCGCGTCACCGTGCCCGCCGTTGCGTCCTCGAGGTACTCCTCCGCCTTCAAATCGCCGCGCAGCAGCGGTGATTGCGGCACGGGATAGGCGTCGTAGCAGGAGAGGCACCCGCGGCTCATCGGTCCGTAGTAGGCGAGCGCCCAGCGTGTTCCGCGCGCCTGATGAAAATCCTGGCTGAGCGTCGGAGGAGGCGGGCCCATGGGGCGTCCGTTCGTGGCCGCCCAGTGATTGACGACGAGCGGTCCGAGATTCGCGAGCATCGCCGCCACCGCGACGGCGAGCGCGACGCCGCCCATCTTCCGATTTCGCGCGTACACCTGGAGACGCGAGATCCCGAGGGCGGCGATCGCGCTCACGGCGAGCGCGAAGAGAATGAGGAAGCGCTCGGGGTAGCGGAGGGTCGAGTAGAGCGGGAGCTCTTTCAGCGCCGCGAAGGCCGACACGTTTGCAGCGTAGCCCGCCGCGAGCCACATCCAGAACGACGCCGCCAAGATCAGCGGAATGGATTTTTTTCTCGCCAATCCAGCGCCGACGGCGATCGCCGCGAAGCCTCCGACGAGAAAAGTTCCGGCGGGGCGAAAGTCTCCGGCGTTGTCGGGATGGATGCGCCCGAGGAGCATGCGAAGGATGATCTCCGGCATTGTTCCCGGGCTGCCACCGATGATGCGCGGAGCCATGCGCAGGGTCTCGACCACGGGCCACAGCCGAATCGCAGCGAGCTCGAGGGCGAGGACTCCCGTGAGCACCGCCATCGGCAGCGCGATCTTGAGGCGCCCCAAATTCTTCCGTTTGGCGATCGCGAACTCGACCACCTCGAAGGCGCACCACAGCGCGGCCATCGGCGCGGAGTACGTTCCTCCGAAGCCCACGATCCAGGCGAGAGCCACGGCCGCGAGCACCACCCCGACGCCGCGCCCGCGCATGGCCCAGCGCACCCCGAGGACGGCCCAAGGCACGAGCTCGAAGCCGAAGAAATTGTACCAACCGAGCGCGGGTGCGACCGCGAAGATCCCGCTGAGAGCGAAGACCGGAGACCCGAGAGCCGCGCCCAGGTTGGTGCTGCCGCGTGAGCGTGCGTAACGGAACGCACCCTCGAGGCCGATGAGGATCATCACGAACGCGATGAGCGGCTCCGCGCGCAGCGTCCCGAAAATCAGCGTGATGAGAAATGTTGGGGAAACGAAGCGGCTTTGTGGCGTCCCCAGGCCGTCGAGACCGCCGCAGTAATACGGATCCCAGAGGGGCGCTTCACCGAACTGGAGGAGCGTCTGCCGCGCGCTCTCTTCGTATTGAACGAGCGGATGCGAATCCCGGTACGTGTTCAGCGAGCCTGCCGACGACAGGAGCGGCCACGTCGTCACGAGCGTGAGCAGCGCAAAGTACGCAAGACGCACGGGCGCCTTTGCCGCGGCCCTGCCGAGCAAATCGATCGACTGCTTGACGACCTTGATCAGTGAATCGGGCGCGGATGACACGGAGGCACCGAAGGATTGAGCCACACACCCGGCGGTCGCGACCACACTTCGCGCATGCCGTCGTCGGCCGAGCGGAGCACGTCGCTCAGCGATATGCCGCGCTCACCGCCGAGCGCTTTCGCTTTTTTGTATTCGAGGTTGTGAAAGTTGTCGTCCTGCGACCAAGGGTCCGCCGGGAAATCCTTGGCTGACTCGCGTCGCATCTTCGGCTCGGCGGAGGCAAGGTCGACGAAGACCGCATGCCGCGCTTCGTCCGTGCCCGGAGGAGAATCGGGGATGACCGCAGCGGTCGAAGCACGCACGACGGCAACCAACGCGATTGCCGCGAACGCTGCCCATGCGATTTTTTCCTGACTCGCCATCCGTGCTCTTTCCGGATCGCCGACGCGCGCGGCGGGGACGTGCGAGCCCGCGCTCTTTAGCGCTTGGAGTACTGGAACCGCTTGCGAGCTCCGGGCTGACCGTACTTCTTGCGTTCCTTCTTGCGCGCGTCGCGCGTGAGGAATCCCGCTCGTTTCAGGGCGGGGCGGAGCTCGGGGTCGATCAAGAGGAGAGCGCGCGAGATACCGTGGCGCATGGCCTCGGCCTGGGCCGAGTGACCGCCGCCGCGAACCGTCGCAGTCACGTCGTACTTGTCGATGGCTTCGATGAGCTCGAGTGACTGCCGCATGATCATCCGCGACGTCTCCCGCTCGAAGTACTCGTCGGCCGGGGTCGCGTTCACGACGATGGTGCCGGTGCCGGGCTTGATCCAGATGCGGGCGATCGCCGTCTTGCGCTTGCCCGTCGAGTACGTACGCGTGTCCGTGGTGGCCATGTTTTTCTTACTTCGACTTGATGGTGAGGGGCTGCGGTTTTTGAGCGGCGTGCGGATGGTCGGGCGTCGCGTAGAGCTTCAGCTTGGTGAGCATCTCGCGTCCGAGCACGTTCTTCGGGAGCATTCCCTTGACCGCTTTTTCGATGGGGAAGGTGGGCTTTCGCGCGAGCAGGTG
>JAYTOU010000016.1:0-74413 GCA_043747615.1 Myxococcales bacterium | reverse complement strand
CGAGCAAGCCCTCTTGCCAACGTTCGCGAGGCCCACGCTCGCGATCGACGCCGCGTTGAGCGCCTCTTCATTCGAGGAGGAGGCTGAGGGATCCTCGCCAGGCGCGGCCGAACAGCCGGAGATAACGATCGAGCCAACCGCGGTCGATAGAGCCAAGGCGAAGAGACGCGTCGTAGGGAAGTGCATGGGACGCCCTTACGCAGTGTCCGTGCCAGCGCTTGCTGGGTGCGGTCGCTACGTAGCGAGTGAATGAGCGTACGAAAATCGTCGCTGAAACGAGCGTGTAGGACATGACCCTAGATGCATCTCGAGGACATCTTAACGCCACTTTCACGATCCACGTCGCGAGGTCTCGCGAGCGCATACACGGTGCTCCACGCGTTGATGAGTATCCCTCCGAAGCCGAGCGCCCCGAGGCGACGGAAGTACATGACAAGCACGCGCAGCGAATAGGCTGGGGACTCGCCAAGCGGCGTACGGTGTCTCGTCACGTCGGTCTCTGTCGTGCCTAAAGCGGCTTCACGGTGAAGTCGTCGAAGAGAATCTGCGAGTCCGCCTTCGACCAGAGACCGACGCGGCCGCGCAGCGCCCCCGTGAGATCTCGGTCGAGGTGCTTCTTCCCGTCGAGCTCCACGACCAAGCGCTTGCCGCGGATCTCGACGACCATCGTGTGCCAAACGTGCGTCGGCGTCGCTGTGCCCGAGACGTCTTCAAGAACCGTGCGTCTCCCTCGAACCACCTTGAAATAGAGCAAATTTCCCTCGAGCGCATTCGCTCGCACGCCCTGGTAACTCCCATCGTCCGCGACACCGAACGCGATGCCAGCGCCCTGATCGATGCGTCCGGATTCGGGGTAGAACCGAACCGAGATCCGCATGTCACCCGCGGGCGGAAGTGCTTTTAGAATGGCGAGTGGAAAGGATGCGAACGCCTTGACCCCGTCGACGAACCCCGCCGATTTATCGCCATAGAGTCGTTTCGCTTGGTCCACGACAGCCGCCGACGCAGCTCCTTGCTGCCATTTTGAACCGTCGACGCGAAGGCCACGTTGACCCGCGTCTTCGGCGATGTAGAAGGAGCCGATGACGGCCTCGAAGGCCGCCGAGGGAGCGCCGAGTGGCTCGGCGTTGAAGTCCACAATCCCAGATTCCGGACGCGGCGCGGCTTCCACGACGCTCGCATCGCTCGTCGCCGAGGTGATCGCGAGGGGCGCGGCGACGACCGGAGGCGCCGCGGCGGATGTCGCGGTGGATGTAGCTGGCGCGGGTGCGATGGACGGTTGCCGATCGCAAGCGCAGGCGAAAAGGCAAAGTGTGACGAGTGAGCTTAGGTGGCTTCTCAATGGACTGCGACAACGGCCACCAGCTCGGCCGGCTCGACCGGTTTCGGAATGCCTGCGGGAAACGTGAACACGGGGCGAGCGCTAGCCCCTCGCAATTCAGGGCACACCGTGCGCCTCAATCGAAGTCGACCTCGACGTTGTCGAATGTGGCCCAACCCGGCGCGGTGATGCCGATCCCCCCCAGGCCCAGGGAGACGTACATGTTGGAAAGGCCGGCGAAGGGATCGATCGGCAGGTCAAAGCACGCTCGCTCCACGCCGTCGAGCGCAACATGGTAGCTCGCGCCGGAGGTCGCGGCGCCCGTGCAGTCCGCACTTCGCTGAACGAGCAGCGCCGCCGCGACCCACACGCCCCTCATCGAATCGACGGTCGGCCCGAGCGGCTTCGTCTTGTAGTCCTGCGCGCCTGCTTCGCCGCAACCCCCGCCGAACCCGCGGGCGAATCCGCTGAGGCTGCCGCCCGCTTTGGGCACCAGTAGTGATAGCTGACGTCCTCGCGCGCCGCCGTCGCACGCGGCGTCTTTGAATCCAAAAGCAGCGAAGCTCAGAACGTCGAAAGAGGGCGCTGCGCCGGCGAACGCGAGGGGATCGATCCGGAACGAAAACGCCAAGCGCATCCGACTACCGCCGCTGATACCGGGCTGGTGCGCGATCTGCGCGTACGTTCCGCTCGACACGCCGATCCAGGAGAAGAACGCGTTCGGCAGGCTTGCGGCAACGGGCGAGGCGTCGATGAGGGCGTTGGGCTCGCTCGACCAGAAGTTCCATTTGCCACCAACGGCCTCGCGCGGGTCGTCGAAATCGTCGCACAGGTGGGCGCCATCGCTGAGCGGTCGGTCCGAGCAGCGCAGCCACGGGGAAGCATCGGGGGGCGCAGCATCGGAGAGACCGGCGCCGTCAAGTGGATGCGCCGAGTCGCCGCTCGCGTCCGGGGCGTTGCTGAAGGTGTCGGTGCCGCAAGCGACGAACGCAACAAAAGAAGCGCTGGCGACAGCGGAAGCGAGTGCGATCTTCCACAGCATGCTCACCGCTCTACGATATGCCGCATCCGGGTATCTGACAACTCGCGCGCGGCCAGCTCGGCCTTGGTCAGATCTACATCACGGAGCCCGCCTCCGAGCTTCAGCTCACGTGGCCCGATTTTCAGGTGGGGGTCGTGGCCGCGGGCGCGGGATAGTTGACCGAGGCGCGGGTGCCTATGACTGCGAAGGGAGTCAGTGACGCCGGCTCTCCCTTCGTTTGGGTGAAGATATGAACCACGGCAACGCCGTGCGCGAGCACGTGATCGGTAACGATGCGACGGTGGCACCGCCACCAGACGGCCTCGGCGCACATGATCGCGCAGTTCTCGCGCGACGCCATGGCGAGCAGATTGCGTAGGCCTTCACGAAACGGAGCGGTACCCGCGTAATCGGCGTAGTTGCGGAACGCGGCGAGCTCCCAGCCGGCGTTGGCGCCCGCCGTGGCGCTTTTCTCCTTCGCCCGCCGCCCTCCGAGCGCGGCGAGATGAACGTAGGTGATTCCGGCACGGAAAAGCGTATCGGGAAGCACCTCGAGATTGAACTGCGGATTCGTCCGCGACCGCGGGATGCTCCGGATGTCGACGACACGGGTCACGCAGAATGCGTGGAGGATGTCGATGAGCTCCTGCGCCGGACGCGTCGAATGTCCAATCGTGTAGAGCGTGCGACGGCTGGCCTTTCTTTTCATGACCCTCTCCGTTGAGCGCGTTGGGCGTAGAAGTCGGCCTTGTTTAGAACGTGCCCTGCCAGCCCGCGCCGTAGGCGGGGAGCGGCCCCGTCGGCGTGGCGCTCGAGCCAATTACTCCCGCGACGGGCGTGCCGTAATGCCAGGTCGTGCTCTTGGCTGCGGGAGTGTTGCGGGTGAGAAACCACACGAGCGCTCCACCGGCGATGGCGCCGCCCGCGGTGGCTGCGATGAAGCCACGTGAGTCTCCTTCCGATACCCTCTCGAACACGAGCGGGCTCGCTGCAGCTGCGCCGGCGAGCGCTCCGAGGCCTGCGCCAAGATCGATCAGCAGCACGCGGTTGGGCGAAACATCGACGAACACCGCGAGAGCGCCAGCACCAACGAGCCCGATGGCAGCGCCGTATCCCATTCCGGTGTAGGGCGTGACGCCCGTGGTTTTTCCGCGGTACGCGAGCTCACTGAGGCCACCGAGGGACATCCCCAGGGCGCCGCCGGAGTGAGCGAGGACGGCGTCGCCTTCGTTCATCTTCGTGCGGGTGAGCGCGAACGTCGCCAGCCCGAGCCCCGTGAGCCCAGCTCCGACGCCCCACGCGTACCGGTCGGTGAGCGGCTGCACGTGTCGGCCGTTGGCGATGAAGAGCCCGGCAGCCGTGCTCCACCACGCGCCCGCGGAGAGAAACCAGGCGTCTCCCGTACCGACGTCCCACTCTTCGCTCACGAGAAGCGTGCTGCCGATGCCGATGCCCGTGCCGAGTGCGAGGAGCGGATAGAGCACGCGTGGATCGTCGTTGCCGCTCGCGCGCTGGATGCTGTACGCGACGAAGGCGCCGAAGAGCGCACCGTTGACGGCGAGGACTGCGCGCCCCGGTGAGTGCGTGGGGCTCATGATCCCCAAGCTCGCTGACGGATCTATTTTGGCCCTCTCTTTCTCGCTCGCGGCGGCCTGCGCGGCCGTCGCAGGCGAGAGAAGATCACGCAGCATCACCAGCCCGCGCACCGAGACGTCGGCACCTTTGATGCTCTCCACCCGGACGCGCAGCTCGCGACCATTAGGCGGAACGGCAATGATTCGGACGATGAAGTTGTCGCCGATGCCGTGCTCGATCCGAGGGCTCACCACCCATGCTCCGCGCGCTGCGGAATCGAGCATGTCGGAGTCGCGGGTGCGTCCTGGAGCGAGCGCCCCCTCGCCGACTTCGAGGATGAAACCGAGATCCTGAGCGCCGTCGCGAAGCGTGGCGTCGAGCTCCTGAGCGCGGGCGGCTGTGCGCGACTCGTTTTCCGTCGGCTTGTGAAGGGGCAATCCTCCAGGGTCGTCCCCTGCGGGCGTCATCGTCGGCCAGATGGCGATCGCGGTCGACACGGTCGGGATCGCCGCCGCGGGCGGGGCGGTCGTCGAGTCTGCGCGCGCGGAACCGGGGGTCGCGAGGACACCGGCGATCAGGAGTGCGATCGCGCGCTTCATCAGAACATGACGACGCCGTTGACCCACAGATTCACGATGGTCGTGTCGTCGACGCTGAAGCGGCGTCCCGGGAGATCGATGACGTCGCGGTGATTGGGGTTGGGAATGCCGGTGATGGGCTGAGGCCCGGCGCCGCCGTTGGCGACTCCGTGGCAAGGCCCCGATGCCCCGACGTCACCTTTGAAGTCCGGGTTGCAGGAATCGGACGCGGTGATGAGGTGCGACTGCACGATGGTGAGCCCGCCGCCTGCGTTGAGCTTCAAGTATTCGCCCGCTTGCCAGGTCACGCCCGCCTGGCCGCCGAACGAGCCGAAGCCTTGCTGATCGGTGATCCCCGAGAAGTAGACCTTCTGTGCCGCTGGATCGGCGGTGCTGACTCCATTTCCGGAATCGTGGTACGCGCTGGGTGTCGGGTCTCGGAGGGAGTGCGCTTGCGAAGAGCCGAGCGCGTCGAAGAGCTCGGAGTACTCGCGCCCCGGTGAGTGATAGGTGCCGGAAAATCGCGCATCGAACACGAGGCGCTGGAACTGCTCCTTGCGCTCCCAGGGAATGACCTCGAGACCCATCACGAACTTTCCGGTGAGCGGCGGATGATTGATGAGCGAGCCCTTGAGGTTGCTCGTCGCGCTGAAGTCGGTTTTGTCGTGCGGAAAATCGGCGAGGAACCAGAGCCCAGAGTAGGGCTCGACGTAGCCAAATCGCCTTGAAAATACGGTATGAACGCCGATCGATGTCATTCCGCGGCTGACGCCCGGATCGCGCCCGCTCGCCGCATTGGATGGGTCGGGACACTTCTGCGCGCCGGGCCCGGGGTTGTCGTTGCACGCGTGGAGCGGAGTCCCGATGCCGAAGCGCCCCTCGACGCCGAACACCCACGTGGGCTTCGTCCAGTCGCGCTGCTGGTTCATGAGCGCGTAGTCGAGGCCGGCGGAGAAGTAGTCGACGCCGCTCCGGTTGGGACTCTTGAAGGGGACGCTGAAGAGTTGCTCGCCGTTGTTGTCCTGCAAGCGTTGGGGGTTTCTAGACGAGCCGTCGAGATCCCCGAGCTCGCGCGAATCGCTCAAAATCAGGGGCAATCGGAAGACGAGCGCGAGATCACGGAAGATCCCGATGTCGACGCCCGTGTGGAGGGTGCTGACCGATTGGCTGAAGGACGCCACGTTCTCGTTGTGCGAGACGAAGCCGCCCGTGGAGAGGCCGGGCTGAAAGAGCGCCGATTCGCGACGAATGTTCGCGTGCTTCCAGCTTTGCTCGAAGCCGAGCAAGAAATGAATGTCGAAGGGGTCGTTGGTGTCGAAGGCGTCGACGACGCTCGTGACCTCCGAGGTCTCGCTCATCAGCCGAGGCTCGCTCGCAGCAACGGGCTCGTCGGCCATCGCCGCGCGCGAATTCAGCGCCATCAAGACGCCAAGCCCAGCGACGGCGATTGTGCGAACAGCGCTCATTGGCTTGCCGAGTCACGCTAACGGGCGGGGGTTTCGCGTGTCAACCTCAGGGAGGCCAGACGCAAGTGGCTTCAATCGATTTTTTGCCACTCTTCGTTCGCCTTTGCGACCTTCTCCGCTAGCTCGGTCCGCTTGACGGACGCCGGCAGGGTCGTCACCCAGAGCGCCGCCATTCCGCAGAGGGCGCGGGCTTCTCGCCGTGCGAGGACGTGGGCGTTTGCGGCCGTTGCGAGGGCCGTGTCGTGGCTCGCCAGGCTCAGCGCGATCTTGTGGGTGAAGACGGCCTGGGTTGCGCACGCGCCCGCTACGTCGGCTGCGCGCCGGTCGTCCGCTCTCTCCTCTTTCGGGGTGAGCGCCACGGAAAATCCTGTATCCGCGCGTCGCCATCGCTCGCCCGCTACGGACCCAGCTTCGGCGGACGCGGCGGGTGACTCGGAAGCGAACGTCGGAACGTAGAGCGAAGCGCTGCCCCCGATCACCGCGACCTCCAGACGACGATGACTTGCCGTCATGGTCAGGTTGCTCGAGCCGTACCGAACGACGCCCAGAGGAGAGAAGACCCACTCTTCGGAGCCAGGGGATTCGCCAGCGCCCATCGAGCTCTCGAACGTTCCGTCGAGCAGCCAACTTTTCTCGTCGTCGTCGACGCAGAACATGCCCCGCGCCGGCCCCTTGAAGGCCGTTTCGCGCGAAGTGAGCGGGCTCTTCACCGTGACTTTTCCGCCTTCGGGTAGGTCGACGAACGAGCCTGCGGGCAGGGTGTCCATGATGGCGAGAGCGGTCCCGGCGTCACTTTTGCCGCCCATCGCATCGAGCGACGGAAAGAACTTCACGCCACCCGCGACCGCTATCGCACGACACGGCAGCTTCACGCGCGGCTTGCTCTGGCCTTCGAGGCGTTGAGCAGGAACCGAGGTCGCGCTCGGGACGTCGCCTCGCCCGGCCCCCGCGTCGTACGCCTTCTTCGGCCCGTCCTCACACCCAGCGACGATCAACGGAAAAAGCAGGCAGATCCTGAGCGCGCCGTCCATGAGCGGACCGGCCATCACCGGACCGGCCATCACCGCACCTGGAATGGCGACGTTGGATCCTCACGCACCGCAAAAATATCGGAGGTGATGTCCTCGGCGGAGAGCTCTTCTTTCGCGTGACGGAGGTCGCTGCTCGTCGCATCGAGGCGATCGGCGAGGACGCCCAAGAACTGCCAGAGCATCTTCACCGCGAGCTCGTGCTCTTTCCGGAGGATCTCGAAAAAATCGACGCGGCGAATGGCGATGAGCTCTGCGGGGCCTTCAGCCGTCACGGTTGCCGAGCGCGGGACGCTGCGGATGAGCGCCATTTCGCCAACGTGCTCTCCGGGACCAAGATGGGTGAGCGTGGAGCCTCCGCGAGAGACGCGCACTTGCCCCTCGAGCACGATGAAGAGCTCGTCGCCGCGGTCGCCTTCTTGGATCACGTTGACCCCGTCGTCGTACGCGCGCACTTCGACGGCTTGCATCACGCGCAGGAGCTCACGCTCCGTAAGCCGCGCGAAGAGGGGCATCTTGGCGAGCACGTCGCGCTTGAGGGCCAAGCGGCGCGCGCGGGCGTCGTCGGCCGCTCCATCCGCTCCGACCTTGACGATGAGGGCCGTGATGTTGTCCTTGCCGCCGCGCTCGTTGGCGAGATCGATCAGCGTTTTCGCGGCTTGATCGCCTGCCGTGTTGAGGTGCAGGGAGAGCTCTTCGACGGACTCGAGGTAGCCGGTGAGCCCGTCGCTCGCGAGGACGAACACGTCGCCCGGGAGGACTTCGATCATCAAGGTGTCGACCTCGACCCGCTCGTAGACCCCGACCGCGCGGACGATGGCGTTCTTGTGGGCGACCTTTTCGATTTGCTCGAGCGAGAGCTTTCCGCGTTTGACGAGCTCGTTGTAGACGGTGTGATCTTCGGTGACCTGCTGAACCTTGCCGGTGCGCATCATGTATATGCGGCTGTCCCCGACGTGAACGATGAAGCCCTGCGTGCCGAGCAGCATGATGGCGCTGAGGGTCGTCCCCATGCCGCGCTTCGCTACGTCGGCCTGGGCCTCCTCGTGGATCTTTGCGCAAGCCCGGAGGACGGCGTGCTCGAGGAGCGCGATGATGTCCTTGGTAGTGACTTTCGAAGCGCCGGTGGCACCCGAGACGTAGTCCGCGAGGAGCTCCTTCTCGTTCTTGATCTCTTCGTGAACCACCCGTACGGCAATGGCGCTCGCCACCTCGCCGGCGGCGTGTCCTCCCATTCCATCCGCAACGATGAAGAGAGAGAGCTTCTTGTCGACGAGGAAGTTGTCCTCATTGTGATCACGTACGCGCCCGACGTCCGTGGCCGCGAAGAAGCGAATGGAATCCATCATTCGCCGAGCATCATGCCACGTTCGCTAGGGCGACGAAAACTGCGATCTTCGCCGCGCTCCGAGGAGCAAGCCCAAACCGATCGCGAACGCAAGCTCCCCTGAATGATTGGTCGACCGCGTGGGCGCAGCGCTGCATCCGCTCGGCTCGCCGGGCTGAGCGCCGTCCGCGGAGGCATCGGCGACCGAAGCAGCTGCGGGCATCGCAGGCGTGCCGCCCGGGTCGACACCCGCGTCACCCGCGGTGGGGGGCTTGGCCAGCGCGTGGCAAAGATCGTCCTGGCCGCTCGCCTTCTTCTCGCACGCGCCGGGGGCATCGCAGGCGACGACTTCGACCGCTCCCTTCGCGCAGCGGAAGGCCTGGTTGCGATCGTTGTTGCAGCTCCATAGTGCAGTGACGTCATCGCACTTCGCGACGCCGCCAAACCGCGCCATGTACGTGGCCCATTCCCAGTCGCCCGGATCGCGGTGGTTCGAGGCGCCGCCGTAGTTGTTGCTTGCCTCGCACGCTTTCGGGCTGAGCATGCACGGCGGGTCGCTCTGGGGGATCAAGCTTCCGTTGGGCACGCCTTCGTGGCCAACGATGTGCGAGCGATCCTTGAGAATGGAGTATTTCGCGGTTAGACGGGCGACGAGGAGCGCGCTCGCCGCGTAGAGTTTCTCCGGGTACGGGGTCGCCGCCGTGCCGACGTGCTCGATGCCGACGGACCGCTGGTTGTAGAACTGATTTCCGGCGTGCCACGCGGTGTCGGCTTCGGAGATGAACTGCCCCACGCGTCCGTCGATGCCGACGATGTACTGCACGCTCTTTCCGGGGTCGTTCTGAAGCGTGGCGACGCTCGCGTCCCAGCTCCCCTCGGTGTCGTGGATGACGACGCGATCCACGGGGCCTCCCGCGCGCCCCAGGGTGCATTTCCCCGCGCAGCTCGTCGGGATCCACTCGGCGGGCCCGTACTCTGACATCCCCGACTGCAAGCGGAGGGTGGTCGAAAGATCCAGCGACAGAGCGAGCGGGATGTCTTGCGGGGCGAGCGTGATCGTCTCTCCGTCGCGGCCGACGAACGTCCCTCCGCGGGCGAGAGTGGCGAAGATGCGGTGCGCGTACTCGCTACGGTGGATGTCGTCCGCGTAGCCGCTCATCTCCTCGATGGCGGACTTCCAGCTGGAAAGATCTGCAGTCGTCGCTCCGGTTTTTGCGCCAAGCTCGGCGAGGACGCGGGCGCTTCCTTCGAGGGCGAGGTCCGAATCTTGGCGCAGCGCGAGCTCCGATGTTCCAAGCAGCGCAGCGGCGCGGGCCAGCGAATCGAACTTGCCGTGCCGAAGCTGCAGAGGCCCCGCGGCGGGCACTTCGTTGGCCACCTCGACGTCGCGCGTCGCGGGCAGGGTCAGCCCCCCTTCGACATGAGCGATGGCCACGAGGAGATCCCGGGGGACGTCGCGCGCGCTCGCCGCAAACGCTCGAGTGAGCGGGCCCGGCGTGGACGGCGTGGCGACCTGGGATTCCGAGCTGCAGCCAGCCCCCGCGAACAGCAGGAGGCCAACGAGGGCGGGCAGGGAGGCTCTAGGCATCCCTTCACGCCTAGCACCAGCTGTTCCAACGCGGGGGCAGCGTTCACGGCGCAAATCAAATAGGTACGAGCGTCACCTACTCGTGACGGACTGCGAGCCCCCGCGAGGGGCCGCGAAATCTTACGGCTCGTCGTCTGGATCGGCTTTGTCCCCGCGGAGCCCGAGAGCCCGCGCTTTTTTGTAGAGGTGGCTGCGTTCCAAATCGAGGGCCCGCGCTGTCGCCGCCATCTGCCCGCCGTGATGCGCCACGGCGTCTTGCAAGATCACGCGCTCCGCCTCTTCGACGAGAACGCGAAAGGGAACGCCCGGGCGGAACAGACCGGTGGCCTTCGGCGCGCCGCCGCCGGGGAGGCAGTTGCGTACGTCCTCGGCGTTGATCACGTTGTCGGGAGTAAGGATCACCAATCGCTCGATGAGGTTGCGAAGCTCGCGCACGTTCCCCGGAAAGCTGTACGCCGCGAACACCGCGACGGCTTCATCGGTGATGCGCATGTCACGCCGGTCGTTGGCGCGCGCGGCGAGATCGAGAAAGTGACGCCCCAGCACCGGGATGTCCTCGCGCCGCGAACGGAGCGGCGGAATGGCGAGAGGCACGACGTTCAAACGATCGTAGAGATCGGCCCGAAAGCTCCCTTTTTCGCAGGCCAGAGTGAGATCGCGGTTCGTCGCGGCGACCACCCGCGCGTCCACCTTGATGGTCTCGTTCCCGCCCACGCGCTCGATCTCTCGCTCTTGCAAGACGCGCAGCAGCTTGGCTTGCATCGCCAGCGGCATGTCCCCCACCTCGTCGAGAAAGAGTGTGCCTCCGCTCGCGCGCTCGAATTTTCCGCGCCGCTGCTTCGTCGCTCCGGTGAAGGCTCCCGCCTCGTGGCCGAAGAGCTCACTCTCGATCAGCTCGCTGGGGAGCGCCGCACAATTCAGCTTCTCGAGCGGGCCTTTCGCGCGCGGCGACATCTGGTGGATGGCGCGCGCCACGAGCTCTTTTCCGGTTCCCCGTTCGCCCGTGACCAGCACGCTCGCAGCGCTCTTCGCCGCGCGCCCGATCTGCTCGAGCAGCTTCTTGATCGGCGCACTGTCCCCCACCAGATCGCCTGACGCACCCGAGGCCACGCGCAGCGCCTTCGCCTCTGCCTCCGCGCGATCGAGGCGAAGCGCCGTCTCCACGGAGATGAGGAGCGCGTCGGTATTGAGGGGTTTTTCAAGAAAATTGAGGGCACCGAGCCGGGTCGCGCGGACAGCGGTGTCGATGGTGGCGTGTCCGCTCATCATGATCACCGGCGTGTCGTTCTTCGCCGCGCGGAGGTGTTGCAGGAGCTCGAGACCGTCGCCATCGGGCAGCGTTACGTCGAAAAGACATAGATCGTAGCTGCGCTTCTTGAGCTTCTCCTCGGCGACCTTGACGCCTCCGGCGACGTCCACGCCGTATCCCTCGAGGGTGAGCGCCTTCTGAAGAGTGGTGAGGATCGAAGGCTCGTCATCGACGACGAGAAGATGCGCGCGGGCCATGGCCACGACTCTATCCCTAGAGCGTCACGTGCAGACCATGTTTCCCTCGGCAATTCTCAGGAAAATGACCGCCAACATGGCGAAATGGGGCTGTCCCTAAAGAGGCGGCTTGCCAGAGCACCTTGCACGATGCGAAAGGGGATGCGGGAGATCGTACGCATGAGGACCTCGACAACGTTGGTGACGAAGCCCGCGCGGCGATTGAGCGCGTTGAAGCCCGCGCGGCGATTGAGCGCGTTGAAGGTTTTGGTTCTCGCTTTAGCCGTGACGGCTGGGCGAAGCGCGCATGCACACGGCGACCTCGACAAGGCCGACGGGAAAAAAGAAGAAGGCCACGTCGAGATCGGCGGCGCCGAGGCGGGCGAGGCCGGCGAAGGCGAAGGCAAAGAGACCGAGAAGAAGTTCGAAATCGGCCTCGACGCCGTCTTTGGCTTCGGGAAAGTCCCCGCAGTCAACCAAACCTCGCCCTCCACCTTCGGAACGGTGCCGAGCCAAACGCTCGACAACACCAAGGTCTCGAGCGACTCGTACATCCTCGGCTTCGGCTACTGGGTCAGTCCCAAGCTCAGGGTCGGCGCGCGCATCCCGCTCGTACACGGCGTGCTCACTCCGGGCGGGCTGAAGAACATCCGCGGCGCCACCACCTTCGGCAACATCGAGGTCGCCGTCGGAACCGAGATCGAGCTCTCGAAGAAGCTCAAGCTACTTCCGACGCTCGGACTCGCGCTCCCCACGTCAGCCGGTCTGGAGACTCCGGAAGCGGAGGAGATCAACGCAGAGCCTACCGCGGCCCGCAATCATGAGGCGCTCGATCGCTTCTCCATTCTTCGCGCGGCCGGCGCATCGCGTGGCAACGAAGAGAACGCCATGTTCGCGGCGCGACGATTCGGCATCGTTCCCGAGCTTGCGCTCGAGTACCGATCAAAGAAGCTCGAGCTCGAGCCGTTCGTCAAGATGGACAACCTGCTCAGCGCGTCGAGCACACTCAAAAAGACGTACCTCGGCGAGGTCACCGTCGGCCTTCGAGCCACCTACGAGCTCAAAGAGTGGCTCGACGTCGGCGCCCGCGTTTGGCTCAACGTTGCCTTCGACAAAGAGGATCGGGACAGCAGCGTCCTCGCGATCCTCGAGCCCCAAGTGCGCTTTCACCTCGGTCCGGTGACCCCGCTCGTGGGCTTGCTCATTCCGGTCGCGCCCTTCAAGAGCACCGACACGAACACCGGTCCCGTTCCCACGAACCCGGTTTTCGATGCCCGCTTCATCGCCCTTCGTCTGGCGGTTGGCGCACGATTCTAGTCGACAAGGCCCAACACCGACGGGCCACTTCCCTCGCGCGCGTGTAGAATCGCGATCGATGCGCAAAGCCTTGCTGATCATTCTTTCATCGCTCCTCGTCGGTTGTGGCGGAGGCGGGCTCCCCGCGGGCGAACATCCGGGCCACGGGGAGCGATCCACGGCACCCAACGTAGCGGTCAGCGAAGATGGTTTTGCCTCTGCGGTGCGCGATCTTCTCGCGAGTGAACCTGGCTCGCCGGAACGCGGAGCGCGCCTCGCGGGAATCGAAGCGCGGCAGATGTCGCGTGCGTCGGCGCGTTTTAAAGCGCACTCCGTTGACGGCGGGCTCGCTGCGGTGACCGGCGGGCTCTATCTCCTCCACACCCGCGAGCTCAAGCCGACGATGCTCTCTTCGAGCTGGCGGGATGCTCTCGTTCCCGCTGCGCGCGAGCTTGCAGCACGCGGTGACGAAGGACGGGCCCGCGCGGTCTACGAGATCTTACTTCGCGTCTCAGCCGATGCCGAAAAGCGCGAAATCCAGCGTCACCTCGACGCGCTCGCCTCGTGGACGAAAGACACCGCGGCGTCCGCCGGTCCGGTGCAGAGCGCGGGCGCTCTCGAGACCATGGCCGTGGCCAGGCGCCTCCTCGAGCCGAGTGACGTCGCCCTCGAAGATGCAAATTCGCGAACGCGACAGTGGGTCGAGAAGGCCCTGGAGCTTCTGGTAAAAGCGCGTGCAGAGCGCACGCGTCCGCCGCGTGAAGAGGGGCTCGAAGTTGGTCGCGCGCTTCAGTCGGGCGGGACCACCCTTGCCGCAATCTACCTTCGTGACGGAGACGCTCGAGGCGCGCTGAAGGCCGTCGATCCTCTGCGCTCGCAATCGAGTGAGCTCGTGCGTCACGATCTGGTGCAGGCGCTCGAGGCCGCCGTAGACAAGCCGAAAGATGCCCAGCGTTGGCTCGATCTCCTCCACGCGTTGAGGCCCGCGCAAGGTGACGGCGCACCCGGTGAAGAAGAAAATATGGACGACCGCGAGCTGATCCGAGCAGCGGCGTTCGGGGTGGCAATGGAGGCCTACCGTCTCGATCCTTCGCTCCCGGAAGCGGCGGGCGCGGTGGCCGCGGGGCTTCAGGAATACGGAATGGCGGAAGCCAGCCCCGCGATCCTTCTTCAAGCGGCACGCGCACACGACGATCCACGCACCATCAGCGGTGTGCTCGCGATCGCGATTCACGCGATGGGGCTAGAGGTCGAAGCTCAGGACGCCAGTGCGGCGCGACGTGCGTACGCAGCGGCGCTCCCGCTTCTCGCCCTCGCAGATGCACCGGCCCTCGCGGGCAAGCTGCAGCCGAGCTCGGCGCAGGTACGAGCCATGATGGGCGAGATCGAGCTGCGCGAAGGTCGGATTGCGCAAGCGAGCGTGCTCCTCAACCAAGCTTCGCAGACCGAAAAGTCGGGAGCAGTGCTCTCTACGCTGGCGCGCATCGAGCGCTACGAAGGCCGGATCCCGGCGGCCGTCGCCCACTTGAAGGAGTCGCTCCTCGCGCCCGACGTCGCGAAAGACGCTCCGCTCCGAGCGGAGATCCTCCTCACGTTGAGTGACATTGCGCGCCAAGGGGGTGACGCTGCAGCGGCTCGCGCCTCGCTCGCAGACGCACTCAAGGATCTCGTTCGCGCGCGCTCCGGACCACCGGCCGATTCGGACGAACGAGCTCGCCTCGAACGTGTGCTCGCCAAGGTGCTCGATCGCTTCGGCGCCGAGAAGCCGGCCCAAAAAGCCTTGGAACGCGCGTTCGATGCGGCGCCGCGCGACAAAGGTCAAGCCTCGGCCACCCTCGGCATCATGGTCGGGCGCGCTCTGCTCCGCGGAGATCTATTGTCCGGGCGCGACGGATTGAAGCGCGCAGTCGCCGCTGATCTCGAAGAAGAGGACTTGATCTACCTCGCGCTGTGGGTGCGTTTCATCGAAAAGCAGGTGCACGCCACGACGGACGGCGGCTCCGAGCGCGTCTTCGCTTCCATCGTCGACGACGGTCGTTGGATCGGTCGCCTGGCTGCGTTTGGCGGCGGTCGCATCAAGGCCGACGAGCTCGTTTCGAGCGCGAAGACTCCGGCCCAGAAAACGGAAGCGCTGTTCTACGCGGCGCTCGACCGCCGTGCGTCGGGCGATGCACGCGGAGCCGAGTCGACGCTCAAGCAAGTGCTCACGGCCGGCGGAGTCGATCTCATGGAGGTCGCGCTCACCCGCGACATGCTCGACGGTCCGCGCATTCATGTGACTGGCCCGGTGCCCGAGGTCGGACTCCCTTAGCCATGGCGACGCCGGCGCGGAGCATTCGCAAGCAGCTCGACTGGGGAAGTCTCGCGCCTCTCAAGCTCCGATCACGCCTCGTTGCCGAAGGTGTCTACGCGGGGGCGCACCGAAGTGCGCGGAGGGGTGCAGGCGTCGAGTTCGGCGGGCACCGCGCGTACACGCCTGGCGACGATCTCCGCTGGCTCGATCGACGCTCGCTCCTTCTTCACGATCGCCTCCTCGTCCGTCAGTTCGAGACCGAGACCGATCGCGCGCTCCGCTTGGTCATCGATGCGACCGCCTCCATGGCGTACCGCGGTGAACGCGCTCCGGGAGCAAAGCTTGCCTGGTGTGCCTTGGTCGGCGCAGCTCTCGCTCGCCTGGCAATCGGCAACGGCGATCCGGTCGGGCTCACGTTTTTCGGCGGCAGCGAGTCGACTCGAAATCTACCTGTTTCCGGCGGTCACGAGGCCTTCGACCGCATCGTGGCCTCACTAGAAGTGGCAGACGCCGGCGGGGACATCCGCGCCGACCTGGCGATGCTCGATCGCGGCCTCGGAGGCATCGCCCGTGCGGCACGTCGTGGCTCGATCGTGGTGGTGCTCAGCGATCTCCTCGATCTGCCGGACGGCTCCGCGGATCGCATTGCATCCATCGCTTCGCGTGGGCGCGTCGTCGTCGTCGTGCAAACCCTCGATCCGGACGAAGCGACATTGCCCTTTCAAGGCACCGTCCGCTTCCGGTCGCTCGAAGGCAGCGTCGTTGTGGAGACCGACGTGGAGACGACACGCGACAGCTACCTCGCAGCGCTCGCCGAGCTTCAACGAACCTGGGAAGCCGATTTGGTGGCGCGCGGCGCCCGCATGGTTCGCGCCGTGACGAGTGACGACCCCGTGCGTGTGGTCCGCCAGATCCTCGAAGCCGCGCGCTAAATCATGACCCGAAGCCGCTCACCGTGCTAGCTCGTCTGTCGTGAGCTTCGTTACCGCGCTCGCGCTTGCCGTCGGATTTTTGGTGGCAGTGCCTTACTTCGCGCATCGCCTGCGGCGTCGCCGGGCCGACGATCGTCCGTTTGCCGCCGCGCACCTCGTTCCGCCTGCTCCCCCGCGTGCTCGCCGCCGTGCGCAACTCGAGGACGTCGCTCTGTTCGGGACGCGTGGCCTCGCCGTGTTGGCGCTCGCCGTTCTCGGGGCGTCGCCACTCGTGCGTTGCTCGCGCCTCTCGCTGCAGCGCTCGTCGGGCGCCTCGGTGGCCATGGCCATCGTGGTCGATGATTCGATGAGCATGCGCGCCATGATCGATCCAGATGCCAAAGACGGCTTGCTCGGCGCAAAGCGTCTCGATCGCCGGACGCGCTTCGAAGTCGCCCGAGAAGGGGCGCGCGAGCTCATGACCTCCGCCCGGGAAGGCGATGCCGTGGCGCTCGTTCTCGCCGGAGCTCCCGCCCGCGTGGCCCTCGCGGCGACGACCGATCTCGGCGCGGCACGTGCAGCCCTCGACAGCCTGAAGGAGAGCGATCGCGCGACCGATCTCGACGGCGCGATCACCATCGCCAGGGCGCTCGTCAGTCAGCTCCCGCAGGTCGATCGCCGTGTCGTCGTCCTCAGCGATCTCGCCGACGGGCAGCCTGACGCTCCCGCGATTGGCGAAGAGGGCAGCCTTCCGGTGTGGGTGGCGCTTCCCGAATTGAGCGCGCCTGGTGCCGTCGATTGCGGCGTGCTCAGCGCCGATCGCGTGGGCGGTCGGGTAAAGGTGCGAATCGCGTGCAGCCATGAAGCGAGCGCCGCCGGCCGCGAAATCGTGCTGATGGATGGCGAGACTGTGGTCGCCAAAGTCGCAGCGCCCGCCGGACCTTCGTCAGGCGGAGCATTTCGCGGCGAGGCCACGCTCACGATCGGCGGCGATCCCAACGCTCAGGTCGAAGAACGCGGCGCGCTGATCGTGAAGCTCACCGGAAGCGACGCCATCGCTTCCGACGACACGGCGCCGGTGATGGCGGAGGCTGGCCCCGGCGCGGTTGCAGTCGTTGCCGACACGGCGGACGAAGGCGCGGCAACGGGTGGAGCTCCTGTCGTGGAGCAAGCGCTAGCGGCGCTCAAGCTCGACATCGCGGTGCGACCGCTCCCCGTGCTCCCTGATCGCGCGGAGGACTTAAGCTCCTTCGTCGGCATCATCGTCGACGATCCCCCGGGATTTACGCCAGAACAACGCCATGCGCTCGCGGCGTTCATTGCCGATGGAAAAGTCGCTCTGCTTGCGCTCGGTCCGCGCGCGGCCGCCGCTCCGCTCGGTGCGTCGTTCGAGCCCGCCCTCACGCACGGCGTCGGTTGGGCGGCGAACACGTCTCCTGGTGCCGATGCCGCGAGCGCACGCGCCGCACTCGTCGAAGGCGTCACAAGCCTCGTCGATCTGGGGGCATCGCATCGGGCAACGCTTGCTCCGGATGATGCGCGCGAGTTCGAATCGCTGCTCGCGTGGCAGGACGGAGCGCCGATGGTCGCCAGGCGTGCCCTCGGTCGCGGAGAAATCTGGGTGGTGACGCTCCCCTTCGCGGTCGAGACGAGCGACCTCACGCTGCGGCCGGGATTCCTTTCGCTCCTCGATGCCTGGACGGAAAAAGCGCGCCTGCGTGCCGCCCCGCGTCGAGGCGACGTGGGCGTGTCGTGGAATCTTCCGAGCGCGCGGGCCGTATCCGTAGACGGGCCGTCGGGGCCGATCGAGGTCGCCCGCGACGATCAAACGCTCCGCGCGACACCGCCGGTCATCGGCACGTACCGGGTGAAGTTCGAGGGGAACAAAACCGAGCTACACGTCGCGGCTCCCGCGGTCCGCGAGCTCGATCTCCGTTCGCGCGCGATCGGCAAGAGCTCGCACGGTCAAGGGCTGGGAGACACCCACGCGTCGGTCGACATCTCGTGGGCCGTGGCCCTCTTTCTCCTCGGCCTGATGGCAGTGGAGATGGCCCTCCGTCTTCGAGCCAGCGCAGCCTGAAAAGCAGGGCTTGCGAGGCTTCTCGCTTTTCGCTTTGATGCCCGTCAGATGAAAACGCTGAATTTGGCGGTGTCTGCGGCGCTGGCCCTCGTTCTCGGATGCGCGGGCGCCGGCCCGTACGGTCACGCTCCGCGCTACATACCTCTCGGTGACGAGGAGACGGCCGCCGCCGGCGTGCGCGAATACGACCCGATCATGATTTCGCGTCAGCCCGAAGATTGGCGCCGCAGCCCCACGTTCCTCTTCGGTGTCGTGATCAATCGCACGCCGGGTGCGAACGGCGGCGCCTACCTGACGATGAGCGTGAGGCGCCTCGAGCCGCGCAACCTCTGCGACAACGGAAACGACGAAGACTCCTGCCGGGTCACGGTGAGCGATCGCGACTTCGGAACCGTGCACGCGCTCGTCTCCCTCCGCCCCGAGGACGACGTGGGGGCCGAGTCCGTCGGCGGAGGCTCGCTCGTCCGTCTGGTCGGAAAGTTCGCAGACGATCTCGATCCCAACGACGGCGGGCCTGTCCTCCGCACCACGTACTACCGCCACTGGCCGCGCCAGTTCTACGTCACGAAGCAAAGCGCCCGCGAGATGCGCCAGTAAAAATGAGCCTCATCGAGCTCTCGGGCGATCGTCGCACGATCCGGCTTCCGGCGCTGACCACCGCTCATTCCCACGCCTTTCAGCGGGCCATGCGCGGCACCTCCCAGCGCAAGGGCACGAGCCGAGACGACTTCTGGACGTGGCGCGGGCAGATGTACCGTCTGGCGACGTCACTCACGCCCGAATCGATTGCGCGCTACAGCAGGGTCGCTTTTCGGGAGCTCGCGCGCGCTGGCGTGCACACCGTCGGAGAGTTTCATTACATCCAGCATCAGGCGAACGGCACTCCCTACGACGACCGCACGCTGCTCGCTCAAACCGTGATTCAAGCAGCAAAAGAAGAGGGTTTGCGCATTTGCCTTCTGCGCGTCGCCTACCATCGCGCGGGCCCCGGACGCCCCGCTGAAGAAGGTCAGCGGAGGTTTTGCGATCCCTCCCTGGACGACGTGGTGCGGGACGTCGAGCAATTGCGTGCACTCTACAAAGACGATCCCAACGTGCGGATCGGCGTCGCGCCCCATTCCGTTCGTGCCGTTCCGCCGAGCTGGCTGGGGCCACTCGCGGCCTACGCCGAGGAGCATCTGCTCCCGTTTCACATGCACGTCGCGGAGCAAGCGCGCGAGGTGGACGAGTGCCTCGCGGAAACGTCGCGTCGCCCCTTGGAGCTGCTCGCTGATCTTGGCGTTCTGTCGCCGCGGTTCGCCGCCGTGCACGCGACTCACCTCGAGCCGCATGAGGCTGCGCTCCTCGGAAGATCAAGGGGCTTCGCCTGCATCTGTGCAACGACGGAGCGCGATCTCGGCGACGGCCTTCCGGACATCGGGTCGCTCCGCGCAAACGACGTGCGGCTGTGCACGGGAATCGACAGCCATGTCATCACCGACCCCATCGACGACCTCCGCTCGCTCGAGACGCACGAGCGCCTCCGTACGCGCACTCGGGTCACCTTTGAGACCGCAGAAGAAACGCCGGCGTCGCGGCTCTGGCGCGAAGGTTCGATCTTTGGAGCCAATGCCTGCGGCTTCCCGGATGCAGGCGCCCGCATCGCCATCGAGCGGGATCACCCGGCGCTCGCGCTCGTGGAGGACGACGCAGCTCTCCTCGACGCCATCGTGTTCAGCGGAAGCCCGTCGCTCGTCGCGCGCACCGAACCCGACTAGGTGCCCCTCGGGAGCCAGGTCAGAGGGAGCGGTAGTACTTTTCGAGCGCGAAGAGATCTTCTTCGCCGAGGCCGTCCTCGACTGCTTTCTCGATCGCTCGATTAATTTCACGGTGAACGGGGAGGGGGAGGCCCACCTCCTCCTGGAGCTCTGCGTTGAGGCGCATGTCCTTCAGAGTGAGATCGAGGCTGAACTGCGGCGAAAAATCCTTCGCCATCACCTTTTCTTTTTTGCCGATGTAGCTCGGTGATGCAAAGGCACCCGTGGTGAAAGCTTCTACGAGTGTGCGTCGCGCAATGCCCGCGCGCTCACCAAGGACGAGCATGCTGGTGAACGCTACGAGGTGATGGGCGCCGATCCCGTTGACGACCACCTTCAGCGCTTGCCCCTGCCCGACATCTCCGGCGTGGATGATTCGCTTGCACATGGCGAGGATCACCGGTTGTGCGCGGGTGACGTCGTTCAACCGGCCACCGACCAGCGCGACGAGCTCCCCTTTTTCCGCCGGGCCCGTCGAGCCGCTTACCGGAGCGTCGACGAACCGTAGCCCCGCGTCCTTGGCCAAGTGCGCAGCCTTCAGGGCAGCAGCGCGCCCGACGGTCGACATGTCGACGATGACCGCATCCCTCTCGGCTCCGACGAGCACACCGTCGTCGCCCAGGAGAACGTCGAACAGCGCTTTTTCGTCGCTCAGCATGGTGACGATGACCCGTGCACCCTGCACGCATTCACGCGGCGTGGATTTAGGCTTCGCGCCGAGGGTCACGAGCGCGGAGGCTCGTTCGTGCGACCGATTCCACACCGAAAGCGTGAACCCCTTCCGGGCGATGTTGGCCGCCATCGGCGCGCCCATGCTTCCCATCCCGAGGAACGCGACGGGAAAAAGTGCAGCCGGAGCGCGGCTCGGCGGGGGCGGTACAGATGGCGGCGGAACCATCGACGGAAGAGGCGGCGAAGAAGGATTGTCCGGCACTGACTCGGCAAATTAGCACACTTGCGCTCGCGCAAAACCGTGAGAAAGATGAAGTGCCAATGCCGCCCGACTTCCAGCTCTCGACCGTCTTCGAACCGAAGGGGGATCAGCCCCAGGCCATCAAGGAACTGACCGAGGGGCTCGCACGCGGAGAGCGGTACCAAGTTCTCCTGGGGATCACCGGATCGGGAAAGACGTTCACGATCGCCAACGTCATCCAAGCGTCGCAAAAACCGACGCTGATCCTCGCCCCGAACAAGACGCTCGCTGCGCAGCTTTACGGCGAGATGAAGGAGCTCTTTCCGAGCTGCGGCGTGCAGTATTTCGTCAGCTACTACGACTACTACCAGCCCGAGGCGTACGTCCCCTCGAGCGACACGTATATCGACAAAGACTCGATCGTCAACGACGCCATCGATCGAATGCGGCATGCGGCGACGCACTCACTGCTCTCGCGGCGCGACGTGATCATCGTGGCCTCTGTGAGCTGCATCTACGGTATCGGCAGCGCCGAGAGCTACCACGGCCTCTTGATCGACCTGAAGGTCGGGGAGGAATTCCGCCGCGACAATCTCCTCCGCATGCTGGTCGACATTCAGTACGAACGAAACGATCTCGACTTCCATCGTGGAACGTTTCGAGTGCGCGGCGACATCGTCGAAGTGTTCCCGGCCTACGAGCAAGAGACGGCGATCCGGATCGAATTTTTCGGAGACGTGATCGAGGCCATCAAAGAGGTGGATCCGCTTCGGGGAAAGCTCAAAGGCACGCTCGAGCGCTACGCGATTTACCCCGGCTCGCACTACGTCACGCCGCAGGAGCAGATGCGCCGCGCCATCGGCACGATCCGCGAGGAGCTGCAGGAGCGCCTAGCCTTCTTCGACAAGGAGGGACGCTTCCTCGAGAAACAGAGGCTCGAGCAGCGAACCCAGTACGACATCGAAATGATCGAGCAGATGGGCTTTTGCAACGGCATCGAAAACTATTCGCGCCACCTCTCGGGGCGAAACCCCGGGGACCCGCCGCCCACGCTGCTCGATTATTTCCCGGACGATTTCTTGATGATCATCGATGAATCGCACCAATCGGTCTCCCAGGTCGGCGCCATGTACCGCGGAGATCGCGCCCGAAAAGAGACGCTCGTGGAGTACGGCTTCCGCCTTCCGAGCGCGCTCGACAATCGCCCCCTGAAGTTCGAAGAGTTCGAAGCGCGGGTGCGGCAGTGCATTTACGTGTCGGCGACCCCAGGTGAGTACGAGCTCACGAAGACGGGCGGCGTGGTGGTCCAGCAGCTCATTCGGCCCACCGGGCTGACCGAGCCACAGATCGAAGTGCGGCCGGTTTCCGGGCAGGTCGACGACCTTCTCGCGGAGATACGCGATCGGGTGAAGAAGAACGAACGCGTTCTTTGCACCACCCTCACCAAGCGGATGGCGGAGGACCTCACCGACTACTACCGAGAGCTCGGGGTGCGCATTCGCTACTTGCACTCCGACGTGGAGACTCTCGATCGCATCGAAATTTTGCGCGATTTACGAATGGGGGAGTTCGACGTTCTCGTGGGCATCAACCTCCTGCGCGAGGGGCTCGATCTCCCCGAAGTCTCACTCGTGGCGATCTTCGATGCCGACAAGGAGGGCTTTCTGCGCAGTCCGCGTTCGCTCATCCAGACCATGGGACGAGCTGCGCGGAATGTGAACGGGCGGGTCATCATGTACGCCGATCACGAGACCGCAGCGATGAAGTACGCGATCGAGGAGACGACGCGGCGGCGCGCGCTCCAAGAGGCGTACAACGAAAAGCACGGCATCATTCCGACGACGATCGTGCGCGCCGTGATGAACATCAACCCGGCCGCAGGGACCATCGACTACTTCAACGTCCCCAAAAAGCCGCGCGCTGACGGAGCAGATCCCGACGTCGATCTCGCTGAGCAGATTCAGGCCGTCCGCCTTGAGATGTTCGAGGCGGCAGAGAACCTCGAGTTCGAAAAAGCGGCGCGTCTCCGGGACGAGCTGAAACGGATGGAGGGTCTCGCCGGCGTGTCGGGCAACCCGGCCATCATGGACGCGTTCGAGCCTTATGGCGCAAAGCGAAAGAAGACCCCCTCGGGCACCACGAAGCGCGGGAGCTCCACGCGTGCCCGTGCAACGTCGGGGGCGCCTCGCGGCAAGCAGGCTGCATCGCCCGCTGCGGCTCCGAAGAAGGCCTCTCGCAAGTGGCGAACCTGATCTAAGCTCTTAGACCAAGTGGAGATCGCCGCGGGCCCGTAGCTCGTCCACGACTGCGCGAACGTCCTGCGCGCGATCGCGTGGGATGATCAAGATTGCGTCGTCCGTCTCCACGACGACGAGATCGTTCACGCCTACCAACGCCACCACTTTTTTCTTCGCGCCTGTGGTGAGATCGCGAACCAAATTTCCGCGCGCGTCTACCGCGATGGATCCATCGCTCAGAGCGTTTCCGGCGTCCGTTTTCCGTGCAAGCTCCCACGCGCTCTGCCAGCTGCCGACGTCATTCCAGCCAAATTCGCCTTGAACGACCGCCAAGCGGGAGGCCTTCTCCATGACGCCGTGATCGATCGAAATGGACGGAAAGGAAGGAAAGAGCGCAGCGAGCTCCGCCTCTTCTTCTCCCTTCTTGGCCGCGCGATCGAGCTTCTTCAGTCCGACGCCGAGCTCGGGGAGATGCTCGTCAATCGCGCGCAGCATCGCGCTCGCTTTGAAAAAAAACATCCCCGCGTTCCACAGGTGCTTTTTTCCGCGGACGTACTCCTCGGCGAGCGTTGCGTTCGGCTTTTCGACGAAGCGCTCCACTGCCAGAAGCTTGAGCGCGCTCAGGTGCTGCGCAGGCTGGGGGTCTACTTCTTTTCCGATCTCGATGTAGCCGTAGCCGGTCTCCGCGCGGGTGGGCACGACGCCGATCGTAGTCAGGTATCCGGCGCACGCGCCCTCGAGAGCTGCCGCCACGGTCGTGCGAAACCCGGCCTCGTCGGTGATGAAATGATCGCTAGGGAGCACGGCGATGATCGCTTCCGGATCGACGCGCGCGATCGTAGCCGTTGCCCAGCCGATGCATGGCGCCGTGTTTCGGGGAATGGGCTCAGCCAGGATCTGCGCGCGCGGGACGCTCGGGACTGCGAGCGCCGTCGCTGCCTGGAGGCGCGTTCCTGTTGCGATGAACACGTGACGCGGCTCGATGAGCGGCGAGAGCCGGCGTACCGTCGCAGCCAGCAGCGACTCGTTCGGATTTCCGCCGAGGGGCAAGAGTTGCTTCGGAGTTTCCGCTCGGGAAGCAGGCCAGAATCGAGTTCCAGCACCCCCTGCCATGATCACCGCGTAGACGGTCGACATGTCAGGGCTTGTTCACGAGCCCGCAGAGGATATCCCCCGGGCAGCAGACGTTGATGCCGCCGGACACCTTGTCGCTGTGGAAGCAGACCTTCGAGCCGTGGCTCGGGTAGTAGTACGCCCAGAAAAAGCCCCCGCCCTCCGGTAGGCTGATCGGAGGAGCCATACGGGCCGTCGTAGGCTCGGCCCAGTTCCAGTTGGGGATGTCGTAGATCGACGTGCCCGGGGCATTTTGCTGGCGGCCGTCTCGATGCTGACCTTGGTGCCGAGCTGATGCTCGTGCCCGGTGACTGCGAAGAACTTGGAAACCAACGCTAGTTCGCATGCGACGTAGATTAGCGCGCCTGGGCTGTCGGTGCAGGAAGTCTCTGCGGGATATCTCTCGTCAGGATTTCGACCAGTGGCATGGCAGCGTTCTATAGAGAGAGGACATGCAGATGCGCGCTTTTCTGGCCTTCGTCCTGCTTACTCTCGCAGGTTTGGGCTGCCAGCGTGAGAGCACCCCCGAGCTCATTCAGGTGCTCGATTTCGCCCCGCGCGAGGCCGAGGTCGGGGACATGCTCGAGATCGCCGGCAGCGGTTTTCCCCAGGGAAAAACGGCCCATGTCGCCTTCCGAGGCGCGCTCCATCGACCGGGACAACCGTCTTTGAGCGGCGCTGAAATCGAGGCCGAGGGCGTGGTTACCAGCGCCCAGTCCATCGAGCTCACCTACACCGAGGCCATGGAGGCCCTGTTCTGTGGATCAGGGGACCGCGCCTCGCACACCACCTTCGAAGGGGACGTCGAGGTCTCTTTCCCCGCGCTCGCCCACGGTGCGCCGCCCATCAGCAGCACGCTCCACCGCGTGTCCGTCGATTTTCGTCCGCCCCTCGTCAAGAGCGCGGCCCTCGAAGCGCGCGGCAAGGAGGGCGAGCGGGCTCTTCTCTTCATGGGCATTCATCCCGCGGCGCAAGTTCCGGGGTCTGGAGGTCTGCTCGTCGAGAGCGTCGATCCGAGATCTCCCGCCGCACAAGCCGGAATTCTTCCGAGTGACGTGCTCTCCTCGTTCAACGGCGTGCGCGTGAGCTCGCCCGGCGACGCGGTTCCACCCGGTCATGCCTCGGTGGCGACCTTGGGAATTCGTCGCCTCGGAGCGGCGCTCCCTGGCGAGGATCTGCGCGAAGTGAGGCTCGATGGCTTCAAGCCCGATGGTCCCACCGACCTGTTCGCGGCCGCGCTCATCCTCTTCGGCGTTGCTCTGGCTATCGCGCTCTTCGTCTCGCCGTACGTCGAGGTCCTTCGTTGGGTGGGGCTCCGACTCGGCGTGAGCAGCTCGAAAACGCCCTTCTTGTCAGCCCTTCGAGCAAATCTTCCCGGCCGACTCCTCGTAGCCGGAGTCAGCGCCGTCTTCGTAGCCATCCCTTTCCGTACCTCGATTCTGACGACCGATCTCGACGTCGCGGTGGTCTTCGTGGTGATGGTAGCCGCCTTGGTGACCATCCGTGCGCTCACTGCGGGCCAGCGCGGATCGCGCGTCCGCCGTGGTTTTCAAGCTGCCGCACACCTCCTAAGCGCCGAGCTCCCGGCGGGCCTCGCCATCATCTGTATCGTGATGATGACCGGCTCCCTGCGCCTTCAAGAAATCATTCGCGCCCAGGGTGGCGCACCCTGGGACTGGTACGCCTTCCGCAACCCGGTTCTGTTCGCTCTCTTCTTTCTTTTCATGAGCACCACGCTTGCGGCGGAGCACGCCGACCCGCCGGAAGGCCCTCTCCCTGCGCTCGAGCTATCGATCAAGGGCCCGCCTCTTCGCGATCGCGCCTTCCTCTTCGCGCTCGAGTGGGCGCATCTCTCCGTGCTCTCGGGCATGGCAGCAGCGCTATTTCTCGGTGGCTGGCAAGTGCCCGGGCTCGCTCCGGGCGAGCAAGAGGCGCATGTTTGGCTCGAAATTGCGGGCAGCGCGCTCTTTCTCTTGAAGGCGTGGCTCCTCATCCTCGCAGCGCTATCCCTCCGCGCAACGCTCCCCCGTCTGCGCCTCGCGGACCGCATGAGCATTTGCTGGCGGTGGATCATTCCTCTGTCCGTGAGCGCGGTGGTCTTCACCATCGGCTGGGTCGCGTGGAGTCCGACGCGCGCCATGCAGATTCTCGTGAGCGCGCTCACGTTCGCGATGTTCTGTCTCCTCGCACTCGCCGTCGTTCATCGTGTGCGTCTGGGCGTCCGAGCGCCCAACGCCGAGCCACACCTGAATCCGTTCCTATAGGCCGTCCGTCAAGCGCGTCAGGCCTGCGAGCGTGCTACGTCAGGGATCATGACACGGAAGTGGTGCTCCCCCGTTTGGCTCATTCTCTGGGGGTCGCTGGCAGTGATGGCGTGTGCCTCGAAGCACCAAGACGCAGTGGTGATCGATTTACATGCAAGCTGCACGCAACGCGCCGGCTGGACTCACCTAGCCACCACCCCGTGCTCCAACTGCAACGCCCGCGCTTCGCTGAAGTGCGACTGCTCGCACGAGGGCTACGAAGGCTTGTGCGAGACGGAAGACAGGGCGAAAGCCGCCGAGATGGACTGCTCGCCCGACCTCAGTGCCTGCGTGGGCAAGTGCGCCAGCGACTGCGACTGCCAGGACAACTGCTACGTGAACCACGCTAAATGCACGGCCGTGACGACAGAGTTGAACAGCTGTCTCGCCCGGGTCTGCGATTCCTATTGCAAGTGAGGCTTTTGGGTTAGCCTCCGCGTCGCTCGAATGCCGGAAACCCAAGGCCCGATCCAGCATCTGACGCTCGCGGTATACCTCTGGCTCATTCCCACGTTGCCGCTGCTCGCGGCGCTTGCGTGTGCGTACCTCGGTCTCGGCTACCACGCGAATCATCGCGAAAATCCGAAGGCCCCGCGTCCGGCCCCGAAGACGCTTCGGCAGATCGCTCTCGGCACGATGCTCGGCACGTTCGGAGTCGCCGGTGCACACCTCTACCTTCTCGCGCAACTTCCTCCGAGTGGGCGTTTCCTCCTCACGCATCTCTTCAGGATGGTGCGGATCGGTCAGCTCGATGCGAGCTTCGATCTGTCGATCGATCCGCTCGCGAGCGTGATGTGCCTGGTCGTCACGGCCATGGCGTTTCTGGTGTTCGCGTTCTCTGCGCCGCTCCTCGAGAAGGACGACAGCGCATGGCGCTCCCTAGCCTGGATGAACTTCTTGGTCTTCGCGCTGCTCATCGTGGTGCTCGCCGACAACTTCGTCGTCCTGTTCTTCGGGTGGGAAGGCGTCGCCGTCGCCACCTACGCCCTCGTCGATTTCTCGCCCGGGACCGCGAGTGCAAAGCCAAGTGTTGGCGTCAAAGCGTTCATCGTGAATCGCGCGGGGGACGCAGCTCTGCTCGTGGGAGTCGCGCTGCTCTTCTGGGGCCTCGGAGGCTCCTGGGCCGACAACACGTTCATCCCGGACTTGAATCCCAGGTTTGCCGCGGTCTCGGCGAACGGTGCACCCGCTCACGCTGGGCGCGACGATGATGATGATGATGATCGCGGTCACGAAGGCGCCAGAGATCACGGCAAAGATCACCCGAAAGAGGCCGGGAAACCCGCGGCAACCGGCAAGGCGCTCATAACGCTCGCGACGTACCCCGGCGCGCTCGTTTACCTCGACGACTCTCGCACGCCGATGATGAACGGCAACGATCTCCTCCGTGCTCCGTTCGTGCGCTTCGCGATCCCCGGCGGAATCCACACTTTTCGCATTCACCCCGGCGCCGGCCTCGACGACCACATCGTCGCCCATGTGGTGACCGGCGGAGACAGCGAGCTCTCCCTGGTCCTCCTCGGGCCGACTCTGTCGTTCCGTGAAATTCGCGACGAGCTCGTGCTCAAGAATGCGCGAAGCGAATCAATCGTGCGCGACACGCTCATCGCCAAGCGCGGACTCGGCGGCATCGGCGTGGTCAGCCTGGCCTGCGCTCTTTTCTTCTTCGCCGCTGCCACCAAGAGCGCGCAGTTCCCGTTCCATGCCTGGCTCCTCGATTCGTCCGTCGCGACCGGGCCAGCGCTCATGCTCGTCATCGCGGCCACGGCAACGGCCGGCGTGTACCTCGTCGCTCGCTTGTCATTTCTCTTCGCGCTCTCCTCGAGCACCTCCACGTTGGTTGCCGGCATTGGTGCGCTCACCGCGGTCAGCGCCTCGGCCATGACAATGTTCGACTACGACTTACGGCGGATCGTGGCCTCGAGCGCCGTCGCTCAATTCGGCTTCATGATGCTTGGCGCTGGAGTCGGCGCCGCGAATGGGGCCGTGTTTCATCTCGTCACCGAGACCTTCGCGCTCGGCTGTCTCTTTCTCGCCGCTTACGCGGTCACCCGCACGGCGCCCGCTGCGGAGGGAGACGTTCGGCGGATGGGAGCTCTGCGCGCGAGCCTACCGATCACGGCGCGCTCGTTTCGCTTGGCGTGCTTGGCGGTGGTCGCAGCGCCCGTACCTGGGCTCGCCGGGTTCTGGTCGCGGAACGAAATCATGGTCGCCGCATTCACCAGCGACGACGTCGGTCACAAGACGCGGTGGGCTCTCTTCGCGGTCGCGCTCCTCGCCGGTGCGCTCGCGAGCTTCGCCCTCTGGCGAGCCTATTTCCTCGTCTTCGAAGGCCCTCCACCGCCTGCCGAGGCCGAGGCCGCGAAGACGCGCGAGCCGCCGAAAAAAATGCTCGACGTCCTCCAGATGCTTGCCGGAATCAGCGTCGTTTCGAGCGTGGTTGGCCTCAGCTCGAAGTGGCTCGGCGGGCGAGGGGAGTCGCTCCTCGAGGATTGGCTCGCCCCGTCGTTCGAAGCGGCGCACTTTCATTTCGATGACGCAGGCCTCGCGACCATGGGAGCCATCGCCTTCCTCGCAGTCGGCGCGGCGTATGCGGGTTTCTCTGTGTCGCGCGATCGTTACGGCGATTCGCGCCCGAGCGATTGGGAAGCTCGCGAGCGTGCGACCCGCTTTTTCAAGCCGATCCACGCTCGGTTCTACGTCGAGCGCGTGTTCTCGGTCGCCTTCGCGCGGCCGGTCATTTGGCTGAGTGAGCTCGCCGTAGATCTGGACCGCTCGGTGATCGATGCCGTGCTCCACGGGGCCGGCGTGTTGATCCGCGCCACCGCGTGGGTGAGTGGTCGGGTAGACACCGATCTCCTCGACGCTCCTGCTGAAGCCGCAGCGGAGAAGGCAGCGACGAGTGATCGTATAAGGCCCCTCGCGGCGATTGGCGGCGTACTCCTCGTCGCCGTTCTCCTTTATCTCCTCTTGAAACGGTAGGTCCGATTGCGTCCAATCATCACCCTCCTCTTTTCGTTCGCCCTTTTGTTTCTGGCGGCACCTGGCCACGCGCAAGAGCACTTCTCGGCGACGAAGAGCGCAGGCACGATCGAGCTCACTGCGCCGGGTGCGGGCCCTCTCGCGTTGCTCCCTGGCAAGGAGGGGAGCTACGTAGGCGAGTTCACGATCGCGAACACCGGCACTGATCCGCTGGTGGTCTCTCGCATCGCCCCCCGCGGCGACGAAGAGGACGTGCGCATCCCCTCGCGCCTCTCCGCCCGCTTCACCGAGGGAGGCGGAACGACGGCTACCATCGCCCCGAAGGCCTCGCGCAAAGTGCTCGTGACCTGGATTCCCGAGCACGAATCCCGGATGAAGCAGCTCTTCGGCCACGTGATCGTGACCTCGACCGACGAGCCATCGGGTGAGGTCGCCATGGGAGTCACCGCCCAAGTTCCCCGCGGCCTCGGCTTCATCTCCGAGCACGCGCTCTCGCTTCTCATTCTTCTTCCGCTCCTCGGTGCGCTGGGGATTTTCGGGCTTCGCTACACGGGCTACACCGACGACAAGCCCGTCCGCTGGGTAGCGCTGGGGATCACGGGAGCACAACTCCTCCTCGCCTTGTGGGTCTTTCAAAACTTCAACGGAGACGTGACCCGCGCCGACGGCAACGACGGTTTCCAGTTCATCGAGCACGCCGTGTGGGTGCGTTCTGTCCACGTCGAGTACTTCGTGGGCGTCGATGGAACGAGCATCATGATGGTGCTCCTCACCGCGCTCCTCGCCTTCGTTGGTGCCGTTGCCAGCTTCACCATCGACAAGCGTCTCAAGGCGTACGTTGCTCTCTACTTGCTTCTCACGAGCGCGATGATGGGCGTCTTCGTGGCTCTCGACCTCGTCCTCTTCTTCGCGTTCTGGGAAGCGATGCTTCTACCCATTTACTTCCTCATCGCGATCTGGGGCGGCCCGAAGCGGGAGTACGCGGCGGTAAAATATTTCATCTACACGCACGCCGGCAGCATCCTCATGCTCCTCGCGTTCATCGCTCTGCACCTCAGCGCGGACCGCACGTTTCTGGTCGACGGAAGCACGGCGACCCACAGTTTCTCGGTGCCCGAGCTGATGCGTGTATCTTACAGCGCCAAGCACCTCTCCATCTTCGGTCTGTCCTTCGTCAAGGTGGTCTGGGTCGCGCTCTTCGTCGCTTTCGCGATCAAGATCCCTATGTTCCCGTTTCATACGTGGCTGCCGGACGCCCTCACCGAAGCGCCCACCCCGGTCAGCATTCTGCTTGCTGGCGTCGGCCTGAAGATGGGTGTCTACGGGATCCTCCGCGTGAGCTTCGGCATCCTGCCGGACGGGAGTCGCTGGGCCGCGGGAACGATGGTCGCCTTCGGCACGGTGAGCATCATCTACGCCGCACTTTGCGCGATGGCCCAGACGGATTTGAAACGGCTCATCGCCTACGGAACCGCGAGCCAAATGGGCTTCTGTCTCATCGGGCTCGGCTCGATGACGCCGCAAGGGATCAGCGCCTGCCTCTTGCAGATGTTCAGCCACGGGATCATCGTGGCGATGCTTCTTCTCTTGGTCGGCGCCATTCAAGAGCGCGCTCACACACGCGAGATCGAAAAGCTCGGCGGTCTCGCCAGCGAGATGCCTCTCTACACGCTATTTTTCGGCTTCGCATTCATGGCCTCCCTCGGGCTGCCAGGCCTCTCCGGTTTCTGGGGGACGGCGCTCTCCATCGTGGGCGCTTTCCCGAGCTACCGCGTCCTCACGTCGATCGCCGCTACGGGTGCGGTACTGAGCGCCGCGTACCACCTTTCGGCCGTTCAGCGGGTGTGCCTCGGCTCGTTCAAAGAGTCCTGGCGAAAGAGCGCGCTGCTCGAGCCGTTCGGCGGAAAATTTCCGGAGCTCACCGTCCGCGAGATGGCCGCGCTGGCGCCGCTCGCCGCACTCTGCTTGGGGCTCGGCCTCTGGCCCGTTCCGCTTCTTTCGGCGGTCAGCGGGGGGGTGCGGGATGTGACGTCCCTTGTGAACCCTGCGGGCCCCGACCAGATAGCCATGCTGGAAACGCCCTAATATCGCTCAAAAAAGCCTCTATCCGCGATCGGCCGATGATTTTTTCGCCCGGGCCTAAAGTATGTCGCGGGCTCGCCCGTTCTCTTGAGAGGCAATGAACCCGCGAATCTTCGCTGAAGACGACTCGACCCCGCGCTTGGTGCACGATCTCAAAGGTCCGCTTTCGGCGGTGAGCATGAACATCGAGTTCGCGCTCGATCAGCTCCCGTGCGACGAGAAATTCGACGTGGTCCGCGCCGCGCTTTACGACTGTCGGCACGCGGGTGGCCGGCTTTTTCGGATGATCGCCAACGTCCTCGACGTCGCCAAGATCGAGCGGGGCAACCTCGAAGTGAAGATGGCGCCGGTTGCGCTCGCGAGCCTCCTCACGAAGTCCGCAGACGTACACGCGGTCGAAGCCGAGATGCGGGGCGTGAAGCTGCACGTCGAGCTAGAGGTCGGCCTGGACTCCGTCGAAGCCGACGTAGAAATTCTGAGGCGGGTCATCGAGAACTTGATCGAGACCTCACTCCGCTACATCCGATCGGGCGGAAATATCTTGATCGCTGGCCGGCAGTTCTGCGCCACGTCGCCCGTCGAGATCATCGTCGGCAACGACGGACCACCCATCACGGCGGAAGAGGAGGCGGATCTCTTCGAGAAGCGCCCGGCGTCGTCGGTGACCGCGGATGCGAGCCTCACCAGCCGCATGAGTCTCTACTTTTGTCGGCACACGATCGACGCGATGGGCGGCACGCTCAAGCTGGAAAAGACGAGCGACTACCCGACGTGCTTCGTAATCCGCTTGCCGCCGCCAACCGCTACTCCTTGAGGGCTTCGGCTCCGCCGATGATCTCCATCAGCTCCTTGGTGATCGCTGCTTGCCGCGCTCGGTTGTAGACGAGCGTGAGGCGGGAGATCATGTCCTTGGCATTGCGGGTCGCCGCATCCATCGCCGTCATCCGGGCGCCGAACTCGCTGGCCTGGCTCTCGAGGAGCGCGCGATACAGGCTGATTTCCACGTACATCGGCACCAGGCGTTCGAGGAGGGCGCGCGGGTTCGGCTCGTAGAGGAGGTCGGCGACCAGCGCTTTCTGGTCGTCTGCCTTGCTCCGTTCGCCATCTGCCGCTGGCTCTTCGCGCTTCTTCAACGGGAGGAGCGGCTCGATGGTCACCTTCTGGGTGATGGCGCTCTTGAACTCGTTGTAGACGAGGTAGATTGCGTCGAACTCACCTTTTGCGAAGCGCGAGACGATCCAGCTCGTCACCAATCGGGATTTTTCGAGATCGAGGCCATCGTAGATCTTCACGAAGTCTTGGGCGACGTCTCCGCCTCGGCGACGCAAATATTCGCGCCCCTTTTTGCCGACGGTCGCGAACTTTACGGTGACGCCCTCTTGGTCGCGTTTCTCGCGCCACTCGCGTTCGACGGCCTTGCTGACGTTGGTGTTGAACGCGCCGCATAGCCCACGATCACTGGTGAGCACGACGTAGAGGATGTTCTTCTCCGGCCGCTGCGCGAGGAGCGGATTGGAGAGATCGTCGTCCGCGACCGCATGCTCGTCGGCCGGGCCGTTGCGCGTCATCGAGTCGGTCACCGTCTGCAGGATCTCCGTGGTCTTCACGGCGTATGGACGGAGCGCCACGATCCTCTGCTGAGCGCGATTGAGCTTCGCGCCCGCCACCATCTTCATGGCACGCGTGATCTTCTGCGTGGATTTCACGCTGGCGATTCGCTTGCGAATGATTTTGAGCGAAGGCATCGGGCGCCTATTTCGTTCCCTTGCCGAACGCTTTGTTGAACTTTTCGAGAATGGTCTTCAGCTCGGGCTCGAGATCCTTGTCGAGGACCTTCTTCGTCTTGACCTTCTCGAAGAAGTCTTTGTGTTGGCCGTCGATGAATGCGTAGAGCTCTTTCTCGTAGTCTCCGAGCTTCGATACCGGCAGCCCGTCGAGGTAGCCCTTCGTGCCGGCGTAGATGATGACCACCTGACGCTCGACCGGGATAGGCACGTACTGGCCTTGCTTCAAGATTTCGACGAGCCGCGCGCCTCGTTCGAGCATGTCGCGCGTGACCTTGTCGAGATCGCTCGCAAACTGCGAAAACGCCGCTTTTTCTCGGTACTGCGCGAGATCGAGCTTCAGCGTTCCAGCGATGCTCTTCATGGCCTTGATCTGCGCGTTGCCGCCGACGCGGCTCACGGAGATGCCGACGTTGATGGCGGGACGGACGCCGGAGAAGAAGAGATCGCTCTCGAGGAAGATCTGTCCGTCGGTGATCGAGATCACGTTCGTGGGGATGTACGCCGAGACGTCGCCGCCCTGGGTCTCGATGATCGGGAGCGCGGTGAGCGACCCTCCGGAGTTCGGATTGCGAAGCGCTTCGAACTCAGGACCTTTCTCCTTCGCTTCTTTCTCAGCGAGGTGCTTGGCCTCTTCGCCCAAGTGCTTCTTGGCGTCTCCGATGTTCTTCCAATCGGTGGTGCCCTTCTTCACGCACGCATACTCTTCGGCCATTTTTGCGGCGCGCTCGAGGAGTCGGGAGTGAATGTAGAAGACGTCGCCCGGGTAAGCTTCGCGACCCGGCGGGCGGCGAAGGAGGAGCGACAGCTGGCGGTAGGCCACGGCCTGCTTGGAGAGATCGTCATAGACGCACAGGGCATGACGCCCGGTGTCCCTGAAATACTCGGCCATCGTGACGCCGGTGTACGGGGCGATGAACTGCAGAGGCGCCGACTCGCTCGCGCCCGAGACGACGACCGTCGTGTACTCCATCGCGCCGTGCTGGGTGAGCTTGTCGACGACGCTGGCGACGGTCGACTGCTTCTGTCCGATGGCGACGTAGAAGCAGTAAACGTTCTGCCCCTTCTGGTTGAGGATGGTGTCGAGGGCGACGGCGGTCTTTCCGACCTGACGGTCACCGATGATGAGCTCGCGCTGACCGCGGCCGATCGGCACCATGGCGTCGATGGCCTTGATGCCCGTCTGGAGGGGCTCTTTCACCGGCTGACGCTGGAGAATTCCGGGGGCCTTCACCTCGACGCGACGCTTGTGCGCCGTCTCGATGGGGCCTTTGCCGTCGATGGGCAGACCGAGCGCGTTGACGACGCGGCCAATGAGGGCCTCGCCGACGGGCACCTCCATGATGCGGCCGGTGCGCTTGACGAGAGCGCCTTCTTTGATCGCCGCGGTGTCTCCGAAGAGCGCCGCGCCGACGTTGTCCGACTCGAGGTTGAGCACGAGGCCCATGAGGTTTCCGGGGAACTCGAGGAGCTCGCCGGCCATCGCTCCCTCGAGGCCGTAGACGCGCGCGATGCCGTCTCCGACCGAGAGAACGGTGCCGGTCTCTTGGGTGAGAGCGGCTTTCTCATAGTTCTGAATCTGCTTCTTGATGATCTGCGAGATCTCTTCGGCGCGAAGCTGCATGTGCGAAATTCCTCTAAATGTCTCGGGTCAGACTTAATCTTGCAGGAGCGTGTGTTTCATCTGCTGAAGGCGCGTTCGGAGAGAGCCATCGACGACGGTGTCTCCGATGCGGGTGACGACGCCCGCGAGAATTGACGGGTCTTCGCGCTTGTCGAGGGTCACCTTGTTGCCGGTCATCTTCTCGAGCTCGATTCGAAGGCGTTCGTAGTACGCGTCGCTCAGGGGGACGGCGGTAGTGACCTCCGCTCGGACGATCCCTTTTCGGAGGTCGTTCATTTCGCGTAGGCGCTGAGCGATTCCCGGGAGCGCAGGCAGACGGCGACGCGCACCGAGCATGAGCAGGAGATTCTTCGCGGTGGGGCTCAGCGAGAGCCGCTGCGCGAGCTCTTCGAGGATGGCGACCTTGCCCTCCCGCGCGATGAGCGGGTTTTCCATGGCGTTTCGCAGCTCGAGGCTCGCGCTGAACGCGGCTCCGAGATCGCCGATCTCCGTCACGAGCGTCTCGAGCGTGCCCGTCTCCGCGCCGATCTCGACGAGTGCCTTGGCGTACCGCCGTGCAATGTGCGGCGCGATCACTGCTCACCTCCGGTCACGGCGAAGGGCGGGATGCTGTGGTTAGTCGGAGGACTGCTCGCGCCGGCGGGCGTCGGCGGTACGTGAGGAGGTGGCATCACCGATTTTTTTCCGCGCGCACTCAGCTGCATCAGGAACTCGTCGGCCAGCCGCTCTTGATCGGCCTGAGTGATGCGTTTTTTCAGGAGCTCTTCGGCCGCGGCGATGGCGCCATCGACCGTCTCCTTGACGAGGTCGACTTTCATCTGACGGACCTCCTGATCGAGCATGAAAACAGCGTCTTTGCGCATGCGGACGGCTTTCTCCTCGGCCTCGCGCACGATGCGATCCTTGTCGGCCTTGCCGGCCTCGACCAGCGCCTGCTTCGTTGCTTCGAGCTCCTCGGCGAGACCCGCGAGCAGCGCTTGGTACTTCTTGGCGCGCCCCTTGGCCTCCTTTTTCATCCGCTGCGCTTCTTCGATCTCCTTGGCGATCTCGGCGCGCCGGGTCTCTAGACTTTCCTTTATCGGCTTCTTCCCGAAGCGAACGTAGATCCAGATGAGCAGCGCGAAGTTGAAGAGCATCGCGATGTACGGCGGCTGCTTCGTGTTCGTGATGTCGAACCAGTTGATGTCCTTGAGGCCGTGCTCGTGCTCGACCTCTGCTCCGCCCTCTTCACCCTGAACCGCCGCGGGCTCGTGGGAAGCTGGGGGCGATGCGGTCATCGCTGCCGTCGGGACGGGGCGCTGCGGTCGAGAGCCACCGTGCGGGCGCGGGCCAGGCTGGGCCGCGGCGACAGATGCTACACCGAGGAAACCGGCGAAAATTGCCGCAAAAACCGCATTTTTTTTCTGGAGAGTCATCCCTGCACCTCTCGGCCGAGAACGCGCGTCGCCAGGTCTTTGGCGAGCGCTGAATTCTCCGCATCGAGGCTAGCCCGCACGGTCTTCAGGTCGACCTCGGCCCGCTTACGCCCCTCCTCGAGGGTCTCTGCCGCACTGGCCCGCACCTTCGCCAAGATGTCGACCTCGATCTTTTGCCCTTCGGCGCGGAGCTTGTCCCGTTCGGCGTTGGCTGAAACGCGGGCCGTCTGCATCGCGTCCTCGTATTCCTTGAGCGCGCCGGCCGACTTCTCGTCCAACTTCCGGGCCTGCCGCTTAGCGCCGTCGATTCGTCGCTCGCGCTCCTCGAAGAGCTTGAGCATCGGGTCGAAGAGCCAGGGCTTGAGCACCAGCATAAGAGCCACGAAAAGGACGACTTGCCCGACGACTGTGAGATCGAAATCGACGTTGACCGCACCCTCGCTCGCGAGGTGGTTGAACGCATCCGTCATCAGCAGTGACATAGGTCCTCAGGGACGTTCCAAGTACCCCAGTTGAGAAGGGGCGCGCCGAAACCCCAGGAAAGCGTAAATCCAGGGGAAAACAGCCCCGCCAGTACCACCTGACGCCCCGAACGGCAATGGGGTACCGCTACAACCGGCCGCGGCGCATTCCCTGAGCCCGGGCTTGGCTGGTCGTGATGCGCGGATTCGTTGCTGGAACGCGGTAAACGTGGGGGTTCGGGTCGAGGGCTTCGTCGCGCATGGCGCGGGCAGGGGCGCCGACCATTCTGCGTGCGCCGGACGGAGGCGGGGGCGCAGTCTTGATGGTGCGGTCGGCGGGCGCGCGCGGCGGGGTGAAGCGGCTCGTGGCTGGCTCGTTGTAATAAACGTCGTTGATATCGCCTACATCCCCGATGGCGTCGTCGCGCAGAGGACGGATTTGGACGGGCGCGAATGGGGTCGGACGGGTCGGCCGCTCGTGGACGCCGCTCGGCTTTCGCTTGGCCTCGAACTTCAGGAGCGGGCCGGTGCGTACCAGCGAAATTCGCCCATTGGCGCCGACGGCCGCGAAAATCATGGGCTTGCCGACGCGGGGTAGATCGACGAGGGCACCATAGACGTTGGTGTCGACCGACGCGACGTATTGGGCCCCGACGCAGCGGTCGGCAGCTTCTTGCGAGTGAGCGCTCCCGGGCACCGACGTCACCCATCGGCAGACCCCCGTCGCGTCCAACATGAACGTGGCGGCTCCCGTGAAGGCGACGTAAGCGATATCCATTCCTGCCTATATAGCAAGACATGCGCCTACACTTGGCGTGTGTTTAGCGCGGCTTTTTCGCGTTTTTTTTGGGCGTTTGGTTCTTCTGCGATCCACCATTGGATCCTTCGGAAGACGTAACGGAGACGTACGGCCCTTGCGGGGTGGTGCGGCTCGCGACGAGGAGCGGACGTCCCCCCTCGACGGCCGGCTGAACGCTGGCGAACCCCTCTGCCTTGGCGAAACCGAGGAGATCGCCTCGGTTCGACTCCATATGAGCGCTGAAGCGAGCCCAAAGCGCCTTCGCCTCGGCCCCCGGCAGAAGCTCGCCGTCCACCTTCACCGCGAGATCAGCCAAGGTCGTCCGAAATTTCCTTGGCGTGAGCGGAGACGTCGACGCTTCGGTAGAGCTTCTTTACGTTGCCATCCGCGCCGATGACGAACGTCTGGCGGGACGCATATCCAAGGTGGAACGGTACGCCGAACTTCTCGGCGAGCTCTCCTTTCGGATCGCTGACCAGCGCGAACGGGAGCTTGTGGCTCTTGATGAACGCGCGGTGCGACTCGTCCGAGTCCCCGGACACACCGATGAGGATCGCTCCTTTTTTCGTGAGCTCGGTGAAGGCATCGCGAAACGCGCACGCTTCTTTGGTGCAGCCCGGCGTCTCGTCCTTCGGATAAAAATAAATCACCACGGGCTTTCCCTTGAGGGCCGCGAGGTGGATCTCTTTGCCGTCTTGGTCTTTGACGGTGAAATCGGGTGGAGCCTTTCCGACCACGATTTCGCCTGAATTTGCGCTTGGTGCAGCGACCGAAGGAGAGGCCGGCGCGGGCACAGTTTCGGACGCGGGTGTCGCCTTCGCGCAGCCGAGGAAGGTGACGAGGCACGCAAGTAGAATCGTTTTCATTGAATACGCTCCGTGGTCAGAGAATCCCGAATTCTTTGAGGCGCCGATAGAATGTGCGCCGCGGGACGCCAATCATGCGCGCAGCCTGTACGCGATTCCAGTTGCATGCGGCGAGTGCGCCGAGAATCCGCTCGCGCTCCGAGTCCTTGAACTCCTCTTTGCTGCGGACAGCGGGAGATGCGGTGCGGTTTGGATGACCCACCGACGCCGTGCGTACCGTGGACGGCATGGCGGCCGCTCGAAGGCTGATCTCGGGGAGCTCGAAGTCCTCGAGGACGAGCTCGCTCCCTTCGCCCATCAGCCAAGCGTTGAGGAGAACATGCTCGAGCTGTCGCACGTTGCCCGGCCAGTCGTGGGTGCAGAGACGACGGAGCGCTTCACGCTCCACCGATTTTCGTTCCCGCCGGTAGCGCGCGGCAAAGAGGGTGAGAAAGTGGTCCATGAGCGGGGGGATGTCCTCGCTCCGTTCGCGAAGCGGCGGCACGTGCATCTCGACCACGTGGAGGCGGTAGTAGAGATCTTCGCGGAACGTTCCTTCGGCCACCATCTGCGAGAGATCGCGGTTGGTCGCGGCGACGACCCGCACGTCGACCTTCTCTTCCTTGGCGCCGCCCACGGGACGAACCGCACTCTCTTGCAGCACACGCAGAAGGCTCGCTTGCATCTTCTGCGGCATCTCGCCGATCTCGTCGAGGAGAAGAGTGCCTCCTTCAGCCTCGCGAAATAGGCCTTTTCGGTCGCGCTCAGCCCCCGTAAACGCTCCGCGCACATGGCCGAAGAGCTCGCTCTCGAGGAGGTTCGCGGGGATCGCGCCGCAGTTCACTCCGAGGAACGCGCCTTTCGCGCGAGCGCCCGAGGCGTGCACGGCCTTGGCGACGACCTCCTTGCCCGTGCCGCTCTCGCCGGTGATGAGCACCGGGACATCGGTGTCTTTGATCCGTTCGATGAGGGCGTATAACTTGCGCATCGCGCCGCTCGTTCCGACCAGCCCTGCGTAGCCGAAATGGCCGCGGAGCTCGGCGCGCATCTCTTTCAAATCGCGACGTGTCGCCGCCAGCTGTTCGGTACGCCGACCGAGAATCTCGGAGAGCTTTCCATGGGCGGCCGCGAGCTCGACGTTCGCGCGCGCAAGCTCCTCGGCGCGTTCGTGATTTTCCGACAGAAGGCGCGCGTTCTCGATGGCGATGGCTGCTTGATCGGCGAACGCAGCGAGAGTCGGCAGCTCCTCTTCGAAGCGCGCGCCGGGCCTGAGGCGCGTCTCCAGATAGAGCGCTCCGATGGTGCGCCCGATGGGAGGAGCACCGCGGATCGGCACGCATGCGATCGATTGGATCATAAGTTGGTGCACGCTCACCGCTTGGGCGAGACGCGAGTCGTCACGGGCGCTCGTGGCTATCACCGCGTCCCCGGTTTTTACCACTTTTTCGGCTACGGAACGCGAAAATTGCACGTGGGGATCCTTGGCGAGCTCCCCTTTGCGATCGCGCGCAGCGTGCGCCTCGAGCTCCCCGTCCTCCTTCGCGAGTACAACGAAACCGCGCTCGGCGCCGAGGAGAGCGATCGCGTGATCGGTGACCCGCGAGAGGAGCCGAGTGATGTCGTGCTCCGTGGCGAGCTCGCGGGTGATCTCGAAAATGCGCGCCAGGCGATCCTCGGCCGGGAGGGGCTGCGCGAAGAGACTGCTCTGCGTTGCGCCGTGCGATCGCGAGGTGAGCGGAATCGTCGAGCGCGGCCGCGGTAGCGACGCCGTCGTGAGGTTGGCTTGCCGGAGTGCTCGCCGGCGAGGGTCGTCCCAGAACACCTCGCGCAGATCGCGGGGGAGCTTCGCCGCCGTCTCCTCCAGGATGGCGAGCGCAGCGTCCACGTCTCTGCGCGCCAGCGCCATGTGCCCTTGCGTGGCCGCGAGGCGCGCGCGGGCTTCGAGCGCAAGCCAGGCCCACTCACGCCGGCCCGCTTTCTGTGCCTGTTCGAGAGCCTGATCGAGGGCCGCGCGACCTTTGAGCTCGTCCCCGTCGAGGAGCGCGATGGCACCTTGCACGATGCCGGCGAGCGCTTCGTGCTCGCGAAAACCGGCGGACCCCAGTCGCTTGCGGACCTCTGCGAGCTCGCGCCCCAGCTCGACGTGAGACGATTTCGGGTCGCGTGCGCGTGCATAGAGCGCTTCGAGGCGCGACTCGGCGGCGTCGAGCGGTCGGTCCTGGGCTTCCCACGCGGCCGCAGATTGTTCGTAGAGCATCGCGCCCCCCGCGACGTCTCCCGTGCGCGCCGCGAGCTCTGCTTCGAGGCCGAGGAGCGTCGCCCGAGCAATTGGCGCGAGCGCATCACGCGCCTTGGCGAGCGAGTCGATCGACCCACGGGCCCGCGCGTAACGACCGAGGTACAGGTCGAGATTGGCCAGACTGAGGAGCGCGCCCTGGACCGCAATCAAGCCGCCCGCCCGCTGGCCCATGTCGACCGCCGCTTCGAGGTGCACGAGGGCGAGCGCGAGATTGCCTTCCGCGCGGGCGAGCGCGGCGAGGTTCAAGCGGGTGAGCGCCACCGTGGCCGCGTCACGCGCGTCCTCCGCCGCGGCCAGCGATTCTTCGTAAGCGGCGCGCGCTTCGGCGGTCTTTCCGGCGCGCTGATGGGCGATAGCCACCGACCCGAGCGCCACCGCTTCCACCCTTCGATCGCCTACCTTGCGCGCCAGAATCACGGCACGACCCAGGGTTTCTTGCGCGTCCGCGTGCCCGGTTAGAGCCTGGGCGAAACCTTGCACGGCGAGGGCGTCTGCCGCGAGCGAGTCCTCTTTGTCCGTTGCTTCGGCGGCATATTTTGCGGCTTGCGCGTAGTCCCCGCTGCGCAAGTGGGCTCGCGCTACGGCGACCCTCCAGGCCCGCGCGAGAGGCCCCCGCGCCGCTTGGATGCCCACGCTCGCGAGCGCTTCGAGCGCTTCTTTCGGATCGCCCCGTCCGAGCGACATGCGCGCCCGAAAAATCGCGAACTTCACTCGCTCGTCGACGCTGCGCGCTTCGCCGAGAGAGGCGAGGAGACCGCTCGCCTCGTCGATTCGACCCATGTCGAGGACACGTTCGGTGCTCGCCACCTCTCCTTCCCGGCTGAGAGAAGGCGGAGGGACTGACCCGCGGGGACCGGATTCAATCGCAGCGTCGATGTCTTCTTTAGACACGATGGCCCGTCCTCCGAATTGCCTCATGAGGGCACGCAGCCGTCCGGGCGTCCCCTTCACCTGAGTGAGGAGATGCGCGAGCAGCGTGTTCGGAAGAGACGGCATGGCGCGACGCACTAGCTCTTCGACGTCGCTCTCATCGAGCGCCGGCACCTCGAACACCTGGCATTTTCCCTTCGCCAGCCGCGCGACGAGATTTCGCGGGCCGACTGCGACAACGCGTGCGCCGCGTGCACACGCCTCTTTGATCGCGGCTTGCGCGGAGTCGTCGAGGATGTGCGCGTCGTCGACGATGATGACGCCGTTCGCCACCGCGGCTCCGAGCGAACCGAGCTCGAGCTCCACCCCCTCGCGTGGCGTGAGCCCCGCACGTGGTGCCTCGATGGCAGCGACGGGCCGTCCTTCGACCCCGAGTGTCCAGCCTAGGCGCCGCGCGAGCGTGGTGCGTCCGGAGCCACGCGGGCCGACGATCGCCATCGCTTCTCCAGGTGCGATTGCCATCACGGCATCTCGCAGGCGCTGCGCTGTCGTCTCCAATCCAAGCACCGGCCACGCCGCTTCGCTCACCGCCGTCGGCAAGAGGTTCGCGGCGTGTCTGAGCGCGCTCCCGAACTCGTCGACGCTGGGGTAGCGCGCCGCGGGGTCCTCCTCGGTCGCTCGCTTCGCCACTCGTTCGAGCGCTGCGCGCGTGGTCTCGTCGAGCTCGGCACCGCGACGTTCGAGGGCTTCTGCCAGCGTCGCACCGAGAGCGTAGACCTCCGCGCGAACGGTCAGAGGCGCACCGATGAAGAGCTCGGGCGCTGCGTATTGCGGGGTGAGACCCTCCGGTTTCGTTCCGCCTTCGCGCCATGGTGCGGCGAGTCCGAGATCGACCAGCGTGGCCCCGCCGGCGGCGCTCACTATCACGTTCGCGGGCTTGATGTCACCGTGCAAGAGCCCGCCCCGATGGAGCACGGTCAGCTGCTCGCTGGTACGCGCGAGCGGTCCGATCCAGTCTGGCCCGTGAGCGTTCTCGATGACCTTGGCGAGGCTCTCGCCTTCCACGAGCTCGCGCACGAGGTAACGACGTCCAGTCCCCGGCAGCGCGCCGAAACCGACCACGCGCGGAACGCCGAGCCCCTCGAGCCCGCTCAGCGCCATGGCCTCGCGCACGAGCGACATCATCTCGGGCTCGCCAGCGTCTTCGGCGAGGACCTTCAGGGCGAGGATCTGATCGGAGATCCGATCACGAACTGCCCAAACTTCGCCGCCGCCGCCTTGGCCGAGGAGCCACTTCGCTTCGTAACGAGGCGGAAGCGTCAGCGGCATCGTCTCAGTGCGTGGGCGTCGCGAGCGAGTGGGGCTGAGCTTTGTCTCCGAGGGCCTTTTCTAGGCCGTAATTCCCGCTGAGACCGAACCAAAAACCGGTGAGCGAAAATCCGATCCCGACGCGGCCCTCGAACTCTTTGGCCGGCTTGAAACGAAGTCCGAATTGCGGGACGGCGAGATGCAAAAAGACGTTCGGCTTCGAGCCGCCGTTGGCCCAGCTCGGCTCGCTGTAGTGATTCACCTTGGCGACGGTGGAGTTCTGGTGATCGACTTTGTTGCAGCCGCTGTTCGCGCCCCCTTGCCCTTCACTGATGCAGGGAGAGAAGCGCGTACCGTCCTTCGCGACGTACGGGCCATTGGTGGGATCGCGGTAGACCCAGCTCGTCTCGAGACCGCCGGTGAGGATTCCGAGGCCGAATCCAGCGCCATATTCGAAGTCGACGTTCTTGTGGATCCTGCTCGACCAAAGCAGATCGGCGGTAATGTAAATAGCCTTCAAGCTGCTGTTGATGTTCGACCAGTTGCCGCTGATCTCCGAGGGCTTCCCCTTCTCCTTGAAGAGAATGTCGCCCGTTCCGTACTCGACGTACGAGACCGCCGGGATGAACGAGAAGCCGTCTTTCCGCATGTCGAGCTCGATCCCGAGGGTGTTCGAAAACACCGTCGCCCCTTCGTCTACGAAGAGGTTGATCATGAACTTCGGGACCACGTTCATCCGGTAGCGAAGCCCGATGTAATAGTAGGTCTTGCCCGGTTTTTCGGTGACGTCGCTGCTGCTGCCTTCTTCGCTCGGCGGCTCGACGACCGCGGGCGGCGCGGCGCTGGCTGGCGCGGGCTTGGCTTCCACGTCTACCGGTGGCGCCGCCTCGACCGGCGGAGGTGAGGGCGCGGGCGCGGCAGGCTTGCCTGGCTTTGGCTGCGCCAGAGCGTGCGGAGCGAATGCGACGATGGCGAATGCGAATGCGGATGCGAATCGAGTTTGGTTGGCTCTCATGAAGGTCCCCAGCTGGGCCGGATGCTACACTACGTGACCGCGCATGGGCGAGTTCGCGTCAACATGTGCCGTTAGGAGACCAAGCTTCGTTTGATCCTTCACGGTCGCGTCGCACATCAAACGATCGACAGGAATGAGCGCGGCGCGTTCTTCAAAGAGCTCGTGGTGACCTCCGGGCACGTTCCGCTGGCTATGGTGCGCAAACGCTGGGTCGGGAACGACGAGCACCCAGGGGACGGCACGCGCGCGCCCGTCATTCTCATCCACGGGTTCGGCCAAAATCGCTACGCCTGGCACCTCCCTTCGCGGAGCCTCTCGAACTACCTCGCGCGCGCCGGATTCGACGTCTTCAATCTAGATTTGCGAGGTCACGGGCGCTCTCGACAGCTCGGGGCCAAGCGTTCGCGTGGGGTGGAAGACTACGTTCTCGAGGACCTACCGAGCGCCGTGGACGAGGTCTCCGCGCTCAGTGGCAACCGTCGCATCTTCCTGGTCGGTCACTCCCTCGGCGGCCTCGTCAGCTACGCGGCGGCACCTGCCCTCACCGGAGCGATCGCCGGTATCGCCTCCATCGGAAGTCCCTACCACTTTACGCGGGGCTCTTTTTCGCTGGGTGCCATCGCTCTCGCCGTCCGGGCGATGAGGGTCGTGAACGCGCGGTCGGGAAATCTGCATATGACGTTGGGCCCTGTAGGCCGGGTGATGAGCACGTTCCGTCGCGTCGCCGAGAGTCCCCTCTACCCGATTCCGCTCCGGGGCTGGCACGCCGGGAATCTGGAGCCACATGTCCTTGACGAGCACCTTCGCTTGGCGTTCGACCGCGCGGGCATGGCGGAGATGCTGGACATGTTCGAGTGGGCGAACGAGCGTCGCTTCGGCGGCAAAGAGACCGACTACGTCGAACGCTTCGAATCCTTGAATTTACCGCTTTTGGTGATTGCCGGAACGAACGATGACCTCGCCCCGCCCGCGAGCGTGCGCCCCGGATTTCTGCGCAGCCAATCCGCCGACAAGACCTACCGCGCCCTTCCACTCGGGCACATCGATCTTCTGGTCGGCCGCGACGCGCCGCTCATGACGTGGCCGCTCCTGTCAGCATGGCTGACGAAGCGCGCTGCGTAGTCGGCGCTACTTCTTCTGCATCCGCGCCACTTCCTCTTCGAGGCGGCGGACGGTGCGTTTGAGATCCTTGACTTCGTCTTCGGTTGCGAGGGCCATCGCTTTGGCGATCTTCTCGACCGAGTCGTGACCGAACGTCTCGACTTTGCCGGGGATGCTCATGGCGGCCATCACGGCCTTCATGACGCGCTCGTCCTGCATCATCTTCATCACGCGGGGATCGCTCATGAGCTTCATCCCTTGCTTCATCAGATTCTTCTTCAGTGTGCTCATGCGAAACCTTTCTCTCACGCTTTCTGTCGTCAGCCCGCGTCGGGGTTGGACGCATCGTGGTCGATTCCCGGCTCGGCGGCATCGGTGCCGGCAGACGGCGTGCACGCGCTCAGGGGCTTGGTCTCGTCGCACGGACTGCAGTTGCCTGCGTGGTCGCATGCCGAGCAGACCACAGCGGCGCCGTCATCGCTGCACACCTGCGCGCTCGTTCCTCCGCACGCGGCGATCTCGAACCACACCTTTCCTTGGTGCTCCCAGCCGAGGTAACACTGACCTTCGTCGCCTGCTTCCGTCGTCCCTTGCCAAGCGAGGAACGTCGTCGCTCGTCGCGATCCCGAGGGTGTGAACGGAGTTCGTTGCCACGACCATCGCGTCTGCCTCGAAGACCCTGACCGGCTCCGCCGTGCCGCTTCCTTCGATGTCCGCCATTCCGCTTCCCGATTTTCCGGAGACGGGCTTGGTCGTGTCGATGCCGCCCGTTGCCATCGCGGGCAGAGCCGGGACGCTTGCTTCGGAAACCGGCGCAGCGGTCGTCGGCGTCTTGGCCTGCGCTTTGAGCTGATTGAGCGTTTCGTTGAAGTTCTTGGCGAGCTGGTTGACGCTTTGGGCTGTCTGATTCGCTGAATCGAGAACGGCGTTCACCTTCTTCACCGTTCCGCAGCCAGATGAAGAGAAGCCAATGATGAGAAGCCCGATGGAAGTCACGTGCTGAAAAGTTTTCATGGTGCGCTCGACAGCAAAGGCCGTACTCGACGAAAGAGGCGCTTTTTTAGGCTCCGCGACCCCTTGCGTCAAGTTTCGGCTACACCCGCTCTTCAATCCTTCGCGTCACCGCGCGCGAAGATCGACGCCACGTAATTGAGGACGTCGGTCGCGCTGACTTCGTTGTAACCGAAGTTCTTGATGAGCCGGGTCTTGATGATGTCGATCTTCTCCTGGGTGTCTTTGTCGACCACCGCGGAGACGAGCGTCTTCAGCTTGATCGAGTCTTTTTGATCCTCGAAGAGCTTCAATTCGAGGGCGCGCCGCAGGCGATCGTTGGTCGACCACAAGAACTTCTTGCCGTCGACGGCGAGCGCTCCGATGAAGTTCATGATCTCGCGACGGAAGTCGTCTTTGCGATTTTCGGCGATGTCGATCTTCTCTTCGATCGATCGCATCAAGCGCTCGTCCGGCTCTTCGTCCTGCCCGGTGTATTTATTCTTGACCTTTTCCTTGAGAGCGTAGGCCTTGATGTTGTCGATGTAATTGCCTGCGAGCTTGGCGACGGCGTCTTCGTCCGCGCTGATCGCGCGCTGCACTTCGTTCTTCACCACCTCTTCGTACTCGCGCTTCACCAGGCTGATGATCTCGGTGTAGCGCTTTCGCTGCTCGTCGTTCGTGATGAGCGAGTGATGCCGGAGGCCTTTTTCGAGCTCGTTCATGACCATGAAAGGGTTGATCGTCCCTTCGCCGGAGTCGTTAACGAGTGCGTTCGAGATCTTGTCCTGCACGTAACGCGGAGAGATGCCTTCCATTCCCTCGCGCTTCGCCTCCTTGCGTAGCTCCTTCACGGTGTCCTGCGTGTATCCGGGGAGGACCTTGCCGTCGTAGAGCTTCATCTTCTGCACGAGCGACAGGTTGTGCTTTTTCGGATCCTCGAGGCGGGTCATCACCGCCCACATCGCCGCGACCTCGAGAGAGTGCGGCGCGATGTGCTTGGCCTTGATCTTCTTCTGGTTGAAATCCTTTTCGTAGATCCGGATCTCTTCGGTGAGCTTGGTGATGTAGGGGATGTCGATTTTGATCGTGCGGTCGCGGAGCGCTTCCATGAACTCGTTGTTCAGGAGCTTCTTGTATTCCGCTTCGTTCGTGTGCCCGAGGATCACCTCGTCGATGTCCGTCTGGGCGAATTTTTTCGGCTTGATGCGGTGCTCTTGCGAGGCGCCGAGGAGATCGTAGAGGAAGGCCACGTCGAGCTTCAGCACCTCGATGAACTCGACGATGCCGCGGTTGGCGATATTGAACTCGCCGTCGAAGTTGAACGCGCGGGGGTCCGAGTCGCTCCCGTATTCGGCGATTTTTCGGTAGTTGATGTCGCCGGTGAGCTCGGTCGAATCCTGGTTTTTCTCGTCCTTCGGCTGGAACGTTCCAATACCGACGCGATCTTTTTCGGAGAGGATCAACCGCCGGCAACGAATGTGGTTCGCCACGATCTTCGACCAGTCGCCGTCGTACTTGATGAGCAGGTGCTTGATGATGAAGCGGCTCGCGGGATCGAGATCCCCCTCCACTTTGATCTTGTGCTGGTCGTTCGAGAGCTTCAGCTCGTCGATCGCCTTCGCGCGCCACTCCGGCGGAATCAGGCGCAGCGGCTCCTCGTTCATCGGGCTGGGGAAGCGCTCGGCCTCCTCGTTCCCAGAGAGACCCGTTCCTTTGAGGTTCACCCAATCGAACGAGTAGAGCGCACCGTCCGGCGTGCGTGAGTAGCTCTCGATGCCCTGCTTCAGCAGGCGAGCAATCGTGCTCTTCGACGAGCCCACCGGTCCATGGAGAAGGATGACGCGCTTCTCGGGCCCGTACCCTTCGCTCGCCGCTTTGAGGACGTGCACGAGACGCATCAGCGGGATATCCAGGCCGAAGATCGCGTTCGCCCCGCCGAAGGTCTCGTCCTTGAAGAAGTTGTATCTTACAAGCTTCTTCTTGTTGTCGATGTACTCCTCGGTCCCGTAGCTGATGATCATGTCGTAAACGCGCTGATAAGCGTTTCGCGTCACCGTGGGACGTTCGCGGACGATCTGGAGGTACTCCTCGAAGGAGCCCTCCCAATGGAGCTCGCGGTACAGATTGAAGTCCTGCATCGCGGCGATCCGCTCGGTCATGGGTGTGCGCGGGGTCTCGGCCATCAGGGAATCTCCTCAGTCGCGTGACACTCCGCCTGCCTGACGTCGTGTCGCTCCGGAAATCTTATTCGGTTTTTCGGATGCCGCCCGCTTTTTGGGAAGCGATAGACCTGCTGATTGTCCTCGTTTGCCCCTTCCCGTCATTGAAGCGGGACAAATTGCCCGCGCACCGGGGATTGACCAGCGCCAAAGGTCGGTCAAAACCTTAGGAGTCCGCCACTTTTTCCGCTTCTGCGGCGTGCGGACTGGGGGTTGCATGAGTACCTTCTGTCTTAGTCACCAAGGAGGCGTACGCGATGAACCGAGATGAGATCTGCGACGCCGAGTACAAGGTCTACCAAGGCCGGAGGCTGCAATGAATTTCTCCTTCCTGTCCGCCTGGGTTTTGCCGGCCGCCATCGTGATGGCAGCGCCGACCCTCACTGCTTGTGGCAACATCGAAGAAGAGAGGGAGCCCGCGCAGTATCCTCAGGGTGGCGTCGGCATCAACACGGCCGAGGAGCTGTCTGCGCATCCTCAGCGCTCGGCGAGCCTCGAAGCGATCCCGCCGGGCGCCGCGGCCCCCCAGCGCATCGACGAAGCAAACGGCGGCCTCAGTGGCGAGGGCGACATCGCGATTGGCGTCGACGCGAACAGCTACGCCGACACCGACCCGAGCGCTCTCACCGATTTCCGAAGCACGCTCGACCCGTACGGCGCGTGGCAGGACGATCCGAATTACGGCACGGTGTGGACCCCTTCCTCCACGGTCGTCGGCCACGACTTCTCCCCGTACGTCACCGCCGGCCACTGGACCTACGACACCGATTACGTCTGGGTCTCGGACTACGACTGGGGCTGGGCTCCGTTCCACTACGGGCGCTGGGTCTACATCACCGGTCGCGGCTGGTCGTGGATCCCTGGTCGGCAGTACTCCGGCGCATGGGTTTCGTGGCGCACAGGCTATGACGGCTACGGCTATGTCGGCTGGGCTCCGTACCAGCCGACCTGGTACTGGCGTGGTGGCTACGCGTACGGGATCTACGGCGTTTCGCCTTCGCCTTACGTCTTCTGCGGAACGGGCGACCTCTTCCGTCCTGGTGTCGGAGGGTACATCGTCCAAGGTCCCCAGGTCGCCGCCGTCGCAGTGGGCACGCGCCCCTTCGTCCCAGCCACGCCTACGGTGAACGCGGGCGGGCGCCAGCTCGCGCACCCTGCAGTCGCCAGCTCCGGACCGCCTCCGGGCCGCCTCGGCATCCAGGCCGCGTCGATTCCGGCGCCGCCCCACCAGCAGGATCGCGGGCTCATGCGGGCCCAGCAGTTCTCGCAGCCGGCGACCGCGCAAGCTGCGGGTGGTCGCCCGCCCACGGCGGCTATGTCCTCGCGTCCCGAGCGCATCCCCTCAAGCGCACCGATCGCAAACGGAACCCGCTCACTTGGTTCGACCTCAACGCCTTCTTCCTTCGGGGCGACGGCGCACGCACCGAGCTACGCGCCGTCGAGGAACGGTGTGAGCGCTCCGTACGCGCGGCCAATGCCGTTGCCCTCGCAGCAGCGGCCCACTCAGCTGCCGTCGCACTATTCCAGCCCGAGCTACGGCAGCAGCCCGAGCTACTCATCGCACCCGAGCTTCGGGTCCTCGCCTTCCTCGGGCTTCGGTGGGTCCCATTCGGCGGCGCCTAGCTACTCTCCGTCGCCTAGCTTCCGTTCTTCCTCACCAAGCTTTTCGTCGTCGTCACCGAGCTTTCACAGCTCGCCATCGTCGGCGCCTAGCTTCCACAGCGCTCCCTCGTCACACCCGTCGTTCTCTGCTCCTTCCCACGGTGGCGGCGGCGGCGGATTCTCGCGGGGCCGTCGCTAAGCGCGGCGATTGAGCTCACTACGTAAGCCCTTCGTTTCCCGGATTGAACTTTGCTCGAGAGGACCTTCGTGATGACGCCGTTTACGATTCTTCGTATTGCCGCGATGGGCGCCATTGCCACATTCGGAGTGGCCTGCGTCGTCGAAAGCAGCGACCCAGACCCGCCGCCGCGCCCAACCGCCGTCTACCCGGGACCCGCGCCCTCTGGGTCCGGGAGCTCGGGCACCGCTTCAAATGGGGCGCCGATCCTCGTGGTCGTCGACACCAACAAGACGATGACCGCCACTCCCGGTGACGGAGTTGGAATCTTTACCGAGTACGCCAGTGGCGGGCATTGGCACGTCTGGTGGACGTGCGACACGTCGTCGCCCAACGGCTCGCACCAGTCGTGCGCGTTCGACGTCCAGGCAAGCGTGCAGTCGGGCTCGGTCTCGAATGTGAAGGCCGACAATCTCAGCGACCGCGACGCGCTCACGGACGACCCGCAAAACGTGCACGCCACGAGCACGACGAGCACCACCGTCCAAGGCGTGTTCTTCGACACCAAGCCAGGCGCGAGCATCGTCCTCCGGGGCTCGATCAGCGGTGTCGCGGACGCTTCGTATTTCTTCTTCGTGCAGGACGGCGTGGTCAACGGCGGCTTCCAGGGGAAGCTCTCGAACCCGCTCGAGCTCCAAGGCTCCATCCCCTGAGCGCCACCTGAGATGAACGTCGCTGTCGGGCTCGGCGCGAACCTCGGCGACCGCCTCACGACGCTCCGAGCGGCCACGGAGGCACTGGGCAGGATTGCAGCGGTCACCCATGTTTCGTCGGTCCGCGAGAGCGCGCCGGTCGGTGGCCCGCCGCAACCGCACTTCTTGAATGGAGCGGTCCTCCTCAGATGGGATCACGACCTCCTGCTGCTCCTCGACAAGCTTCAAGGCATCGAGCGCACCCTCGGTCGCGTGCCCAGTGAGCGCTGGGGGCCACGTGCGATCGATCTCGACATCTTGTGGGCGGAGCGAACGAGGATCGACGGTCCGCGCTTGACCGTGCCCCACCCGCGCCTCGTGGAGCGAGCGTTCGCACTCTTGCCGCTCCTCGAAGTTTGCCCAGGCTGCATCGACCCGCGCACCGAGGCTCCCTATGTCGCGCCCGTCAGAGACCGAACGAACGCAGTTTTTTGTGGAGCCCTTCGCGGGTGATGCCCAGCGATTTTGCGGCCGCCGTTTTGTTGTTCTGATGCTCGCGCAGCGCCTCGATGAGGAGCCACCGCTCGAGGTGATTCATCATCTCTTTGAGCGTGCCTTTGGTGGGCCGCACGCGCTCGATGACGCCTTCGATCTGGCGGACCCGCGGTGAGAGCAGCTCGGGAGTCACGAAGCCGCCGGGCTCGATCTGGATGACGAGCCGCTGCACCTCGTTCTGTAGCTCGCGCACGTTCCCCGGGAAATCGTAGCTCTGGAGGAGCTCCATGGCCTGCTGCGAGAAGCCCGCCGCGGGCTTGCCGAGCTCGGTGGAGAAGCGCGCGAGAAAGTACGTCGCTAGCACCGGGATGTCCTCGCGTCGTTCGCGGAGAGGCGGCACGCGCAACGGAAAGACCTTCAAGCGATAGTAGAGATCTTCGCGAAAGCGCCCGCCCTCCACCTCCTTCTCCAGGTTGCGGTTGGTGGCGGCGACGATGCGCACGTTCACCCGCTTTTCTTGGGTCGATCCGACCGGACGAATTTCCCCTTCCTGAAGCACGCGCAGAAGCTTCGATTGCAAGGAGAGCGGCATCTCGGTGACTTCGTCGAGGAAGAGCGTGCCTTCGTCGGCGATCTCGAAGAGGCCTTTCTTGTCTTCGTGGGCGCCGGTGAACGAGCCTTTCTTGTGACCGAAGAGCTCGCTCTCGAGAAGGTTCTCGGGCATCGCCGCGCAGTTCTGGCCGACGAACAGTTTGTCGCGCCGCTTCGAGCGGTAGTGCACCGCCGCGGCGATGAGCTCTTTGCCGACGCCGGTCTCGCCTTCGATGAGCACGGTGACCCGGGTGTCGACGACTTTCTCGAGCTGTTGATTGAGCGCACGCATCGCCGAGCTGCCGCCGATGATCTCCTGCTGTGCGCCCCGTCCCCCCGTGCGCCTGGTCTCTTCGCGCCCTTTGAGGAAGGCGTTCTCTTTCTTGAGGCGCTCCTCGGCGGCCTTGAGTCTCTTCACGAGACGAGCGTTGGCTACGGCGAGAGAAATGTTGTGCGCGAGTAGGGCCACGAGCTCGAGATCGGCGCTGGTGAAGACGCCGGTGCTCTCGCGGTTGTCCATTTGCAGGACGCCGAGAATCTCCTGGCCGCGCCAGAGAGGCACGCCGAGCGTCGAGCGGATCTGGGCGCCCATCAGGGACTCGCTGCTCCCCACTTCGCGCGGCGCGTCGGCGGCAAGAACGGCGGCGCGCTCGGTCACCACCTTGCGGAACACGCTGCGTGTGATCGGAATCGGGCCGCTCGTAGGACCATCTTGCCCGCGGACGCGCGTCATCACCGGGACGTAGCCGGAGACATTTGCCGCCCGGAGACCCTCTTCCTCTTCGTCGCGGAGAATGATGCTGACGTGGGTTGCCTTGGGGACCATCTCGAACGCGGCATCGCAGATCGCGAGGAGCACGTTATTCAGCTCGCCGGCCGCGCCGATCTTCGTCTGCGCTTCGTAGAGGATGCGAAGGCGGGTGGTATCTTTCTCGGGAGCGCGCGCGGCAGCGGCGTCCATCTCGTCGATGCGGCGCATGGCGACGACGCGCGACTCATCGGCCTCTTCTTCGATGCCCACCGTGAGCGTCACCAGCTTGTCGCCGGAGCCGAATTCGATGACGTCTCCGGTGAGCAGAGTGGACTCGCGCTCGTTGCCGTCCTCGAGGACGATCCGCTCTCGGCCACGCACGATCGCCGTTCCGTTCGTGGAGCGCTGATCGCGAAGGACGTAGCGATCACCGAGGTAGACGATGCGTGCGTGATCGCTCGAGACGAGCTCGTCGGGCAAGAGGAGGTCGTTGCCCTCGGCGCGCCCGATGTGCACCGCATCTGCGGACGACTCGAGCAGTTTGCCGACGAGCTCCCCTCTCTTTACCTCGAGCCGAATCATGTACTGGGCTTAGGAGCGCGCTCGCAGACGGAGCGCGACCTTCACGACGACGTCGTCGCCGGCTTGCAGGTCCTTGTTGCCGCTCGCCGTGTCCGCTTCGACCACCTTCTCGAGGGTGCCGGCCGCCGCTGTATCTCCCTTCGGTGCGAGATGGTCGATGGCTTCGACGAGCGCCAGCCGTGCTCCCGGATTCCTGACGTTGGTGACCTTCGCTGTGAGAGCGGCGCGCGTCGCGTCGTTGCCGTACATGGCCGCCATCCACGCGGCCTTGATGGCCTTGGAGTTTCCGCCGGCGCCGGAGACGATCGGCTCGTCGAGCACCTTGACGTAGCAGCCCGCGTCTTGCCCGCACTTCTGCAGGGTGGTGACCGAGGCGTCGTAGAGGCCTTTGATCAGGCCCATTTGTCCGCGCTCCGTCTCGGTGCCGTTGTGGGCCATGAAGGCCGTGAGCTTGGCCACCGCCGCGCCGACGCCGGCTTGCTGCGCAGGCACCATCAGCTTGATCGCCGCTTCGAGCGCGGGGATCTGGAGCGCGCTCGCGTTGTCACCCTTGGCCGCCGTGATCTCCTTGAGGAGGAAATCAACGACGGTTGCGTCGTAAAATTGCGAGGTGGCCTGGGCGACCGCACCGCGGGCAGCGATGTCTTCGTTCGAAGCGGAAGGCATCTTCTTGTACGCGTCCTCGAAGGCCGCGATGGTGCGCGCGTCGGTTGGGAACTTGACGAGCGACGTCGCCAGCCAGCGTCGGTTGGTCTCGTTGTCGACGCCCGGGAGCGCCTTCAAGATGGCTTCTTTTCCGCCGGGGCGGGAGATCGCGCCGAGCGTGTCGGCGAGGATGGTCAGGTGGGTCTTGTCGGCGAAGGCGAGCTTCGCGAGGTCCGGATCCGTAGCGTTGAAGGCGGCGAGTAGCACCGGCTCCGCTTCCTTCCCCATCGTGAGGAGCGCGGAGCTGGCGGTCGCTCGAAGATCCGATTTCGACGGCGTGAGGAGCACGATCACCAGCGGCTTGACCGCCGGGGCGTACTTGATCAGCTTGATCACCTGGATGCTCGTGAGCTGCCAGAACTGGATCTGATCCTTCTGCGAGTCGACGTCCGGTGTGACCGCCGCGCCGAGCTTCTCGACTGCCTTCGGGCCGTAGCTTGGGCTCTTCACGGCGAGCACAGCCTCGTGGAGCGCCTTCACCAGCTCGATGGACTTCGCTTTCGACACCTGGAACTTGGAGAAGACGGTCCACAGCGCGTCGATGACGCCTTGGTCGGTGAGCTTTCCTGCGGTCGCCATTCCGTTCACGGATTGCGCGGCGAACTTCACGTCCTCGTCGTTCTTGCCGGGCTCGTAGTCGCTGAACGCCTTGGCGAGAGCGGGCGTCGTGCGCGCGTCGCGGGTGTCGGCGAGCGTCTTCATCAGCTCTTTGCGGGTCTTCTCGTCGAGCGTCCCGGCGGTGTAGACCTTGGTCATCGGCTCCACGATCACGTCGAGAAGTGCCTTGATTTCAGGCTTCTCGCGGTCGTTGCCGGATTTTGTCATCTGGTCGTTGAAGTAATCCGAGAGGCGCTTCACCGCCGTCGATCGCTGCGCCGGATCGTCGAGTCGTTTGACCCACGTCTTCGGATCATTTTCGTCTGCACACGCGATCATTTGCGTGCACATCGCGGCTCCGGCGAAAATCGGCGCTGCATTCCTCAACAGGAAAGACAAACGAACAACCCCTCCGAACGTTTTCATGAGCCATTCCTCCGGGAAAAACTGCGGGACGCGGGAACGGACGCTAGCCGATAATCATGGCTTCGGACAATAGCTTCCCTCCCGCCTTGAAGCGCCGGAGGTTCCAGCGCTCGAACATCGGCAGGGGGGTGCGCTCGACGATGTACTGCGCAATGAGCTTGCCCATGACCGGCGCCATCATGAATCCATGCCCCATGAAGCCGGAGGCTTGGTAAAAACCTTCGATCTCGTCGACCTCCCCCACGATGGGATTGGCGTCGGGCGTGATGTCGTAGCAACCGGCCCACTGGCGAAGCACCTTCACCTTCGCGAGAACGGGGCACGCGCGGACGAGAGCGGTCGCGTACCTCCCCAAAAAAGCGTGCGAGCTTTCTTGGTTGAGACCGTCGGGGACGCGCTCCTGGCCGACACCGCCGACGATCTCGCCCCGCGTTGACTGGCTGAAATAAAGGCCATCCGTGAGATCGGCGACCAGGGGCTTGAGCCACGGCTTTAGCGGCTCGGTGGAACAAATTTCGTGGCGGTGAGGTTTGTTGGGAAGAGCGACGCCGAGCATTTTTGCGACCTCGGGGGACCAGGCTCCCGCGGCGTTGACGACCTGACGCGTGCGGATCAGCTGCGTCTTTCCGGAGCCGGGAAGCGCGCCGACCGGCCGGGTGACGACGCCTTCGATGTGTCCGCCGGTGGTCTCGAAACCGATCACGTCGGTGAACGTCGCGACCTCCACGCCGAGCTTTCGTGCGGCCTGCGCGAAGCCCCACACGAAGGGCCACGGGAAGACCACGCCGTCATCGGGACTGAAGCTCGCAGCGACGACCCCGTCGACGTCGAGCTCGGGAACGATTTTTTGTGCCTCGCGTGCGGTGAGCATGCGCGTGGATAAGCCGCACTCGTTTTGTAGCTTCACGCTCGCTTCGAGAGCGCGCCGCTTCTCTTCGCTCCGGGCGAGAAAGAGGTAGCCCCCCTGACGAAACCAGATGTTGATCTTCATCACGCTCGCAAATTCTTGGCACATGCGGATGCTCTCCTGCATGAGCCGCACGTTGGCCTCGCTCGACCATTGGGCGCGAATTCCACCGCCGTTGCGCCCGCTCGCGCCGCCGCAGAGATAGCTGCGATCCACGACGGTGACGTTCGTCGTTCCGAGCTTGGCGAGGTGATAGGCGATCGATAGGCCCATGATGCCCGCTCCGATCACGACGACGTCTGCCCGATCACGCATCGTGGGGCGCCTGCTTGGCAATACGCATCTTTTGGCTCCGAGGAAGTGTCGTATGACACAGAAGAACGTCGAGATCCTCATTGATGCTCGCGAGGCGTCCGCCGCGGCAGGTGGGAGGGCACGCCCTCGGCGGCTTGGCGCTTGCTATTTCGACGCGTCGAACCCAGGTTGCTCGACTCGAAAAGCGAGACCACGGAGAGCGACCATGGCGAAGATGAAGGCAGTTCAGGTGGCGAAAGCGGGCGGCCTTTTCGAAGTCGTGGAGAGAGACATTCCGGAGCCCGCGCGTGGATGGATACGCATTCGCGTGGAAGCCTGCGGCATGTGCCACAGCGACATGTTCGTGAAATCGGGCGGCTTCCCGGGCCTCGTCCTGCCGCGGATCCCCGGCCACGAGATCGCCGGTCGCGTCGACGCCGTCGGCCCAGACGTCACGGCCTGGAAGGCGGGCGAGCGGGTCGGCGTCGGCTGGCACGGAGGTCACTGCTTTCAGTGCACGGCTTGCCGCAAGGGGCTCTTCATCAACTGCGCCAACGCGAAGATCACCGGCGTGACCCACGACGGGGGTTATGCCGAGTACGTGGTCGTTCCGAGCGAGGCGGTCGCGCGGATCCCCGAAAAGCTTGACTCGAAGGATGCCGGCCCGCTCCTCTGCGCCGGAGTTACCACGTACAACGCACTCCGTCACAGCGGCGCACGCGCCGGAGACACCGTGGCTGTGCAGGGCATCGGCGGTCTCGGACACCTTGCCATTCAGTACGCCGCGCGCATGGGGTTTCACACTGTCGCCATCTCGAGCGGCCCCGACAAAGAGAAGCTCGCGCGCGAGCTTGGTGCACACGACTACGTCGACACTGCCAAGACCAAGGCCGCGGAGGGCTTGCAGAAGCTCGGCGGCGCCGATCTCGTGCTCGCAACGGCTCCGCACGCCGAGGCCATCGCAAGTACCGTCGACGGGCTGAAGCCGCGCGGAAAGCTCCTCATCGTGGCGGCCCCGTTCGAGCCCATTCAAGTGTCGGCGTTTGGTCTCTTGAGCGGCAAATCCATCGCCGGATGGCCAAGCGGAAGCGCGATCGACTCGGAGGAGACGATGACGTTCAGCGCGCTCAGCGGCGTACGGCCGAGAGTCGAGGTCTTCAAGCTCGAACAGGCCGAGGAGGCGTACGCGCGCATGATGGCGAACAAAGTTCGTTTTCGCGCCGTTCTCGTTCCCTGAAGCACGGCGGATTCTGGTCCCCAAATCATTCCCGCCCCGATTGCCGCTAGGATCGGTGGTCTAGAACGGATGACGAGAATGGTCGGGACGTGGACGCTCAATCGCCTGTTACACGAGATCGCGAGCTGGGCGCTCATGGTCGCGTCCGTCTTCGGCATCTTCGCGTTCAACGTCGATTGCGGCGCCGTGCTGATGTCGGGTCACTCGCTGCGCGTCGCGCTCGCCAGCGGGCTGACCGGCGCCGCGTTCGCGGCATGGGTTGGCCTCATCGTCGCGCCGATCATCACGCTCCTTGCTGCGGCTTCCTCCTTTGTCGAGGTGCGCGCGCCTCGACTATGGGCGGTGCCGATCGCGCTCGCCAGCCTGGGTGCGACGCTCTGGTTGTTCGCGAGCGGTCCGAGCGCGCTGATGGATGGTACGGGGACGTTCGCCTCGCGTGCCACGCAAGTCGGCTTCGTCGTCGTGCTCGTCCTGACGGTCGCCGCCGCTCGCTCCCCCCGCCCTGCGGTGCGTCTCACCGTCGGCAGGGTGGTCCTGCTCTTGGGCTATATCGAGCTGTTCGTCTCCATTCACAAACCGCTCCGCGACTTGCGCGATCTGATCGTCGTCCTCGCGCTCGTGGGCGGAGTCGCGATCGTCTCCCCGATTCGGCGGCGCATCGTATGCTTGCCATCGCAGCGCCTAGCTCTTTGGGTAGCGCTCTGCGCGATCACGCCGTTCGGCATCTTGCTCGGCGTCGATCGCGCCGCACCGGGCTGGCGGGCGGTGAGCTGGCAGTACGCGATCCATGAGCCGCGTCTCGCGCGTTTCGCGCGTGCGGTGGTCGACGCCGACTTCGACGGTTATTCGCCCATCGCGTGGGGCACCGACTGCGACGACTTCGACGGCGCCCGCCGACCGAGCGCGCACGAGGCCCGCCCCGGCGTGGACATGAATTGCAACGGCGCGACATTACCCGAGCACCCGACGGACTCCGATCGCGGGCTCGCGCCGCCGTTGGGAAACCCAGACGCGGAGCTCGTCGCGGGCAACGCTCCGCTCGTGCTCCTGGTCACGATCGACTGCTGGCGTGCCGATGCGTTTCGCCCAGACGTGATGCCCAACCTGACCGCCTATGCCGCGCGCGGCGTGGTGCTTCGACGCATGTACTCGGGCGGCACGCGCACGGTGCCGTCGATGCGACTCATCGAGCGCGGCTTCGATCAAGCGACCCCAGTCGGCGTGCAGCTCGGCGGCGTCGGCATCGCGTCCACCGCCGTTTTTCCCTTCGGAAAAGAGTTCGTAAACGCGATTCAGTTCGCCGGATTCACGACCAGGCTGCACGGCACCGGACGTTGGAACGCCGCGGAGACCACCGACGTAGCCCTAGGAGATCTTCGTGCGAACGCCGTGACGCACGCAGCGCACCTCCTCTGGGTGCACTACATCGACGCGCACACTCCGTATACACTTGCTCCGAGCGCGTTTCCGTACGCGCCTGATCTCGACCGAACGTTCGCCACGTACCTCGCCGAGCTCGCGTTCGTGGACCGAGAGCTCGCACGCTTGCTCGACACCATCTCCAGCGAGAAGACGCGGCCGGTTACGGTCATCCTCACCGGCGATCACGGAGAAGGCTTCGGGCGCCACAACATCCGAGACCACGGGATCTCCGGCTACGAAGAGCTGATTCATGTTCCGGCGATCGTCGTTGCGCCCGGTCTCGGCCCGGGGGGATACGACGAGGTCGTGAGCCATCGCGACATTCACGCGACCATCCTCGGGGCGTTCGGACGCGTCGCCGTCTCACCGGATGCGGAGCGATTCGGACGCAGCTGGCTACGGCTTCGTGCGTCGCTCTCGACACCGCTCCATCGCTTCGTCGTGTCGCGAAGCGCGCGAGGGGTGCGTGGCGCGTTGGATCTCACACCGATGGCGGCGTTGGTCGAGCGAGATCTCACGTTGATCGAGACCTTCGAGGACGGCCTACTCGAGCTCTATGCGCCGCGCGAGGATCCGACCGAGTCGAACGATCTCGCGTTTGCGCGGGCCGCCGATGCCGCGCGGCTTCACCACGAGCTCGCGCTCTTTCAAGACATCGAGTTCGCTCCGCGTTGAAAAGACGAACCGAAGTTTCTTCAGCAAGTGCTCTTTTTCGAAGACAGCGCCTCGAGAAACGCGGCGTGGAGCACGCCGTTGGTGATCAAAATTCCCTCGGTATTTTCCAGGGATTTCGCGCGATAGTCGATCGGGTCGCCGCGCGAGGTAGTCACTCTTCCGCCTGCCGCGACGACGATCGCTTCGGGCGCGCACGTGTCCCATCGGAAGCCCGCCACGCCGAGGTGCGCATAGATGTCTGCTTCGCCGCACGCGACACGGAGCGCCTTGAGCCCTGCGCTCCCCAGGCTTGCGATCCTTGTGATGCCCAAGCTTTTCGCATGCTCGGCGAGCACGGGTGAAGGCCTACTTCGCGAGACGACGAGGCGCGCGTGCTCGTGGACGTCGATGTTCGAGACGTGGATCGGATACCAGGTGTCGTCCTTGAACTCGAAAGCGCCGAGCCCCTCTGCGCCGACGAAGCAGCGATGGGATGCGGGGCAATCGATGACGCCGAGAACGGCACGGCCTGCCTCCGCAAGCCCAATCATCACCGCAAATTCTCCATTTCGCTCGACGAAGTCGCGCGTCCCGTCGAGCGGGTCGACGAACCACACCCGCTCCGATCCGTGGCGTGCGTCGAACGCGGAGGCGTCACCTTCTTCGGAAACGATGGGGATCTCTGGGAACGCCTGGGTGAGGGCGCTGCATATGATGGCGTCGGCATCGCGATCGGCGATGGTGACCGGATCGTTTTTCCCTTTGAAGTCGACGGTGAATGCGCCGGCGTACACTGCGCGGATGCGCTCCGCCGCAGCGCGCGCGATCGGGATCACGCGCTCGAGGATCTCCTTCGGCGGCACGTTGCTCACAGCAAGATTCCGAGCTTCGCGAGCGCGCGAGGAAACGCTGCGAGATCGGCGTCCGGCAAATAGAGCGGACCGCCGCCCGTTTCGCGAATGAGCTGCTCGAGTTGCTCGACGGAGCGGGGGCCCAAAATCGCCGAGGAAACAAGGCTGTTCGCGAGCACGTAGCGAACGGCAGCGGCGCGCATCGAGTGTACGTCGCCCTTCACGAGGAAGCGTACGGCGTCGAGCTGTCCGACCCGTTTCTCGAGCTCCACCCTCGTCCAGCGATCGCTTCGATGATCCCCGTCGCCGAAGACGCGCTCCTTGGTCCAGAGCCCTGCGAGGAGGCCGTAGCCGAGAACGGAGTGGGCGAGGACCCCGACGCCCGCGAGCATCACGTCACCGGCGATGCGGTGCAGATCGATGCCGTGAAGGAGGTTGTAGGCGAGCACGAGCACCTCGCAGCCTTTGTCGATCGCCACCTTCGCGACCTCCGCGTCCCCTGCCGAGACTCCCCACACTCCGATTTTTCCTTCCTTCTTCAGCTCGAGGAGGGTGTCGGTCGCCTCTCCGAGCGCGAGGGCATCGGCGCTTGGATTGTGGAGCACGTAGATGTCCAGGCGCTCGCGGCCGAGCCGCTTGAGGGAGCGCTCCACCGAGGATCTCAGATGTCCGGGTTCGAAGTGCTTTCGCGGCGGCTCGGTGGTGCGATCCGTACCGCCCTTCGTGAGGACGATTGCGTCCTTGTGCGGAGCGAGCACCTTCCCGAGGAGCGCTTCCATGCGGCCGAGCCCGTAGGCGTCAGCGGTGTCGAACAGGGTGATTCCGACGTCGACGGCGCGCGCAATGACCCGCTCCGCGTCGGCCGGCTCGACCTTGCCATACGCGTCTCCAGACAAGCCCCATGTCCCGAGGCTCATCTCGGACACGAAGAGCCCCGTTTTTCCGAGCGGTCGTTTTCGCACGTCACCACTGACTTACAGGATTCCGGGCTTGACGGCGGGCACAAAAGCGAGGGAAAGACATCGGGAAATCGACAATTTGGAGGTCATCATGATGCGATCAGTATGCGGGGCGCTGGTTCTTGGGTTGCTGTTGAGCGCTTGTGGAGGCGATGAAGCTTCCAAGCCCCCGGAGACGCCCCCGGCGCCGCCGCCGGTTGCCGTCGTGACCCCGCCCGCACCCGTCGAGGTTGCCGCGCCCGTCGCGCCCAAGCCCACCCTCGGCGAGCTCATGGCCGCCAACGGCAAAGCGCGCATGGACGCGATGGCCTCGCACGACGCCGCCAAGATCGCCGCGACCTACACGGAAGACGCCGTCGTCACCTCGCCTGGTATGCCCGACGCACACGGCCGCGGAGAGATCCAAGCGGCGTGGCAGTCCCGCTTCGACGCCTTCAAAGACTCGAAGGGCTGGGCTTCGCGCGTCTGGACCAAGAACGACGCGGTCGTCGTCGAGTGGGGCTGGTCGGGCACGAACACCGGCGACTTCATGGGCATGAAGCCCACCGAGAAGCAGGTCGGGCAGATGGGCGTCAGCGTCATGACGTACTCGGCCGACGGCCTCGTGAAGAAAGAAAATGCGTACATGGACGGCGTCACCATGATGACCCAGATGGGCCTCGCGAAGGGCAAAGCCCGCCCGATCCCGACGGCGCCGAGTGGCCCGCCGGAGATGCACATGGCGAAGGGCACGCCCGACGAAGACAAGAACGTCGAGCTCGTGAAGACGATGTACACGGCCATGGAAAACAAGAAGGAAGCGGACTTCCTCGGCATCATGTCGGATGACGTCGAATACAACGACATGACGATGCCTGAGAGCATGAAGGGCAAGACCGAAGCGAAGAAGTTCTTCGGGATGATCACGAAGGCTCTTCCGGATCTCAAGACCCCGGCGACCACCAGCATGGGCGTCGAGGATTTCGCGATCGTTGAATTCAACATGACGGGCACGCAAAAAGGACCGATGGGTCCGATCGCGGCCACGAAGAAGCCGGTCAACCTCCACGGCGTCGACATCATCCAGGTCAAGAACGGCAAGATGGTTCGCGGCTGGACGTACGCGAACAACACCGAGCTCCTCAGCCAGCTCGGCCTCCTGAAGGCGCCGAATTCGGCGAAGACAACGACCACCACGACCACGCCCGCCGCCACGACGACGACCAAGAAGCCCGCAACCCCGGCGACGCCGCCGAAAAAGTAATTCGGCGCTTGGCTGGACGAAGCGCGCGTCCTCCTCCGGAAGGGGTGAGGACGCGCGTTTTTTTATTTAACGTCGTGAGCGGCGACGCACGAGCCACGCTGCATCGATGCTCGAGAGTCCGAGGAGAAAGCGCGTTCCCGAGCGCTCCGCGACCGTCTCCCGCTTTCATCGCGGCATCGGCGAGCGCTGTGGTTGACGACCGGACGGATGGCATCGGGAATCCCAGTCATCGCTCACGTACCCAACGCGTGTGCCGTCGTATCGCCGCCCTCGCTTTTTTTGGAACCAATGGGCACGAGGCGCTGTCTCTCCCATTGAGCGCGGAAACGACGGAGCGCGACAGTTCAACAGACGGTCACGCGCTTCGGCGCGAAGGGAGAGATGCATCAATGGCAACCGGATACGTGATGATGCGGAGCAGCGAGCTGTCGACCGACCTAGATGTCGAACGTCACGACGTGGAGAGGGTCGAGGCCACTCTGTCGTGGGGAGACAACGTCCTCGCCACGAAGCACTTCGCGCTCACCGATCCGATCACCGTCGGTGACGCACCGGGCTGCGATTTTGCGCTCCCCGACGAGATCGTAGGGTCGAGCTCGCTGAACATTCTGTCGCATGCCACGGGAAGCACGTACGTGAACCCGCCGCGCGGCAATCCTATCGAGCTCAAACGCGGGCAGCCGACGAGCCTCGTGATGGGCGAGTTCACCTTTACGCTCGAGATCGTCGCTGCAGGGAAAAAGGTGGCCGGAACGCTCGCTGCGGCCGTCGATGAGAGCGCGCTCAAATCGGTCGGGGCGTCGGCCTTCATGCACGTGGCGATCTTCGCGTCCCTAGCGTTCTTCCTTCCCGCGCTCGGCGCGGACGATGCCGAGGGGATCTCGCGTGACCAGATGTACGCGATGCGCGCCTACCTCGATGCGACGGCCGAGCACGAGCGCGAGCCGCCCCCGAGCGAAGGAGATCAAGGTGCGACCTCTGGCGCCAACGACCCAGGCGCCGGCGGCGGAAAAGCGGAAGGCCCCGAAGGGGCGATGGGCAAACAGACCGCGACGACGAGCGGACATTACAGCGCGAAGGGCGACGCCAAAGACCCGACCTTGGCGCGCGACCAAGAGCGTCAGCTCGCAAAAGACTTTGGAATGATCGGTCTCCTCGGATCTTCGAGCCTCAGCGATCCGAACGCTCCCGTCGTCCCTTGGGGAAGCACCCTCAACGGGAGCGACAAGGAGAGCCACCTGGGAAACCTGTGGGCGGGTGACATCGGCGATGCGTTTGGCTCCGGCCTCGGACTCACGAGTCCCGGTGAGGGCGGCGGCGGAAACAACGAAGGCATCGGCATCAACGACATCGGCGGGCTCGGTCGCTCGCTCGACTCGCATCTCGGCAACGGGACCTGCGTCGGCCCTGGCCCGTGCAGGGGAATCGGTCACGGTCGCCTTCCTGGAACGCACACTCCAAGCGCCGGACCGAGCTGGCGCATGGCGAAAGACTTCGAGGCGAACGGTCACCTCCCGGCCGAAGTCATCCAGCGCATCGTGCGCCAAAATCAAGGGCGCTTCCGCAATTGCTACGAGGCGGGGCTTCGCACCAATCCTTCACTCGCCGGTCGCGTGGCGGTGAAATTCATGATCGATCGCCAGGGCGGCGTCTCGCTCGCTGGGGACGCGAACAGCGACTTGCCCGACGCCACTGTGCGCGAGTGCGTGGTGCGGAGCTTCTACAATCTGTCATTCCCCGCGCCCAAAGACGGCACCGTCCGCGTCACGTATCCGATCGTGTTCAGCCCGGCCGACTAAGGGTTGTCCCTAGCGCGGGCGCTTCGATCCGAAGAGCTTTCGAAAAGGCTCCATCTGCTGTTCGAGGAAGCCGCGGTGTGGGAAATCCGGGTCCGTTCCGAACGCGCGGATCACCTCGACGTTCTTGCCAAACGTTCCAAACATCACGTCCCAGATCGTCAAGATGGCGCCGTAGTAGAGGGTACGTTCCGCGTTCGCTCTGTGATGCGCGGCGTGCGTCGTCGGAGTGGTGATCACGAAAGCCCACCAGGGAAGGGGACGACCCGCCCGCGGAAAGTCGAGATTGGCGTGCGCGAAGATGAAGGCGATCACGGTGTACGGCAACGCAAAGCCAAAGAGGAGCGCACGCAGGTCCACGTCGAGGAGATAGATCACAACGTTGTGGCCGATCCCCAAGGCCAATCCTTCGAAGATGTGCGCCCGCCCCCCTGCGAGCCAGTTCATCTCGCGCGAGGAGTGGTGGACCTCGTGGAACTTCCACCACCAGTCGTAGCGGTGCTGAAAGCGGTGCCTCCAGTACCTCATGAAATCGAGGAGGAGCAGAACGAAGATCCCCTGCATCCACACCGGGACGTGGTGCGCGCGCAGCCCCCACGTTTGAGGGTACGGCACGTAGAGGGTCACGTAGACGATCGTGAACGCGAACGGCTCGATCGCGCCGAACGCGAAGGTGTAAATGGCGTTGAGTCGCGACTCCTCGCCGAGGAGATCGATCTTCACGCGCGGAATGAGGCGCTCGGCAATGAACAGCGCAATGATCGCGCAGCCCAAAAGCACGCTTCCCGTTACGAATGGAAGCGCGACGACCCCCGCGACCGCCAACGCCGCCATGGGGCGCTCGCTGCGACGCAGAACCCCGCGTGTGTGGACCTTCTCGGCGACCACCAGAAAAGTGGCGAGCGCGCCGAGACCTAGCAGCTTCTCGCGGGAAGTCAGGATGGGAAGGAAGTCGGAGAACGCCATCGCGCACCCCGATTGTGCCACACTTAATAGAACCAGTAGTGGAAGGTAGTGAAGGTCGCCGTTTCTGGGACGGCGTGGAGCTCGATCACCGTCCGTCCCGTGGCCACGTTCGCTGGAATCGTGAACCCGAGCTCCGCCCACTCGCCATCGTGTACGTCGAGGTCGGTCAGCGAGGCTCCGTTCGCGATCACGCGGAGCTTCATGGCCTGCGGCGCCTCCACTCGAAGGATCGCGTGCGACTCGGTCCCTTCCTTGAGGCCCACCGTGAAGCGCTCGCGCTTGCGCCAGCCTCGTCCGCCGTCGGCCAAAGGCACCCCGCCCGGCGCCGCGCCTTGCCGAAAAATTTCCTCGCCCTCGTGTGCACCGGCGAGGTCGTACTCGTGATCACGCTCGCTCTCGAGATCGGCGACATCGACGCTGTCGCGCCATGGAGCGAGCTCCGTCCACGGTCGCTCGCCAGATCCCAGAAGGCCGTAACTTGCGCGGTACACTCCCATCGTGGTCCCGCCGAGGATCGTCGAGTCGAGGACGGTCGCGTCGTGGAGGAGCTCTCCGAGGATCGCGTCGCAGGCCATCCATTCGCGGTAAACGATGAAGTGTGTGGGAAGCTGCGAGGCCCCCAGGCGCTCGTAGTGCTCAAAGCGCGACGCGGAGCCCGCGACCCAGTAGCGCCCTTCGCCGCTCGTCGTGAGGCCGACGATGTCGAAGGTGCGACGGTCGCTCTCGTACGCGATGGCGCCAGTGTCGTTGAGACCGATCCGCGAGCTCGACGGAAGGTGCATTTTCGCCCAGCGCCCGAGAGCGACATGCTGGCGGTCGATCCCACTTGCTGATCCGGCGATGTCATCCACCACTCCGTCGAGACGAACCGCGAAGGCGCCGACGAAGACACCCACGGCGATCGGCGTCGCCACCCGCCAGCGCGGCCCGAGCGCGACAAGCGTGTCCCCCAGGAGACGAGCGAGGCAAGCAAGACCGATGAACCAGCCCGTCGCAAACGGCCACAAGTACCGCAGGCGATTCCACAAGAACGTGACGTAGGTGCACGGGATCATCATCATGAGCGCGAGGATCACGATGGCGATCGCCCTGAAGCGCCGCTTGCGTCGCCACCCGCAGATAGGAAGGGATGCGAGGCCGAGAAGGGCCACCCACGCTGCCCCTGTCGGAAGAAATTCGGTCGACCAGATCTCGCCGTTCAAGAGGGTGCCGACGAAAACGCGTGCATTCTGCACGATGGCCTCTCGCAGCGCCGGGCCCACGTAATAAGGGTTATTGACGAGGAGCTTCACCGCCGCTGTGTTCATCTGGGCGCTGCCTGCGAGCACGCGGAGCGCGACGGGAACGAGGAGCGGCAAGGCAATGGGCAAGAGCGCCTTCGCCTTCGCGAGCAGCGTTGGCGCGCCAGTCATCAGCGCGACTCCGGCGACCAAAGCGACTACCGCACCCTCCGGACGAAAGAGCGCGGCGACCCACGCAAAGATCACGACGGCCCAGAACCGTCGGTGCGATCGATCCAAAGGCGGCTCGACCCACTCGCACGATGCACGCATGGAACGAGCGAGTGCCCACGCAAACGGCACGACCTCCATCCCGCTTGCCGCGCACCAAAGGAAGCCACCAAACGCGAGCACCATTGCCGCCGCTCCAATGGCCGCCGCTCTTCCTGCGAGAGGCCGTGCGAGGAGCTGCGCCTCGTGTGCGAGCATCCCCAGTGCAGCGAACGACAGGCCCCAGGCCGGCCAGAGGATCGACAGATCGCGAAAACCGATCAGATAAAACGGAGCGAGTAGCGCCGGCCACAGAATGCTCGTCGCGCCGGTCGAGAGCGGCTCACCCGCCTGAAAGCGGAGCGGATGCAGCTCGGCGATGGCGCGGGCGTACTGGAAGTGAATGAACGAGTCGTCGAGGAGCGCACCGGGGTGGCCGAGCCTCGCGTAGATCGCTGCGATCGCGCTCCTCGCAAGCAAGAGCGTGACGACGGCGATGACCACCCGGCCCGCGTTTGCTCTCGCTCTCGGCGGAACGCTCATCGCGCGGGAGTGTCGCGCGTTATCTGGCGATCGGGTAGGAGAGACGCGTGACCCGAGACCTTCATGCCTGACGCGCTCCCATCCAAGCGGGCTCCCACTCCGTACATCAACGCGCCGAAGCTTCCCGACGGCGAGCGGGTCGACGTCCGGACGTTGGTGAAGGGACAATGGCTCGAGCTCGAGATCGGGCCGGGGAGGGGCGGCTTTCTCTTCGAGCGTGCGCGCGCCGAGCCCAACGCCGGTCTTGTCGGTCTCGAAGTGCGGCGAAAATGGGCCTCCATCGTCGACGCCCGCCTCGCAAAGCAGGGCTTCGGCGCGCGCGCGCGGGTGTTCGCCGAGGACGCAAAAGATGCTCTCCCTCGCCTCTCGCCGGACGGCGTGGTGCGCCGCATTTTTCTCCATTTTCCAGACCCGTGGTGGAAGAAAAAGCACCAGAAAAGATTGGTGATGGGGCGCTCGTTCCTCGAGGAAGCGGCGCGTCTCCTCGAGCCGGGTGGCGAGCTCTTCATCCAGACCGACGTCTCCGAGCGTGGCGCGCAATACGAGACCGAGGTGCTGGACTCCGCTCTCTTCGAGCCCGCCGGCGATCGCACCGGCGAAGCGACTCTCGTCGAGAATCCCTACGACGCCCGCAGCCCGCGCGAGCACCGCGCCATCGAAGACGGCCTCCCGGTCTACCGATTTCGCTTCACGAAAAAAGCTTCAACGTCGTCGACCGCAGGGCGAGCTAAAGCGTAAATCGATACCGAGCGGTGCCGTCCACCGGGACCGTGACGGTTGCAGACTGCACCTTTCCGTCGGCGGGCGTGCAGGTGAGCTTGTGCAGGCCTGCGGGCAGAGCGAGGCCGGCCACTGGCGTTGCGCCTTTCATTTGGCCGTCGACGGTGACGTTGCACCACCCGCCCGTGGCGCCGACGTTGAGCTTTCCGTTGCCCACCGGTGAAGGATCGGAGCCGACGGGTGCCGGATCACGATGACGATGCGACTCCTTTTGCAGAGCGACGTCGAAGTGTTTTTTCTCCTGCGGCGCGCCGATGAAGGTGAACGACTGGTCCGCGTAGCCTGGTGCGCTCACCACCAGTCTGTGCTGATCACCCGAGGAAACCCCTTCGATCATCAACCCCGGAAATCGTTTTCCGTCGAGCGCGAGAGCCACGACCGTCCCTGGAGGGCTGACGCTGATGTCGACTCCGACCGATCCCGCCTTCAGTGTGGCCGCGACCGTGGCCGTAGGATTCTTGTCCGTCAACGTAACGGGGCGGCGTTCGGCCTCGAAGCCGTCCTTCGTGAGCTTCACCTCGAGCGCGTTGCCGAGCGGAAGCTGAGCGATCGTCGCCGGTGTCACCTCCGAACGAAGATCTCCGTTTAGCCAGATCGCGGCGCCCGGCGGCTCGCTAGTCACCGTGAGCGCTCCTCGCACTTCGGGCGGTGGCGCAGGGAGAATGTTCGCCACCGCTGGCGGCGGCCGCTGGCGCTTCGAATAAAAGAGCCCGCCTGCGATTCCTCCCGCGGCGACGAGCACCAAGAGGCCTCCGATGGCGAGGGGCGCTCGCGATTTTTTAGCGAAGCGGTTGGCGTTGGCGTCGGTCACCGTCCGCGACGCCGCGGGCATACTCAGACCGGTCGAGGGGCGGCCCGTTTCGTCCGACGACGAAGGGCTCGGGTGCTGGAGCTCGATGATGTCCGCGAGCGCCTTCCCCTGCAGAAGCGCCTCTTTTTGAGCCGCAAGCATGTCGTCGAAGAGCGTCTGCATGAACTGCTGCAGCGCGATCGTGCTCACCGGAATGCGCTCGTGTCGGACGAAATCCTCGAGCGCCTGCTGCATCTCCCGCGCGGTCTGGAATCTCTTGTCGCGATCCTTCTCGAGGGCCTTCATCACGATGCGCTCGAGCGCCTCGGGGTAACCGGGACGAACGGCGGTGGGCTTCGGATACTCGCGCTCGCAGATGAGCTTGAGCGTCTCGAACTCGCTCTGCCCTTTGAAGAGACGCTTGCCCGTGGTGAGCTCGAAGAGCATCACGCCCGTCGCAAAGATGTCGCTTCGCGCATCGATCCGCTCGCCCCGCGCCTGCTCGGGGGACATGTACGGGACCTTGCCTTTGAGCTTTCCGCTCTTGGTCTCGGTGTTGAGCTTCTGGTCGCTCTTGGCGATTCCGAAATCGACGATTTTCACGTCTCCCGAAAAAGTGATCACTACGTTCTGCGGTGAAATATCGCGGTGAACGATGTTCAGCGCGGACCCGTCGAGCTCGCTCTTTTCGTGGGCGTAGGCAAGCCCCGCGCAGACCCCGAGGATGATCCCGAGCGCGTGCTCTGCCGGAAACTCCGGGTACCCCTTCACCTTCATTTGCCGAACGATGGAGCGAATGTCCTCGCCGTGGACGTGCTCCATCGCGATGAAGTACGTGCCGTCCACTTGCCCAACGTCGAAGATTTGGACGATGTTCGGATGGGAGAGGGTTGCCGCGATGCGGGCCTCGTGGAGGAGCATGTCGATAAAGGCGCGATCCATATTCATCTGCGGCAGGATCCGCTTGATGACGATCAGCTTCTCGAACCCAGCCACGCTCCGCTGGATCGCCAGAAAGAGCTCTGCCATTCCGCCCGTCGCCAGTTTGCGCAAGAGCGTGTACTTCCCGAAGCGCATCGGAAGGCCGTCGGCGCGAGGATCGCTCGGATGATTGCGCGGAGCGATGGCGCCCCCAGAGAGCGGCGGAGGGACGATGCTACTCCTCATGTCCCCTCGAAATGGCGAGACGTCAAAGCCATAACCTTGGGTAAATCGTAGTCTGGGGGCAATAGCCGGTCAATGCACCTTACTGTAGGAATTGTCGTTACCTTTGTCGCGCTTGCAGCGTCGGCGACGCCCGCCCATGCCGCGAAAATGCGCAAAGGGCCGTATTTGCAAGACGTCGGGCCGTCGAGCGCTTCGGTACGTGTCGAGGTGGATCCGCCGAGCAGCGTCAGTGTCGAGGTCTTCACTGACGGGGAAAAGCCCCAGACTTTTCGGGACGACCCGACGGTCGCATTCCACTTGATTCGCATGGGAGGACTCAGTCCGCAGACGCGTTACCGCTACCGCGTGAAGGCGGGCCAGGATTCGAGTGACGAGGGAGCCTTCACCACAGCCCCTTCCGATACGTCGGCGAGCGCGTTCTCCTTCCTCATCTACGGTGACAATCGCACCGACGACACGACGCACGCCTCGGTGGTGCGCGCCATGACGCTCGTGCCGAGCGACTTTCTCGTCAACACAGGCGACCTCGTCGAGGACGGCAACTTCGCCGCTCAGTGGCAGTCGTTTTTCGAGATCGAAAAAGGGCTGCTGCGCGACCGCTGCGTCTTCGTAGCGATCGGCAACCATGAGCTCCTAGAGGAAGCGGGGAGCAACTTCCTTCGCTACTTCGGGCCCGACAGTGCGCCCATAGGGGCCACCGACGTCCGCCGCCTCTACCGCTCGGTGCGATGGGAAAACACGCGCATCCTCTTCCTGAACGGGATGGACGCTTTTGTCTCGGGGGCCGCGCGCGACTGGTTGAAAGAAGAGCTCGCACGCGTCGACAAAGAGCCCGGGGTCGTGTGGCGGATCATCGTGTCGCATCAGGGGTCGTTCTCCTCGGGGCCTCATGGAAACAACCCGCGCTTCAGCAGCGGCGGGCTCAACGAGCTCTTTCGGGAGCACAAGATCGACCTCGTGATCAGCGGTCACGATCACATCTACGAGCGCGGCGAGGAGAAGGGTCTGAAGTACCTCGTCTCCGGCGGAGGCGGAGCGCCGCTCTACAGGGTGCGAGCGCCGCTTCCGAGCACACGGCACGTCGAGCCCACCTATCATTTCATTCTCGCCGACGTGAGCCCGACGCACATGGGCTTCAGCGCGAAACGACCCGACGGCACCGTGATCGAGACATGCGGCTTTCTCAAAGCGGGAGAGTGGGACTGCGACAAGAAGCACGTCGACACCGTTGCCGCAGGGGCGCCGCCTGGCGATTCGGTTTCCGAAAAGAAGACGAGCACGCCTGCTTCGCCCTGTGCGTGCCGCGCGCTCGGAGCGCCATCGTCCTCGGTCGCCTCCGTGGGCATCGGGCTTTTTGCGCTGCTTGCCTTGATTCGCCGTCGTGTCCGCCGTGACCTTGCGTGATGTTCATGACGCGACACACCTTCCCCAAGGTCGGTTAGACTCGTCGTCATGCGGAGCGCTCTCGTCGTCGTTCTTTCTCTCGGCGCGGTGGCCTTAGCGGGCTGCGCGACATACCACGAGGATCTCGAGCGAGGTCAGCGCGCGTACGAAGCGAACTCGCACGAGCAAGCGCTAGCGATCTTCCGAATGCTCGAGACCGATACCTCTCATCTCACGCCGCAGGAGCGCGCGGAGTATTCGTACCTGCGGGGGATGACCGATTTTCGCATCGGCTACAAAGCAGACGCGCGCCACTGGCTCGCGCTCGCCAAGGCCATGGAGGATCAGTCACCGGGCACGCTCCATGGCGAGTGGAAGCCGCGCATGGAAGAAGCGCTCACGGCGCTCAACGACGAAGTGTATGCGAGCGGCATCGGCTCGCTCTCGAACATCAAGCAGCGCGCTGGCGATGTCCCTGCTGCCACTCCTCCTCTCCCGTCGGCGACTGCTGGTGCGCCCGCGACCTCTCCAGATGCACCTGCGAAGGACGCACCTGCGAAGAAAGCTCCGGACGTGCCCTAAATGCGCGTGTCTATCGCGCGGCAACTGCCCCGAAGATCGCCTAGGTCGTTTTGCGGAACGAAAAGAGCTCGTCCTTCGTCGCGAGGCGAAGCTTTTTCAGCTCCATTGCTCTCAGCTGTTCATGCGGCGTCATGTGCATGCCACGGCGATCTAGCTTCTTGATCTGCAGATCAAGCGTGCGGTGGCGAGCCTCGAGATCCGTTAGCGATGTCATCGTCATGAAACCTCCTGACCTCGAAAAACCTTATGCGGGATCCGCGCGGGGTCAACGCGCCCGAATGTTCAGGTGAGTGGGAAATCGCCTGCCCTCTAAGAGCATTGGCGAAGGTGAGTTCATTCCCACCCGAGAAGATCCGGAGGGTTGCGGCGGCGGAACTTTTGTCTCCAGCGGGTACACTAAAAATTCGTGATGTCGCTGGAACGCTCGCTCCTCGTCTTTTTCGCGTCTCTTGCGGTGTGCGCCGGATGTGCGTCTCGCCCCCCAGCGCCTGTCGCCGCTCCGCCGACCCGTCTCGACGTGAAGACGCAGATCATCTCGCCGTCGATCGCAGGGACGGAAGCGGAGCTGATGCTTCGCGGCGAGCGCGCGCTGCTCGAGCAAAAATGGAAAGACGCGGCGGAAATTTTCGAGACCCTCGTCGCCTCCGGGCCCGACGCCAAGCTCGTCCCGATGGCGATCTTCGATCTCGGCGTCGCCTACGAAGGCCTTGGAAAACAGGCAAAATCGCGCGACCGGTACCTCGAGGTGGCCTCGCGATTTCCGGAGGGCGCCCTCGCGCGAACTGCACTTTTGCGCGGCGCGGCGATGGAAGCGTACCTCGAGGAGTGGGGCCCACTCGGCACCGTCGCAAACATTCTTCTTCTCCGAAGCGATCTCGACGAGATCGATCGCATGTCGGGTCTCGCCGCTCGGGGGCTTTCGAAAATCGAAGCAGGCGACGACATCGGCGCATCGCGCGACATTGGGGATGGGCTCGACATTGCGGAGGCTGCGCAATTCGGCACCAGCGGTAGGCTCCCCCCGGCCGCCGCCGAGCTCCGCTTTGCCCTCGGCGAAATCCGTCGCGTGAGATCGGAGCGCATCACGTTCGTGAACGTCGATCATCCTGGCGTCGTGCCGGCCGACTTCCTTCTGAAGATCGAGATGCGCGCCCAGGGCCTTCTTGACGCACAGAGCTCGTACGCTGACGCGATGCGTTCCGTCGATCCCCATTGGATCGCGATGAGCAGCTACCGCGTTGGCGAGATGTACCGCTCGCTCCACCGCGACCTAATGGCCATCCCTCCAACAGATCAAGCGAAGAGCGACTACCAAAAGCAGATCTTCTTCGGCATCATGCACGTGCGCTACCGGGTGCTTCTCGAAAAGGGGCTCGAGATGATGACCCGCACGGTAGCCATGGGCGAAAGCCAAACGGATTCATCGGCCTGGGTGCGCCGCGCGGAGGCCGCAAAGGCTGAAATGGAGATCGCCCTTCTCGACGAGCGGGCGGTCATCGCGCGCTACCCGTTCACTGAGGAGGAGCTTCAAAAAGCCCTCGACATCATGGAAAAAAAAGCGACTTCGAAGCCAGGCCAAAAACCCAGCGAAAAGCCCTACAGGCCTACGGACCGCTTCCGGTAGTCGCGCGATCACGGTCCCCCGCCAGGCGCTTGAGCTGCACGTCTTCCGAAGGGCGCGTAACCGAGGAAACCCGAAAAGGCTCGCTTTTCCGAGGCGGAGTGCGCGAGGGCTCCCCCGAAATGAGAACGTCCCCGCTTGACTCCATAACCACCTCGCGCTACCCGTGCGCACCTGCCGTTGGCCCCTGGCGTCCCTCTTGCACGCGGACTGCTTGCGGGTGGACCTCTCATGAGCTAGCGTGCTCCCCCCGAATGCCCGCTGACTTGCTGGCGTAGCTCAATTGGCAGAGCACCTGTTTTGTAAACAGGTGGTTAGGGGTTCAAGTCCCCTCGCTAGCTCTCGGAAATCACTCAAATACGAATCGGTTTCGGACATCACCTAGTACGGAAGAGTCCTCACATAGAGTTGAGTCGAAAATACATCAATAATTCTGGAGGGTTGCCCGAGCGGCCAAAGGGAGCAGACTGTAAATCTGCCGGCTATGCCTTCGATGGTTCGAATCCATCACCCTCCACCAGGTGGTCACCCGCCTGGAGGCACTTTTAGCCTCGTCTTTCTTCGTTTCGCTTGTCCTCTTGTTCATTGGAATTCTTTGCCTCGCTTGCTTCTTCTTCAGTAGTGCGCATCGTCTGCATCCCCCGTGCGGGAGTAGCTCAGTTGGTAGAGCGTCAGCCTTCCAAGCTGAACGTCGCCGGTTCGAATCCGGTCTCCCGCTCTCTGAAAAAAACGTCCCGTCCTCAAGGAACACGCCTCACTCGACTCGAGAATTGCCCGTCTAGCTCAGTGGTAGAGCACTTCCTTGGTAAGGAAGAGGTCACGGGTTCAAGCCCCGTGGCGGGCTCAAGGCCCTAACCCCTTCAAAAAATAAGCACGCTCTTCTTCAGGAGACACTCGTCATGGCGAAAGAAAAATTCAACCGGAACAAGCTTCACGTCAACGTTGGCACCATTGGTCACATCGACCACGGGAAGACGACGC
>JAYTOU010000015.1:0-85654 GCA_043747615.1 Myxococcales bacterium | reverse complement strand
ATCCAGCCCCAGCAAATCATCTCGCTGGACGGCGACTCCGACTCGATGCGCGATCCGCTTGCCCCCTCGCCCCGTCCGATGGTGCGGGATCGTTACCAGATCATGTCCGGTGGCGCTCCGAGTGGCATCGACGTTCCCGTCGGCGAAGGCGAAGAGCTCGTCGGGCGCGAGCTCGCCGATGCGACGATCATGGTGCTCAGCTCCTTCGATCGCAACGCAGGCGCGGTTCCCGTTCGTTCGCTCGCAGACGCGCTCATGCGCCGCGGTCGCCTCTCCGGTGATCCTGCCCTCGCGGCACTGCAGCTCAGCGCGGCTCTGCGCGCCGACAACATGCGACGCACCGCCAACGGCCTCCGCGCGCGCTTCCGTTTCGCGCAAGGCGGACGGGTGGCACCCACCGACTGGAGCCTCGGCTCTGATCTCGCTCGTCTAGAGCAAGACGTGGTCGCAGCGGTCGAGCGTTATCGCGAGGCCTCGCGCCGCATGCTCCTTCGCCGGATGCAGGAGCTCCCGGGGCACGCCTTCATGGAGCTCGCGCTCCTCGCGCTCGAACGCGTCGGAATGTCGCAGATTCGGCCGGTTCGTCGGGCAGGCGCACCGGGCGGAGAAGCACACTTTGCCTGCGTTCACCGTACCGGCACGGACGAAATTCGCACGGCCGTCGTGCTTCGCAAAGACGGGCGCGAGCTCGGCCGCGAGCGCGTGAGCGATCTTCGCGGAGCTCTCCATCACTACGGGCCCGCCGCCGCCGGCTGGCTCATCACGACAGGCCAAGTGCTCTCCGGCGCGCGCGAAGAAGCCGGCGCAGCGGGTGCCGCCCCCATCGCCCTCTACGATGGACTCTCCTTCTGCAAGCTGCTCGAAGAAAACGACGTCGGCGTGGTGCGCACGCGCTTCCCGGTCGCCATTCCGGATCTCGAGCTCCTCGAAGCTCTTCGCGGCTAAGCGACAGCAAATGAGGAGCGGCCACTTCACAGCGTCGCTCCTCGTTTTTTTCGCTTCGACGTCGGCGTTCGCAGGCCCGAAGTCGCCCGCGGCACCAACGAATCCTCCGCGCATCGTCCTCACGCTGACCGCGCCGTCCGCAGACGCGTGGAAGCTGCGCATCGAAAATACGGGCGAGGTGCCGCTTCGCCTCGTGGCAGACGCGCGCTTGCTCTCGCTCGAGATCACGCCTCCATCCGGAAAGGCCGTACGCTGTGTGCTGCCGAACGACGCACGGCCCGCGGGCGATGCAGCGGGAGGAATCGTATTTTTCCCGAAGACCGCGTTCGTCGCTTCGATCGATCCGCGCTTCTATTGCCTGCATCACCGCCTCGTCGTGGGCTCGAAAGTCGTCGCGCATTTCGGTTGGACGGCAGGCCGCACCGTCACCGCGCCGTTCGTCATCGCGCCGATAGACACTGCACTCAGCCCTGTCGCCGAGGAGCGGCGGCGCCTCGAGGGGGGTGCCTCCCCCGGGACGGGGGCCGAATCACCCGTGAGCCCCGCCAAAGAGATTGTGGGTGCCGTGATCACGCTGGACGATGACGCGATCCAAAAGCCTCCTCCCGCCGTCGTCGCCGGTGCGCGGCTCGACATTGCGCTCACCCCTCGTCTCGATGCGGCCCGGCCCGAGGAGCTCGCGGCCACGGTTTCGGTGACCAACACCGGCGCGCGTGCTTCGACTTTTCTCTTTCGTCCGCAAACCCTGGGCTTCGACGTCATCGGCCCGACCGGGTTGGCGACACGATGCGGCGGGCCCGGTGAATCCGCAGGAATTCGTGAGTTTTTCACGACGCTCGCCCCCAAGGCAAAGACCTCGATCGTGATCCTCCCTGCCGCGCTGTGTCCGAGTCGGACCTTTGATCGTCCCGGCGTCTACGAGGTTCGTCCGCGGCTCGATACGCGTTCGGCGTCGGGCAGATCGCTCGGGCTCCACACCTTCGACGACCTGGTGGTCGGGCCTCCGTCGCTCCTGCGAATCCGCTCCCTTCGTGCCAACACCGCGCAGCCAGCCCCCATCATCGAATGACGCCGGCGGTCACTCACGTGACCACTTGTCCAGGCCCATCAATTGCTTAGAGTGCAGGCATGCTGAAGCTTCACCCCGACCAGCAGGTGGAGCTGCTCGTCGCGAATCTGCCACTGGCGCGAGCGCTTTTCGAAGGCGTTCCTTGTGCGCGGTTGCTGGCGCGGACCCAGCTCGGTCGTCACGCGCGTGATCTTGCCGCGTGGGATGCGCTGCTCTTTCGTTTGTCGGCAGGCAACACCGAAGCCCTCGAGCGCGTGCTCCGCGCCATAAGCAGGCACCTCCGTGCCGCCGAGGACGAGGGCCCGCTCCCGGCGGACGACGGCACCATTGCCGCGCTCGTCTACGCGCTCGGTGCCAGCGCTGGTGACGCGTCGCTCGCCGAAATCTTCGCGCAGACGGACGCACGGAAACTCTGCGATGAAGCGGTCGCCCGAGCCTGCGCACAGTTCGACGAACGCTTCTCCCCCTCCCAAGCCTCCAATCTGCGCGTCCCGATGTTCGAGGCGTGTGTTCGCCTGACGAAGTGTGGAGCCGCCGGACCGTGGGCGTACGCAAGGGTGGTCGAAGCCATGCGTCAGCTCGCGGCGACCGAAATGGGCATCCACTGGGAGCCGCGTGAAGGAGCGCTCCTTCCCCGCTTCGACGACGCGCCCGAGGAGCGCGGAGCAACGATGCTGGTCTTCGATCGCTCGACGCTGGACGTCCTTGTGGCCCGTGACCCGCGGGAGCTCGCGTGGATCATCGACCGTGGTGAGCGGGCGCACAAAGACGCAGAGAGCCCGCTCTCGCCACCGGGAGCGGACGGCCGGCGCGCGCGCTGGCACCTCGATACGTTCCTCGCCGATCTCGCTGCGCTCTTGAAGCAAGCGGGCGAGCTCGTCCTCGCCGTGAAGCTCCCCGAGCCGGACGCCGCCGAAATACAGATGGTTTCGAGCATCCCTGTGAGCGCGTCCGAACGCCCGTCGTCGAACCCTGTTGATTGGTCGGAGCCAACCATTTCCACCACCCTCGCCGATTCGTTCGAGCGCGGGCAGACGACGCTCGCAAAGCTTCGTTCGCTGGTGGGCCGAGGCGGTGAGCCTGCGCTCGACGTCATCGGCGCGGAGATGCTCCGGGCGCCGCTTCATCCTTCGGCCAGCGCGGCCTTCGCGGAAATTCTCGCGCGCAGTGCGCGTCCCCGCGACATCATTCGCCTGGTCACCTATTTCGCCATCGCTCCCGACGCGCCGGTCGCAGCGCGCGCGCTCAGCGAATGCGATGCGCCGGAGCTCCCGAGCGTGCTCAAAGCTTGGCTCGAAGCGATGCTCCCGTCCGACGGTGGCGCGGCGCCGTTCGGTGACGATCCGCACACCTCGAGCGCGGCCCGGGTCACGGCGTGTGTTGCGTCGCTCGCCCCCTACCCACATCTCTACCGCGCCGTCCGCCCGCTCCTCGCCCGCCTCAGCGGCGCGCCGCCTCCCGCTCGGGGCTGAGCACCACGCCAGACGTCCCTCGCACGCCGGGCTAGACCGGAATGACGCCTCGCTTGCGCGCGGGGCGCTCCATTTTCTTGTGGCGACTGATCTCGAGGCCCCACGCTATGGCGCGGCGGGTGTCACGCGGATCGATCACCTCGTCGACCAGACCCCAGCCGGCGACTTTGTAGATGTCGATGTTCTTCTGGATCTCCTGGGTGATCATCTTCTTCATCTCGGGCGTCGGCTCTTGGCCTCCGAAGAGCTTGCGCGCGGCGATGCCCACCATGCCCTCGGCGCCCATCACGGAGATCTCTCCCGTGGGCCACGACACGATGAGATCGGGCTCGTAGGCCTTGCCGCACATCACGTAGTAACCGGCACCGTAAGCCTTTCGGATCACGACGGTGATCTTGGGGACCGTCGCCGCGCTCATCACGTGGAGCATCTTTGCTCCGTGGCGGATGATCCCCGCGTGCTCCACCTTCGAGCCCACCATGAAGCCTGGTACGTCTTGCAGGAAGACGAGCGGCACGTTGAAGGCATCGCAGATCTGGATGAAGCGCGCGGCCTTGTCGGCGGAGTCGACGTCGAGAATGCCGCCGAGGTAATTCGGCTGGTTGGCAACGATGCCCACGCTCCTTCCGCCGACCCGCGCGAGGCACGTGATGACGCTTCTCGCCCAGCGCGGCTTGATGTCGAGGTAATCGCCGTGGTCGACGATCATCTTGATCAGCTTGTACATGTCGTACGGTTTTCGCGTCGACTCCGGGAGCAGATCGAGAAGCGCTTCGTCCCGCCGTTCTATGGGATCGGTGCAGGGAATTTCCGGCGGTAGCTCGTCGCAGTTGGAAGGGAAAAACGATAGGTATTTCTTCGTCGCCGCGATGCACGCTGCGTCGCCTTCGAATTCGCCGTCGCCGACGCCGCTCACCTCGGAGTGAATCTTCGAGCCCCCGAGGTCTTGCTCGCTGATGTCTTGTCCCGTCACCGCCTTGACGAGCGCGGGGCCGCCGAGGGCAAGACTGCCCACGCCCTTCACCATCGGCACGTAGTCTGCGAGGCCGGGAATGTAAGCCGTTCCAGCGGCCCCCGGCCCGACCATGGCCGCCACCTGGGGAACGACGCCGCTCATCACCACCTGCTCGCGGAATAAATGCCCCGAGCCCGCGAAGAGCGAGATCATGTCGGGGTGGTTCGAGCCCGGGTCGATCCGCGCTCCCCCCGAGTCGACGAACCACACGATGGGCCAGCGACCACGAAGAGACATCTGGCGAAGGCGGGTGACCTTCTCTTCGCCGGTCTGCCCGATGGATCCGCCCTTCACCGTGAAGTCGTACGCGGCGACGCAGACCATCCGGCCGTCGACTTTTCCGAATCCGCAGACGACCGCGTCTGCTGCGGTGGGCTCGGCGCCGGCGCCCATGGCCGTTCCGTGCGCGCCGACCTCGAAGAAGGTCCCTTCGTCGAAAAAGAGCTTCATCCGTTCGCGGGCGGTGAGCTTCCCTCGCGCGTGCTGCTTGTCGACGCGCTCGGTGCCGCCCATCTCGTAGATCTTGGCGAGCCGCGCCTCGAGGTCTGCGACGCGTTCACGCATCGTCGGAAGCGCCGGCGCCGCGCCAACTTCAACTTTGGGATCGGTCGACATTTTGGCTTATTTTCCCGTCCAATTTGGAGTTCTCTTCTCGAGAAACGCCATCAACCCTTCACGTGCGTCGTCCGTGCCCAGACACTCGCCGAGGCGATCGCGGAGCATGGGGAGCGCGCGCTCGAGATCCATGTCGTCTTGGGCCGCGAAGGCGCGGAGGCCGAGTTTGATGGTCATCGGGCTCTTCTTCGCCAAAGAGTCGGCGAGCGCAGTCACGGTTGCGTCCAACGCATCCGGCGGACACGTGCCATTGAGAATACCGATAGTCGCCGCGTACTCAGCGGGCATTCGTTGACCGGTCAGCATCATCTCGAGGAGCTTTCGCCGCGAAACCAGTCGCGAAAGCACCGCCATGATCATCATCGGAAAGAGACCGACGTTGATCTCGGGCGTGCCGAGCTCTGCATCGGTCGACGCAATCGCAAACGTGGACGCGGCGACGAGGCCGAGGCCGCCCCCCATGGCGTGACCGTGGACCTTGGCGATGATCGGTTTGTCGCTCTTCACCATCGCGAGGAGAAGATCTGCATAGTCACCTTTGTGCGGCAGAAGCGCTTGATCCGCGCCCGCCGTCATCTGCGCGAAGTCGCCGCCCGCGCAGAAGGATTTCCCCTCCCCTTCGAGGACGATGACCTGCGCCTTCGAGCCATGCGCCGCCACGAGCGCGTGGAGGATCTCGTTCGTCATCTGCGGACCAATGGCGTTGCGCCGCTCGGGGTAGAAGAGGCGAATGGTGTAGACTGCACCTTCTTCCCGCACCCGAATTTTTTGGAACTCGGCACTCATGGCGACTACGCCGACGCGCGAAACTGATCGAGAGAGAGGATCTTCTTCGCTTCCTCGACCGTCGCCACTCTTCGCCCAACGTCACGGACCATGCGCGCTGCAACCTCGATGAGCTCGCCGTTGGACTTCGCCATCTGTCCGCTCGGCAAATAGAGGTTGTCCTCCAGCCCAGCCCGGATATTTCCGCCCAAGACGAGAGCGGTGGCGATCATCTTCCATCCGCAGCGGCTGATCCCAATGACCTCCCACTCGCTCCCGGGCGGCATCAATTTCGTCTGCAGTTGAAGGCTATCCACCGTCGGCGGGATGCCTCCGAGCACGTTGACGATGAAGGAAAACTGGAGCGGCTTCTTCAAGATGCCCATGTCTAGGAGCGGCCAGATCCCGTGGGTGTGGCCCGTGTCGAAGCATTCCAGCTCGGGCTTCACGCCGCTCTCGTTCATGGCCACGAGAAGCTTCATGATCTTCGAGTACGTGTTCGGAAAAATCATGTCGAACGCGAAGGCCTTCTTCGACGCCGAGTACTTCGAATAGTTCATCGTCCCCATGTTGAGGGCCGCGATGGCAGGCTTGGATTCACGGATGTACTGGCACTGCTCGGAGACGTCGTCGGCGATCGTGCCCGTCGAAAAATTGAGGAGCACCGGGCAGCGCTTCTCGATCTCTTCCTTGATCTTCGCGAAGGTCGCCGGGCTGAAGGTGGGCGTCCCGTCGTCGTGGCGGGCGTGGATGTGCACCGCAGCGGCGCCGGCGTCGTAGGCTCGCTTCGCCTCCTCGGCGATCTCTACGGGCGTGTACGGAATGGCTGGGCACTGCGCGCGGTTTGCCAGCACGCCGCTGAGGGCGCAGGTAATCACGCACAAGTCGGGATCGCGTACTTCAGTCATCGTCATTCCTCGTTCGGCAGTCTGGCAAATTCAAACCGGCTTTGCGCCTAGGTCGCGCTCGATGGCCTCGCGAAAGCTGGTGGTGATCTTGGTCGTGGTCTTGAGCAGCTCTGTCGTCTCGCTCGGCGTGAGGCTTTCGAGGGCCGCGCGGAAGATGAAAAGTGGCTCCACCGGTATGCCGATTGCCAGCTTTTTCCCCTTGTCGGTGAGGTGAATGCGCACGACGCGCCGGTCCTCGGTCGACCTCACGCGCTCTACGATTCCTTCACGCTCCATGCGATCGACGATCCCGGTCATCGTGCTGTTCTGAGCGCGGATGGCGTCCGACAGCTCGGAGAGAGAGAGGTCGCCAACCTGCTCGAGCATCTTCACCACCGTGAGCTGCGGGCCGGTCAAGTCTGCCCGCGCGGCGATGAGCTTCGTGATGCGGCGGTTCTCCGTATAGAGAAACACCAGGAGCTTGAGCAGCTCGTCGACGTCCCCGCTGGCGTCTTTGTCGCCGGTTTTCTTCATTGGCAGGTCATGGCGACAATTCGTGTGCGAATCTTTTACGCCCCCCGTGCGCCAGGTCAAACCCTTGTCGACCATCGGTGAGCATGTCGCGATACCCATCACGCGACCTTGCGCGATCGCGCGCGTCGTGGGAATCAGGCCCCGCCATGAGTGCCCACGAATTTACGATTCCGGTCTCCGAGCTCGATGCAGCGGGGCGGAGCTATCATTTCCCGGTCCGGGCCGCGTGGGTGAGGGGCGCGCTCGAAGATCACGAGGCGACCTCCTCGGGCGCCGACGGAAAGCTCGACGTCCGGGTCTCGAAGAGCGGAAACGACGTCGTCGTTCACGGCACGCTGAAGGCCGAGCTATCGATGCCCTGCGCCCGCTGCTTGAAGCCCGTCATGGTGACCGTCGACCAGTCCGTCAGCGTGCTCATGGTGCCCGAAAAAGCGCTAAAATCCCCGGAATCGGCGTCGCGGCGCCCGCGCAAGGTGCCCCTGGCGGACACCCCCGCAACGGACGCGCCAAAGAAAGACGCCCCCAGAAAAGGTAGGAAAGAGCGCTCGCGAGAAGACGAAGACGACGAGCTCTCGATCTCCCCGGACGAGGCCGACATCGTGGCCTATGACGGCGATACCGTGGTCCTCGACGATCTGGTTCGCGACGAGCTCGTGCTCGAAACGCCCATGATCCCCTTGTGCTCGGAGGACTGCCCGGGTATTAGCCCGGGCCCCCATGGGAGCGTGGGGTTCGACGAGCCAGGCGAGAAGCCGCTCGATCCACGCCTCGCTCCCCTTTTGCGTTTGAAGAAGCGTTTGAAGAGAGAGAAGGAGTAACACCCCGTGGCAGTCCCCAAGCGACGAACCAGCCGTTCCAAGCGCAACATGCGCCGCGCCAACCACGACAAGGTCACGGCACCGCAGCTCATCGCGTGCGCCAATTGCGGCGAGCCGAGCGTGCCCCACCGCGCGTGCGCCTCCTGCGGCCATTACAAGGGCCGTCAGGTAACGACTGGCTCCGCCAAAAAAGAATAATTCTTCAAGCGCGTATTCCAGAGGATGTGGCGGGTGAAGCTCGCCCGCTCTAGGCTTTGAGACTCATGCCCGACGCTCTTCAATCGCCGCGTACCCGAGTCCTGGGCACCGGCCACTATTTGCCGTCCATCATCCGGACGAACGTCGATCTCGAGAAGCTCGTCGACACGACAGACACGTGGATCCGTGAGCGCACCGGGATTCGCGAGCGACGCGTCGCGCCCGAAGGCGTGGTCACCAGCGACATGGCGGCCGAAGCGGGAAAGCGGGCTCTCGAGGCGGCGGGGCTCAAGGCCTCGGACATCGACATGATCATCGTCGCCACGGTGACGCCCGACATGCCTATGCCGGCCACCGCGGTCTTCGTGCAGCAAAAGTTGGGCGCGACCAACTGCCCGGCATTCGACCTCAGCGCGGCGTGCGCCGGCTTTATTTTCGGCCTCTCCATTGCCGACAAGTTCATCTCCACGGGCTCGATGAAACACGTGATGGTCATCGGCGTGGAGCTTCTGTCGCGGGTCATCGACTGGAGCGATCGCACCACCTGCGTTCTCTTCGGAGACGGAGCCGGCGCGGTCGTCCTCGGTCCCGCAGATCCGAACGAGCCTACGCGCGGCATCCTCTCCACCAAGACGCACTCCGACGGATCGCTCGCGCACTCCCTGATGATCCCGGGCGGCGGCAGCGTCACGCCTGCGTCGCACGAAGTCATCGAGCTCAAACAAAATAAAGTGAAGATGAAAGGCCAAGACATCTTCAAAGCCGCGGTGCGAAATCTTTATTCGGCGAGCCAGCAAGCCGTCGACGCTGCGGGAATGAAGAACGACCAGGTCGACTGGGTCTGCCCGCACCAAGCAAATCTTCGGATCATCGATCAGGTGGTTCAGCGCGCCAACTACGCGCGAGAAAAAGTGCTCTCGAACATCGAGTTCGTCGGCAACACGTCGAGCGCGTCGATCCCGATCTTGCTCGACGAGAACGTGCGTGCCGGAAAAATCAAACCCGGGCATGTCGTTCTCATGTGCGCGCTCGGCGCCGGCGTGTCGTGGGGCAGCGCCCTCGTGCGAATGTAGCTGCGTGAACGCTCCGGGAAATTACGCCTCGCAAGCCCCTCCGCCGCAAAAAGGCATCCCCGCGTGGATCATTTACGTTCTCGCTGGGCTCGGTTTCTTCATTCTCTTTGGCGGAGTGTTGGCGGTGCTCGCGATTTACGGGGTCCGCAAATACATCGCGAGCGCGAAGACGGTCGAAGCGCGCAACTCCGTCGCCCAGATCGCGCGTGACGCCGTCACCGCGTACGAAGAGGGCGCGAAGCTGTGTGCGACCGCATCACACGACGTCCCCGACAGCGTGCTCAAGGTAGGTGGCAAAAAATACCAGTCGGCTGCGAGTGAATGGGACGCAGACAAGGCGACCAACGCCGGCTTCGCGTGCCTGAAATTCAGCATGACCTACCCGCAATATTATTCGTACGGGTACACGGCGCACGGCACGTCCACACCCGGCGACGGCTTCGAAGCGCGCGCAAACGGCGATCTGACCGGCGACGGCGTCACCTCGGAATTCAAGCTCGATGGGAAAATCAGCGCGCCCGGAACGCTCGAGCTCGCACCGGCGATCGTCGAAACGAACCCCTTCGAATAACCGGGTCTCGCGGCCAAACGCGTTTTGCGCTAAGTGCCCGCGCCATGCAAATCGCCTGGTTTTTCCCTGGTCAGGGCTCGCAATCCGTTGGGATGGCGAAGGACGTCCTCGAGGCATCCCCCGCTGCACGTCGCGTCTTCGAAGAGGCGGACTCCGCGCTCGGCGAAAAATTGAGCGCCCTGATTCTGGAGGGGCCCGAAGATCGCCTCACGCTCACGGCCAACGCGCAGCCCGCCATCCTCACAGCCAGCCAGGCGATCCTCGCCGCGCTGAAGGAGCGCCTCCCCTCGCTCGCGAGCCCTGCGTTCGCGGCCGGTCACTCGCTCGGCGAATACTCCGCGCTCGTCGCGTGCGGCGCTCTCGGACTGGGAGACGCCATCCGGCTGCTTCGCGCGCGGGGCAAGGCCATGCAAGACGCCGTGGCTCCTGGGGTCGGGGCGATGGCCGCGATCATCGGGCTCGATCCCTCGCTCCTGGCGGGGATCTGCGAGGAGGCCGCGCAGGGTGAGGTCGTGAGCCCCGCAAATTACAACGCGCCCGGGCAGGTGGTGATCGCCGGTCATGCCGCAGCCGTCGAGCGGGCGATCGCGCTCGTTTCCGCCGCGGGGGGCAAGGCCATTGCGCTGAAGGTGAGCGCGCCGTTCCATTGCGCGCTGATGGCGCCCGCCGCCGCTGCGCTGAAGGGCGAGCTCGAGAAGGTCGTCATGGGACCGATGGCGTTCCCGGTCGTCGCCAACGTGGATGCCCGACCGAACTCCGACCCCGCGCGCATCAAGGAGCTGCTCTTCCGGCAAGTAGACAGCCCCGTTCGCTGGGAAGATTCCGTCCGCTTCATGCACGCCTCGGGGGTCACGCGGGCCCTAGAAATCGGCCCAGGAAAAGTTCTTTCCGGGCTGACGCGTCGGATCGCGAAGGAGCTCACGGTGCTCAACGTCTCGGATGCGGCGGGCCTCGATAAGGTCGACGCATTCCTGAACAATTGAGTGACCTCCGGTCGGGTCGTGGTTGAACGCTGGCGCGCCCCGTCGTAAGACCCGCCGCATGTTTCGATTGGATGGCAAAATCGCCCTCGTCACGGGTGGCTCGCGGGGCATCGGCCGGGCATGCGCAGAGGCGCTCGCTGGGCAGGGCGCGACCGTGGTCGTCAACTACGTGAAGGGCGAAGCGGCCGCAAAAGAGACCGCCGACGCCATCGTCGCCAAAGGCGGCAAAGCAGAGATCGCCGGCTTCGACGTCGCCAACACGAACGCCACCGAAGCGGCGATCGAAGGCATCATCAAGGCCCACGGCAAGCTCGACATCCTCGTCGCCAACGCCGGCATCGCGATCGACGGCCTGCTCCTTCGCCTGAAAGACGAAGACCTCGACCGCCTCTTTGCGACCAACGTCCGCGGCTCGATCATGTGCGCGAAGGCGGCCTCGAGGAGCATGATGCGCAGCAAGGCGGGGCGAATCATCTTCCTCTCGAGCGTCACCGCCGAGATGGGAAACGCCGGACAAACAGGCTACGCGGCGACAAAAGCGGCCATCATCGGGGCGGCGAAATCAATCGCCCGTGAGTACGCCTCGCGGAGCATCACGGTGAACGTCATCAGCCCCGGTTACATCGACACCGACATGACCAAGGCCATGAGCGACGCCGCCAAGGAGTACATCGTGAAGGCCGTCCCTCTCGGCCGCACGGGAAGCGCCCACGACGTTGCTGCGGCATGCGTCTATCTTGCGAGCACCGAAGCGTCGTATGTCACCGGTCAGGTACTTCGCGTGAACGGCGGCTTGTACGTCTGACTTCGGATCTTTTCTTTCTTTCGGTGGCAAAGCGACCTCTTCGGCTTTTCCACTTCTCCCAAATCGGTTCAAACGTTCGGTTTCCCGATAACGCTCACGCTTTTTCTGATACGAGGCACGTATGGCTCAGGACATTCCCAGCGAGGTCAAGCGGATCATCAAAGAGCAGCTCGACGTCGACGAGAAGGACATCAAGGCAGAATCCTCCTTCATCGATGACTTAGGCGCCGATTCGCTCGGCCTCGTCGAACTCGTGCTCGCCTTCGAAGAAGCTTTCGAAATCGACATCCCGGACGAAGACACCGAGAAAATTCGGACGGTCCAGGACGCCATCGACTACATCGAAAAACACGCCAAGAAGTGACCGTCGACCTCGGTGGCCTAGACCCGGTGCGATGCCCTCTCACGAGGCCGTGAGCACCGTGGTTGCGGCGCTCGATGTCGCGTCCTAAAGAGCATTCATGGAACGCGTCGTCATCACAGGAATCGGGCTGGTCACCCCTTGCGGGATCGGTACCGAGGAATCCTGGCGGGCCCTCCTCGCCGGCGAGAGCGGTGTCGGCAAAATCACCCAATTCGATGCCTCGGCCTTCCGCGTGAAGATTGCGGGCGAGGTTACGAATTGGGAGCCGACGCGTTTCATCGAGAAAAAGAAGCTCAAGGAGATGGACCGCTTCTGCGAGTTCGCGATGGGCGCCGGCAAGCTCGCCATCGAGGACGCGCGCCTGGAAATGACGGACGAGGAACGCGAGGAAGCGGGCTGCTTCATCGGCGTCGGCCTCGGCGGTCTCTTCACGCTCGAAAAAACCAAGCAGACCCTCATCGACAAGGGGCCGACGAAAATCAGCCCGTATTCGATCCCCGGTATCATCGCCAACCTTGCCGCGGGGCAACTCTCGATGGCCCATGGCCTCCTCGGGCCGAGCTACTGCACGACGAGCGCCTGCTCGAGCGGTGCCCACGCCATCGGCGAGGCCGTTGAATGGATTCGCCGCGGGCGCGCTAAAATCATGGTCGCGGGCGGCGCGGAGGCCACGGTCACCCCCGTCGGGATCGGCGGCTTCGAGGCCATGATGGCCCTCTCGCGGCGCAACGAAGAGCCCCAGCGCGCCAGCCGTCCCTTCGACAAAGGGCGCGACGGATTCGTCTGCGGCGAAGGCGCGGGCGTTATGGTCCTCGAGACCCTCACGCGCGCGAGAAAGCGCGGCGCCAAGATCTACGCGGAGGTCGCCGGCTACGGAGCCTCGAGCGACGGCTATCACCTCACGCAGCCCGCCCCGAACGGCGCCGGAGCTCAACGCTCCATGAAAATGGCCCTCAAGGATGCCGGCGTGGCTCCCGACGAGGTCGACTACATCAACGCCCACGGCACCTCCACTCCGGTCGGGGACGTCGAAGAGTCACGCGCCATCGCCGCCGTCTTCGGGAGCAGGGCCACCGACCACACGCTCTGGGTGAGCTCGACGAAATCGATGATGGGACACCTCCTCGGTGCCGCGGGCGCCGTCGAGAGCGCGATTTGCGCACTGGCCATCTCCGAGGGCAAGATACCGCCGACGATCAACCTGGAGGACCAAGACCCCGCATGCGTGCTCGATTACGTGGCGAACACCGGGCGCGAGCGGCGCGTTCGCCACGCGCTCAACAATTCGTTCGGCTTCGGCGGGACGAACGCGTCGCTGCTCTTGTCGCGTTACGAAGGGTGAATTTCCCATGAGCGAACGGCTCGTTCTCGCAGCGGACCACGGCGGAGTCGATCTCAAGAAAGAGCTCGTCGAAGGCCTCCGCGAAGGCGGTTACACCGTCACGGACATCGGCACGCACGGCGCCGAGGCTTGCGACTATCCCGATTTCGCGCACACCGCCGCAAAGCAAATCCTGGCAGGTGCGCACGACCGCGGAATCCTCATCTGCGGCACGGGCGTGGGCATGGCCATGAGCGCAAACCGCCATGCCGGCATTCGCGCCGTCAACTGCTCAGACGTCTTCACTGCCCGCTACGCGCGCACTCACAACGACGCAAACGTGCTCACCCTCGGCGGACGCGTCGTCGGATACGGGCTCGCCTGGGAGATCGTCAAGATGTGGCTCACCACGCCGTTCAGCGGTGACAAGCGCCACGTCCGTCGCGTGACGGCGATCGAACCGCGATGAACCTGCTCGTATGAAGTGTCCATTTTGTACTCACCTCGAGAGCAAAGTGATCGACTCTCGGGCGTCCACGGCAGGAGACGTCACCCGTCGTCGCCGGGAATGCGAGAACGCTTCCTGCGCGCGCCGCTTCACCACCTACGAGCGGGTCGACGAGGTCCTGCCGCTGGTCGTCAAGAAAGACGGGCGCCGCGAGCTGTTCGATCGCCAGAAGGTGCTCTATGGACTGCGAAAAGCCTGCGAAAAGCGGGCGATAGCGATCGAGCGCCTGGAAACCATCGTGGACTCGATCGAGCGCGAGCTCATCGACTCGGGTGATAAAGAGATCACCGGAATGCGCGTAGGCGAGAAGGTGATGAACCATCTTCGTGAGCTCGACGACATCGCATACGTGCGCTTCGCGAGCGTCTATCGATCGTTTCGCGACATCGAAGAATTTCGGTTGGAGCTCGAAAAAATCGCACGCTCCCGGGAAGACGGCGGCACCGACGTTCCCGCCGCGCTGGAGGGCGCTCCGCGATGACGACCCGCGAAGAAGAGAAGGCGCCGAGCGCATTTTCGGCGGAGGACGAGGCGTGGATGGATCGCGCGCTCGAGGAGGCGGCGAAGGGGCACCCGTCGCCGAACCCGCATGTTGGCGCTCTCGTCGTCCACAACGGCGAAGTCGTGGCCCTCGGTCACCACGGGCGCGCCGGCGAGGAGCACGCCGAAGGAGCGGCACTCCTGGCCGCAGGAGCAAAGGCCAAGGGAGCCACGCTCTACGTTACCCTCGAGCCCTGCAATCACCACGGACGCACGCCACCGTGCACCGAGGCCATCGTCGCCGCCCAGGTCGCCCGCGTGGTCATCGGCTGCCGCGATCCGAATCCCCACGTCTCGGGCGGGGGGCTCGAGCAGCTCGAGGCAGCAAAGATCGGCGTGACCGTCGGAGTCCGCGAAGACGCGGCTCGCCGGCTCATCGCCCCGTGGACGAAGCACGTCACCCTCGGTCTGCCGTATGTCTCACTCAAGCTCGCGCTCTCCCTCGACGGACGCATTGCTACCCGGACGGGGGCCTCGAAATGGGTCACTGGCCCCGACGCTCGCGCGCGCGTTCACGCGTTGCGTGCACAGCACGACGCCGTCGCGATCGGGATTGGAACCGCGCTCGCCGATGATCCCCGTCTCACCGTTCGAAGTGCCCCTGGGCCGAGCCCTCTGCGAGTGGTCTTCGACACGAAGCTGCGCCTGCCGCCGAGCGCGCGCCTCGTGGAGACGGCGACGGACGTCCCGACGTGGGTCATCTGCAGCGCAGACGCCGACAGCACGCTCGAGGAAGCCCTGACGGCGCGCGGCGTGGAGGTCCTTCGCGCACCCAGCTCTGCCGAAGGGCGGATTGACGTGACCGGGGCCCTGCGGCTGCTCGCCTCGAAGGGCATCGTGTCGGTGATGGTCGAGGGGGGCGCGGAGCTCGCCGGGAGCATTCTCGCCGCCCACCTCGGGGACGAGCTTCACTGCTTCATCGCCCCCATTCTGCTGGGCCCGCGGGGCCGTCCGGGGGCCGTCGACTGGGCGGGTCCCGATACCCCTGCCGATGCACCGCACATCATAAACCCCGTCTGGGAGCTTTGCGGCAACGACGCCCACGTCTTCGGGCAGCTCCGATATCCGGAGAAGTAACCTTCGGGCCTCGCCAGAGGACCTCACGCGCATTAAGATGTCTCCGAGAGAACCATGGCGATCCGCACCATCCTCCACTACCCCGACAAGCGGCTGCGCATTCCGGGCGCGAAAATCACCACCGTAACCGCAGAGATCAAGGCCTTGATCGACGACATGGCGGAGACAATGTACGCCGCGCCCGGAGTCGGGCTCGCCGCCACTCAAATCGGAGAAGCACTGCAGCTCTTCGTCATCGACGTCGCCGCCGAGAACGAGCCAAGCGACCTACGCGTCTTCATGAATCCAGAAATTCTGGAGACCCTCGACGCCATCACCTGGGCCGAAGGCTGTCTGAGCTTTCCCGGCGTGACCGAAGAAGTCGACCGCGCAGCGAAAGTAAAAGTTCGCGCGCAGGGGCGGGACGGCAAGTGGTTCGAGCTCGAAGCCGAAGGGCTCCTCGCGGTCGCCATCCAACATGAGCATGATCATTTGCAAGGCGTCCTGATGATCGACCACCTCGGGCCTCTCAAGAAGCGCCTCGTGCATCGCAAGATGCAAAAGCGCGCCGACGCGAATCTCTAGAGTAGAATTGGAACGGCGCTACGAGCGACCGACCGAGCGCTTGAAGAGATTCGGATCGACCTTGACGCCGCGCTGGGCGAATTCGCCGACGACCCGGGGGACGACGCCCGTAGCCGAGTAACTTCCATCGCCGGAATCGCCGGCGGTGAAGAGGTCGCGCGCGACGACGCCTTTTGCATCCGTTCCGCCGAGCTCCGCCATGCGGACGACGCGATTGCGTCCATCGGCGAGCGGGGCCACCTCCACGGCGATATCGAACGCTTCGCCCACGCATTCACGCGCCGCCTCGACGCTCATTCCCGGGCGCGCGAGGAGGACCTGCGCGACGAGGCGCGACAGGCCTTGGCGAAGCGAGGGAGCAGCCGTTGCTGCCACGACGCCCTCGGCACCTTCGGCGATCACCTCGAGTGTCGCCGCCGCGACGTTCGCTGCGAGCGAGCCGACGATCATCCGATCGGGTCGCATCTTCGCCGCAGCGCGCACAGCCTCTTCGCCGCGCGCCCGTGTGTCAGGCAGACCAAGCGAAACGAGGTGCGCGTGCGGCACAGCGAACTCCTCGACCTCTTGAAGCGCGGCGACACGATCGCCAGGGGGGCTCGCTGTGGCAAGCGCGGCCACGAACGCGGCGACGGTGCCGGAGTTCGAGCCGCAGACCAGAATGTTGGCGCGGGCCGCCATACAGTTGTCGAGGAACGTGGCCATGGCTCGGGAGAGCCCACCGAGGCGCACGAAATCTTCGAGCGACATGTCGAGGCGTCGCTTTTTGCGAATGACGAGCGCGTGGCTCGACGACGCCGGAGGAAGGAGTGCGATCATGTGAGCGCCGCGCGAGAGCCGTCGCTCCAGCATGGTTTCGCCCTCGCGATGGGCCTCGCCCGTCTGGTGCACGATGCGGTGGAGGACGCGAACCATCGCCTCTTCACTCGTGAAGGAAGACTCCGCCGGAGAGACCACACCGCCGCGTGTGGCCAGAACATGGTCGTAACGGAGGCAATGAATCTCCGTCACTTCGTCGTCCTCGAGAAGCGGACCGATCGGACCGAGACCTACGAGCTCGCGAATGGCATCGCGCACGAGCTGATCGAGATCCGTGCCCTCAGGCACCTCCCCCTCGTCCTTCATTGCCGTCGCTTGCTCACGAACGGTACGATCGACGCGATGGGACAGAGCGTCGTCGACCACCGGGCTCGCCTTCATTTGCGATAGGTCGGTGGCGTCGTTCACACGATCGACGAGGGTGACCAGCGCGAGGCGCCGACCCGCTTGGGCGGGAGTCTCGCGTGCAGGCATGCGAACACCGGGCGACGAGATCGCGGCCGGCGGTGGCACCGAGAGCGGGATCTGATTTCGCGCGATTGGCGGCGGAGCGTTGCTTGCGCTCGTGAGGCCTCGCGTCGGCGCTTGGCTCGGACGCTGCGACGGCGACGGCTGCATGCCCGCGGGGGACACCGCGGTCGGAATGCGCGGCGCAGCCGGTGCCTTGGGGATCGCCTGGTGGGCGGCCGTTTCGTTGCCGTCCTCGGCATCGCGGTCGAGAGGATAGTTGACGGGAGCTTCGGGCGCATTGGTCGGAAGCGCGCGGGCCGAGGGGACGCCACTTCCACCGGGTCTCGGCGCAGCCGTGGCGGCTACGGGCACGGCGATGCCGCCGGGGTTCGGACCGGTACGAGCGAGCGCGCGCCCCTCGTCGTTCGAAGACGCGTCGGCGGCCGGAGCTTCGGCGCTCGTGGCGGCCGTGTCGAGCCGCAGGACGAAGTCACCAATGTAGATCTTGTCGCCCTCGCGAACGATCGTCGCCTGGGCGATCTTCCGGCCGTTTACGTACGTCCCGTTCGTGCTCTTGAGGTCCGTGACGATGAAGCGGCCGTCACGGTAGAGGAGCCTCGCGTGATGCTTGGAGACATTCCCTTTGGGAAGGGTGAGGTCATTGCCTTGGACACGCCCGACGTTGATCTCGTTTTTATCAAACGATTCCTTACGCTCGGCGCCCCCCTTCTCACTGATGATGATCGCGAACATTGCGGGGATTGTCGGAGGTCGGCGCCAGCCGTGTCAAATTCTCCCTCAAGGAAACGGACGACACCCCTAGAAACGGCTCCAAGGTCAGACGCACCTCGGGCGAGGTCAGGCGGGCGGCGGTTTCTTCGCGCTCCGAACTTCGGAGGTGACCATGCCGAGCAACTCGCTCGCGAGGGACATGACGTCGCGCTCGGTGTAGCCGCTCGTTCGAAGCTCGCGGTAGATCGTCTTGGCGAGAATCGCGAGGGCTCGCGGGTCGCGCGCGCCGTGGGTTTCGTCGAAGGGAAGGGCCATTTTCTCGTTTGTCTCTCGGGTTGCTCGGGCGGGTTTTCGTTCCGCCCCCCCCGCCTTTACAAGCCTCATGCCAGTGCAAATCGCAATTATCTGGCCGTTAAAATCGCTCCCGCGAACGATCGTGCACGTCTTCGGAGCGCCACCTGCGAAATTTCGTTCGCGCTTGGGACCGCCGAATCAGAGCGATTCACTCATCTCCACACCCAAGGTCGACTAGGGTGCCGACGATGGCCGAGCGCTACCTCACGCGCCTCGTGGTCAAGGAGAGCCGGTCGCGCCGGATCATCGTCGCGGCAGCGATCTACGTGGCGTGCGCGGTCACCTTCGCGGTCGTCGCGGGCCCCGATCGACTCGGATACCACACGTCGTTCAATCATTACGCCCTCCTCGCCGACGCCTGGCTGCACGGCCGGCAGGATCTGCCCAACGGGGCGCCGGGCTACGCGCAGGGGAACGACTTCGCGGAGTTCGAGGGCAAGACGTACATCAGCTTTCCCCCCTTCCCTGCGGTGCTGATGCTGCCCTTCGTCAAGGCCGCGGGCTCGCCAGAAAATTTTCGAGACGGGCAGTTCATCATTTGGCTCGCTGGCATCGCGCCCGCGCTTCTCTTCTTGGTCCTCGAGAAGCTCCGTCGCACGGGGCGCTCTGAGCGCTCGGAGACGATCAACGCGGCGCTGGCGTTCCTCTTCGCGTTCGGCACAGTCTACTTCTTCACGGCCGTCGAAGGCACGGTGTGGTTCGCGGCGCACGTCGTCGGAACCGCGCTCCTCACGGGGTATTTGCTGGTTGCTCTCGACGCGGAATTGCCGCTGCTTGCGGGCCTCATTCTGGCCTGCGCGTGGATGACGCGGCCACCGACGCTTCTGGCCGCGCCGCTCTTCGCGCTCGAAGCGATACGTGTATGTTGCAAGCAAGGGTTGCCGACCGACGGGACCTTCCTCGAGCGCCTCGTCGAGACCTGGAAGCGCGTCGACAAACCGGCCCTCGCTCGGAAGTACGCCCTCTTTGCCGTGCCGATCCTAGGTGTCTTCGCCATCGCTTCGTGGATGAACTACACCCGCTACCACGACCCGAATCCAACGGCCTTCGGCCACGTGTACCTCGGCGTCGTGTGGCGCGGACGGATGGAGAAGTGGGGGCTGATGGGCTACCACTACCTGTCGAAAAATTTGGGCGTGATGCTGACCATTCTTCCGTGGGTGCCGGCGAAGAGCGCGCACGTGGTCGGCGCCGCGCCCTTCCAGATCAACGAGCACGGGCTCGCGCTTTGGTTCACGACGCCCGTGTACTTCTGGCTCTTCCGCCCGAAGACGCGGGGCTTTCTCCACGACGCGCTCCTCGTTTCCGCGCTCCTGCCTCTGGCGATGGATCTGCTCTATCAAAATAGCGGCTGGCGGCAGTTCGGATACCGCTTCTCGAACGACTACTCCCCGATGCTCTTCGTCATGCTCGCCGTAGGAAATCGGCCGTGGGGGAATTTCTTCCGCGCGGCAGCGGTGTGGTGTCTCGGCTGGAATCTCTTCGGGGCCGTCACCTTCGACCGCGGCAACGCGATGGATCGCTTTTACTTCCGCGAAGGCACGCAAACCGTTCTCTACCCGCCTGACTGATTGACGATGGCTCGCACGGGCAGCAAGCTCCGTCGGATGCGAGTCCACCACCTCAACTGCGCGACGATGTGCCCCTACGGCGGGCGCCAGCTCGGTGGCGAAGGCGAGCTCTTTTCCGCAGCGACGCTGGTGGCGCATTGCCTCCTCGTCGAGAGTAATCTCGGCTTGGTCCTCGTCGACACGGGCTTCGGCCTGGACGACGTGGCCCACGCGCGCTCACGTCTCGGGAGCGGCTTCGTGCTCACGGCGCGGCCGCGTCTCGATCCGGCGGAGTGCGCGCTTCGGCAGGTCGAACGTCTCGGTTTCTCGGGCAATGACGTCCGTCATATCGTCGTCACCCATCTCGACCTCGACCACGCCGGAGGGCTCCGCGATTTTCCGAAGGCGACCGTGCACGTGCACGCCGGCGAGCACGAGGCAGCCATGCGCCGCCGCACCTTTCTCGAGAAGGAGCGCTACAAGAAAATCCAGTGGGCGCACTCCCCGCTGTGGAAGACGCATCTCCCGGACGGCGAGCGCTGGTTCGGCTTCGACGCCGTGCGCCCCCTCGATCCGTCGATCCCCGACGTGCTCCTCGTGCCACTCTTCGGACACACGCGCGGGCACTCGGCGGTCGCCGTGCGCGACGACAGCGGCTGGCTCCTGCACTGCGGCGACGCCTATTTTTCGGCAGGAGAAATGGAGCAGCGGCCCCACTGCCCGCCGCTCCTTGCGTACTACCAAAAATTGGTCGCGATCGACGACGAGACGCGCGTGCACAACCAAGGTCGCCTGAGAGACCTCGCGCGGGATCACTCGAAAGACGTGCGCATGTTCTCGGCACACTCGGCAGACGAGTACGCCCGTTTCACGGGGCAAGCAGGTTCATGAGCTTCGCGCGGTTTGCAGCCGCGCTCGCGTCGGCCTTCCTCGCAGCGTGTGCTCACGGCGGCGGGCCTGGTCCTTCCGCTCCAGCGGGCGTCGTGCCCTCATCGATCGCGGTGACGAGCAGCTCGCTCGGCTCGGGCGGATCGATCCCCGTAGACTTCACGTGCGACGGGAAAAACAGCCTTCCGGCTTTGACGTGGAGCTCGCCGCCCCAAGGCACACGCTCGCTCGTCCTCATCATCGACGACGTCGACGCCCCGGGCGCCCTCTTCACGCACTTCATCGCCTTCAACGTTCCGCCCGAAACGCGCGGCATCAAGGAAGGCGCCGATCTCACCGCGCTCGGCGCGCAGCTCGGTCGAAATGATTTCAACAACGTCAGCTACGACGGCCCCTGCCCACCCAAGGGTGAGCCCCATCGCTACGGCTTGCGCGTGTTCGCACTCGACACGCCGCTCGCGCTGAAGGAAGGCTCCTCGCGCGCCGACGTCGACGCTGCGATGAGCGCGCACGTCCTTGGCGAAGGCGCCGCCAACGCGCTCTTCGCTCACTAGTCATCACGGGGAGGACACGACGCCTCCCCGCCCAAAAAAACGTGGTTTTTTGGGGCCCCCACCTCGCCGCGGGCTCGCCGCTGCTCGCGTTTATTTCTTGCCGGCGTCGGTCGTCGGCGGAGTCGGGCTGCTGCTCGGCGCGGTGGCCGGGCCCGGCTTTTCGCGGGCAACGGTGACGCTCTTGATGGTGACCGGGCTCGCCGGCTGCTCGCCGTTGACGGCCACGTTGGCGATCGTGTGGACGATCTCGACGGGGGCGCACTCGCCAAGGATGGTGTAGCTCCGATCGAGATGCGGAGCGGACGCGTCGGTAATGAAGAACTGCGCGCCGTTGGTGTTCGGCCCGCGGTTCGCCATGCACAAGAGCCCCGCGCGATCGTGCTTCGAGCCTTCCCAGAGCTCGTCCTTGATGACGTAGCCCGGCTCGCCCGAGCCGTTGCCCTTCGCGTCGCCACCTTGGATCATGAACCCTTTGATGATCCGGTGAAACAGCGTGCCGTCGTAAGCGGGCCTGTTGACCCATTTGCCGCTCGGATCTTTCCAGACGCGCGTGCCCCGAGCGAGGCCGACGAAGTTCGCCACGGTGACCGGAGCTTTGTCTTCGAAGAGCTTGCACCGAAGGGCGCCTTCACTGGTGTTGATGGTGGCGATGAGGGCTCCTGCGCCGTTGATTCCGTTCGTCGCGTCGGCGAGGGTCCACACGCCGTCGAGGGGATCGCCACCTGGCACTTTCGCGTGCACCGCAGGACCGGAAAGGCCGAGGTTCAACGTTGCCTGCGACGCCGCATTCGGAACGATGTTGCTCTCCGGATCCTTGCGCATGTCGGGCTCCGGGGGGGTGTCTTTGGTGCACGCAACGAGGCCGTTGGCGAAGAGAAGCGCAGAAAGTGCGACGGTTCGGATCATCGATGACTCCATGGTTTTGACGGTCTACTTAGCGTGGGGGCAACGTCAACTTCTGGCCTGCGCGAACGCCGTGGCGGCGCGCCCAACCAGCATTGACCTCGAGGACCCAAGAAGACGGGCACCCGATCGTTCGTTCTTCGTCGTTCAGCGTGGGAACGTTTTCGAGCAGACCGACGATCAACCCGTCGTCGTCGATCCACATCATGTCCAGGGGCATGCATGTATTATGCATCCAAAAAGGGTGCTCCCGTCGCTCTTCGAGAGCAAAGAGCATCCCCTGCTCCTCGGGCATCTTCATTCGGTACATCAGACCGCGCTCGGTCTCCTTGGGCGCCTTCGCTAGCTCGACCTGCACCTTCACCGGACCGGATGCTGCGGCGATGGTCACCGCGATCATCGGGAGCGCTGGCGCCGACTCTGGGTCCTTGGGACAGCGCTCGCGCGTCGCGGCACTCGCGGTGGGCGGGGGCAGTGCCGACGTCTCCCGGACGCAGCGCGCCTCGGGAATGGACGCGGAGGCGGCGTGCGCCGGCGTCAGGGCAGCGGAGCGATCTTCGATGACGTTCGCGGGCGGCGCAGGCGCGGGCTCAGGTGTGCGCTGGCAGGCGGCGATGCTCACCGCGAAGCTCACTGCCAGGACCGTCGGGAGACTATGGCGCGTGACGAACATCGCGCGGTCGTAGTTACCTCGTCGACCGACAAAAAGAAAACGGCACCACATAGAGGGCCCGGGGGGGGAGAGCCAAGCTACGCGGTACCGCAGTTCGACTTTGCGACTAGTGTGCCAGATCCAGAAAACGCCGTTTCAGCCGGATCTTGCGACCTCAGCCGACCCTGAGGCCTATTGGTTCGTGCAAAAGTGAAAGGTCGTTTTCAAGATTGAAGTTATGCGCCGAAGCTCCGGACGCCGGACTGGTGAACTTTTCCGGGAAGTGGACGGCCTACGACGCTCTCCGCGACGTTGCCGGCGGCGACGAGCTTGTCGAGGTCGATCCCGGTTTCGATTCCCATTCCATGGAGCATGGAGACGAGGTCCTCGGTGGCCAGGTTTCCCGCGGCTCCCGGCGCATACGGACACCCGCCAAGGCCCCCGACCGATGCATCGAAGGTGCGGATCCCCAGCTCGAGGCCGACCACGACGTTCGCGAGCGCCGTCCCGCGCGTGTCGTGCATGTGCAGGGCGAGCTTCTCGAGCGGGATGTCCATCGACACGAGCTCGATGATCCGCTGCGTCTGCCGGGGGGTGCCACAGCCGATCGTGTCCCCCAGCGAAATTTGGTAGCAGCCCATGTCGACCAAGCGGGCGGCGATTCCGCGAGCGCGCTCCGGATCGACCTCGCCTTCGTAAGGGCAGCCCCACACCGTCGAGACGTACGCGCGCACCCGCATACCGCGAGCCAGGGCGGGAGGGATCGTCTCCTCGAAGGCGGCCATGGTCTCGTCGATCGTCTTGTTGATGTTCTTACGGTTGTGGGTCTCGCTCGCCGAGAGAAATACGGCTATTTCCTCCATGCCTGCGGCGATCGCGCGCTCGAGACCGGTGGCGTTCGGGCACAAGGCAGAAAACACGACACCGGGCGGAGGCCTGACGCTCTTTGCGACGTCATCGGCGTCTGCGAGCTGCGGGATCCACTTCGGGGAAACGAAGCTCGTGATTTCGACGTGGCGAAGGCCGGCTGCCACGAGGGCGTCGATGAGGCGGATCTTGTCGCGGAGGGGCACGGTCGCGCGCTCGTTTTGGAGGCCATCGCGGGGGGAGACCTCGTAGACGGTGACGCTCTCCGGGAGCCGACAAAACATGGGGTAAGAGATAAGCCCGCTCAAACGTGAAGTCGAGGTCGTGGTCTGCGCTCCAGTCGAGTATTGTCGATTGCCATGTTCGAGGACGATGACGGCGGGCGACAGACATCGAGCTTGCGTGGTCGGTTATCCGACGTGTTCTTCCCTGCGTTGCTGTCCGATTCGCAAGAGGAGCTCGGCAAGCGGCTCGGCTCGCGAGCGAAAATCTACAGCCCGATCTTCGGAGCGGCCTCGGGGCCGGAGGTCTCCAGCCGACTGAAGGAGCTCGCCGCGTGGTTGAGTGATCGGAGCGCAGCGTTCAGCGCTTCGTCCACCCTGGTCGGCATCGATCGCGACGTGACCGAGGGGACGCTGTCCATGCGGCTGAACGAGCAGCACGTCGAGCTCCCGGTCGCGCTCATCATGGAGCGCAAGAGGGCGCGGGAGATCGATCTTCGCGTCTATCACGCGACGCTTCCTCTCAAGCGCTGGCAAGCGGCCAGACCGCATCGCGGACAGAGCGAGAAGGATCCGGCGGTCCCCGCTCACGTGGCCGAGCACCTCGCGCTCATGCGGCTGGGAGACGTGGATGCCCTCGTCGCTGGCTTCGAGACCGAGGGCAGCGTGCGCGGCGGAACGGGCAAAGTGCACGCGCGTCCCGGCGGAGGCATGCACGAATTTTACGTGCGTCTCCTCCAGAGCGGACCGGCTGCGAATGACTGGCAACCGGTGGTGATCTCCGTCGCCGACGACGGCCGAACTTGTGCGGTGGAATACGAGACGAGCAAGCTACGCGACGGAGAGAGCGCTCCGAAAGAAGGCGCGATGATCTTCGAGCGAGGCGCCAGTGGCCTCTTCTCGAGCGTTCGAATCTACGACGAAGCGGAGTAGGCCGGCTCCGTCGTTTTCTAGACTCCGACCAGGCGCATCTGCCGCTTGTTCGTCGGCGAGAATGGGATCGCGTACTTGCCTGAAAAACAGGCATGGCAGTAGTTGTTGGGCTCGCCCTCCGGCCCGCTGACGGCGCGGAGCATTCCGTCGAGCGAGAGGTAGGCGAGCGAGTCGGCGGTGACGTAGCGGGTGATCTCGTCGACGGTGTGGCTCGAAGCGATGAGCTCGCTGCGCGTCGGAGTGTCGATTCCGTAGTAGCAAGGCCACTGCGTCGGCGGGCTCGAGATGCGCAGATGCACTTCGCGTGCACCGGCGTCGCGCACCATCTTCACAATCTTGCGTGACGTGGTCCCGCGCACGATCGAGTCGTCGAGAACGATGACCCGCTTGCCGCGCAAGATGGACTCGACCGGATTGAGCTTCAAGCGGACCCCGAAGTGACGGATCGATTGCTGCGGCTCAATGAAAGTGCGCCCCACGTAGTGCGAGCGAATGAGCCCCATTTCGAAGGGGATGCCGAGGGCCGCGGCGTAGCCGATGCCCGAAGGTACGCCGGAGTCGGGGACGGGGATCACCACGTCGGCCTCCACCGGATGCTCCTTCGCGAGCGCTTGCCCGAGAGACTTTCGGACCTCGTAGACGCTTCGGCCGCCGATGTGCGAATCGGGGCGTGCAAAGTACACGTACTCGAAGACGCACATGTGCTTTTGCGCCGGTACACCCTCCGCAGGCGGTACGCGCATCGACCGCAATCCCGCGCTGTCGATCACGATGAGCTCACCCGGCTCAACGTCGCGGACGAACTCGGCGCCGATCAGATCGAAGGCAGTAGGCTCGCTGGCGACGACGTGGGCGTCCTTGTTCCCCGGCAGGATTCCCAGGCAAAGCGGGCGAATCCCCATGGGATCGCGGACGGCGACGAGAGTCTCTTCCGTCAAGAAGAGGAGCGAGTAGGCGCCGCGAACCTTGGCGAGCGTGTCGAGGACGCGATCCTCGATCGAGATCTGGTTGGAGCGCGCGACGAGGTGAACAAGCACCTCGGTGTCGCTCGAGGACTGGAAGATCGATCCGTTTTTTTCGAGATCGAGCCGGAGCTCATCGGCGTTCGTGAGGTTGCCGTTGTGGCAGACGCCGAGCGATCCGCGAGCGTAGTCGACCGCGAAGGGCTGCGCGTTCTTGAGGTGCGACTCGCCGGTCGTCGAGTAGCGCACGTGCCCGATCGCGTGCTTGCCGGGGAGCTTCGAGAGCTGCGCCTCGCTGAACGCGTCTTGCACGAGGCCCATGGCGCGGTGGGCAAAGAGCTGTTGACCGTCGCTCGTGACGATACCCGCCGACTCCTGGCCACGATGCTGAAGGGCGTGGAGCCCGAGGTAGGTCAGGTTCGCGGACTCGGGGTGCCCATAGATGCCGAACACGCCGCACTGATCATGAAAGCGATCGTCGTCGAGCTCATTGCGTCCCTTGTTGGGACGAAGGGGGACCGTATGGGGGTCCAGGATGACGAGGCGCTTCTTCACTTTTTCTTGAGCCGCCGCTTCGTGCCACGCTCGACGGCGATCGAGCCCATGCCGGCAAGGAGGCCGAAGCCAACGGCCATGACGTAACCGCCGAGCCCGGATCCGCACGCGTGCGATCCGCAGGCCGTTGCCGCGGCCGACGGGCAGGCCATGGCGATCGCCGGCGTGAGAAAGGCGACGAGGGAAGCAACGGCAGCGGGAACTCTCATGCCGCTAACTTGGACGCGCGGCGGCCGGGGGGCAAGCCTGACCGTTGGTATTAATGGGGCGAGGGGTACGTCGCCACGATCGCAATCTTGTAACGGCCATGCGCGTGCGGGAAATCCAAGGGGGGCGTGGCGAAAGCGCGCTTCACGGCGGCCGCACACACCCCGACCACCTTCGCGCTCTTGATGCTCCGTGTGTCTTTGGGGGTCAGGAGTGCGACCGGCAGCTTTTTGCGAGCAAAATTCACGTCGGCCACGTACTCGATCGTTCCTCCGCCTGCCGAGCTCGGCACGCACGTTCCGGCCGACTCGATGGCGAAGGCGAGCGCTTTTTCGATCGGTGGTAGCCGGTCGCAGTCGGCCCCGGCCGTCTTCTTCGTGCCGTCGCGGCAGTCAACCGGGTGCGCCACGCCAACGCTCACGGCGTTTGGGTCGACGGGCTTCACGGACGGAAGATCGGCCGGCGCACCGGCGTCGACCGCAGCGTCGGCGATGGTTCCCGCGTCGTCTGTGGTCTGCTCGGGAAGCGAGCGCGGCCTCCGCCACAAGTAGAGCGGGATCGCCACGAGGACGAGACCGAGAAGGAGAGCTGCGATCATCTGCACGCGGGCAGGGCGCCCTACGCTGCCGAGATCGATGCTCGCGGATTCGCCTGCGCGCGGGCGCTGGGGTTTCGGCTCCGAGGGCGGATGGGATCCTCCTTCCACTGGCTACGAAGCTCGGCTCAGGGTTGCGGATCGAGCAAGCTGCGAACGTTCATGCCCGACTCGAAGCGCGCGATCGACGCCACGAGATCGAGCCCGTCGGGGAGCATGCCTTGCACCTGACCGACGACCTGCTCCACCAAGTTGCGCGCTTCTTGTGGACCGGGCCCCACCATTCCGACCACGAAGCGAAGCGGTCCGGTGCGCCCTGCGGTCACAGCGATCAGCGACAAAAGAAGCATGTCCGTGAGCTCGATGACCCGCGTTGCCGCGCGGCGGAAGGCGAGCATCTCCAGGATCGTCGGCCGATCGGAGACGAGGCGGTTCGGGCCGCGGAGCTCGTAGCGGGCAAGCGTGAGTGGGGCATCGACCCACTCGGCGAACTGCGAATCGTCGTCGAGCGATTTGGCGACTTGCTCGCGCGACAGGAGGCCCGTGAGCCCGTCTCGCTTCGTGAGGTACGCGCGCGCGCGTTTGTGACCGAGGCTGTCTTTGGCGAACGACGCGAGCTTGAAGCGGAGCTCGCCCAGCTGCACCTCGCCGCCGTGCATCAAGTTCACCGTCTTCTTCCGCTCGTAGGTGTGATCGACGTAGGTGCCGTTCGTCGATCCCATGTCTTCGATCACCCAGGTGCCGGCGGCATATTTGAAGTGCGCATGCTGCCCGCTCGCCGTGGCCTCGGGAACGACGATGTCGTTGTCCGAGCGGCGTCCGATAGTGAACTCGGGTTTGTCGAGGCTGACCAGCTCGCCAACGAACTCCGGCGCGTTGGTGGCGAAGGTGGCGAGGAGACCTTGTGCCCCCGGGGTGAACTGCGCCGTTGCGCTTCGTCCGGGCGGAGGACCAGGGTCGAGCCGATCACGCGGCACCTGAATGGGATTGGTGGTGAGGGTGATCGGGTTGAAAAAGCGGAGGTGACGCGCGGGCAAACGCTGCTGCGGCTCATCGGCGAGGCAGCGGAAGACCTGCTTGATCTCGTCGATCGACAACCCGGCAGGCACGTCGAACATGATCTGCGCGCGCATTGGTTTCGCCCGCGGTTTGTAGCCGGGCTCGGGAACGCGGCAGGTCCACATTTCCCAGAGCGTGAGGCCGAGGGCGTAGACGTCGTCTTCGGCGGAGGCGCCGCCCGACCGGATTCGCTCGGGAGCCATGTAGTTCGGGGTGCCGCCGTCGGGTGGGGCGCCTGGGCGACGTCCGCTCGCGCGTGCGCGCTCTTTTGCGAAGCCGAAGTCGAGGACAATCGCCTTTCCGAGACCGCCGTCGGGATCGGCGGTGACCATCACGTTCCCGGGTTTCAGATCCCCGTGTACGAGGCCTTGGGCGTGGATGGCCGCGACCCCTTCGGCGATGTCGTGGGCGATGCGCCGAAACTCATCGGAGGTGTACCCGCCTTGGGCTTTTCTACGACGAATATGGGTGTGGAGGGTCTGCCCGGTGATGTGCTCCATCACCAAGATCGGACCGTACTGCGAGGGGGTGAGATCGTGGACGCGGCAGACGTTCGGGTGGCTCACCGATCGAGCGTGGAGAAGCTCCTGGCGCAGGGCTTCGTCGTCCCCGGGCATGCGCGATTCTTCGCGGACGATTTTCAGCGCGACAGGCTGCTGAGTTGCCCGATCGTACGCAAGAAACACTTCGCCCATGCCACCCTTGCCGAGGCTTTGGCGAATCTCATACCGGTCGTTGATGACCGTCCCCTGCGCAATGGGGGTCGGGCTCCGCGAGGCATCGGACACTTCTGAAGGGTCTACGATTCTGCCCTCTTTCGCAAGGCTTCCTGCGGCCAAAAACCGATACCATCGTTCCCGTGGCGCCGATCGACATCTTCCAGGAGCTGGAGAAGCTGGCCCGGAGGCTCGGGGTCGTCGTGCGCGTCGAGCCTTTCGAATTCCTCGACGCACGCGGTGGGATTTGCCGCGTCAACGGGGTGCCCACCGTGATTGTTCCGGCGGGGCTCCCGCTACTCGACAGGATCGGCGTGCTCTGCGACGCCTTGGCGCGATTCAACCTCGAGGTGCTGTTCGTGCCGCCGATCGTGCGCCGTCGGCTCTCGCGACAAAAACCCCAACTCTCTTCGTGAACGAATCTGCAGACCGCGGCAGCCTTAGGTGATGCTCGCATAGAGGCTCGCGAGGGCCTCGTCGAGCTTGTCGATTTGGGTGCCTCCGGCTTGGGCCATGTCGGGCCGACCGCCGCCGGAGCCGCCGATCATCGTGGCCACGCCCTTGATGAGATCCCCTGCTTTGTAGCGGTCGTTCAGCGACTTGGAGACCGTGAGGACGAGCGAGGCCTTGGGACCGTTGACCGCACCGACGAGGACCACGGCGTCGCCGAGCTTGTCGCGCAATTTCTCGGCGAGCTCGCGCAGCGTCCCGGCGTCGCTCGCGTCGACTTTCACGGCGAGGAGTTTCCCGCCCGGGATCTCGCGAGCGCCGCGGATGAGATCGTCGATCCCGCCGGCGCCCGTGCCCATAGTCAGCTTTCGTTTCAGGTCCGCGATCTCCTTGTCGAGCTGACGATCGCGCTCCACGAGCTTCTCGATCTTCTCGGGGAGATCGGCCGGCGAGCTCCGCACGAGCTGGGATGCGGTCTTGAGCGTGCGCTCGACCTGACGGAGGTACCCGAGCGCGTTGAGGCCGGTCGTTGCCTCCACCCGTCGAACGCCCGCCGCTACTCCGCTCTCGCTTACCACTTTGAAGAGGCCGATTTCTCCGAGAGCGCGCGCGTGGGTCCCGCCGCATAGCTCGACGGAGTCGCGGGTCATCGTGAGAACCCGGACCACGTCTCCGTACTTCTCTTCGAAGATCGCGACGGCCCCCTTGGCGCGCGCTTCGTCGATCGGAAGGACCTCCGTCTCCACGGCGGCGTCGGAGAGGATCTTCGCGTTCACCATGTCCTCGATTTGGCTTATTTCTTCGGGTGAAAGCGCTCGATTGAGCGAGAAGTCGAAGCGCAATCGATCGGGACCGACGAGCGATCCCTTCTGGGTTGCCTGCTCTCCCACCACGCTGCGAAGTGCCCAGTGAAGGAGGTGGGTCGCGGAGTGATTTCTTCGCGTCGCATTTCTCCGTTCGTGATCCACGACGAGGCGCGCCGGATCACCGACCCGAATTTCTCCGAGACCGACGGTGCCGTGATGGGCAATGAGGCCGGTCACGGGCTTCTGCGTGTCCTGCACAGCGAAGGTCCACGCTCCCTGCGTCTGCGAATCGACCTTCCCTCGATCCCCGACTTGCCCGCCCGCCTCGCCGTAGAACGGGGTCACGTCGATCATGATCGCCACCTCGTCCCCCGCCGACGCCGACTCGACGAGCTTGTCGCCGCGAACGATGGCCGTGACTTTTCCGTCGGACTCTTCGCGCTCGTAACCGACGAAGCGGCTCGGTCCTGCGCGATCGAGGGCCGCGCGCCACACTCCTTCGATCGCCGCTTCTCCGACCTTGGAGCCTTCGCTCCGCACGCGCTGCTCGGCGAGAGCCTTCTCGTAGCCTGCGTTGTCGACCTCGAGATCACGCTCCCGCGCGATGACCTCCGTGAGATCGAGGGGGAACCCGAAGGTGTCGTAGAGCTTGAAGGCGGTCTCACCAGAGAGCTTGTTTTTCCCAGTGGATCGCAAGGCTGTGATTTCTTCGTCGAGGATCTTTAGACCACGATCGATCGTCTGCCGGAAGCGAATCTCTTCTTGCTCCGCCACGTCGACGATGAGCTTCTCACGCGCCACGAGCTCCGGATATTGACCGCCCATCAAGCGCACGACTTCGCGGGCGACCTCGTGGAGGAAGGGCTCCGCGATGCCCAAACGATGACCGTGGCGGATGGCCCGGCGCATCACGCGGCGAAGAACGTACTCGCGACCCGTGCGATCGGGCATCACCCCTTCGGCGATGAGGAACGCCGTTGTGCGCGCGTGGTCGGCGATGACCCGCATCGACGTGTCGTCGTCCGCCAGGGTGCCGCGGTACGGCTTCTTGGCGAGCGCGCTTGCTTTGTCGACGAGCGCGCGGAGCAGATCGCTGTCGTAGTTCGTCATCCTGCCCTGGAGCACGCTCGCCAGACGCTCCAGGCCCGCTCCGGTGTCGACGCACGGCGCGGGGAGCTGCGCGAGCTTCGCGGCACCGTCCTCGATCGTGCGGTCGAACTGCATGAAGACGAGATTCCAGATCTCCATCCACCCGCGACCGTCGGCGGTGGGCTCCTGGTCGAAGAGCGCAAGATCCGGCGAATCCCCTAGGAAGAAGTGGATTTCCGAGCATGGGCCGCAGGGGCCTGTCTCTCCCATCTGCCAGAAATTTTCTTTCATCCCCATGCCGATGATTTTTTCGTCGGGGAAGCCGGTGACCTTCTTCCAGATCGCGCGGGCCTCGTCGTCTGCGGGCAATCCCGCTTCACCGCCGAAGACGGTGACGCACATCCGGTCCTCGGGAATGCGAAGCTCCTTGGTGAGCAGCTCCCACGCGAAGGCGATGGCCTCTTCCTTGAAGTAATCGCCGAAGCTGAAGTTGCCGAGCATCTCGAAGAAGGTGTGGTGGCGCGCCGTGACGCCGACGTTCTCGAGATCGTTGTGCTTGCCCGAGATGCGGATGCACTTCTGGCTCGAAGCCGCACGCTTGAAGGAACGCCCACCGTCGCCCGCCGCAATCGGCAAGGGAGATCGGCCCGTGAACACGTCCTTGAAGGGGACCATTCCGGCGTTCGTGAACATCAGCGTCGGATCGTTCGGCGGGATGAGAGGCGCGCTTGCGCATACCTCGTGCCCCTTCGCGCGGAAGAATTCGAGGAACGCCGCACGCACTTCGGCAGCAGGACGGGAGATGTCGGCGGGGACGCCGTTCGGAGTTTCGGTGCTCATTTGACTGCTTCGATTTAGCACACTCGCAAGCGTTACCGCCGGGCGTACAGATCGTCGTAGGCGGCGGCCACTACCCGGGGGGTGAACTTCGTGTCGTAGAGGACGCGGCCTGCTTCGGCGACCTCGCGCGCCCCGTTGCCGCGGAGAAGGTGGACGAGCGCCCGGGCGAGAGCCACATGGTCCCCAGGCTCCACGAAGCGCGCCGACGAAATAGCCTCGAGCGGCCCGCCGCGCGCGAGAACCATCGGGATTTTCAGAGCCAGCGCTTCGAGGAGCACGATGGGCAGATCGACCTTGCCGTAGAGATCGTCCACCGGGAAAGCAATCACCTTGGCCTCGGCGAGGAGCGCCGTGATGTCATCCAGCTCACCTACGTGACGCGTGTAGATTGCATCTTTTCCCAGGAGCTCCACGATCTCCAGGCGGGCGGCGTCCGCTTCCTTGGTTTTGGGGCGGCAGGCGAAGACGAAGCGCGCCTCCGGAACGGCCCCAAGGACCAGAGGGAGCGCGCGGGCCACGGTCTCGGCGCCGTGCGAAGTCTCGTAGTCGCCCGGATAGACGACGAGGGGCGCGTCCCCGAGATCGAGCTGTTTCCGTAGGGCAGCCCGCTCTTCGGCGGTGACCTCGCGCGGCGGCGCGGCGCACGGAGGGATGACGCTGATCTCCTTTGCGCTGAGCCCCGCCCCGATCATCGAAGCGCGCGTCCACTCGCTCAGCACGACCACCCGGTTTCCGAAAATCAAGGACGACACTCCGCGAAAATCGCGCGGGGCGCTCACCACCGTTTGCACCACCAGCCCTTTCCAGCCCATGGCCCTGCGCGCGGCCTTGGCCATTCGTGCAGCCGTGGACGAGACGGCATTCGGAGCGAAAAAGAAATTCCAGATCTCGTGAGGGTCGCCTCTGAGGAGGCGCTGCATGACCCGCGCATTTGCGAGCAGCGCCGGTGCGAAGCCCCCCGCGTCGCTGTAAATAGGCTCCATCTTCACCCGAGGACCAATCGACGGGGCGCCGAGCGTCGTGAGGACGGTGGGCTCGGCACGCTTGAGATTCGCAGCGACGTCGCGCACGAGGTTCTTCGAACCGTCGTGCCACGGTGGTGCGATTGGTTTCGAAATGAAGAGAACCCGGGCCAATGGACGAGCGTGGTGACGTGCCGAGGGGTTATCGCGCCGAGCTCAGTGCGGCGGTGAGGCCCGAGCTGGCACCGCGCATCGCGCTTTGTACTGCGCCGTCGACGGCTTGATCCTGGAGGGCGCTGACCTTGTCCTGGTGACCGTTGAGCGATACCTGGGTGCCGAGCGTCGTGGCCGCTCCGGTGAGCGTTGCGCGGAGCGTGTGCTCGGGCACCTTGCGGACGCTGAACTCAACCTGGGCGGAGAACGTTACGTTCCCGTTCGCGCGGGTCTGCGAGAGCTGCAGAACGGAGCCATCGAGGAGGAGCGTGGGGACGCCCGCGAGCTTTGCGGCTGCAGCGTCATCGCTGAGGAGCGCTCCTGGAATCGATGCCGCGCGTTCCCGAGCGGCCGTTCGAAGGACCTGCCCGAGCTGCTCCCCGCGCACGCTCGTCAGGTTCTTCATTGCCCCTAGCTGCACCAGATACTTCGCGGTGGGCGCGTGCGCCGCAGCCTCTCCCCCGCGCAGCGAATCGATGCTCGACTTCATTTGCGATTTGACGCTCGCCGACCCCTCCCCCGCGAGGTGGCGTTCGAGCGCGGGGATGGCCGCCGGATCGTGAAGCGCGGTGAGAGACGCAGCCGCCGCCGTACGTACCGCGGGATGCGGATCGGAGAGCGCCTTCTCGAGCAGCACGCGCGCGTCCGACGGCTTTGCTCTTCCGAGCGCAAGGGCCGCGGCCATACGCAGCCGGAAGTCGTCCGCGCCCTCGATGTCGTGGCGTGCGGCGTTCAGGTCTTGCGCTACGGAAATTCCTTCGAGGCCCCCACTCGCACAAAGGAACGCGAGGCAAAGAACGATGTGTCGACCTCGGATCAATAGCCCTCAGATCTCGTTCGGGCGCGGCTACTCTAGAGAAGGCTTTTGACTTCCTTCTCGATCGTGACCTCGTCACCGTCATGATAGCCGAGATGCGCAAAGCGCACGATGCCTTTGCGGTCGACGATGAACGACGCGGGCATGCTCTTGGGCTGCCATTTTCCAGCGATGCTCTTGCCGTCGTCCCAACCGAGAGGGAACTTGGAGCCGTACGTGCTGCCGAAGTCGGCAATGCCGCCCTTCTCGTCGTCCTCGGAAATCCCAACGATCTCCAAGCCGCTCGCCTTGTACTTGACGTTGAGCTCTTGAAGCTTGGGGAAGGACTTCTTGCAGGGCTCACACCACGTTGCCCAGAAGTCGACGATGACCACTTTTCCTTCCATGCCCTTCACGGAAATTTTTCCCTGACCGTTGAGCGAGTCCGCTTTAAAGTCGGGCGCAGGGCTGCCGACGAGGGGGTGTCCGCCGCCTTCGCTCGCAGGACTGTCGGGGCCTTTACCGGCGGCTCCGCTGGCGCCAGCGCCGCCGCAAGCCGCAAGAACAAGGGACGCACACATCAACGCGCTGACACGCCGCGCGGGCTTCACAATAACGAGGGTTTTCATGGGTGTCTTTTCTACCACTTGTTAGGACAGCGCGGCCAGCGCCTCTTCGAGCGTGCGAACGCCGATGACTTCGATTCCCAGCGCGCGCAGCTCAGCCTGCTCTTGGACGCTCGCCGGAACTATAGCGCGCTTGAATCCCATGGCGGCGGCTTCTGCGAGGCGCGGCTGGGCCCGGGCGACGCCCCGTACTTCTCCGGCCAAGCCGATTTCTCCGAAGGCCACGACGTCGGCGCCGATGGGACGATCGCGCAAGCTCGACGCGACGGAGAGCGCGACCGGGAGATCGAGCGCGGGCTCGTCGACGCGTACGCCGCCGGCGATGTTGACGAAGACGTCGGAGCCCGCAACCGCGAGGCCGACCTTGCGCTCGAGCACGGCGAGGATCATCGCCAGACGTGCCCCGTCGACTCCGTTTGCGGTGCGCCGCGGCGAGCCGAGCGAGAGCGGACCGACCAGCGCTTGCACCTCGACGAGCATCGAGCGCGAGCCCTCACTCGTCGCCGCAACGATGCTCCCGGACACCCCCTTGGGGCGCTCCGCCAGAAAAAATGCGCTCGCATTCGGCACCTCGCGCATGCCCTCGGAGGTCATCTCGAAGACGCCCACTTCCGTCGCGCTGCCGAAGCGATTTTTCTGAGTGCGAAGCGCACGAAACGCATGCCCGCGCTCCCCTTCGAACGCGAGGACGGTGTCGACGAGGTGCTCGAGGACCTTCGGCCCCGCGAGCGAGCCGTCCTTCGTGACGTGGCCGATGAGGAACGTGGCGATCCGCTCACGCTTGGAGAGCTCGACGATGCGCGACGCGACTTCGCGGAGCTGACTCACCGTTCCCGCCGCGCTCTCGAGCGAAGGCGAGCGCACGGTCTGGACGCTGTCGATCACGAGCGCCGTCGGCTTTACCTCGGCCACGATGCGCTCGATGATCTCGAGGTCGTTCTCCGCGAGGACCAGGAGGTCTTCGGTCATCGCGCCGAGTCTGCGCGCGCGTGACGCGGTCTGGGAAGCGCTCTCTTCGCCCGACACGTAGAGCGAGCGACAACCCTTTGCGGCGAGGCCGGCCAGCGCCTGCATGAGCAGCGTCGATTTCCCTACGCCCGGATCGCCGCCCACGAGGGTCACGCCGCCGAGGACCGCGCCACCACCAAGGACCCGATCGAGCTCGGCGATCCCCGTGGGAATACGAGCCGCGTGATCGACGTCGATCTCGCTCACCGGAACGGCGCGGGCGGCGATGCTGCTCGTGACACGGCCGCCGCCTGCTTTCTTCTGCACCGATTCTTCGACGAGCGTGTTCCACGCGCTGCAGCCCGAGCAGCGCCCTACCCACTTCGGAAAAAGAGCTCCGCAGGCCTGGCAGCTGTACTGCGTGATCGCCTTGGCCATCGTGGACTTTAAGCGACCTTCGGAAGCCTGTGTCGCGTGGCAACCATCTGGCGACTACCTCGTGATCCCGGTCTTCAGCCCGCCCTTGGCCCCCGCGTCGCCCGCGGCCTTCGCGGCTCCGCCATCCCCTGCGGCCGCTCCGCCGTCGCCTTTCGGAGCCGCGTGCACGGCGCTCGCGGTGAAGATGTCTTTGCCGACCCAGCCACTGAGCTTTTCGCTAGGCGCCTTCGGGTTGTCGAAGACCACGAGGATGTGACCTTCGTGCTCGGCGAGCTGGGTGACGCTTGCGCCCTTGGGAATCGTGGCAAAGAGCTTTCCGCCGGCCGGATCCTCGCGGACCTGCGCATTGTTCGAGAGGACGACCGCCACGACTTTGTCGATCTTAACTTCGTCGCCGAAGCGGGCCACGTTCGCGCCGTTGGTGGTCACGGGATCGGCAGCGTTCGCATCCGGTGTGTCGGCAACCGCAGCGGACTCCCCAGCATCGGCGACCTCCGGCGGCTTTTTCTTGCAAGCACCGAGGGCGAGGAGAGCGAGGAGAGCGAGGGTAAGGCGATGGACCTTCATCCCCCCGGAATCGCGCTTGAGCCGAGCGAAGTCAACCAACGTTTGATGATTGCGAAACCTTCGTGGACTAACGCCAGCGCGGTGGACTCATTTTTCTGGTGCGCCTGGGCATTTTCGCCTGGCCCAAAGTTGACCGCGCTGATGCCTTTTTGGGCAAATCGGGCCACGTCGGTCCACGCCTGTTTCGGCTCGACCCCCTTCACGCCGGCGGCGATGAGGGCGCGGACGAGAGGGTTCCCGGCGTTGGGCATGGCGGGGGGGCTGAGATCGGTGATTTCGATCGTACCTGCGTCGCCTACGACCGACCGAAGCGTGAGCGTCGCCTCGTCGAGCGTGGTGTCCGGTGCAAAGCGGTGGTTCAGGTTGAGGACGAAGCGATCAGGGACGACGTTTCGCCCGCGCCCGCCGTCCTTCGCCTGGGTGACCGTGAAGACGCTTCTGTAGATGTGGCCTTCGATCACGTGCTCCTCGGCTTTCATTGCCCCGAGCTTCGCGAGGAGCGGGGCTGCACGCGTGATCGCGTTTTGCCCCTCCCAAGGCCGCGCGCTGTGCGACGTGCGACCTTGGACGGTGACCGTCGCATGGATCGATCCCGTGCAGCCTACATGCAATAGATTGTTCGACGGCTCGAGGCACACCGCGAGATCCACGTGCGCGAGCTCGGGATCTTCGGCGAGGACCACGCCGAGCTCGTTCTCCGAAAAAGGGCCTTCTTCCTTGGCGTAGAAGACCAGCGTGAGCGCGCACGTGAGTACTGTGCTGAGGAGCTCGGCGACGCAGATCATCACCGCGAGGCCGCTCTTCATGTCGCTCGCGCCTGCTCCGTAGCAGCGACCATCGGCGATGCGGGCGGGGCCATTTTCGGTGCGCACCGTGTCGAGGTGACCGACGAGCGCGATGCGCGGCAAGCCGTCGCCGCGAGTCACCGGGACGACGAGAGAGTTGCCGTACCGGCGAATGGGCGCGGCGAGCGGCAGCTTCGCCATCCGAGCTTCGACGGCGTCACAGATGGCCTCTTCCTCGCCGATCGGCGAAGGGATCGCGCACAGCCACAGGAGCGTTTCGTCGAGCGCGCTTTCGTGCAGATTAAACGGGAACGTTGAAGGCGCGGAGGGCGTCATTGAGGCTCACTTTTCGGTCGGTGCTCTCGGTTCGCTGCCCGATGATGAGCGCACAAGGTACCGCGAAATCGCCGGCGGGGAAGCGCTTGGTGCGCGAGCCAGGGATGACCACGCTTCGCGGTGGGATGCTCCCGCGGCGCTCGACGACCTCGGATCCAGAGACGTCGAGGATGACGGTCGAGGCGGTCAGCACCACGCCGGCTCCGATGACCGCTTCTCTCCCCACGCGCACGCCTTCCACGACGACCGCGCGCGAGCCGACGAAGACGCCGTCTTCGATGATCACCGGGCGTGCAGACGCGGGCTCGAGGACGCCGCCGATGCCGACGCCGCCGGCGAGGTGGCAATCCTTCCCGACCTGCGCGCACGATCCCACCGTTGCCCAGGTGTCGACCATCGTTCGCTCGCCAACGTAGGCGCCGATGTTGACGTATCCGGGCATGACGATCGAGCCCGCGCCGAGAAAGGCACCATAGCGCACGGTGCCGGGGGGAACCACGCGTGCGCCGGCCTTGTCGAGACCGTGTTTGAGAGGGATTTTATCGTGGAATTCGAAGGGGCCAACCTCGAGCTTCTCCATCTTTTGCATGGCGAAGTAGAGAAGAATGGCCTCCTTGATCCAAGCGTGCGTCGTCCAGTCGTCGTCCGGATTGGTCGGCGGAGAAGCGACCCGAAGCTCTCCGCGATCGAGAGCTGCGATGGTCTCGCCGACTGCAGTTCGATGTGCGGCGCGCTCGAGGAGACCACGCTCCTTGAACGCCGCCTCGATGAGCGGCCGGAGACCGACTTCTATGGTCACGCGATTTCGGAGGCGGCGAAGAAGTACGCGATCTCGGTGTTCGCGTTTTCGGCAGAGTCCGAGCCGTGCGTGGCGTTTTCGCCCACGTTCGCTCCGAAGAGCTTGCGGATCGTGCCCGCGTCGGCCTTTGCCGGATCGGTCGCGCCCATGACTTTTCGGTACGCGGCGACGGCGTCGTCTTTTTCGAGGACGGCGATCACCACGGGAGAGCGGGTCATGAACTGGACGAGCTCGCCAAAAAATCCGCGCTCCTTGTGGACGGCGTAAAAGCCCTGGGCGACGGAGAGAGAAAGGTGCGTGCGGCGCAGAGCCACGATGCGGAATCCCTCTTTTTCAAGGAGCGCGAGGATCGCGCCAGTGTGGTTCTTCTCGACTGCATCTGGTTTGACGATCGAAAGCGTGCGCTGGGTAGCCATTTGATGGGGCTTTTAGGGGACAAGACGAAATAATGCAACTACCCTCGCGCCCCATGGATCGATGCGACGCCGTCGTGATTGGGACAGGGCACAACGGCCTCGTCGCGGCTCTCTTGCTCGCCCGCGCGGGTCTCTCCGTCCGCGTCTACGAAGAGAAGCCCGTGATGGGCGGCGCCACACGCACGGAGAAGCCATTCAAGCGCGCACCGAACCTCGCGGCGTCGACCGGGTCGTACCTGCTCGGGCTGATGCCGCCGGAGCTCATTGCCAAGCTCGGCGTCGACATTCCCGTTCTAAAGCGTGACCCGCATTACTTTTTGCCGACTACTGGAAAGGGCTACCTCCTCTTCGGCTCGGACAAGGCGCAGATGCGCGAGCAGTTCGTCTCTTTTTTCTCGGAGGCGGACTGGAAAGCCAACGAGGCCATGCAGGCGGAGATCGCGAAGCTTCGCGAAGACATCGCGCCCACCTGGATGGAGGCGCCGCTCTCCATCCACGACACGGCTGAAAAGTACGTGCGCCCGGCGCTCCGTACGGCGTTCATCGAGCTCTGCAAGAAGCCCGCGAGCACGTACATCTCGCGCTTCGGATTCAAGAGCGATCTCGTCAAAGCGATGTACGTGGTGACCGACGGCTTCTCGGGCCTCTACGGCGGCTGGGATTCGCCCGGCACCGGGATGAATTTTCTCATCCACAACATGTGCCGCCTCCCGGACTCCGACGGGACGTGGATGGTGGTGAAGGGCGGGATGGGCACCGTCTCCGACCGCATCGCCGAGCAGGCGAAAAAAGAGGGGGCGTCGATCGAGATCGGGCGGGGGGTCAAGAAGATCGTCCGCGAAGGGAGCATCACGAAGGGCGTCATTCTCAAAGACGGCACCGAGATCCGCGCCGACGTCGTGGTGTGCAACGCCGATCCGTTCCGGATGCGCGATCTCGTGGGGGCCGACGGATTACCTGCAGATTACAACAAGCGCCTCGACAACTACCGGCGCGACGGCACGACGATGAAGGTGAATTTGGCCCTGAAAGGGCTTCCGAAGTTCACCTGCCTACCCGACGATCGCGGGCAGCCTGCGGGGCGACCGGGCGCCACGGGCTTCGGTCCGACGATCCATCTCTTGCCCAACGAAAAAGACGTCATCCGAACGCTCCGCGAATCCTGGACGGCGGTCGAGCAGGGCGCGCTCCCCGAGTTCCCGAGCATCGAGTGGTACATCCACACGGCGGTCGACCCTTCGCTCCAGGACGACGCGGGCAACCACAGCTCAGCGCTGTTCGTGCAGTCGGTGCCGTACGAGCTCAAAGGGACGACGTGGGAAAAAGAAGAGGCGGGCTACGTGAAGAAGCTCCTCGCCATCTGCGACAGATTCGCCCCGGGGACGTCCGACCTGGTGGTCGACGCTTTCGCGCTTCATCCGCAAAAGATCGAAGAGCACTTCGGCATCACCCGCGGGCACATCCACCACGTGGACAACTCCTTCGGATTCGCAGACCGCGTCCCTTACGCCACTCCGCTCCAGGGCCTTTATTCGGCGAGCGCGGCGTGCCATCCGGCCGGAGCCGTGATCGGCGCGGCGGGCCACAATGCGGCCATGCGCGTGCTCAAAGACATGGGTAAATCGTAATGGCTTTACAAGCCCGCCGCGTTTGCCGGATCCTGAGGCACGATGCCTGATTTTTCTGACGACAACGATCCCGAATCCTCGGATCACTTGCGTTCGAAGACGCTGGTCGTCGCGTCGCAGGAGATGGCCACGGATCGAACGCGGGCCGTGCTCACGATCTCCACGGGTCCGGACACGGGGCGCGTCTTCGCCATACCCGCGCGCGAAGTGGTGACGGTCGGCCGCGGCGACAACTGCACGTTCAAATTCGACGACGCCAGCATCTCCATGATCCACGCCCGCATCGTCCTCATCGGCGGCGTTTACATGCTCAACGACAACAAATCCACGAACGGAAGCTTCGTCAACGAAGTCCGGGTGGGCTCGCCGGTGGCGCTCAACGACGGGGACCGCGTGCGGCTCGGCCCGAATTGCCTGCTTCGTTTCTCGCTGGTCGACGAAAACGAAGAGCTCGCTCTGAAGAAGATGTACGAGGCCGCGCTCTTCGACGGTCTCACGCGCGTCTTCAACCGCAAGTACCTCGATGAGCGCCTGGAGTCCGAGATCGCCTTTGCGGTGCGGCACCAGACCGAGATCTCCGCGATCATGTTCGACGTGGATTTCTTCAAGAAGGTGAACGACACCTATGGGCACCTCGGCGGTGACGAAGTCCTGAAGACCACCGCAAAGGTGCTCGCCGCGGGCCTGCGCACCGAAGACCTGCTTGCGCGTTACGGCGGCGAAGAGTTCGTGGTGCTCGCGCGCGGGATCAACGTGCGTCAGTGCTACGTGCTCGCAGACCGCCTGCGCTGGGCCGTATCGCAGACGGTCGTTCCGTTCGAGCACCATCGCATCGTCGTGACGGCGAGCGCAGGCGTGTCGTCCCTCGTCTGCTGCGGCGAGCGGCGCGACAAGCACACGTTGCTCAGCATCGCCGACGCCCGGCTCTACCAAGCGAAGCAGGCCGGAAGAAACCGGGTCGTCGGCCCAGGCTGACCGAGCTCGGGCCTCAGGCCATCATTGATTGGAGGGTGCTCGCCATGTCGCTCGGCGTCGGCGCGACCTTCGCTCCGGCGGCTTCGAGAGCTTTGATTTTCTGCGCGGCCGTGCCTTGACCTCCGGCGATGATCGCGCCGGCGTGGCCCATCCGTTTTCCTTCGGGAGCTGTCATCCCGGCGATGAAGGCAGCGACGGGCTTGCTCATCTTCGCCTTGATGTAGGCTGCTCCGCGCTCTTCGGCGCCGCCGCCGATCTCTCCGATCATGATTACGCCGTGCGTGTCGGGATCGTTTTGGAACAACTCGAGGACGTCGACGAAGTCCATTCCGCCAACCGGATCGCCGCCGATACCGACGCACGTCGACTGACCGATGCCGAGCGCCGTGAGCTGACCGACGGCTTCGTACGTGAGCGTGCCCGAGCGCGACACGACGCCGATGTGTCCAACCTTGTGGATGTGGCCGGGCATGATGCCGATCTTGCAAGCGCCCGGAGTGATGATCCCCGGGCAATTCGGGCCGATCAAGCGGGTGCCGGGCGTCGTCTCGAGGACGCGGCGAACCTTGATCATGTCCATCACCGGGATGCCTTCGGTGATGCAGACCACGAGCTTGCAGCCCGCGTCGATGGCTTCGAGGATGGCGTCGGCAGCGCCGGGAGGCGGAACGAAGATCACGCTGGTGTCAGCGCCGGTCTCTTTGACGGACTGTTCGACGGTGTCGAACACGGGAACGATCACCTTCGAGCCCCCGGCGGTGGCTTCGAATTTTTCGCCGCCGCGGGTGGGCGTGCAGCCGGCGACGACCTTCGAGCCGTACTCGATCATCTGCTTCGCGTGGAAGGAGCCAGCTCCGCCGGTGATGCCCTGGACGACGATGCGTGTGTCTTTGTTGATGAGGATGGCCATCTGATTATTTCTTCCCCTCGTTCGACGTCGAAACGGCTTGCACGATTTTCGCCGCGCCATCCGCCATGGTGGTGGCAGCCATGATCGCGAGACCGCTTTCGCTCAAGATTTTGCGACCGAGCTCTACGTTTGTTCCTTCGAGGCGAACGACGAGGGGAACCTTGAGGCCGAGCTCCTTCGCCGCGGCGACGACGCCGAGAGCGATGACGTCGCACTTCATGATGCCGCCGAAGATGTTGACGAAGATGGCCTTCACCTTCGGGCTGCGCAAGATCATCTTGAAGGCCTTGGTGACCTGCTCCTGCGTCGCTCCTCCGCCAACGTCGAGGAAGTTCGCGGGAGCCACGCCGTGCTTTTCGCCAGCGTGCTTGATGATGTCCATCGTGGCCATGGCCAGCCCGGCGCCGTTCACGAGGCAACCCACGTTGCCGTCCAAAGACACGTAATTCAGCCCGGTTTGCTTGGCCTCGAGCTCGATCGGATCTTCTTCGTCGATGTCGCGGAGCTCGTCCCAGATCTTGTGGCGGAACTCGGCGTTGTCGTCGAAATTGATCTTCGCATCGAGGGCCACGACGTCTCCGTTCTTGAGGACCACGAGCGGATTGATCTCGGCGAGCGAGCAGTCTTCCTTGACGAAGAGCTCATAGAACGCAGCCATCAGCTTGACGAATTTGGCGACGGTGTCTTTTCCGTACTTGAAAAGGCCGAGGCCAACGGCGAGCTTGCGCGACTGGTACGGGGAAAGACCGACGATCGGGTCGACGTGCACGGTGATGATTTTTTCCGGCGTCTCCGCGGCGACTTTTTCGATCTCCATGCCGCCTTGGGTGGACGCCATGAATGCCACCCGGCGCCGATCGCGATCGACCACCGCGCCGAGGTAGAGCTCGCACTCCATCTCGAGCCCTTGCTCGATGTAGAGGCGCTTTACCTTCTGGCCTTCGGGGCCGGTCTGGTGCGTCACGAGCTGCATGCCGAGAATTTTTTCGGCGTGCTTGCGCGCATCCGCGGCTCCGCCCTTGGCGACTTTGACCCCGCCCCCGAGACCGCGTCCGCCCGCGTGGATCTGGGCTTTGACGACGGTGACGTTGCTTCCCGTCTCGGCGATGAGGCGCTTGGCCTCGGCCTCGGCCTGGTCGACGGTGAACGCTACGTATCCCTTCGGGATGGGGACGCCGTATTTCGCGAAGAGCTGCTTGCCTTGGTACTCGTGGATTTTCATGGGCGGCGGGAAGTTACCACCGCGCGCCTCCGCCGCAAAAGCAGTATCATCCGGCCATGTCGGAACCGGTCCTCCCGAAGCGCGCACGCGTCGTGGTCGTCGGCGGAGGCGTCATCGGCTGCTCCGTCGCCTATCACCTGGCTCACATGGGGTGGAAGGACGTGGTCCTGCTCGAGCGGGATCGCCTCACCTCCGGCACCACCTGGCACGCGGCCGGCCTGATGGTGACGTTCGGATCGACGTCCGAGACCTCGACCGAGATGCGCAAGTACACACGCGAGCTCTATAGTCGGCTCGAAGCGGAGACCGAGCAGTCCACCGGATTTCAACCCATCGGCTTCATCGAGGTGGCCTGCGACGCGGGTCGGCTCGAGGAGTACCGTCGCGTCTCTGCGTTCAACCGGTACTGCGGAATCGACGTTCACGAGATCAGCGCAAAGCAGGTCGAAGATCTCTTCCCGCTCGCCCGCACCGACGACATCCTCGCCGGCTTTTACGTGAAGGAGGACGGCCGCGCCGATCCGGTTGGCGTCACCATGGCGCTCGCAAAGGGCGCGCGCATGCGGGGCGCGAAGATCATCGAGGGCGTCGCCGCCACGGGCTTCACGACCAAGCGCGGCGCAGTCACCGGCGTCGAGACGGCGTACGGCACCATCGAAGCGGAGTACGTCGTGAACTGCGCCGGCATGTGGGCCCGTCAGCTCGGCGCGAAGGCCGGGGTCAACATCCCGCTCCAGTCCGCCGAGCACTATTACCTCATCACCGAGAAGATCGCGGGCATGTCCAAATCGCTCCCCGTCCTCGAAGATCCGGGATCGCACGGCTACTTCCGCGAAGAAGTCGGCGGTCTGATGATTGGCCTCTTCGAGCCGATCTGTGCGCCTTGGAAGGTGGGCGGCGTGCCCGAAGATTTTTCGTTCGGCGAGATCACGCCCGATTGGGATCGCATGGGCCCGTACGTCGAGAAGGCGATGCGCCGCGTGCCGATCAGCCTGGAGACCGGCGTGCGAAAATTCTTCTGTGGCCCGGAGAGCTTCACGCCCGACTTACAGCCGGTGGTCGGCGAGGCGCCGGAGCTAAAAAATTACTTCGTCGCGGCGGGTCTGAACTCGGTCGGAATCCTCACCGGCGGCGGTCTCGGCCGGGTGATGGCTCACTGGATCATCAACGGTCGTCCGGACGTCGACGTCACCGGTATGAACATCGACCGACTCCACACCTACCAAGCCAATCCTGAATATCGAAAGACGCGCACAGTCGAATCGCTCGGAATGGTCTACCAGTGCCATTATCCGACGCGCTCCATGATGACCGCGCGCGGCGCGAAAAAATCGGCCATCTACGACCGACTCGCTGCACACGGCGCTTACTTTCGCGACGTGAGCGGGTGGGAAGGCGCCGATTGGTACGCGCCCCACGGAGCGACGCCCGACATGGAGAAGCTGTCCTGGGGTCGGCAGGAATGGTTCCCGTATTGGAAGGCCGAGCACGACGCCGCGCGGTCGGGCGTGATCCTCATGGACATGTCGTTCATGGCGAAGTTTCTCGTCCAGGGCCGCGACGCTGGAAAGATCTTGAATCACATCTCGGCGAACAACGTCGACGGACCATCGGGCGTCATCACCTACACGCAGTGGCTCGACGAATCAGGAAAGCTCCAGGCCGACCTCACCGTGACGAAGCTCGACGACGAGCGCTTCTGGGTGGTCGCGTCCGACACCGCGCATCGCCACGTCGAGACCTGGATGCGCCGCCACATCGAAGCAGACGGCGGGCACGCCTTCGTGACGGATGTGACTTCCGGACATGCCCAGATCAACGTGCAAGGGCCCCGCGCGCGGGAGCTCATGCAGTCGATCACCACGCAAGATCTCTCGAACGAGGCGTTCCCGTTTCGTGCCGCGCGGGAGATCGACATCGGCTTTGCGCGAGCGCTCTGCGTGCGAATCACCTATCTCGGCGAGCTCGGCTACGAGCTCTACGTACCGGCGGAGCAGGCCACGCACGTCTACGACCGGATCATCGACGCAGGCAAGCGCGTCGGTCTGCAGCACGCCGGACTGAAGGCGCTCGCGAGCTTGCGGATGGAGAAGGGTTATCGCGATTACGGGCACGACATCGACAACACCGATTCCGTGCTCGAGGCGGGGCTCGGCTTCGCCGTCGATCTAAAAAAACCTGGCGGCTTCCTCGGCAAGGAGGCCGTGCTCGCGAAGAAGGCGTCGGGTCCGCTCTTGCGCCGCATCGTGCAAATCTTCGTGAAGGATCCGGAGCCGATGCTGTTCCACGCCGAGGTCGTGAAGAGGAACGGAAAGCCGGTCGGCTACATACGCGCCGCCTCGTACGGCCACACGTTGGGGGGCGCCGTCGGGCTGATGATGGTCGAGGCCGGCGAGCCGGTCGACGCGAAGTACTTCGAGTCGGGCACCTGGGAGGTCGAGATCGCGGGAAAATCGTATCCGGCGATGGCTTCGATGAAGCCGCTCTACGATCCCGCGAACGAGAAGATCAAGTGTTAGAGCGCTAGGGCTACACGTCGAGTGCCAGCCGCAACAGCACGTCGACCTTCGCCATCGCCGCTGCGGAGAGCCTGCCGACGTGTGCCGCTTCGAAGCGGTCGAGCAGCGTCGCCGACAGCAAGTGGACGAGCACGACGTGCGGCTGCTTGGTGCCCGCCTCCTTCGGAGAGATGCGCACGACGAGCGGATCACCCTCGTAGAGCGGGCCGTCGAGGTCGAGCGGCGCCACCATTGCCGTATCCAGATTGCGGAGGTGATCGGACTGGAGGACGGCGAAATGCTCGGCCTTGCCTTCGGCCCCAAAGCCGAGCTTGCGCCGGACGACGAGCACCTCCCCCCGCTTAGCCACGAAGGCGCTCGATCGAGGTAGCGATCTGCCGATCCCGCTCGCGACGCGCTGGGGAGCGCGAGGCCTCGAGTTGACGACGAAACGCCTTGGCCTCGGCGCGGGCGAGGGCCGAGAGGAGGAGCTCCCGTGCGTAGACCCCTTCCGGTTGCCCGGCCGCTTTGGCGAGCGAGCGCAGCTTATCCCGCGCGATGGGGGGCAGGTTCAGGTTCACACGCTCGAGAGACGCGGCCGAAGAGGACGACGGGGGCATGGGATGTACTTTGAAGTCCTCCAGAGAGGATGTCAAACGAGCACCCTGCAGGCGCGCCCCCCATCTCCGGCGAAGTACTTCATCGACACGCCAACGTTACAGATCCGGCCACGCGCTGAGCGGCAGTCGGAGAAGCGCAACGCCGAACGACCCACCCTTCGCTCCGAGCGGCGCCCACGCTTCGGTTGCGGATACGTAGATCGGATTCCCGTATACATAGCCGCTCGGTGCGGTCAGCCGCTGCATCGAGCCGTCCGCGGGCCGGACGACGTCGATCTCGCCGCGGACATAGAGGGCGTAGTACCCGACCAGTGCGCGTGGTCGTTGCAGTCGAACGGAAACCCGGCATCCATGGGGGTTGTGCCATCGCCCGTGCCGCCGCACATCACGCCGGAACCAAGCGCGATGGCGCCAAGCAGCAGGAGGGCGGTGACGGGGACTCGTACGGATCGCATGCGGTAGCCTAGCGCCGGGGGAGGGGCACGCTCGAGCGTCGTCATGCGTGAGGCGACGACGCCGTCGCCGGCGGCAAGCCACGAAATGCGAATGCGCCGACCTCCTATCCGAGGTTGGCACCACGCAGCGTGAGCGCGGCGATCAAGTCGGTGATCCGCTTGGCCGAGACCGGTACCGCCGTCTTCAGCTCCGGGGCGAACACCGCCACCCTCAGCTCCTCGAAGAGCCAGCGGATCTCTTGCACCTCGCTCGCCTCGTCGTCGCGCGCGCGCTTTTGCTTTGTCATGAACGACGACCAAAGCGCGGTCACGGGGGCGAGCTTCTCGGCGTCCTTGCGAGGATCGGTCACGGCGCGCGCCAGGCGGGTCTGCGCGGCGCGGAGGTAACGCGGGTAGTGCTCGAGGCGCGCTAGCGGAATCCAGGCCACGAGATCGTCCGGGACGAGCGCTTCCATCTGAGCTTGAAGCTCGAGAGTGGCCGTGCGCCCGCTCGGATGTTTCGCCGCCGCTCGCAAGGCGGTGAGGGTCTTGTCGAGCTCGAGAGCGGCGAGGCTCAGATTCTGCGACCACAGGCGAAAGAGTCCGTCGAGCTTGGGGACTCCGGCGGAGAGCTGGGCATCGAAGGCCGCTTTCGTCCGCGGGAGCGGCGCGCCACCTTCGAGCTGAAAAGCGCCATCGACGATGCGTGCGAGCAGGTGCGTCTGGAACGCGTCGTTGCGTGCGCGCGCGTGCATGGCGCCGTTCGGCGAACCGAGCGGGCGCGGGAGACGTGGCGAGATCGACGAAAGCTCACGGCGTGCGGCGAGCGTGAAGAGCCGGCGCACGCCCTTGCGGGACGCACCTTCGGCCGCGGCAAGCGACTCGACAAGACCGAGATCGACCGATTTGCCATTGTCGACGATCGCCGGATACGTCCGGAGGTCCGTCCCCGCAACTCGGCGAATCACGAATGGCGGCAGGTCGCCGAAATCCCAACTCGTGAGCCCGGAACGCTCCCACGTTCGCTCGGTCACGCGATCCGGGCCGGCGCTCTTCAACGCCTCGCGCGCGCGGACCCCGAGGTGCCCCTGTAGCTCGGCAAGATTACGCCCTTCGGCGACCACCCTTCCCCCTTCGCCGAGCACCTCGATCAGGAACTGTAAATGGCGCGGCGCGTTCGCCGGACGAAACTGATCCGTCGTAACGCGCGACCCGATAAGCGTGGACAGAGCTTTTGCCAGCGCGGGAATCATCGGTCCGTCGAATGGCACGAGGCTCGAAGCAAGCGTGCGCGCGACGTCATTCAGGCTCCCTCCGGACTCGGAGATCTCCCGACGCGTCGCCTTCGGAAGGTCGTGGAGGAAGTAGGTGATCTTCTCGGCCTGCCAACCGGGCATCGTCCAATCGAGATCGCCCGGGTCGAGCTGCGGCAGGAGCCCCAGAGGAACCGCGAGCGTCACCCCGTCGTCGTCGGCGGAGGGGTCGAATTTGTAGGTCGCCGAAATCTCTGCCCCGTGGAGGCGCAGAGTATCTGGAAAGTCTCCCGGGGTGAGCGCGCGGTCCCCGACCATGACATCGGTGAGGGTGAGATCCAAAACGGTGCGATTGGTCTTCTCCGCTTCTTCGCGCCAGACCTCGAAACGCTGGCCGTTGACTACCGCGTCCGGCACGCGCCGATCGAAGAAGGCGAGGAGCGCTTCGTCGTCCGCCATCATGTCGCTCATGCGACCTTTGTCGCGGAGCTTTGCCACCGTCTCGAGGAGGGCGCGGTTCTTTTCCTGGAACGCGCCGCGGGATCGGTACTCGCCACGCACGAGCGCATGATCGAGAAACATCTGGCGGGCGGCCGCAGGAGCAACGCTGGCGTAGTCGACGCTGCGGTCTTTGGCGACGGTGAGACCGAGGAGGGTCACGTGCTCCTTGATCGACGCGCGGGCAGATTTTTCCGACCAATGCGGCTCCGAATAGCTTCGTTTCAGGAGGTGGGGGGCAGCGTCGATCAGCCACTCGGGATCGATCTTGGCCGCCATTCGGGCAAAGAGCTGGGTCGTCTCCACCAGCTCGAACGCCATGATCCACGCCGGCGGTCGCTTCGCGAGCGATGACGACGGATGGAGCGCGAACTTGGTTTGCCTCGCGCCGAGGTACACGCGGGCCTCTGGGTGCCAGAATCCGACCTTCGACAATAGGCCGGTGAGGAGCGCGCGATGGAGCGCGTTCTCGTCCATCGTGGCGGCGGGAATGATGGCGGCTGCGGTCTTCGATTTGTCGAGCCCAAGCTCCTTGACGATGTCCTCGAGCTGACGATGGATTTCGGTCCATTCGCGCACACGGACCCAGGATAGAAACCCGTCGCGACAGACCCGGCGCAAATGCGAGCTGCCTTTTTTCTCCGCTTCTCGCACGAAGCCCCAGAGGCGAAGGAGGCTTACGAAGTCGGAGCGTTCGTCGGCGAAGCGCCGATGAAGCTCGTCGGCTTTTTGCCGGTGCTCACGCGGACGTTCACGTGGATCTTGGACATTCAAGGCTGCGGCGACGACAAGAACGTCGCGGAGACAACGCTGGTCGGCGCCCGCCAGGATCATGCGTCCAATGCGCGGATCGACGGGGAACCGCGCCAGCTGCTCGCCCAACTTCGTGAGCACCCGCTTGTCGTCGATGGCGCCGAGCTCTTCGAGGACGCGGTAGCCCTCGCTCACCGCTTTCGAGTGCGGCGGATCGAGAAAGGGAAAGTCTTCCACGTCACCCAGGCCGAGGGACTTCATGCGCAAGATGACGCCAGCGAGACCGGTGCGTTTGATCTCCGGATCGGTGAAAGCCTGGCGCGACGCGAAGCTCGCTTCATCGTAGAGACGTACGCACACGCCCGCGCGGACGCGGCCGCAGCGACCCTTGCGTTGGTCGGCACTCGCCTGCGAGATGCCTTCGACTTGGAGTCGCGTGATGCCGGAGCGACCGTCGTAACGCGAGAGGCGCGCCACACCTGTGTCGACGACATAGACGATGCCGGGGATGGTGACCGAGGTTTCGGCGACGTTGGTGGCCAAGATCACGCGCCGCTGCGGGAGGCGGGTGAAGACGCGCGCTTGGTCGGACGCCGAGAGCCGTGCGTAGAGCGGCTGGATCACCGTGTGCCGCAAATTACGGGCGTTGAGCGCGTTTTCGGCGTCGCGAATTTCTCGCTCGCCCGGCAAGAAGACCAGGATGTCACCCTGAGGGTCGAGGGTGGTGACATTCGCGACGGCGTCGGCGACCGCCTCCGCGAGATCGATATCCTTCGCCGGCGGCTCGTACAAAACGTCGACCGGGTACGTCCGCCCTTGCACCTCGATCACCGGCGCGCCGTCGAAGAAGGCCGAGAAGCGCTCGGTCTCAAGCGTCGCCGAGCTCACGATGACCTTGAGGTCGGGCCGCTTGGGCAGGATCCGTTTGATCCATCCGAGGAGAAAATCGATCGTCAAGCTGCGCTCATGCGCCTCGTCGATGATGATCGTGTCGTAGCGACGCAGGAGAGGATCGCCGTGGATCTCTGCCAGCAAGATCCCGTCGGTCATGAACTTCACGTAGGTGGCCGCGCTGGTGCGATCGTCGAAGCGGACCTGATAGCCGACGTCGGCACCGAGCGTGGATCCGAGCTCCGTCGCGACCCGGGCAGCGACGCTGGTGGCAGCTATGCGGCGCGGCTGGGTAACGCCAATCTGCTTTTCGATCCCACGCCCCATGCCGAGGGCGATCTTGGGAAGCTGCGTCGTCTTGCCTGAGCCCGTGGCGCCGGCGACGATGACCACCGGGTGCGCGTTGACCGCGATGGCGATGTCGGCGACGCGCGCCGAGATGGGCAGCTCAGGAGGAAAATTCAGTGCGCGAGCCAGCCGGCATCCATGGTGAGGGCAGCGCCAGTGATCGACCATGCGTCGTCCCTGCACAAGAACGCGGCGAGCTTCCCGACGTCTGCCGGATCGATGAGACGCTTCACGGCGTTTTGCGTGAGCAAGATCTTCTCGATCACCTCCGACTCCGCGATCCCGTGCACACGCGCTTGATCGGCGATCTGCTTCTCCACGAGCGGCGTTCGCACGTAGGAGGGGCAGAGCGCGTTCGCCGTCACGCCGCTCCCGTGCGTTCCGGCTTCGAGGGCGACGGTCTTGGTGAGACCGACCAGGCCGTGCTTCGCCGAGACGTAGGCCGACTTGAACGGCGACGCCACGAGGCTGTGCACGGATCCGACGTTGAGGATGCGCCCCCACTTTCGTTCGTACATGCCCGGGATGAGGCCGCGAATGAGCAGGAACGGAGCGGTGAGCATGACGCTCATGATGAAATCCCACTTCGCGACGTCGAACTCGTGCACGGGGCTGACGTGCTGAATCCCCGCGTTGTTGACGAGGATGTCGATCTTGCCTGCATCCGCGATGAGCTTGTTCACCGCCTCGCGTGAGGACAGATCCGCGGCGAGCGCGCGCGACTTCGGAATTTCCGAAGAGAGCTGCTCGAGCGGTCCGATGGCGAGATCACTCAGGATGACCTCGGCCCCAGCGGCAGCGAGCTCCCGTGCGATGGCGAGACCGATGCCCGAGGCCGCGCCGGTGACGAGTGCCCGTTTTCCAGGGAGCGAAACGAGATCCGTCATTTGAAGAATTCTCCGAGATGCTGGGCAGTGCTGGGGTGCATCATGATGCCGTAGTGGTTTGCATCGATGTCGACCGCGCGCGCACGGGGTGCAGTCGCTACGAAACGCTTGCGATCGTCCTCGCTCACGATGAATCCGCTTCCCAGCAGCCGTGAGGCGCGCAGGAGGATCGTGTCCATCGTGATGCTCGGCCAGTAACTGCGCGGCTGCTGCAAGCTGGCGTAGGCTACGTCTTCCATCACCGCGGTTTTGTCCGTGCGGGCCACGACACCCTCTGCCGAAGGAACCAAGTCGTAGCGGTAGTGCGCATCCCAGTAGTCATTCCAAGGGTCGATCGTCCCGAGCTTCTTCAGCGCCGCGACGTACGCCTCGGCGCTCGGATGCACGGTGCCCAGGCGCTGCACCGCGGCGAAGATGGACGGCATTGCTCCCGCCTCAGGGACACCGATGGCGTCGATCAGTGCGAGCTTTTCCACGCGCTCCGGAGCGCGCTTCGCGAGATCCATCCCGATGAAGGCGCCCATCGAGTGACCGACGTAATCGAACGTCGTCCGGCCAAGCGCGGTTGCCACGTCGAGGACGTCCTTGGCGTGATTTCCCCAACCGTAGGTGCCGGCCGGCGTGATCTCGCTCCATCCGCGCCCGCGCAGATCGATGGCCACCACCGCCCGCTTGGGGGAAGCGATCGACTCAGCCACGAAATCGAAGCTGCGCGAGTTGGCGGAGAGGCCGTGCACGCAGATCGTGAGCCGGCCCCCCGGATCGCCAAAACGGTTGATGCGAAGGACGCCCGAGGGGACTTGTAGCTCGTCTGCCATCTGGCTTGGGTCAGCCCTTCTTGCAGATGTCGACGACCGCTTGAACGCTCGCCGCGCTCTTGGCGAGCATTCCTTTTTCTTCTTCGGACAGCTCGACCTTCACGATGCGCTCGACGCCCTTGCCGCCGATGATGACGGGCACGCCCATGAAGAGGTCCTTGTAGCCGTACTCGCCGTCGAGGTACGCGGCCGCGGGGAGGAGGCGTTTCTGATCGAGCAAGAAAGCCTCGGCCATCGACACGGCGCTCGACGCTGGCGCGTAGTAGGCGCTCGTTCCCATCAGGTTGACGATCTCGCCTCCGCCCTTGCGGGTGCGATCGACGATCGCTTGGAGCTTCGTTTTTTCGATGAGCTGCGAGACGGGGATGCCATTGATCGTGCAGCAGCCGAGGATGTGAACCATGTCGTCGCCGTGGCCGCCGAGGACCATCGTGCGCACGTCCTTGACGCTGACGCCTGCTTCACGCGCCAAAAAGAGCTGGAAACGCGCAGAGTCGAGCACGCCGGCCATGCCCACGACTTTTTCTTTCGAACAGCCGACGACGCGCTTGTACTCGTAGACCATCGCGTCGAGCGGATTCGAGATGACGATGACGAACGCATCGGGGCAGTGTTTTTTTGCGCTCTCGGCGACGTTGCGGATGATGGGTAGGTTGCTCGCCACGAGATCGTCGCGCGACTGCCCCGGCTTGCGCGGAATGCCGGCGGTGATGATGAGGACGTCGGCGCCCTTCAGGTCTTCCCAATTCGCCGTGCCCCGGATGTTGGCGTCGTAGCCGAGGACGGAGCCGTTTTGCTCGAGATCGAGGGCCTTGCCCTTGGCGAAATTTTCTTTCGCCGCGATGTCGTAGAGCCAAACGTCACCGAGCTCTTTGTTCGCGAGCAGGCGAGCAAGCTCTCCGCCGATGTTGCCAGCGCCGATGAGACCAATCTTCTTGCGGGTGGGCATGGCGCACCTCTAGTGCCGAAGGTCCCAGGACTCAAGAGCCACGCATTGCGCGCCGAGCCAGGCTAAGCTCGCGTCATGAAATACCGCCAATTGGGAGTGACCGGCACGCAGGTCTCCGTTCTCTGTCTCGGCGCCATGACGTTTGGCGAAGCCGACGAGAAATCCTTCATGCACGGCGTCGGCTCCGACGAGAAAGAGAGCTTCGCGGTCCTCGACCGTGCCTTCGACGCCGGGATCAACTTCGTCGACACCGCCGATGTGTACGGTCAAGACGGTCTATCGGAGCGTGTCTTGGGGGCCTGGCTCGCGGCTCGCAAGAATCGCGACAAGGTCGTCGTTGCCACCAAGGGTCGCTTCCGAATGTCGCCGGGTCCGAACGGCACCGGAGCCTCGCGGATGCGGATCACCAAGGCGATCGACGCCAGCCTGACGCGCCTCGGCACGGATCGAATCGATCTCTACCAGATTCACATGCAAGACCTTCGCACTCCGGAAGACGAGCTCGTGCGCGCGCTCGACGACGCCGTGCGAGCGGGGAAAATCGTGTACTTCGGCGCCTCGAACTATGCGGCCTATCGGCTCGTCGAATCGCTGTGGGTGGCGGACAAGCGCGGTCTCGACAGGTTCGTCACGTTGCAAGCACAGTACAACCTCGCGTCGCGTGCGCTGGAGCGTGAGCACGTGCCGCTCTGCGCGAAGTTCGGCCTCGGCATCTTGCCGTGGTCACCGCTGGCCGCCGGGCTCCTGACCGGGAAATACCAGCGCGGTCAATCACCGCCTCCCGGCACGCGGCTCGCGCAGTGGAAAGACCGCTACAAGGGCTTCGACACCGAGCGAAATTGGTCGATCGTCGAGGCGCTCGTCTCCGTCGCCAAGGAGCTGTCGAAGCCGCCGAGTCAGGTCGCCCTCGCGTGGCTCCTCGCGCGTGAGGTTGTCTCGTCGGTGATCTTCGGCGCGCGCACGGTGGCCCAGCTCGACGAGAATCTCGGCGCGGGTGACCTCGAGCTACCCCCCGAAGCCGTCGCGCGCCTCGACGCCGTAAGCGCGCCCGACCTCGGCTACCCGTACGACTTCATCAAGAACATCGACGGCACTTGGTGAAGTGCTTCGTCACATGTGCTCGATGATGTTGGTCCCGAAGGCGCCGCACTTGATCTCGGTGGCTCCTTCCATGAGCCGCGCAAAATCGTAGGTGACGCGCTTGCTGGCGATGGCGCCGTCCATCCCCTTGATGATGAGGTCGGCCGCTTCTATCCACCCCATGTGACGAAGCATCATCTCGCCCGAAAGAATAACGCTGCCCGGGTTCACCTTGTCGAGATCCGCGTACTTCGGTGCCGTTCCGTGCGTCGCTTCGAAGATGGCGTGACCGGTGACGTAGTTGATGTTGCCGCCGGGGGCGATGCCGATTCCGCCGACCTGGGCTGCGAGCGCGTCGGAGAGGTAGTCGCCGTTGAGGTTGAGGGTGGCGATGACGTCGAACTCCTTCGGCCGCGTGAGCACTTGCTGGAGCGTGATGTCGGCGATGGCGTCCTTGATGAGGAGCTTGCCCTTCGCGAGCTCGGCCTTTTGCTCGGCGTTCGCGGCGTCTTCGCCCTTCGTGTCTTTCGTCTTTTCCCAGGCCGCCCACGTGTAGACCTTGTCGCCGAACTCCTTCTCGGCAAGGGCGTAGCCCCACTTCATGAAGGCGCCTTCGGTGTACTTCATGATGTTGCCCTTGTGGACGATGGTGACGCTCTTGCTCTTCTTGAGGAGCGCGTAGTTGATCGCGGCGCGCATCAAGCGCTCGGTGCCGTCGCGGCTGACCGGCTTCACGCCGATGCCGGTGCTCGCGGGGAAGCGAATTTTTTTGAAGTCCTTCGGGAACTCTTTCTCGATGAAGGCGAGGATCTTCTTCGCCTCGGCGCTCTCGGCTTCGAACTCGATCCCGGCGTAGATGTCTTCCGTGTTCTCGCGGAAGATCACCATGTCGACCGATTCGGGGTGCTTCACGGGGCTGGGCACGCCCTTGAACCAGCGCACGGGCCTGAGGCACACGTAGAGATCGAGCATCTGGCGAAGAGCGACGTTCAGCGAACGGATGCCGCCGCCGATCGGCGTCGTGAGCGGGCCCTTGATGCCGACGAGGTATTTGCGGAAGGCCTCGACCGTCTCGTCGGGAAGCCAGTTGTTGAAGGCTTGAAATGCCTTCTCGCCGGCAAAGACCTCGTACCAGGCGATCTTCCTCTCGCCGCCGTAGGCCTTTTGCACGGCCGCATCGAGCACGCGGACCGACGCGCGCCAGATGTCTCGACCGGTGCCGTCGCCTTCGATGAAGGGGACGATGGGATTGTTCGGCACCTGAAGTTTGTTTCCAACACCCATGGTGATCGGGGCGCCGCTAGCGGGCGGGGTGAAGGCATTGATTGACGACATGTTGAAAACCTCTCCGGAAGACGATTCGGGATGCAAAGCGGTTGGAACCACTTCGCCGCCCTTCGCGTATAACGCCTGTTCAGGGTTGCGGGGAACTTCTCGCCGCCCGAGATGCCGAAAGGTCTAAATGCCCGCCCGTCCCGCCCGTGTTGCTCTCGTCGTGCTCGCAACGTTTTGTGTCGCTGCCGGGGGGAGCGCTCCACGCCCCGAGCCGACGGGCAACACGCCCCGTTTCACCGCCGAGACTCCGGACGGCATGGTCGACGGCGCGAGAGCGCGCGCGCTTGCCACGAAGGCGCCCGAACGAGACGTCGTGGCCAGCATCGTGAACCTCGCCGACCTCGCGGATCGGGCCAGCTACGGCCGGGCAACGAAGGCCCTCGATGACATCGCTCGCGGGACGGACATCGCCGAGGACGTGCGAGGCGAGGCGGCCGCCGTTGCCCGCTCTCTTTCCGGCGACGAGGGAACGGCCGCGGGGACGGCCCTCGACAAGAAGCTCGGGATCATCACCGAGCTGGCTATTGTAGGCCCTTTCCGTGACACCGGCGGTGGGCTCGTCGCCAAGGAGGGGCCGGAAGAAAAAGGGCACTCGTTCGGCGACATGCGTGCGCGCTACTCGTGGGGAACGATCGACGTCCCCTGGCGGACGGTGCCCGCAAACTACGCAACCGCACGCGGAGTGCCGCTCGATCTGTTCATCCATCCGCGAAAAGAGAGCTGCACCATCGCCGCCACCCGCGTGTCGCTCGACGGCAAACCGATCGTCGTTCGTCTCGCAGCGACAGGGCAAGTACGACTGATGTTCGACGGTGTCGAGCTCGGCAAGAGCGAAGACGTGCATGCGTCCGCGCTCCTCGATCGCCTGGCCGCAAAGGTCGAAGCGAAGGCCGGTGATCACTTGATCACCGCGAAGGTGTGCAGCGGCGCGCTCGCCGACGATGGGCACGTCCGTATCCGGATCACGGCCGAGAGCGGCGCGCCGATTGCCGTGACCGCGAGCGCCGAGCTGAGAGATCCGCCCGCCCCCACCGGCGGAGCGAAGGTCACGGTGCAAAAGCTGACCACACCGCTCTCCCGAACCCTCGCTGCGCAAGATGGAGCGTTCGCTCGCCGCGGCCAAAATCAAGCCGAAATCGACGCGCTGCTCGACGCGGCCATCGTGCGGACACTCGGGGGCGCCGACGACTTGAAGAGCCCGCGTGCGGCTGGAATGCTCGACGCGATCAGCCGGGCCCCAGGGCTCGACGCCGATCGCCTGGCCATGGTCGGTTACATCGCGCCGTCGGGAGCGAACCGCAGCGGGTGGCTCAATCGCGCGCGAAGTCAGGCCGAAGCAAGCGGAGACGTGGCGACCAAAGCGTTCACCGATCGCCGTCTCGTCGCCGAGCATCTGAACGCCCACATGCCGGACTGGGCCATGGCGACCGTGCGTGGGTCCAGCGTCGCTACGGCGACCGACGCGGAGGCCGTGCTCCTTCGCGCATCGACGAACCTCGGGCTCGGCACCGAGGCTCTTCGAGTGAGCGCCATGCGCGAGCTTGCGGCCGCCGTCGACGCGGCTCCGACGACCGTGCCGACGCGGCTCCTCGAGCACCTCGCTGCCGTGGCCGCATCGTACGACGTTGCCCGCACGCTGAAGACGCGCGAGGCTCTCACCCAGCGCGGATATTCCGACGCTGCCGCGGTCGAATCCGCCGGCGTGCGCGGCTCGAAAGCGATCGTCGCTGCCGCGAAAGCCGCGTTCGACGGAGGCCTGGAAGATGCCGATGAGGGCCTCGCCGTTGCGCGGGTTGCGTCGCGGGCCGGAGAGCACGAGGTCGCCGCTTCGCTGCTGACGGAGCTCGTGACGTGGTCCCCGAACGAGGCCGACGCGTGGGGAGCTCTCGCCGACGAGCTCGCAGCCACGTCGAAGAAGGGTCAGGACAATGCCGGGACGATGGCGGCGCTCCGGCGTGCCCGCGATCTCGCCCCCGGAGAAGCCCGCTTCCGCGCAGAGCTCGCCATGCGTGCGCCTCGTGAGCCCGGAACAAGCCAGACCACGGACCGCACGAAGGACCAAGGCGACGAAAAATACCTCGTCACCTCGCAAGCCATCCTCGCCAAACGCCAGGGTGCGCCCGCTGTCGGTGTGGTACCCGACGTCGCCGATCGCGAGCTCTACTGGCTTCGCGCCGTCGTCATGCATCCCGACAAGCGCGTCTCGCAGCTCATTCACTACGCACGCGAGATCGTCATCTCACCGCGCACCCAAGAGGAGCTCCTCGAGGACATCCCGGCCGAGGGCGATCTCACCGAGATCCTGCGGGCGCGCGTGCATCACAAGGACGGCGGCACGGCGTTCCCGGTCGAAGAGCACAACGAAGGATCGAGGCCGCGCATTCGCTGGCCCGAGCTGTCGCCCGGCGACACCGTGGAGGTCGCGATCCGCACGTGGACGAGCGCCGCGGTGGGCGGTCGCGGAGATCCTCCGTTCTACTTTCTCGACTACGCCGGCTCAACGTCGACCCATCCGCTCCTCTACAACGAGGTGGTCGTCGAGACGTCGCCCCAGCACCCGCTCTACCTCGACGTGATCCACGGAGCGCCGGATCGCCGCGAAGAGCGCGACGACAACGGACGCCACGTCACCCGTCTGATCTGGGACAAGCCGGTCATCATCGCCGAGGAGCCGCTTGCCCCGCAGCTGACCGAAGTGGTCCCGGTGATCGTGGGCTCGACCTTTCGCAACTGGGGAGAATTTCGCACCTGGTACGCCGAAGCGGTGCGCGGCTTCACCGAGCCCGATGCCGAGGTGAGGCGCCTGGCGGCGGAGCTCACGAAGGGGAAGGTCACGCGCGAGGCCAAGCTCGAAGCGCTCTTCGACTTCGTCGCCGACGACATCCGCTATGTGAACTACGTGAGCGGCGAGTGGTGGCTCCCGAACCGCCCGCAGCAACTGCTCGCGCGGCGCGAAGGTGACTGCGACGACAAAGCGATCCTACTCATCACTCTACTTCGAAGCGTGGGGATCGACGCTCAAGAAGTCATGGTCCAGACGCGCGAGACCGGCCAGCCCTCCGTGCTCCTCGCCAAGAACGTGGCCGTTCCCATGTTCGATCACGGGATTGCTTTTCTTCCCGGACCGAACGGAGGAAAATATCTGGACGCCACGAGCCCTCAGTCGCGGCTCGGACCGCTCCCCTCGATGGACGCACGCGCCGTCGCGCTGCGGATGGACGCCGGGCCCGCCGAAGTCGTCCAGATGCCGGCGAGCTCCCCGGACGATCACGGCTCGGAAGTGAGCTGGACCATCACCCTGCACGCGGACGGCTCGGGCGATCTGGTCGGCGAAGAGAAACACACCGGAGACGGCGCATTTTGGCTGCGAAGCTACCTCACGCAGGCCGATGCGCGCGCGCAGTACGTAGAGGACAATCTGGTGGGAAGTTGGTTTCCGACCGTGCAAGTCGACAAGAAAATCGACTTCAACGGGAACCTGAAAAACGGTCAGGCCTGGGTGAAGTACAGCGCGCACTCCGATGGCCTCGCTCGCCACGAGCAAGGCGAGCTGGTGGTGCCGTTGTCGCCGAGCGCCACGCTTGCCTACCAACTTGCGCCGCTCGTAAAGCGCACGCTCCCCGTGTCTCTGCCGTCGCACCTTGCGCCCAGCCATCAACGCCGGACCATCCGGGTGATCGCGCCGGCCGGGTACCGCTGGGGCGAGCTTCCGCCAGGCGGAGACGAGAACGGAGGCGAGTTCGGGAGCGCGCACATCGAGATCGCAAAAGATCCGAAGGACCCGCGTGCCGTGCTGATCAAGCGGACGGTCGTCTTTGATCAGAGCCTCATCCCGGTGGAGAAATATGCGGCGTGGCGCGGCTTCATCCAGCGCGTCGATGCGATCATGCACAAGAGCGTTCGTCTGATGAGCGCAAACGATGGCGTCGTAAAACGGAGTGGCAAGTAATGTTTACCCGTAAATTCATGGGTGTTTCGCTGCTCGTAGCGCTGGCGGCGTGCGGCGGAAATGCCCCGGACGCGAAATCAGGGCGAACCGCGCAAAGTGAAGACGTGGCCAGGCGCATCGTTGCCGCGGTGCGCGAAGAAGCGATCGGAGATCCGGCGCGTGCTCGGCAGCTTTATCTCGATGCGCTCGCCGAGGCCTCGCACGCCAAGGCCGAGTGGCAGATCATTGGAGCGGAGGCGGCCCTCGACGCGCTCGTGTGGCGACGAATCCCCGCGCTCCTCGAGGTCTCGGAGGACGCAGCTCTCGTCTACCGAACGAAAGACGCCGCGCTGTGGACGGCGGCGGAAGGTCGCGAGCCGATCTCACAGCAACTGCCGAAGCAGTTCGAAGCAGCGGACGGAACGTTCACCAAGGGGCTGATCGCCCGCGCTCTCGAGAAGCTCGCCGAGCACCACGGAGATGCCGCGGAAAGCGAACGCTGGCGATCGGCGCGGGGATGCGCGCGGGAAGTCACCGTGCTCGGACCGCTCACGTGGACGAGCATCACGAGCGTGCACGAGCCGAGTCCGCTCGACGCCTTCGATGCGCCGGTCCCCGCCTCTTTCACTCCTCCGGGTCCGTTCGGCACAAGCACCGCGCCGCTCATCGTCCGCGGACGCGCGTGCGCCGTAGATCTCTCGGCGCCGAGCGCGCAGAGCGGCCTGCGAGACGTCGTGTTCGACGTGGAAGTGCCTGAAAAACAGACGATCGGCGTGGCACTTCGCGCGCACGGCGCCGCAGTTCTCCGGGTCGGCGGACGCACGGTGATCGACCGACCGTACGACCTCGGCGGCGACGAGGCGGCCAGGTTCGCCCGGGTCGAGGTGGAGCGTGGACGGGTCCGTATCGTGACGCGTGTCGGGCTCGACGAAGACGGCGAGACGCTGGAGATCGACGCCTGGGGCGAGCATGGAGCAGCGCTGAAGATGCACGCGCCGAAGGTCGGAGAACGCGCAAGCGCGCGGGCGCTCTCGTCCGTGGCGGTTACCTACCCCGAGCCGCACGGGGTTGACGAGAGGGTCGCGATCGCCGCCGCCGCCCTCGCAGCTGGAGACGGGCGAACGGCGGAGCACGTACTAGAGACGGACGCACGGGGCATCACCGCACCTCCGGAGCTTCTCCTGACGTACGCGCGCGCGGTGGAGACGGCGAAAGATCTGTCGCTCGTGCATCGCGCAGAGCGGGCACGCGGCGCGTACGAGCGGGTCCTCGAATCGTGGCCCACCTCTTGGGAAGCGATCCTCGCGCACGGCGTTCTTGCGGGCGTGAGGCGCGGCGCCGGCGAGGCCCGGATCGAATCTCTCAACGACGTGGATCTTCATCGTGCGAAGGCGGGCGCGAACGCCCTGCCGATCCTCGACGCGTTCGACGCCGCGGTGAGCGCGCACGATCGACTCTTCGACCGATCGCGAACGGCACTCGAGCGCGCGACCCTTCGGCTGGAGGGGACTTCGCTCCTCACCGATACGCGCAGAACGGCGATGCAGCGCGCTCAGGACAACCGCGCTCGTTTCACGTGCACGGCGATGGCACCGAACGACCGGAGCAGTCTCAGCTGCTTCGAAGCGCTGCGCGAGATCGGCGATCACCTTGGCGCGGCCCAAGAGCTCAATCGCGTTCGCGCGGTGCGCGGAGGACCGGAGCTTTTTCTGGCGCTGTCTCTTCGCGAGAGTTTGTCGGTGGGTGACAGCGAGGCTGCCCGAAGCACGTACGCCGCGATGCTTCCCGGCGAGAAGACGCTCGCAGGTCTCTTCGCCACCACGCCAGCGACGGACGCAAAAGCAAAGCTCTTCGCCGCCGCTCTCACAGCCCGCGACGCGCCTTCTGGGCTTGCCCCGCTCTTTCGCGCTCTCGGAGAAGACCCCGCAGCGCCGTTCGCGGGCATGGCCGAAAAAGTGACCGCCGCGGATCGGGCGCATCCCATGCTGGCCGACGCAGCCACGGCCGTGCTCCAGCACATCGAGCGCTACGACGTCGACTCGCACGGAGTCTTGCGCTTCGTGATGCTCGACGTGCGCCGGGTGAGCGGCACGACCGACGTGGATCAGAACGCCCAGGCCGAGGCCCCCGAGCTGAGCGGGCGCAGCGCCATGCGCATTCTTCGACGCCGCATCTTCAAGAAGGACGGCCGCATTCTCGAGCCCGATCGAACGCCGCACGCCTCGCAAGGGCACGCCGATCTTTCGCAGCTCGAACAGGGCGATGCGATCGAAGCGATCTACGAAGGCTGGGCACTTCCCGGAGAAACGGGCGACCTCGGCATCGACACGCCGGATCTGCTGCCGGATCGTACGGCGGTGGCCTCGGCGCTGGTCGAGCTGCGCCTTCCCGCGAGCGTCAAGGGGTCGCTCTGGAGCCACCCGCTCCTCGGCAAGGCAACCGAGACCACCGACGGAGATCGCCGCGTCCTCACCTGGAACGTACGTGATCGATCGGTGCGGCGGAGCGAGGACGGGATCCCGCGAATGGATCGCAGCGTGGGCGTGAGCTTCTCCACGACGACGTGGGCGGGGGTGGCGAAGGCGCTGCGTGAGAACCTCGCCTCACTCGACGAGCGCGAGCCCGAGATTTCCGCGTGGGCGCGTGAGTCGACGAAAGCGGTATCGCCGCCGCATCAGCGTCAGGTCGTCGAGGCCATCGTGCAAGCCGCAGGCGTGACGGTGCGTGAAGCATCGGGAGGAATCCTGAGCGACGTGAGCGGCCGCTCGCGGGGACCGCAGTCCACCACAGCGCGAACCATTCTCACCGATCGCGAAGGGAGCCGAACGTGGCTCATCGTGCGCGCGCTCCAGTCACTCGGGATCCGTGCCGAGGTCGTCGTCGCCGAGAATGAGCCATTCAGCGCGGATCCAGCCTTCCCGCCGCATTTCGGTCGCTTCCTCCACCCCCTTGCGATCGCTCACCTTGCGCCGACGGAAGACCCGCGGGCGCTCGGAAAAATGTCGCCCGGGCTCGACGTGTGGATCGACGCCGACGTGCCGGGGCCTCCGCTCCCCGCCGGACGATTTTCGCCCGAGCTTCGCGGGCGCAGTGTTCTGTATTCGGACGGACGGATCGCGCCCATGCCTGCGGCGACGGGCGAGAACGAGAAGGACGAGATCGATCTGCGCTTGGTGCTCGACGCAAAGGGAGACGCAAAGGGGAGCTTCACGATCCTTCTGCGCGGCCGCGCCTCGCAAGAGATCGCCGAGGCCTTGGTGCGCGTGGTGGGGACCGAACGGCAGCGAGCGCTTCGGGGCGTCGCTCTGGCGTGGGTTCCGTTTGCGAACATCGACGACGTGCAGCTCTCGTCCACCGAAGGAAGCTGGCAGATTGCTCTTCGGGCCGAGGTCTCCGTTCCTGGGTACGCGCAGCTCGAAGGGACACTGCGCAGCCGCAGCTGGGTGCTCCCGGGCATTGATCCCATTCACGTCGTCTTCCCCCGCCCCGCCGTCACCACCCTCGGCGCGACGTACGCCAGCCAAGGCGCACGCGAAAACGCTCTCGGGATCAGCCGCGCCGTCCAGTACCACGCGCACCGCCGCATCGAGCTGCCGAGCGGGGCTTCGGTGACGCGGATGCCCGGCCCTCTCAACGTGAAGAGCCGCTCGCTCGACGCTCAGCGCACGCTCTCCGTCGCCGGCAACGTGCTCGAGGACGACTTCGTCTTGCAAATTCCCACCGGGACGATTTCACCCGAGGAATATGGGAGCTTCGTGACGAACGCTCACCTCACCGACGACGCGTTTCTCTCGAGCGTGCGCGTCTCACCGCCGAAGTGATCGGATAGCAGGATCGGTTCGTTAAACTCCGCCTCCATGGCCAAGAAGCAGCGAAGCTGCAGCGCGTGCTCCACACGGCATCGTATCCACCTCGCGAAGGGTGTCTGCGAAACTCGAACAATCACACCGTCGGCGCGCAACGAGTTCATCTCGCTGGATCACGGTTCGTGGTGGCGCCGAGCACCGATCCCTCAGTTCAGCTCAGTCACGGCTATCGTAATCCACCGTGCCGGTCAGGCGCTCGGCGCCGGCCGCGGGCTCGACCACCAAGGTGAAGAAGTGCTTCGTCGCGCCGATCGGCCGCGAGAGTTTCACCCTGCCGTCGAGCGTGCTCTCCGTGCCAGCGGTCACGGTCGTTCGCAACACCGGGCCGGTGCTGTCCTCAACGACGACCTCCGCCTTGCCCTTCGCTAGACGAAAGCGTCCGTGCACGTTGGCCGTGTGGTAGCTCGTCGACGTATCGAGCGCGATTCGCTTTGGGCCGTTGAGCACCGAAACCGCGACCTGGCAGTGCTGCGGATCTCCCGTGGCGAGCATTTCGTCGGTGCAGCGCGCGGTGAGCGCGTCCTCCGGCGCCCTGCAGGCGATGAGAAGCAAGCAACCCCACGAGATCGGTGAGGCCCGATAACGGCGTGCCTTCGGCGTTTTCAGAACGCGCCGCGGAGAACGAGGCCGAGGCCCCTTGGTCCGAGCTCCGGCGCGATGAAGCCGCTCACGAACCCCACCATCACGTCCGAGACGTGGTGCTCCCTGGCACCGGCCCCGCCTCCGTGGAGCGGCAAATGGCGATGGTGCGTGCACGTGAGGCCGGCCGCCGTGAGGACCACCGCCGGGTGGCCCGCTTGAGCTCGTTGGTCGTCACGGGTCCCAGGTTAGATGCGCGCGCGGCGGCGGGGGCTGCGCACAGATCGCAAGACAGCGAAGCTCGGAGTCAGGTCTTGATTCTGTCCATATTGATGTGTGTGAAATAAACATGAAATCTCGTCGGAGCTACGACGGAGCTTCACGCGCCCAGAAGGCGGAGCGGACGGCAGAGCGAGTGCTTCTCGAGGCGGTGCGCCTCTTCGCCACCGAGCCGTTCGACCGCGTGACCCTCGCCTCCGTTGCGGAGGCCGCAGGCGTAACGATCCCCACGCTGCAGCGTGGGTTCGGCAACAAGGAAGGCCTTTTCGCGGCGTGCGCATCGCTCGTCGCCGCGCGGGTAGAGGGCGAGCGCGGCGACCCTCCCGTCGGCAGCATCACGAAGTGCATCGGCGAGCACGTCGCTCACTACGAGCACGAAGGCGCGACGATGTGGCACCTCTTACGCCAGGAGGCGGACGTGCCGCTCCTCCGTGCGCCGCTCGCGGCGGGCCGCGCCCTCCATCGCGCCTGGGTGGAGACCGTCTTCGCCGAATCCATTGCGCGCACCTCCGGGCGCAAGCGGCGCGCGCGCGTCGATGCGCTCGTGGCGGTCACGGACCTCTTCGTGTGGAAGCTCTTGCGGCTCGATGTCGGCCGTAGCGCTGCAGAGGTCTCGGCTCTGATGTGCACGATGGCCGAAGCCATCACGGGAGAGCGGTGATGCCGACCGTCCTCGTGTACACCACGCCCGGGCGCGGCCATCTCTATCCGATCATGGATACCGCGCTCGCCCTCGCGCAGCGCGGGAATGAAGTCCACGTACGCACACTCGCGTCCGAGGTCGAGGTGGTTGAGCGCGCTGGTCTGCGCGCCAGTGCGGTCGCCTCGGGGATCGAGGCACGCAGGCTCGACGACTGGCGAGCGCGCTCTCCACGGGCGAGCCTCGCGCTGGGGCTGCAGACCTTCATCGACCGGGCTCCGATCGAGATCGACGATCTTCGCAGCGCCATCGCGGCCGTCAGGCCGGACGTCCTGCTCGTGGACACGAACGCTTGGGGAGCGCAGGCCGCCGCGGAGAGCACGGGAATTCCCTGGGCGACATGGCAGCCGTATCCGCTCCCGTTTCCTTCAAAGGACGCGCCGCCGTTCGGGCCGGGCCTAAGGCCCGCGCGTGGCATGCTCGGAAGGCTGCGCGATCGGCTCTTGCAGCCGCTCGTGATCGCACCGCTGCAACGGTTCTTGCCGGCGCTGAACGCGGTCCGGAAGCAGGCAGGAGCCGCGCCCTTTGCCCACATCACGGAGCTCTTCACGCGCCCGCCGCTCCTTCTTCTCATGACGGCCGAGCCGTTCGAGTACCCGCGCAGCGACTGGCCGGAGAACGTCCGGCTCGTCGGTCCTGGCTTGTGGTCGCCGCCGGCGGCGCTGCCAGCGTGGCTGTCGGAGAGCGCCAAGCCCATCCTGCTCGTCACGTGCTCGACCGAGTTCCAGGACGACGGAGCGCTCGTCGAGGCAGCGCTCGCAGCCTTCGGCAACGACTCGAGCGTCCAACTCGTCTGCACGACCGCCGGCGTCGACCCGGCGGGCTTCCGCGCGCGCGCCACTGCGGGCGTCGTGATCGAGAGCTTCGTGCCGCATGCGCAGCTCCTCTCGCGCGCCTGCAGCGTGGTGTGTCATGGCGGGATGGGCATCACGCAGCGCGCGCTCGCGGCGGCCGTTCCGCCGTGCGTCGTGCCCTGGGGGCGCGACCAGCTCGAGGTCGGACGACGCGTGCTGGAGTCGCGCAGCGGCGCGCTCTTGCCACGTGCGAGGCTCTCGCCCGCTCGCTTGCGCGACGCCGTCGCCGAGGCACGCAGCAACGTTGCAGGCGCGGCGCGAATCGCGGCGGCCTTCGTGAACGCCGGCGGTGCCGGCGAGGCTGCGTCGCTCGTCGAGAGGCTCACGGCCGCTGGCGCGAAGACGGGGTAGCGCTCTGAGATTAGTCGGCCTTCGACGCTACGTGAGCGCGGGCTACGCGTTGCGCCAGGCGAGCGTCTCTAGAGGCGCCTCGCTTGCGCGCTGCGTGCCGAGCCTCATCACGAATGCCTGGAGGCATCGGGCGGCCCCGAAGGCCATCGCCACCGCGACCAGCGCGACGACGAGTACCCCGAGCCCGCCAAGAACGACGGCATCGTGACGAACGGTGCCCTGAACCTCGACGACGCCGAGGGCAATCGCGAGGCACGTTGCCAGGCTCACGACGTTGAGCGCTCTGGTCGCGCGGCCCTGCACGTCGCGCGCATCGATGGAGCGGGCAACACCCGCGAACGACATCAAGAGAGCAGCGAGCGAAGCGAGCAGGGCAATCTGCGATGCCAGGTCGGCCCATGGGAGCCGCCACACCGCACTAAATGCGCCCTTTGCTTCCGCGTCGAGCGACGCCGGGAACACCCGCACCCCGACGGAGAACAGCGCGAGGAGAAGCGCGTACGCACTGAAGAGCGCAGACACCCCGAGGAGCGCGAACGAGACCCGCGCCATTCCTTTGCCCGCGGTCCGCCTTGGAAGACGCGCAAATCGGAGCACCGCAGCAGCCATCACGATGCAGATCCCAAGGCTGACGGCCGGGGTCGCCACGCGCAACACCTCGCCGAGCTTCGGCGATTTCAGGGCGACGGCGAAGAGACCGAAGCAGTACCCGAGGACACCGACGAGGAGACGCGCGCGCAGGGCGCTGATGTAGACACCGAGCCCGGCCGCGGAGGGAAGCCAGGCCTCGAACCCCAGCTTGGAGGCTCTTTCGAGATTATTTTCGTCACGGGTCACGAGCTTCTCCGCGGAGCCGGCGCGCTCGAAAGGTGGCGAGAATGCGCGGGCGTGGCGAAAGCGTCACACGTTTCGGCGCGGATCGAGGCGGCGCTGCACATTCTGGAGGCCGAGTGCAACGTCCACACCAACAGAGGGGCGACTCCCCTTCGACACGGCGTGTTGCCCGCCGAACACGACGCGAGGTCGACGGGCTGCGTTTTCCTCGGCGAAACGCGAGCGAACTCGGCGGCACCGACCATGCAATCGTCGTGTCTCATGAAGCGTGTCGTCGCCGTCCTCGTCGTCTCATTTGCCCCGGTGCTCTCATGCGGTGGGGCTTCGGAGTCACCTTCCGAGTCCGTGGTGACCGCTGCCCCCGCGGCCAATCCGCGCGCCGACGTTGCGGTCCCCGCCGAAGCGCCGGCCCTCGCCGAAGTCGACTCCGAACCAGAGCTCGCCTTCCCCACGCTTCCCGCGGGAAGCTTCCGCGACGTGCACGCCCTCTGCGCGCTGCAGATGAAGGAGATCGCACCGCAGATCGAAAAGGCACGTCGTGACCTGGCCGAGCGTTACGCAGACGGAGACATCCCCAGGGCCGTCCCCGCGTGCGACGAGGATCCGGCGGCGATGCGTGGCGTGCGCGTGTCACTTGCAGCGCCGTATCTGGAAGCGAAGGCCGTCACCTACGAGACCGGATTTTCCACGCAGACCAGCATCATCGTGCGGACGAGCGAAGGCTGGACGAACCTCGGGATCCCCTTCGTTACCGACTACCACGACGATCCCGGTTGCCCTTCGATCCTTCGTCCCGCAGGCCTCATGGAGGTGCGCGTCGAGCGCGGATACGTCGTCGTCGTCGACAAAGCCGATCGCGGATTCGGTGACGACAATGCTCTCGTCTACGAGCGCGCGCGTACCTGCTCGCTCACGTCATGCACCGAGCCCGTCACGATCGGCACCCGCCTCGTTCCGTGGAGTGGCGGAGGCAAGGACAAACGCCTCTTCTCTACGACGTACGCGATCGATGGCGCGGGAGCGATCGTGCCGGCACACGCGTGGGACGTCGAGCCGCCGTAGCCGACGTCGTTCCTAGGGCACGACCTTCTCGAAGGAGTCGCGCACCGCGCCCTTGTCGTCGATCACCGTGCCGGTCAGCTTTCCCGCCGTCACGTCGAAAATCACAGCGTGGTAAAACGGCCCCGAAGCTTTTCGTGAGCTGCACTCCGCGCGCGTGATGTTCTCGTCCACGCGCCCGATCGACCCACCCCCGCCCGCAGCGGTGACGTAGGTGAACGCGCCGAGCTCGAACCGCTCGTAGCCGTGCATGTGAGCCTGCACGATCAAGAGAAGCTTGTACTTTGCAAATATAGGCTCGAAGTACGCGCGCGCCTCCGGGTTGTCGCTGGTGTCCCCGCAGGTGACGAACGGGCGATGAAAGTAGACCACCGAGAAGCGGTACCCCGGCTGCTGCGAAGCGTCGGTGAGCTCGGCCTCGAGCCACTTGGCCTGATCAGAGCCGGCGGTAATCGGCGTCTCGGTGCTCAGCGTGAAGAACCACACGCCGCCGGACTGGAAACGGTAGTGGTCGTCCTTGCCGTCGAACCCCGCGCCGCCAAAAAAGCGCTGATCGTACTGGGCGTGCTCGTCAGGCTTTTCGAACTCGTGATTGCCGACCGAAGCGAAGAACGCGCCCTGGCTCAGCATCGGCTGCATGATCGGGAACCACGACGCCCACGTCTCGAGCCCAGACGCATAATACTGGAGATCTCCGCCATGGATGGTGAAGTCCGGGTTTCTGGGGAGCGCGTGGGCGAGCACGTTCTTCGCCGAATCGCCGAGCCCTGGGTTGGTGTCGCCGATGGCCATGAAGCGAATGGGGTCGCCCGGAGTGCGCGCGGTGCAGAAGCGGCCCTTGGCGTTCGCATCCGCGTCGAGGGCGTAGTGGTAACAGGTCGACGGAGCGAGGCCGGTGAGCGCCGCTTCGTGCATGGTGAAGACGCCTGCGTAATCGGGCGTGGCGTTTGGCTGGAGCGGCGCGGTGTACGTCTCCGTCGCGGTGAACGGCGTCTCGACGGAGGTCGCTTGCTTCGTCGCGCCTCCCGCTTCGGGGGTGAGGGTGAGCCCCCCGGCGACGCCCGCGCGGCACGCTTCCCAACGAATTTTTACTCCCGTGAGATCCGCGGCGAGGACCCACGGGCCTTTGCTCACGCCGCTCCGTCCGCACGGGAGCGCCGCGTCGGGACCTGCGTCGGCCGGGGGATCCTTGAGCACGAGGGTGCCTGACTCGCTGCACGCGAAGACCACGAGCGGAGCGAAGACGAGCGCGCAAAGAAGAGGAAATCGCATCCCGCGCGGACTTTACGCGAAGTCCTCAATGCGAGCTATGCTCCGGCGTCTCCGATGAAGACCTCGACTCTTTCCTCGCACACGCCTCGCAAACGTCTCAAGAAAAGGGCTGGATGAACTCATGAGCGGCCATTCGAAATGGGCGACGATCAAGCACAAAAAAGGTGCAATCGACGCCAAACGCGGAAAGCTCTTCACCAAGCTGATCAAAGAGCTCACCGTCGCTGCGCGCATGGGCGGTGGTGATGTGGGCGGTAATCCCCGCCTGCGCAAGGCCGTCTCCAACGCCAAGGGGCAGTCCATGCCGAGCGACGTCATCAACCGCGCGGTGAAAAAGGGCACCGGAGAGCTCGAAGGCACAAACTACGAAGAGGTCCTCTACGAGGGCACCGGCCCCGGCGGCACGCTCTTCCTCGTCGAAGGCATGACGGACAACCGCAACCGCACCGTCGCCGAGATTCGAAAAATCTTCGAGCGCAACAACGGCCTCCTCGGCGGGGGAAGCACGGCGGGCTGGGCCTTCGATCGCAAGGGCCTCATCCAGATCGTGAAAGAAGCCGCCAACGAAGATCAGCTGATGGAAATCGCCATCGGCGGCGGCGCCGAGGACTACTCGGACGGCGGCGAAACGTGGGACGTCATCACGCCGGCCAACGATCTCAACGTCATTCTCGATGTCCTCGAGGCGGCGAAGATCCCCGTCAAGAACTCGCAAATCGCCTACATCCCAAAGACGAAAAAACCCGTCACCGGGCGCGACGCCGAAGTGGCCATCAGCCTGGCCGAGACGCTCGACGATCACGACGACGTGCAGAACGTCTACTCCGACTTCGATCTATCCGACGAGGAGCTGGCGCGCATCGCCAAAGAATAAGCATGCTCGTGCTCGGCATCGACCCTGGGACCCGCCTCTGTGGCTGGGGGATCGTTGCCCGAAACGGCACGAGGCTCACGCACGTGGCTCACGGAGTCATCCGCACCGACGAGAGCGCCGAGCTCTCCGCGAGGCTCGTCCAAATCGAGCGCGAGCTCGTCGACGTGGTGACGACATACGAGCCCACCCAGGCGGGCATCGAGGGGCTCTTCTTCGCAAAGAACGCTCAGTCAGCCGCCAAGCTGGGTCACGCCCGCGGGGTGGCGCTCCTTGTGTGCGCGCGCGCCGGCCTCGCGATCGCTGAGTACGCGCCTGCCCAAGTGAAGCGCACGGTGGCCGGCGGCGGCCGGGCCGACAAGAACCAGGTGGCCCAGATGATCCGCGTCATCCTTGGTCTGCCTACGCCGCCCCCGAGCGACGCCGCCGACGCCCTTGCGGTGGCCGTCACTCATTTGCAAAGTATGGTCTTTTCGCGCACAGGAAGCGCGCTAGTGATCACTTCCAAGCGGAAGGCCGTCTAACAGACAGGTGCCAAGCCTGTAAGCGTGCGCTTTGAGCGCGATGAGAAAGAGTACGTGCCCGGATGCGATCGATTTTCAAAGCAGCGTTGATTCTTTGTATGGTCTGTGTCCCGCCCGTCGCGGCGCGCCCGAGCTATGCCCAGGCCCCTGCCGCGGCCCCAGCCTCCGCTGCCGACGTCGCCCAGCTCGTTGGCAGAGTGCAAGCCTTCTACGACAAGACGACCTCGTTCAAGAGCGACTTCAAGCAGGAATATTACGTCAAGGTCCACGACAAGCGCATCAGGTCCAACGGCAGGGTCGTCTTCTCGAAGCCCGGCAAAATGGATTGGGTCTACGACGACCCGAAGGACAACCGCGTCGTGTCCGACGGCGCTCTCGTCAAAGTCTACGAAGCCTCGAACCACCAGATGTTCGAGCAGCATATGGACAAGTCGCAGTACCCCGCGGCGCTCGCGTTTCTCACGGGCCAGGGGAAGCTCGCCGATCTCTTCACGTTCACCGTCCCCGACGGCATGAGCTTCCCGAATGGCACTGTCCTTCAAGGCGTGCCGAAGCAGGCGACCCCGGCCTACGCGACCGTGCTCTTCTACATCGATAACGCCACCTCTCAGGTGCGGCGGGTGATGATCATCGATGGGCAGGCGAATCGGAACCGCTTCGATTTCGAGAACCCGCGCGTGAATGAGGCGGTGCCCGCGTCGCAGTTCCAACTGAACCCGCCGCCGGGAACTACGATCGTTCGCCCCTAAGCGTCCATTCGCGCGGGTCGTGGCATTGCCCGACTCGTGGTAGTTCAGCAGGATGATGGATGTTGGCGCCAGGATCGCTGCCGAGCTCGGTGGTGAGCCATGCCCGCACTGCGCCGGCCAAACGCGTCTCGAAGAGAGCGCGCGTTTTCGCTGGGTTTGCGCGGTGTGCGGCGGCCCACGGATTCCGGTAAAAGGCGAGCTGGCCCATTCGCAAAGAGAGAAGGAGTCGCTGCGGCGCGCGCATCTGTCGGCCAAGAGGGCCTTCGGCTGGCGAATGGCGGCAACCGGGCTCGGGCTCACCGGCGCGATCGTAGCGGCGATCGGAACTATCTTCGCAGGAGCGCATGCCGTCGTCGGGCTCGTCATTCTTGGGGCGGCTCTCGCCTTCATCGTCTTCGCGATGCGCTTTGCGGGTAACGCGCGCCGCGAGCTCACGAGCGCCAAGCTCGCCGCGTTCGATGCGTGGGGGATGGTCGGTGAGACGCTCCTGCGCTTGAACGGCGGCCAGCTCACCGCCAAAGAAATCGCCGTGATGATGCAGACGACCGAGGCCGACGCCGAGCGCATGATGACCGTGCTTGCCACGGACTCTCGGGTCCGCGTCGATCTAGGAGACGACGCCGAGCTCCGCTACCGCGTGACGTCCCTCGAGTCTGGGGAAGCCGATCTCGCCCCGGCGCTCGGGCTCGACGAAGGCGCCACCAAGGTGAGCGTGTGACGCGCGTCGCGATACCGGGCGGGGTGGGTCAGAGACGATCGCTCACGCACGTCGGCGGAGACGTGGAGCTCGGGGGAGACGAAGAGGCGGCGGAGCTCCTCGCCGAGGCCTTGCGAGTTCCCTCTGCCGAATCGCAGGAGGAAGATGGCGAGGACGCGGCGCGCGCACACATCCACGGGTTTCACACCTATCCGGCGCGGATGCATCCACTCACGGCCTCGCGCTTGGTCCACGCCTTCGCGTCACCCCGCGCGCGCGTGCTCGATCCCTTTTGCGGATCGGGAACGGTCCTCGTCGAAGCGATGCTCGCCGGCAGAGATGCCGTGGGGAGCGATCTGAATCCGCTTGCCGTTCGGCTTTCGCGGTTGAAGACGTCGGTCACCACCGAGGCAGAGCGTGAGGAGCTGCTCGCAGCAGCGCGCAAAATAGCTTCTTTTGCCGATGAACGGCGAAAGACCAAGGCCGGCGCGACCCGCCGCTACCCACAAGACGACGTCCTCCTCTTCGACCCTCACGTGCTGCTCGAGCTCGATAGCCTTCGCGCCGGGATCGCGCTCGTCAAAGATCCGCGCGTCTCCCATCCCCTTTCGCTCGTCTTGAGCGCGCTCCTAGTCAAAGTCAGCCGCAAGCAGAGCGACACGTCGAGCGCGGTGGAAAAGCGCCGCATCGCCGCCGGCTACACCGCGAAGCTCTTCACCCGAAAAACCGAGGAGCTAACACGTCTCCTCGCCGAGCTCGCGGGCGCGCTTCCGAAACCGACGCCGAGGGTGCGAGTGGAGATCGACGACGCCTGCGAACTTGCGTCCGTGAAGACCGGATCGATCCACGCGGTGATCAGCTCACCGCCGTACGCGGCGACGTACGACTACATGGCCCATCACGCGATGCGCCTTCGTTGGCTCGGGCTCGAAGGAAAGGCGACCACGAGCTTTGCCGAAAAAGAAATGGGCTCGCGGAGGCGGTACGCCGAGCTCGACGCCGCCAGCGCGCTCGCCGAGTGGCAACACGAGCTCGAAGGTTTCCTGCTCCAGATGGCGCGGGTGCTCGTAAAAGACGCGCCGCTCGTCCTTCTGATGGCGGATTCCGCGGTCGGAAACGTGGCGCTCCGGGCCGACGCGATCGTAGCCGAGGTCGCTGGGTGGGCAGGCCTCGAGCCGTACGCGCGGGCCTCCCAACGAAGACCAAACTTTCATCCCGGGAGCGCGGCGGCTTTTCGCGAAACGCCTCGCGCAGAGCATGCGCTGCTCTTGCTAAGATCGTAGAAACCGCTAAAAAAACGCGCTTCCATGCCCACGATCACCTTCGTCACCAGAGATAACGATCCCCTCACAGTCGAAGCGCCCGACGGCGGGTCCCTCGCCGATCTGTGCGACGACACGAATGCGCCGATCCCCTTTTCGTGTCGCAGCGCAAACTGCGGCACCTGCCGGATCCATATTTTGGAGGGCGAGGACGAGCTCCTCGCGCCGAACGACGAGGAGCTCGACGTGCTCGACATCTTTGCCCAAGCCCCCCCGAAATATCGTTTGGCCTGCCAAGCCCAAATGCGACCCGGGCGAGGCGTGCTCCGGGTGCGCTCGGTGGACGAAGAGGACGAGTAGCGAGCTACGCACCTGCGTACTCTTTTTTGCGGCATTTAGCGCATTCCCGTGATTGACGGGTGCCAACTGTGGGTCATAGCGTCGGGACTGACTTGGCGAGAAACCTGCATCTGTCTCGCTCTCGATGATGACCCAGCATCTCCTCACACAAGAAGCCGAGCTCAGCCGATCCCGCAGCGATGCGCGCGCGTCGTGGTCCACCCGCGTGCTGCTCGATATGGCGCTGCACGACTGGTTGATCGGCATCTACTTCGTCGTCGTCCTCGTCGCGCTCGTCGCCGGCACCGGGCCAAATCGTCCAGTGTGCATCCAGCGCGTGATCACCGATCTGTGTATCTTTGGAGTGGGCGTTGGAGTCACACGCGGCCTCATCCATCCCAACGGATCGTTCGGCGCGTTGGTCAGCGCCCTCGTCTACCGGATGACGATCTTCGGCGCCGTATTCCTGTCGTACTTCCAGCTCCGCGACATCCTCCCCGCCGTGAGCGGGCGCGCCGTCGACGCGCAGCTCTACGCGTTCGACATGAAGGTCTTCCACTACGAGCCGTCAGTGGCGTGGGACCAGTTCGTCAATCCGACGACCACCGAGTGGTTCTCTTTTTTCTACTTCAGTTATTTCGCGATCCTGATCGTCCACGTTCTTCCGGCTCTCATGTGCCTGAAGAACGAGGTGCTCATCTCGCAGTTCGCGCTCGGTATCTTCGTGGTCTTCACCAGCGCTCACACGCTCTACATGGTCGTGCCCGGCTATGGTCCATACGCGCACCTCGCGTCCTCGTTCCAACACCCGCTGCCGAACGGCTTCTTCTGGGGCTTGGTGCGTGAGACGGTAAGCGCAGGGGGCGCGCAGAAAGACATCTTTCCGAGCCTCCACACCGCAGCGCCGACCTTCCTCGCCATCTACTCCTTCCGCCACCGCAAGCACCTTCCGTTCAAATACACGTGGCCGCTCATGGCGTTCTTTGCGCTGCAGATCATCGGGGCCACGATGTTTCTTCGCTGGCACTACCTGATCGACATCTTTGCCGGGCTCACGCTGGCTGCCTTCGCCAACTTCATCGGCGCGACGGTCTGTCCGTGGGAATCGGTCCGCCGGGAGCGTCTCGGAAGCGGCCCCATTTTCCCTCCGTTGAGCCTCGCGTTCATGCGCCGCGGCGGGAAAAGCGCACGTGGCAGCGACACTTTCGCCCGAGCCGACATTGACTAGGAGCGGTTCCCGTGCGAGTTCCACAGCGGGGCTTTTCCGGGAGGCAGGATTAAAATGAAGAAGACAACCAAAGCTTTTATTTTCCTTGGCGGCGCGTCACTCGTGGTCGCTGGCCTCGGGCTCGCTGCCTGTAGCAGCCAGACCACCACCATCGTCGACGGCGGCGACGCTTCGAGAATGGACGCCACCACGGGCGACGGCGGCGGCGGAAGCGACGGCGGCACCGGCTCCGACACCGGCATGAACGACGGCATGGCGGCGGCCGACTGTAAGGCAGCCACCCTCCACGCACCGAAAGCGGATGCAGGGCCCTTCTGTCCGTTCGTCGGCGGCGTTGCCCCCGGTGCCAACTGCGCCATCGGCGAATACTGCTGCAAGGCCTCCGGCCTCGGCAACGGAATGTGTGTGGCGGCTGGAGCGGGCGGCGCGAGCCCCTGCGCGGCGATGACGACGGCCATCCAGTGCGACGATGACGTCCACTGCAACGCCGGCACCGGCGGCACGACGTGCTGCGGCACCGGAACGATCAAGCAGGATCAAGCGTGCGTTGGGACCACGGCCTACTTTGCGTCGGGCTTCAACTCGACGAAGTGCTCGGCCTCTTGCAGCGCCGGCGACGCAGGCAGCCTGCGGATGTGCACCGACCCGAGCGAGTGCACCGCACCCCAGGTCTGCACGCCCTTCAAGGCGCGTGGCGGCCAGTTCGGCGCCTGCCAGTAAACGCGTAAGTCAATTCGGCATCGAAGCCTGCGCCTCTCGAAAGAGGGGAGCGGGCTTTTTTGCGTCAATCTTCAGCGCGCTCGGTGGCCGCCTTCGCGTGCGCGAGCGTCCATGACGCGATCGAGCCGGCAATTCTAGGCCATTCCGCCTCGTTCAGCACCTCGTGATAGAGGCCTTCTTCGAGCGACCAGGTCTTGTCTTTCGAGCCCGCCGCGTCGAAAAATTCTTTCCCCGCGGCCGGGTCGGCGATGGGATCCGCGCCGCCAAACACCATGTAGAGAGGCATCTTGAGCGCCGACGCGCGGGAGAGATTTCTCGGCTGCGCCTTGCTGGTCTCGGTAAACCAGCGTGCGGTCGCCTTCGGAAAAACGAGTGGGTCGTCGTCGTACGCCTTTGCCTTTGCGGCATCGTGGGTGACGTCTTTTCCGGAGAGACCGCTCGGGATCCCAAGCGACGGATACACGCGCGACGCGACGCGACCGAGCGCCTCCTTCAGAGGCGGAACATGGATCTTGAAGCCGAAAAACGGCGCGCTGAGAATCAGGCCGCGCCACGAGCGAGGTGACTCCGTCACGCTGAGCGAAGCAACGAGACCGCCGAAGCTGTGGCCGAAGAGAAAACAAGGAGCGCCACGCGCGCGATCGCCGACCAGACGGGAGAGCTCGGCAGCGTCGTCGAGGTACTCGTCGAAGCGGGAGCAGAAGCCGCGTTTTCCCGTGGCGCGCCCGTGACCGCGCATGTCTATGGCGACGGACCCGATGCCCTGGGCAGCCCACGCGTCCATCACGTGGGCGTAGCGGGCCCCGTGCTCGGCGTAACCATGGAGGACGCCGACCATCGCAGCGACGCGGCCTTCGGGCATCGTGGACATGTGGTAGAGCGCCGGCCCGGGTACCGCGCGCTGGGTGACGGCTCCCTCCTCGTGGATGATCGGCATCGGCAGATTCCTCTCCTAGACCTTTGGGCGTTGAACGATGGCGAGCGCTTCTCGCAAAGACGCGATGGCCCGCGCCGCACGCGATTTCACGGTGCCGAGAGGAACCCCCTCGCGGTCTGCAATTTCCGGGTAACTGAGCCCTTCGTAGAAGGCGATTTCGAGGGTCGCGCGCTGGATCTCCGGCAGCGTGGCGAGCGCCTTCCGCACCTGCTCTTGGTCGACGGCGAGCGAGGTGAGCGTCTCCGGGTCGGCGGCGACTTGCGCCGGCTCATGCGCGTAAATTTCACGCTGGAGCACGCCTCGCCGATCGCGACGGCGAACGCGATCGATGCTCAGGTTGCGGACCATGGTGAGGAGCCAGGCGGCAACGGTCCCCCGATCGGGCGTGTACTGGCCCGCGCGCTCGTTCACGGCGACGAACGCGTCGTGCACGATGTCCTCTGCTTCGGCGCGATCGCGAAGGATGCGCACGGCGAGCGGGAACAGGATCGTGACGTAGCGGTCGTAGAGCATGCCGACCGCAGCGAGGTCACCTGCTCCGATCCGACCGAGTAGGTCCTCGTCCGAAATCGCTCCGGTCATTGATCGTGAAGGCTCGTCTTGCGGGCACGGAACGTCAAGCAAAACCCCAGGAAATCGAGGGCGAAGATTGTTGCTAGGCTTTCGTTGCACATGTGAGAAAGCTCGCTGCCTCCATCCTAGCCGCCGCGTTCGCCGTCGCCTCCGCTTCCTCGCCGCTCGGCGCCGATGTGCGCGTGGAGCACGCCGAGGGACACGCGTCGAAAAAATCGCCCGGCGCAAGCGAACCGACCGCAGGCCCACCGCCCGTGGATTTTCTCGCCACCCTGGTGCAAACGCACACCGAAGAGCGCGTGGTGCTCACCGAGGAGGAACCAACCGCGGACCGTTTTGCGCGGCTCCTTCGCGACCGCGTGACGGACACGAAATACAAGCTGGACCCGTTGCTGCTCGGGCTACTGCGCTCGCTCGCTCGAAAATATCCAGCCGCGCGGATCGAGCTCGTGAGCGGCTTTCGCAGCCCCAAGCTCAACGAGATGATGCGCAAGAAAGGCCATCACGTCGCGTCGCACAGTCAGCACTCGCTCGGGAACGCCGTCGACTTTCGCGTTGTCCCCGCCGGCGAGCTCCGTGGCATCGATCCTCGCGAGCTCGAGCGCGAAATTCGCGCGTTCGGTTGGCGCGGCGGCATCGGCGTCTACCCCACGAAGGACGACTGGTTCGTCCACGCAGACGTCGGGCCGCAGCGCCGATGGTAGCTACGGGACGTTGAGCGTCGCCTGGAGATAACCGAAATGCGAAACCGCCGCGGGTGAGAAGCCGCCGTCGCCGGTTGGTGCGCCGCGGCCTTCGAGGGCCATGATGGTGCGCGCGCCGTCGCCCATGAGGAACGCGGCGTAGCCCGCGGAGACGTCGAACGGAGCCCAAGGGCGCCACGTGGCGATGACGTCGAACTCGTGGCCGAGGGTGGCGTCGCTGCTCGCGGGAGCCCGGCCGACGAGGGAGAGAGATGAGTTGAGCCATTCGCCGGACGCGTCGGCAAGGCGCGCGTAGCGGTACTGCAGCCCGAACGTCGTGTCGGTGAAGGGAACGACGGTCACCCGCGCATTGCCTTCGATGATGTTCGACCAGGAGAGAACGTCCATCAGCCCGTAGTGGGTGTGCACGTCGGGGAGGATGGGATCGAACTGCGTGTATGTTGCACTACCGCCAGCGCCCTGACCGGACGCGTAGGAGCCTCCGAGGCGAATGGTCGGTGAGGTGCCGATGGTGTCGAAGGTGCGCGCGACGTGAGCAGCCGCCGCGTAGCTCGCTCGCGTGAGGCCCCCTGGCACAATCGCCGCGGAGACACGGCCGAATTCGTAGGCGCCCTCGACGCCGTACTTCCAGCCGCGCCCTTCGCCCGAGGCTCGAACCGACTGGACGTAGGTCTCACCGGAGCGAGCCGCGGTGGCGAAGCGTGACTCACTAATCCCGCTGCGGGCAATGCGGGCGAGCGAGGTGACTTCGACCTTGAGGAGAGGACCGACGGGCCACGCGAGATTTGCGCCATAGAGTTGCGTTCCCGTGAAGGTGGGCCCGTTCGAAGCGCCGAACGATGGGCTCGAGGGCTGAGAAGACTCGATGACCGCGGCGAGCGCTTCGAGGTCGAAAGGGCCGAGCGCAACCCGCCCGCGAAGCGCATCGAGCGAGCGACTCACGGGGCTCCAGTCGGCCTCTCCGATGAGGCGCCCCTCCCCCCACGTAACGACCTGCCGCCCGATCCGCAAGAACGCTGGGCGCGCGGTCTGGGTGTGCACTTCGGCGAACGCTTCGTGCGGCGCGAAAAATCCGTACGCGTTGAAGGGCCCCCACTGCCGCGAATCTTGGAGCGTGATTTGAGCGCGCAGTGCCCCGTGCTCGGCGCCGAGCGCCACCCGGGCGCGTTCGGAAATCAGATACGCGTTTCGGACCCGCTCGGTTAGTCCCGATGCGTCGCGGCCGCCCATGTCCATGGGGTCACGGCGAACCTCGCCGCGCGTCCGCAGCTGGAGCGAGGGGGAGAGACGCCAATCACCGACCGCGATCGTCTCGGGGGCGCTCGGCGGGGATTGCGCCTCGGCGCGCGTCTCGCAGAAAATCGCAGCAACGAAAAGAGCTGCTCCTGCCACACGCCATTGCACGCGGCGAACCTATCACGACTCGGTCGGATTTTGCTTCTTATGGGGCAGCTCACGAGCACGTGTGAGCAGTTTTTCACGGTCGTTTTGCGCCGGATCCGTGAGCACTTCGTCGAGCAGCTGCTCGAGGATCTCGCCAAGGATGCGCCCCGGTTTGAGGCCGAGCTCCGTCATGAGATCGTGCCCGTTGATCTTGAGGTCCCGCGTGCTCAGGGCGTCTCCCGCAGCAAGCACATTCGCGACGTGTGCCTTCAGTCGCGCGAGCGCCTCGAGGTCTTTGGAGCAGTCCTTCCCCTTCGCGCGCACGTCGGCGTCGTTGAGGGTGTAGAGATCCTCTACGCGGTCGCGACCCACACGGCGGATCCACCGACGCACCGTCGAGTCCGACCACTCGTCCGAGTAATGGAAGAGATGGTGCCGCACGAGGTGCACGATCCGAGCGCGATCGTCGTTCGAAAATTTCAAGCGCGCTGCGATGGGCTCGGCGATCTCTGCGCCAATACGGTCATGATCGTAAAAGGTAAAATCCTTCGTTTTCTCGCTGAAAGCGCGGGATCTCGGCTTGCCGATGTCGTGAAGCACGGCGGCGATCCGGAGAATGGGATCTCCCGCGCACGCGTCGAGGCACTCCATGCCGTGACGCCACACGTCGTAGGCGTGCCACTTGTTCTGGTCCATGTTCACGCCTTCGAGCATCTCGGGGCAGGTCACGCCCAAGATCCCGGTCTCGCGCATCACCTCGAAGGCGCGTGAGGGGCGCTTGGCCTTCATGGCCTTCACCCACTCGTCACGAACGCGCTCCATGCTCACCTTGCGGAAGGTGCCCAGCGTGGGGGAAATGGCGGCGCGGGTCTTCGGGTCGAGCTCGACCTCGAGGGTGGCGACGAAGCGCGCTGCACGAAGCACGCGGAGCCCGTCTTCGGAGAATCGTTCCACGGGATCGCCGACCGCGCGGAGCACCTTGGCCGCGAGATCTTTTTGTCCTTCGAAGGGATCGATGATCTCGAGAGAGGTGGGCTCGATGGCGATGGCGTTCATCGTGAAATCACGGCGAGCAAGATCGCGCGTGATGTCGTCGACGAAGTGAACCTCGTCGGGCCTGCGCCCATCGGAATACGTCGTCTCGCCGCGGAGGGTCGTGACCTCGTACCCCCTCGTTCCCATCATGACGGTCACCGTCCCGTGGGCAATTCCCGTGGGGATCACCCGAGGGAACATTTTCATCACGTCCTTGGGAAGGGCGTCCGTCGCGACGTCCCAGTCGGAGACCGTACGGCCGAGGAGCAGATCGCGCACGCACCCGCCGACGATCCACCCGCGCTTCCCTTTTTCGCGGAGGCGAGCGCAGAGCGCGATGACGTCCTTGGAAATTTCACGCGCCCCAAGTGCAGCGTCGAGCGTGGCCATGAGTGCAGTAGCATAACCCCCATGCTCGATTTTTCAGAGGAACAGGTCCTCGCCCAGCAAGCGATTCGCGGCTGGTGCGCTCAGAAGCTGGAGCCGAAGGTCTTGGCAATGGAAGCCCAGGAGATCAGCATCTACCCCGTGATGCGAGAGATGGCGGCGACCTTCGGCATCGGCGACGTGGCCAAGAGCCTCTTCGCGAAGATGAAGGACCGGCAGAACGGGGATGAGCCGAAGAAGGGACTCGGCAGCGATCCGGCCATGATGGCCATCCTCAGCATGGAGCTCGCACGCGTCTGTCCGGGCTTTGCGCTCGCGTTCGGGGCCTCGCTCGGTCTCTTCGCAGGCGGGGTGATGGCGCGGGGAACGCTCGAGCAGAAAGAGCGTTGGGCGCTTCCCGTGCTCACGATGGATCGCATCGGGGCGTGGGGGCTGACCGAGCCAAGCGCCGGGAGCGACGCGTTCGGCTCGATGAAAACCCATGCGCGGAGGGTCGGCGGCGGCTTTCAACTGAACGGATCGAAGACCTTCATCACCAACGCGCCGTTCGCAGACGTCTTTCTCATCTACGCCCGAATGCTCGGCGACGAATTCTCACCGGGAGACATACGCGCGTTCATCGTCGAGCGAAGCGACACCGGCGTGAGCACCGGCCCACCGATGAAAAAAATGGGCATGCACTCCTCCCCCACCGGAGAAATTTTTCTCGGTGACGTCTTCGTTCCTGCCGACCGTCTCCTCGGCGGCGACAAGACGGAGAACGCGCGCACCTCGGCGAAGAGCTCGCTGAATCAGGAACGCTCCGGGATGACACCGATGCTCCTCGGAATGGTCGAGCGCTGCCTGGAGGAGTCCATTCGTTACGCGAAGACCCGCGAGCAATGGGGCAAGCCCATTGCCTCGTTCCAGCTCGTCCAGGACAAGATCGCCCGCATCTACATGGCGCGCACCCTCATCCACACGATGCTGATGCGCCAGCTAGAGGCCGAAAAAACAGGCGCGGTGCTCACCGCCCGCGAAGCCAGCGCTACGAAGCTCTATTGCGCCCGGGCCGCGACGGACTGCGCGCTCGAGGCCGTCCAGATCATGGGAGGTGCCGGCTACATCACCGGCAGCGTCGTCGAGATGATGGCGCGCGACGCAAAGCTCTTTCAGATCGGAGGCGGCACGGACGAGATTCAGATCTTGCGGATCGCCCGCGAGCTACTCGAAGCACCCTGAAAAAGACGCCTCACCGAAACGTGATCGGCGTCCTGGTCGGTGAGTACTTGTTGTCGAGCTCGCCGTCGACGACGCGCAGGGCGTCCATGCCCCAGTCGTACCCGAAGTCGGTGAACTGAGCGGCCTTGAGGATGTCGGTGTAGCTCGACTGCTTGCCGTTGATGATCGCGCCCACCAGGCGTCCCATCGCGGGACCGCTCTCGTTGACCCAGCTCTCGAGACCGTTCGTGATGAGCTCGAGGTTCTTGGTGCCGCCCGCCTTGAGGGGGAAGTAGTCCTTTTCGTAGTAGTTGTAAGAGACGCAGCCGTTGACGACCATGATCTGGTAGCTCGCGGGGAAGTCCGACGCCGAGAAGCGGCTGGGATCAAGCGGTCCGTAACCGATGTACGAGTGGCCGTTGTAGATGAAGACGTCGCTGGTCTTGATGGCCCGCTTGTGGGGCGTCGAGTCGGTCTCTGCGCCGAAGTAGGAATTCAACTGGATGGTGACGTCTTTTTGAACGCCGCTGCCGATGGTGACCTTGACGGGCACTTCGAAGGTCAGCCAATGTTTTACGATCATGTCGCCCGCTGCGACGCGGAGGTCGTGCTGCTCGGCCGACGTGGTGCCCGCGGGAAAGCCGGTCGAGTCGAGCTCCCACTTCATGACGTCGTCGAAGCCGCCAGCGATCGCGTAGGTCTTGGTGCCGACGGTGATGTTCGTGAAGTCGACCGCGGGCTCGGTCTTGACGAGCTTCATGCCCGGGCGAGCGGTGAAGACGTTGCGCAGGCCGCCGAACCACATGACGTAGCCTTCGTCTTCGATGGTGTCGTGGTGCTCGCCGGAGGCCCAGTTGGCCATGAGCCCGCTGACCATTCCGACGACCAACTTGCCGGGCGTGACGCCACCGGCATACAGCCTGTCGTACTCGGGGTAGGAAGCGTTGCCGTTGAGGAGCGCGCGCGTGAGGCTGACGGTGAGCGGCGAGTAGAGCCGATTGACCTCCGAGAGAGGCACGCCCTTCTTGTCGAGGAGCTTCGCGTGATCGGCGTCGATCGCCCTTTGCTCGGTGCTCATCGCCGTCATGCACTGCGGCAGCGAGGGATTGAACACGTACCAGATGGAGCCAGCGAACTCGTTGGCTTCCATGTCGTTGTCCGTGCACTCGGGAAGAATCCTCGCGCTCCGGGATCCGTAGTCACCGGAGAGAAGGCCGATGGGGAGCGCCGAGCGCTTCGACATGGTGGCGGGGACGACCGCGCGGTCCGTGTACGTGTAGCTGACCTTGACCATGTTCCGCCCCGTCGTGTCGTGCGCCGCGACGTCGTAGACCTTCACGCTGGTCTTCACGAACGTGCTCGTGTCGACGTCCTTCAGCTCGCGGCTGTTGACGCCGACCTTCGCGGTGCGAAGAGCGCCGAAGGCCGATTGGTTCTGGCGACGGACCGCGGAAAGAATCTCGCTGTCGCTTGCTCCGGCGTCGACGTAGACGATGGCCTTGAACTTCAAGTTACGCGCGAGCGCGGTGAGGCTCGTCAGCGCCTGGTCGGACGTGTCGTCTTGACTGCCGTCGGTAGACGCAGCGCAAGCAGCGGTGGAAGCAGCAACGAGGACGACGAACGGCGCGAGGTGGCGAAGTTTCATTGTGACTGCGCCCTAAGCAGGAAGGATGCCGTCTTACATGTACGGAAACCTCGCCAAATATCAGGCACAATCTAGTTTTTTGGGGGCCTAACGCTGGATCATTCGGGATCCAAGTTGGTGCTCGGTCGCGCCAGGGGGGGTCGCGGCGATGGCCCCCCGATGGCGTGCACCTACGAGCTGAACGCGTTACGCGCTCGCTTGGATTTCCGTGGTCTTCTTCTTGGCTGCCTTGGCCACTTGCCGTTCCTCGCGGAAGGCCAGGACGTCTTCCTTCACGCGCGCCGCAACTTCCGGAGCGGCGTCGACCGCGCTCTTCACGAGCTCGATGACCATGTGCGGGGACTTCTGGGCGAGCTCCGCGCTCTTCTTCGCGGTGAACGAGAGACGATCGCGCCAGCGCTGGGTGCGCGTCTTGTGGATGTACGGAGCGATCTCCGCCACGAGGTCGGCGCAGTTGCCGGAGTAATTGTGCGGAGCCTTGTGGAGCGGGCTGCCGAAGCGCGGGTTGGCCTCGAGGAACGCTTGCACTTGCTCGCGCGTGAGCTCGTGCTTGACGAGGACGCGATCGTACTCAGCCGTCGCGGCCTGCTTGGCCTTGAAGAGGTACATCTGGACGCGCGAGTAAAAGTTCACGCGACCGTCGCCGCTGGTCTCGACCGGGCAGAAGATCGTTCCCGGGAATTTCTCGGCAATGGCGGACTGCACGCCGTCGGAGACGCCCGCGCTCGGCATGCAACCGAACGGCTTCACGCTGAGGGTCATGTGCGCCTTGGAGTGAACGACGTTCATGATCAGCTTGCCGACTTCCATGTGGCCTTCGCCGCCGCGGAGATCGTTGTTGTAGTACTCGTGGCTGATCTTCGCGATCTCGTTCATGTCCGGCAGGTGGTAGCCGTAGAGCCCCGCTGCGTGAGCGAACACCTGGAAGAGGCCGCGCACGACCTGCTCCGCCGCGGTCACCGTGATGACCCGCTTCATGGCACCGAAGGGCCCGAGCCCGCCGAGGCCGTACTTGCTGGTGTCTTGGTCCTTGAGATCCTTACGCTCGAGCGTGTCGCGCTTCGATTCCCAGATCGTGTAGAGGATCCATGCCGTCACGAGCTGGATGTCGTTCTCCGCGCCTTCTTCTTCGAGGAAGCGCTGGAGCTGGTAGTTGCCGTCGCCCTCGGTGGTCATCGCCCAGAACTCACCGATGATGGAGACCTTCGGCTTGGCGATGGTGCGGTCGACCTTCACGTTCATGAGGTTGCGACGCGTCTGCACGAGCGCGTTGACGATGCTCGTCACCGACGGATTTGCGAGCGCGTCGTGGATCTGCTGCTTGGACTTCGCGATCGCCTCGTTGGTCGCGCCCTTCACCACCTCGTACG
>JAYTOU010000014.1:0-27837 GCA_043747615.1 Myxococcales bacterium | reverse complement strand
CGTCTTCCGCGAGCGTGGTTTTCATGAAGCCTCGATGGCCCGCTTGACCAGCGCCTTCGCGACATGGAGGCGGTACTCACCGGTGCTCCTCACGTCGTCGATCGGAGTGATGTCGCTCATCACAGCGGCGTCGAGTGCGGCATCCTCCACGTCGGCGAGCGCGCGCCCTTCGAGATAGGCCCGCACCCTCGGAAGAGCGTGGGTCGTTGCGGCAACGGAGGCTGCGCCGAAGCGCGCGTAACGAATCGTCCCCTCGGTGACGCCGACCACGCTTGCGAGCGCGACCTTGGAAATAGCCTGCGCCAGACGGGTTCCCACTTTTCGCCAACGCGCCCACGCGCTCGGACGCGGGACCCGCACGTCGATCTCGACGATGAGCTCGTCGGGGCGCATCAGCGTCTTGCGGTAACCCGTAAAAAATTCCTCGAGAGGTACGACACGCACGCCGGTCGCGCTCTGCAACGTGAGGCGAGCGTCGAGGGCCATCAACGCTGCGACTCCGTCGGCTGCCGGCGACGCAGAAGCGATATTTCCGGCGAGGGTACCGCGCGTCTGGATTTGAACGGCGCCCACGTCTTTTGCCATGGCAGAGAGCATGGGGATGGTGCGGGTGACGAGCGCGTTCGTGCGAAGGTTCCAGTAGGTGACGCCGCCACCAAGGAGTAGGCGCTCTTCGCCGGCGTCGTTCTTGATCGCGATCTCTCCGAAGCCGGCGATGCCGGTGATGTCGACGACCAGATCGACCTCGCCCGCGCGTTCGATGGACATGAGATGACGATCGACGATCCAATCGGTGCCGCCCGCGAGGACCACGCACGTCAGCTTCTTCGCGCTGGCTTCGGCGAGGAGATCGCATGCCTCGCTGGCCGATCGCGGAGCTACGAATTTCGTAGCCGCAAGCCCAGCAGGCGCGAAGGCCTGGATTTTTTCGACTGACTTCGCGGCGGGCGTCATACCTTCACTCCCGGGGGAAACATGGATCGCCGCGGCGGAGGCAGCGTGGCCGCCGCGTTCATGATGGCATCAATGATGCGCTGGTAGCCGGTGCAGCGGCACAGATTGCCGGCGATGGCATCGCGCACGTCGTCCTCCGTCGGACGGGAGTTCGCGCGAAGAAGCGCCTCCGCGGCGACCAGCATTCCGGGTGTGCAGATGCCGCACTGCGCGCCGCCGTCGTCGATGAAGCAGCGCTGGAGCGGTGAGAGCGCGTCACCCAGGCTCAGCCCTTCGACCGTGACCACACTGCGTCCTTCGCACTGACCGGCGGCGACGAGGCACGAGTTCACGGGAGCGCCGTCGAGGAGAACGGAGCAAGAGCCACATTCGCCTTCGCCGCAGCCCTCTTTCGTTCCGGTGAGGCCCATCGGGCCGCGGAGCACATCGAGCAAGCGGGCCAGCGGCGGAGCCTCGACCTCGCGGTCGCTTCCGTTAACGTTCATCCGAAGAAAGAACTTCTGCACGGTATCGCTTTCTCCAACCCGGCTCATTGGACGCGTTTCTTCTCGCGGGCAACGGCCGCGAACAGCTGCTCGGGGAGGAGCGGCAAATCGTTGCACTCTGCACGAATAGCCTGCTCTACCGCCGCGGCCAGAGCGGGCGCGCCGCCATCCATCGGTAGCTCGCCCACTCCTTTTGCGCCGTTCGGCCCTCCCGAGAACGGATGCTCGACGAGGATCGTCGTGAAAGGCGGAGCGTCTTTGCTGGTGGGGATGACGTAGTTGGTCATACGGGGATTCAGGATCTTGCCGTCCTTCCAAACCACGGCCTCGTACAGCGCCCAGCCGATGGCTTGCAGAGTTCCGCCTTCGATTTGCCCAGCGCACATCACGGGGTGAATCGCCTTGCCGACGTCTTGCGCAGCGTAAAAGTTCACGACCTTCGTCTCGTACGTATCGAGATCGACCTCGACCTCTGCGATGTCGCAGCCCCAGGAAAACGTGGGGTACGCATCGCCTCGGTAGGCTTCGTCGTCCCAGGCGTTGGCGGCAGGAGGCTCGTATTGAACGACGGCCACGATGGGACCCTTCGCTGCATCGAGGAGTCGATCGGCCGCTTCGCCAAAGCTCTCTAGTGTGCTCTGCGCCTCACGTACGCGATCAGCCAGCTGCTTCGAGGCCGTGCCGACGATCGATCCCACGACCATCACCGTGCGCGAAGCCACGGTGGGCCCCGAGTCGGGCACGTTGGTGGTGCACGGAGTTTCGAGCACGATGTCGGCGATGGTGAGGCCAGAGGCGGTGGCCGCAATCTGGCGAAAGATGGTCTCCGTCCCTTGCCCGATGTCGGTGGAGCCGGAGCGCACGCGGAGCTTCCCACCGCGCTCGAGATCTACCTGGACCTTCCCTTTGAGGCGCCGCTCGCCCGATCCGGTGAAGCCGGCGCCGTGCATGAACACGCACACTCCGATTCCTCGCCGCTTGTGATCCTTCACGGGAGCCTTGGTGTACGCGGCGCGCTTCGCGTCGTAGTCGCTCTCCTTCACTGCACGCTCGATGCACTCTTGAACTCCCACGCTCTCGGTGAGCGTTTGTCCGGTCACCGTGACGGAGCCGATTTTGAGGACGTTTTGTCTGCGCAGATCGAGCGGCTCGCGTCCGAGCTTCGTCGCCAGCCGATCCATGTGACGCTCGATGCCCCAGATCGTTTGCGGCGCGCCGAAGCCACGAAACGCGCCGTTCGGCGGCGTGTTGGTCGCGACCGCGATGCCCGCGACGCGCGCGTGCTTCCATTCGTAAGCGCCTGCGGCATGGAGAATCCCGCGCGACAAGACGACCGAGGTGAGCGTCGCGTAGGCGCCGCCGTCCATCACGCAGTCGACCTTCAGAGCGACGAGCTTTCCGTCTTTCGTGCAGCCGGTCTTGATGTCCATGCGCGCGGGGTGGCGCTTGGTGGTGGCCTCGATGTCCTCTTTTCGGCCGTAGATCATACGAATCGGTTTCTTGGCAGAGCGCGCGAGGAGGGCTGCATGCGCCGCGATCATGCTCGGATATTCTTCTTTCCCACCGAAGCCGCCGCCGGTCACCGCCTGGGTGATGTGGACGCGATCGCCCTCGAGGGCAAAAGCGCGCTTCATCGCCTTGTGCACGTAGTACGGGCACTGAAGGGATCCGGTCACGTGAACGCCGGCGTCGCTCCACCAGGCGATCATGCCCTGCGGTTCGATGTACAGCTGCTCCTGGTGGTGCACTTCGTAGCGCCCCTCGAGCACGATGTCGCACGAGCCGATGAGCGCGTCGATGTCTTTGCCACCGAGCTGGTGCTCCATGACGTAGCGCTTGAAAACGTTGTCGGTGCCGTGAACCAGCTGTTTTTTGGCTATGGAATCGTCCATCGTGAGGAGCGGAGGGAGCGGCTCCACGTCGAGCGTGATGGCCTTGAGCGCGCGCTTCAGGCGCACCGGATCGTCACACGCCACGAGCGCGACGGGCTCGTACATGTGCCGAATCGACGTCGCGGCGAGCACCGGCTGATCGTCCTCGATGAGCATGACCACGTTGTCGCCGGGAATGTCGGCGGCGGTGACCACGGTGATTCCCGTCCAGTCGAAGGCAGGATCACGCTTGATTCCACGGAGCGTTCCGCGAGGCACGTCGCTTCGTACGGTTGCTCCATAGAGCGCACCGGGCACCACGAAATCGTCGATGTACGCGGCGTCTCCCGTCACCTTTGCCGCCCCGTCGACGCGCGGGACGTTCTCCCCAATGAAGCTCGTAGTCACGGTTTGCGAGTCTAACCGGAGCGAGCATCGCCGCGCTCCAGAAAGGGATATCTTGGGGTAATGAGGTTGCGGGCGGGCATTGCGCTTGGAGGAGTGATTTTCGGGACAACCCTCTTTCTCGCTTGTTTTCCCGACTACTACTTCTTCGATCGCGCCGGAGCGGATGGCGGCGAAGAGGCGAGCGTGCGCGATGCCGAACGCGACGCGGCAAGCTCGATGGATGCGACCGACGTCTTTCAGGATATGGACGCGTTCGATGCTCTCGGTGCGATTGACGAGCCCGACGCCGACCCGCCCGACGCTCCCGTCGACGGTGGCTAGAAGCCGTCGCCGCTCACGCCTCTACGGAAGTCACCCTTGGTGCCCGCAGGAGGACGAGCGGGCTTGGGCGGACGAGGAGAATTCTTGGCACCCGCATCGACGACGGGAGGATCGGTCGGCGTCGGCGGAGGGATCGCTGGTGGGGCAACGAGGAGGTCCTCTCCATTCGCCGGAGCAACCGTGCGCTTGCCTGCCAGATACCAGTTTCCCCCGGCGAGGACCGCGATGACCGCTCCGACGATCGCGTACGGAAGAGCGCTCGATTTTTTTTGCGCGGGCGCGGAGCCTTCATGCGGCAGGTGCGCGGTGATCGTCGGGGCCAGAAGCTCCGTCGGCGTGAGAGGATCGACTTGAGTGAAACCGATGCCGCTGCGTTTTCTTCGCGACACATAGGGTGGCGCGACGGCGGCGACCGCGGCGTCCTTCGGGAGCTTGGAAAAAAAGAGCTCCGCGCTCGTGCGCGCGTCGAGAGTCTCCGTTACGCCAAGCTGCGCGAGCACGTGCACGATGGCCGCTGCAAATTCACCGGCATTGGCGAATCGAGCGTCGCGGTCAACGGCGAAAGCCTTCGCGAGGAGCGCCTCGACCGAAGCCGGTGCATCGGGCATTGACGCGCGAAGGAGAGGCCGCGAGCCCGTGACGATCTCGACCACGAGCGAGGTGAAGGTCGTGGCGACGTATGGCGTTTTGCCGACCAGGCACTCCCACGTCACGACCCCCAGCGCATGCACGTCGCTCCGCGCATCGAGGGTCTTGTCGCTCGCCGCTTGCTCCGGGCTCATGTACATCGGCGAGCCAATCAGGGCGCCCGTTCGCGTGAGGCTCAACGCGGGATCATCTCCAGGACCAGCGATGATTTTGCTGATTCCGAAGTCGACGACTTTTGGGATGAGCGCGCCGTTGCCTGGTCGATGGAGAAAAATATTCGCGGGCTTCAGATCGCGGTGCACGATCCCTCTGTCGTGCGCGAGGGCGAGACCCCGCGCGACCTCTTGCATGATGAGGAGCGTGAGCGGCAGGGGGAGGCGGCCCATCCCGCGGATCGCGCCATCGAGGGGGATCCCTTCGAGGAGCTCCATCACCAGGTACGGCACGTCGTGAAGCTCGGTTGCCTTACCGGTGTCGACGATCTCGAGAAGGCTCGGGTGGCGCAGGCGACCAAGAATTTTCGCCTCCTGAAAGAATCGCGTGAACACCTCGTCGCTCTTCGGCGTCGCGGGGTGCAAAAATTTGATCGCGAACTCGCGGTCCACGAGCTCGTTACGCGCCAGCCACACCACCCCCATGGCTCCGGCGCCGAGCTCTCGCACGAGGCGGTATTTCCCCGCGACAAGAAGGTCCGCCCGCATCACTGGCAAAAAGTATCACGCGTCCGCTAGCCTGGCGCACATGGGAAGGAGAAAAGGCGCACGTGCCCTCGTTCTCGTCGCGGTCCTCACCGTCGCGTCGCCGAGGCTCGTAAGCGCACAGTCGCCCGCCCAGATCGCCCAGGCGAAGCTGTGGTTCGCGGAGGGCGTGAGCCTCGAAGACCGTGAGAAGTGGTCCGAGGCGCTCATCTTCTTCCGCCGCGCGTCAGCGGTGAAGATGACCCCGCAGCTCGCCTTTCACCTTGGCCTCTGTGAAGGACGAAGCGGCGCGTTCGTCGAAGCGTTGGCCTCGCTCGAACGGGCCTCCGAGCTCGCACGCACCGCAAATGTTCCAACGGTCGACAGTGCTGCAAAGGACGAGGCCGCCTTCGTTCGTTCGCGCATGCCGACGCTCGAGATCTCCGTGAGACCGGGAGACAAGCTCACCCGACTCTCGATCGATGGACAGCACGTTGCCGTTGCCGCGGTGAGCGCGCCGCGCCCGATGAATCCGGGTGACCACGAGGTCGTCGCTGAGTTTCCGTCGGGGACGGTCAAGCGAGCGATCACCGTCCATCTGAAGGAGGCGGCACGCATGCCCCTCGACGCGCCGCCCGGCCCTTCCGTAGTCCCCTTGGTTTTGATCAGCGCGGGCGGGGCAGGAGTCGTCGGCGGGATCATCTTCTACGGCCTCGCTCGCTCGAGGATTGGCTTCCTCGACGCACGTTGCACCTCGGGCCGCGTTTGTGATTCGTCACGGAGCGAGCTTCTCAACGCGGTGGACAGCGGCAAAGCGTACAGCACGCTGTCCGCCACTCTTCTCACGCTCGGCGTGGTCGCGGCGGTGACCGGCGGCGGCCTCTTGATTTTCGGTCAGAAGACTGCGGGCCCAAACGCGCAGCTCTCACCGACCGCCGGCGGCGCGGCGATCACCGGGCGCTTCTAGCTTTCACTTTTTTGGGTGGGCGATGAAGAACTTCATGACCTCTTCGCCCCCGTTGTGGAGCTCGAGGATTAGTCCGCAGCAGCGCTCGATGCATGCACCGTTCAGCGCGGCGATCATGATGGCGGCGATCACGCGGCCCAGCTTTTCAAGGTAGCATCGATTTTTTCCAGAACTGCGGAGCCGCCCCCGTGAGCGCCCAAATGTCGTCTGGACGATTCAGGTCGCGCGTCACGTGCGGATCAGTCACCTCGACCCGCACCCGCTTCTCACCCAGCCTCGCAAGCGCATCGCGCAGCGTGGGAAACGGCGGCGCGGCGACGTAAGCGGAGAGCACCTCTCTTCGGCACAATACGGGGTGCCCTCCGCGTCCTTGGAAAGAGGGGGTCGCTGCCTCCGCGCCGTCACGAATCGCCTGAAAAAGAAGCTCGATCGTGCGCGTGGTCGCGGGGAGCACGTCCACCGGCGTGAGGAGAACGACGACCGCGTCACCGAGCGCTGTGCAGCCCCGCGCGACAGAGCCCGATGTCTCGTCCTCGTCCGAAAGAACGATCCGCAAGCCCGGCTCCGGGGGCAGCTCCCGCGCGACTTCGCGGTTCGTCACCAGGATCACGTCGCCGCATCCAGCTAGGCGGGCGCGACGGACGTGCCGAAGGTAGAGCGGCTCGCCCTCGATCACGAGGAGAGCCTTCGGCCCGCCCATGCGCTCGCCCCGACCCGCGCCGAGGATGATCCCGGTCAGATCTTTCTTTTCCGCCACGCCACCATCTCCGCGGCGATCGCCACGGCGATCTCCTCCGGCAAGCGAGCTCCGATCTCGATGCCGATCGGCATGCGCACGCGGGCGCAATCCTCCGCCGAAAATCCACGGGATTCGAGGCGGTCGCGCGTGCGTTGCGCCTTGGCGCGGCTCCCCACTCCGCCGACGTAGGCGAACTTCTGAGCGAGCGCCCACTCGATGACACGCTGATCGAGGGCGTGATCGTGGGTCATCACCAGGACGGCGCCGCGTCGTGACATTTCTTTGCCGACGTCGTCGTGCTCACCAACGATCGATCGCACGCCGGGAAGCCGTGCTTCACCCGCCCACGCTTCGCGCTCGTCGCACACCGTCACGGCGAACCCCACTCGCGCGAGGAGCGGGGCCGCGGCGGTGGCCACGTGCCCTCCGCCCACGATCAAGCAAGCGATGAGCGCTTCGATCGGCTCGATCCATAGATCGATCGATCCGCCGCAGCACATTCCGAGCTCCGCCCCGAGACGAAAAGACCGCGCGTGGTGTTGGGGATCTTCCGCTTCGAGCATCGCGTCGAGCGCGTCGATCACCTCACGCTCCACCGCGCCACCGCCGACGGTGCCCAAGCACGATCCGTCACCGCCTGCGTACAATTTTTGTCCTGGAGTACCCGGAGCAGAGCCGTGGCGGGCGACCACGGTGGCGATGCATCCCCGCACGCCGCTGCGCGCTTTCTCTGCGGCCACTTCGAGAACGCGCATGGCATCGGCAGGCATCGCAAAGCGCAGCGAGACCGTGGGACGCGCCTCCGCCATATCGACGACCTTCGCCATTCACCTTCTTTTTGGCTGAAAATTGCTCCTGCGGCAACTGGCTTTCCCGGTCCAATGCCGGTTACTATGACCGGGCCGCTTCGATGATTCCGACCTCCCATTTCGATCCGAGCCAAGTCCTGGTGATGATCCTCGCCGGTGGCGAAGGAAAGCGTCTGTACCCGCTGACCCTCGATCGCGCGAAGCCGGCCGTCCCTTTTGGCGGGCGCTACCGCATCATCGACATCGTTCTATCGAACTTCGTCAACTCGGGGATGGTGCGGATCAAGATCCTCACCCAGTACAAGAGCGCATCCCTCGAGGAGCACATCGCGCGCGTGTGGCGTCTGTCGCCAATCCTCGATCAGTTCATCGAGGCCATCCCCGCCCAACAGCGAACCGGTAAATCGTGGTTCCGCGGCTCGGCCGACGCCGTCTTCCAGTGCCAGCACGTCATCACCGACGAAAAGCCGGAGCACGTCGCCATCTTCGGCGGCGATCACATTTACAAGATGGATGTGCGGCAGATGGTCGGCCATCACCTTCTAAAGAAGGCCGAAGCGACGGTCGCTGTCATCCCAGTTCCGAAGGCGCAGGCGAGCGATCTCGGGGTCATCGAGGCCGACGCGAACGGACGAATCATCGCCTTTCACGAAAAAGTCAAAGACCCGCCGACGATGCCCGGCAATTCAGAGATGTGCCTGGCGTCGATGGGCAACTACGTGTTTCAAACCGAAGCTCTCGTGCGCGAGCTCGCCGATGACGAGAAGCTCGCCGACAGCCGCCACGACTTCGGCCACGACATCCTCCCGCGCATGGTGGCGACCGGCCGCGAAGTGTGGGCCTACGACTTCGCGACGAACAAGGTCCCCGGCGAAGACGGCACCGGCCCCGGGTACTGGCGCGACATCGGAACTCTCGAGGCCTATTGGCAGGCCCAGATGGATCTCATCGAGATTCATCCCCAGTTCAATTTATACAACATGCGCTGGCCAATTCGCACCGGCGTGACTCACGATCCCCCTGCAAAATTTGTATTTCGCGACGAAGCGCAAGCCCGCGTGGGCATCGCCACCGATTCCCTGGTCTCCCACGGATGCATCATTTCCGGAGGGCGCATCCACCGCAGCGTCCTCAGCGTCGGCTGCCGCATCAACTCCTTCAGCGAAGTCGAAGAGAGCGTGCTCTTCGAGCGCGTGAAGATCGGCCGCCACGCCCGCATCCGCAAATGCATCGTCGACAAAGACGTCGAGATCCCCTCCGGCGCGGAGGTGGGCTTCAACATCGAAGCCGATCGCCAGCGCTTCTTCGTGACGGACAACGGCCTGGTGGTCATTCCGAAGCGCGCGAAGCTCGAGGGGCTCGAGCGTAAAGTTTAGTCCGCTAAGATCGCACCCGGCCGTTCACTGCCGAGCAACGCATCTTCGACGCGCGCGCTCTCGATCCGATCGAGCTTGAATTGGCGGGGTTGGTTCTTTTCGAGATCAAGGCAGTTCAGAAGGGTCCCGGATCTTCCACCATCACCACGGAAGTGATCTCCACCGTTCGCTCGGTGACGACGTTGCGTTCGCTGCGGTAGCTGATTCGGAGCGGCTGAACGGCCGGACACATCGCGCCGGGTTCATTTGTCAGCCGGTCCAATCGGGCTACAGTCTCTCTCTTCGATGGGAAAAACGGTCATCATCGGCGACGTCCATGGTTGCCGCCTGGAGCTCGAGGCGTTGCTCGATGCTGTGGCGTTCACTTCGGGCGACCGTTTGATCTTCGTGGGCGACCTCATCGCACGCGGACCAGACTCCCTCGGCGTACTCGACGTCGCGCGGCGGACCGGCGCGATCATCGTGCGCGGCAATCACGAAGAGAAGCTCATCGCGTGGCGGACCGATCCGAGCGTACCCCTCGGAAAGATTCATCTCGAGGTGGCCCTCTCGCTCCGCGAGGTCGACTGGACGCTCCTCCATACGGCTCCTTACTGGTTCGATCTTCCGGAGCATGGCGCGCGCATCATCCACGCAGGGCTGCTTCCCGGCCTGCCGATCGAAAAGCAAGATCCGCAGACCCTGCTCCACATTCGCTCGGTTTCGGTGAAAACGGTGAACGTGCGTGACGCGCGGGGCTCGGCGAAGAAGGCTGCATTCGTGCGCTGGGGCACCCTCTACGAAGGTCCGCCGCACATTGTATTCGGGCACAACGCGCTCGGCGGTCTGCAGCTTCATCCGTGGGCCACGGGGCTCGACACGGGCTGCGTCTACGGCGGGCGCCTGACGGCGATGGTGCTCTCCGATGGGATGAAAATTCCGCGCTCGATCCCCGCTCGGCGGCGTTGCCTGCATTCGGTACCCGCACGACGCGTGTACTTTGCAGTGAACCACCGCATCGGAGGCTAGAGCGCACGATGAGCGCGACGAGGCACTCCTTCGTCTTGTCCGAAGCGGAACGATCCGGCGCGAAAATGGGCCACTTCGTCCGCGTGGAACTGGGCAGGCTCGTCGAGATGCGCGATGGATCGTTCGCGGAGACGGCGCTTGTCGGCTGGGTGGGCGGTGACCTACGTGCCTTCGCCAACTTGTGTCGTCATCAAGCGATTGCCCTGGATGCGCGCGCTGCCGACGAAGGCGAAGGCGTGATGGCCGAGGACGGCGTGCATCTTCTTTGTCACGCGCACGGCGCCATCTACCGCCCCACGGACGGAGCGTGTGTCACCGGCCCGTGCATCGGAGCCCGCCTCTTCGCGTTCCCCGTAGAGGAAACGAGCGATGGCGTCGCGCTCTGGTTGTGATTACCCTTCCGCGCATGATCCGCACTCGACCCGCGACCATTCTCGCGCTCGCATGCGCGCTTCATGGCGTCCTATTGTCGAGCGGCCCGGCCATGGCCCAACCAAGGGCTCCGGGGACCACGCAGCCCGCGGCTCCGCGCCAAGATCTCATCGGCCGCGGTCGCGCGCTCTTCGACGATCAGCAGTACGAAGAGTCGATCCAGACCTTGAGCGCCGCGCTCGTCCGCCCCAACAACACGCAGGAGCAGAAGCTCGACATCTACCGCCTACTCGCGCTCAATTACATAACGCTCAACCGCAAAGAAGAGGCGGAGAGCGCGGTTCGCGGGCTTCTTGCGCTCGATCCGAACTACGCCCTTCCGTCGTCCGAGTCACCGCGCTTCCGGGATTTTTTCGCGACCACGAAACAAAAGTGGGAGGACGAAGGAAAGCCTGGCTTGGTCACCGCGCTGGAGGCCGCTCCCGCGCCGGTCACCATGGGCCATGCGTCGCCGTCGCAGGTCGATCCGAAAACGGCCATCCCGCTCACGGCAAAGCTTGAGGACCCACAGCACCGCGTGCAGAGGGTGCTCGTGTTTTTTCGCACCGGCTCAAAAGGTAAGTTCAACCAGATCGACGCCACGCTCCAGGGGGGAACGGCGCGCGCAACGATCCCGGCGACGGCGGTGAACCCTCCGCTCGTCGAGTACTACGTCGAGGGGCTCGACAAGGGCGGACTGCCGATCATCTCGCGCGGAGATGCGGGAGCTCCGCTTCGCGTGGCCGTGCCCGAGCCGAGCAAAGGGTGGGTGCTTCCGGTGGCTCTCGGCGTTGGGATCGTCGTCGCCGCAGGAATCGTAGGCGGTCTCGCCGCGGCAGGCGTCTTCAAGAGCGGCGCATCCAATCCGAACAACAACCCCCCCGGCATGAAGAACGGCACCGTCAGCGTGACCATCGGTGAGTAGCTCCGACGCCCCTGAACCGCGCTTTCCGTTCCTTCTCGTCGACGTAGACGAAGCGGACGCAGACGAGGCAAGCGCGCTCCTCTTCGAGCTCGGAGCAGGCGGAGTTGAAGAGCGCGACGCGACGACCCTCGTGAAAGGCACGCCGGGAAAACGCACCTTGGTGGCGAGCTTCGAGTCGCACGAGGAAGCGCGTGCGGCGCTCGGCGCGGTCGATGCGAGCTGGGCGGCGCGGCTCGAAGAGATCGTCGGCGACGCCTGGCGCGATGCATGGAAGGCTCATTTTCGTCCGTTCGTGCTGTGCTCCGGAGTGGTAGTGCGTCCGCCGTGGGAGACGTACGAGCGCGCGGCGGGTGTGGAGCATGTCATCGAGCTCGAGCCTGGACGCGCCTTCGGAACCGGGCTGCACGAGACGACGTCCCTCGTCGCCGAGGTGCTCGCGTTGCACGCCGAGAGCTTTCGCGGCCGCGCCATTCTCGACGTCGGCTGCGGTAGCGGGATCCTGTCAGTTGTGGCCCTCGTGCTCGGCGCATCGAAGGCCCGCGCCGTCGACAACGACCCCGACGTGATCGAGGTGGTCCGGGAGAACGCCACGCGAAACGGCCTGAGCTCCCGCGTCGAAACGGACACCACTCCTGTCGAAGAAGTCTCCGAGATGTTCGACACCGTAGTCGCCAACATCGAGGCAGACGTGCTCATCAGGCTCGCCAATCCCATCAGCGCGCGTGTGAATCCGGGCGGGCTCCTTGTCCTGTCGGGTGTGCTCTTTCCGCAGAAGGACCACGTAGCCTTGGCGTACGCGGGCTTCGAGCTCATCGACACTCCTCAAAAAGGAGAGTGGATCGCGCTCGTTTTTAGGCGAAACTAGCGTCACGATGCGCGTGCGTGCCCCCATTCCCAAGCTTCAAGAGGGGGTGATGATCCTCGACGCGAAGACTGGCCACTACCTCGGTCGGGTTCTTCGCTTGAGCGTCGGGACGACGATCACCGCGTTCGATCCCGTCGCGCGACGAGAGGCCGATGCCGAGATCGAACAGAACGACGAGAACGCGTTCGTCGTTCAAGTCGGTCCGCTCCGCCATGCGGCCATCATCGCCGACCGAGAGATCACCTTCATTCAAGGGTTGGCCAAAGGCGACAAATGCGACGCCATCGTCCGCGACGCGACCGAGCTCGGCACGACGTCGGTCATCGTGGCCACCACCACGCGAAGCATCGTGCGCCTCGACGAAGCTCGACTCGAAGAGCGACGCACGCGCTGGGAGCGCATCGCTCAGGAGGCCGCCCGCCAGTGTGGTCGGGGGGATCCGCCGAGCGTGGGCACCGGGAGTTGGCAGGACGCGCTCGCCCAGGTGAAAGAAAATTCTCGTAAGTTTTGCCTGTACGAAAAAGCCGAGATCCCGCTCGGCCCGGCGCTCATCCGCGCGCTTGAGTCGGCCGCTCCGATCGCTTTCGCCGTTGGTCCCGAAGGTGGTCTCACCGAGGAAGAGGTGATGTCCGCGCGCCGTGCCGGATGGGACATCGTCTCCCTCGGAAGCTTCGTGCTCCGAACGGAAACCGTCGCCGCCGCCGTACTGGGCGCGGTGCGAATCTGGGGCTAGTTCACCAAGCGATCCGCACTCGGGCCGGCGCGTTCCCCGACGCGCGAAAGTGCACTACGCTCCAGCAGCCTAGATGCTCGAGCGGATCGCCATCCACCAAACGCGCCTTCGCACGCCGGGTCTCGGACTCGATGCGAAAGGCGTCGCTCTCGGTGCAAAGGGGCTGATCCTCCTGCCGTCGATCGATCGCTTGGTGGCGCTGCTCAGCGTCTACACGCGCGAGCACTCGCTGGAAGACCTGACGTCCAGCCTGGAAATTCAGCTGGTGCGATCGAAGCTCGGAACCAGTGAAATTACGCTGGCTTTCGCGGCGGAGTCGAGCGACCGCATGGACCGCATGTCGGAAACTGCGCGTCTCGTTGGCGGTTTCACCTTCACCGGAACGAGCAGGCACTTCGTCCAATACCGCGACGCGGGAGCGCCCTTCGGTTACGACGCCTCGCAGCTCCTGGCGACCGACGCGGCGCTCGCCCTCTACCACGACCGCTTCACGCAAGCGTACGACGTCGAGAAGCTCGTCGACCTGAGGTCGCTCCTCTTGCGCCTGATGCCCCACGTCGATCCGTCGACCGCAGAAGACAGCGGCGTGCGCTTCATGGTGGCTGAGCAAGGGCTAGGACCCGCGCTCATTCACTACCTCGTGCGCTCGCGCGTGGAAGGCGAAGTGGCGGTTGGTGAGTGGCCGCCGGCGAGCGCGTTCGATGAAGGACTGGTGCGTCGCTACATTCTGCGCGTTCCCGAGTTGCCGGCGCGCATGCGTCCGCTCTTGGAAAAAACGCCGGGAATCACTACGTTTCTTCCGGCCGGCGCGGGCGTCGCGGTGGAGCTTGGCTACCGTCATCCGGTCCATCTTCGCGCGTGTCCGATCTTCGATCCAAACGGGCTGGTCCTTCTTCGCGGACGAGGAGACGAGCCCTGGGCCCTCGGGCGTCTCCCGCAAATGGGGGATCTTCGCGCGTTCGCACGCGTCGAGCTGCGCGGCGAATCGGAACGCGAGATCTCGATTGCGACCGGACACTCGAAGCCCGAGAACGTGAGCGTACCGCTGCGGATCATGCCCTCTCCTTCGCCGTGGCGAAACGTGACCGCGACCTGGATTCGCACCGAGGAGCTTCCGCTCCTTCGCCGTCTGGCCTACGCCCTTCCGCGCCAAACGATTGCGCGGACGCAAATCGCGGTTACGGCCAAGGGTGCCTTCGTGCGCTCGCCCAGCGGGATCGAAGCCATCCCCTTGGGTACGTTCTTCGTCGAGATCCATCCGAACCTCTACATTCCTGCGGGCTACGACGTGACGCCCGCGGTCGCACCAGACGTTCTCTACCGCGCGCTCGGTGCACCCGCGTCGGCGGTTCTCTTCGTCACCACCGAAGCACGCGCTCTAGCCGTCGAAGCATCGGCGTTCGTGTCTCTCGAAGCGTCACTCATCGAGGCCAAACCATGGGAGCCCGTGATCGCCGAGTCGATCGACGCAGCGCTCCAGCAACGCGCCGTCGACCTGCGCCTCGCGCCCCTCGGAGCGTTTCCCCTCGGAGCCGTCGAACCACCCGACCCGCTCGCCAAGAGTGAGTCGGGCTGACGCCGCGCGATGGCCAAGGTCGATCTCGGAAGCATCGCGGAGAGGCTTTTTTTGGGCTTCATCGCCCCCCTGGTCACGGGCGGCGAGATGCATCCGGGCCGGCCCATAGGCGGGCGAGCGGCGCTGGCGATCGGTGCAGAGCGAACGGTGACGGACATTGATCGCTACGCTCATGTGCAACTTGCACGTATTCGCTGCGCGCGAAAATTAGTGCCCGTCGATCGCGTAGAAGATTTGACCGAGAGCGAGTGGGGGCTCGCCGCGTGCCTCCACGACGTCGTGCAGTCCACGCATCCGTCGCTGACCGGAGTCTTCCACGGAAATGCGCCGACGAGACTGCTCGATCTCGTCGACCTCACGCTTGCGCGAATTGCGTCGCCTAGAACCGCAGCCGATGCCCTCTCGCGTCACACGCTTTTCTCACGGGTGTTGGAGATCGCGCGCACGGATACCACGGTGTCGTGGTGGGTCGGCTCGAGCACGTTTCTCGGAGAGGTGCCCCCCGAGCGTTTGACGGCGTGGCCCGAGCTTCGGCGGGTGAGCGTCGTCCGCACACCGCGAACCTTGAGCGAGCTCCCGGCGCATGGCAGCGCGGTGCGGGCAGTTCGATTCTCGCAAGTTATGACGAGCTTCCTGAACAAGACGCCGCTCACCGATCTCGCCACGATGGACCGCGCGGAGCCTCCGTTCGTGTGGTCGCGAGAGACGCTCGAGCTCGTGGACTCGCGCGCCGGGCGAACCCTCGTCACCCGCGCTCTTCGCGCCGCTCCAGAAGAAGCCCTTCACGCCGCGCTCGGTCGTTCGCTGAAACGCTTGATGAGCCCGCGCTCCTGGAAAGAGGCTCACGTCGTGCTCACCATGCTGGGCGAGCGCAGCCTGGCCGACGCGCAGCTCGCGGCCTCGGACGAAAAGGCGGAGCTCCCGACCGCGAACGCGTGGGGCGACGACGCTACCTTCGCACGGGCAGCGGGTGCGTTCGCCGCTGAGCGCGATCTCCACGCCAGCCCCCTCGTTTTTCAGGCAATGGAGAGAGAGCGCCTCCTCGCCATTCTCGCGCCGGTCGCGTCTCCGCGCGCTCGCCACGAGCTCGAAGCGTTTTTCGCGCTTCCGTCGGAATAGCGGGCGATTACTTTTTCTTGGTGTCGTTCGCCGCGGTGGCGAATGCAGCCGGCTCAGGCGCGGGCTCGAGCACTTCGATCTTCGTGTACGTCATGATGCCGCTGAGCGGATCGGCGGCGATGCCCGAAGACGACTTCGCGAAGTTGACGCCGTATTTCCCGGTGACCTTCACCTTGGCGCCGACGGCGGGGAGCGGGAACGGCATCTCGGTCGACCACACTTCGTCGCGGAGAGGCTCTTTCGGCGCTTCTTTCAGGTTCTTGTATTTCTGGATCGCGTCGAAGACGTTCGCGAAGTTCGAGGCCCAGCCCATGACCTTGATGTGCGGGTGCTTGGGGTCGATGTCCCCTTTCGCATCGGCGAGCGTGAACGCAGGAATCTCGGTGACGCATCCATCCGGATCTTTTTTACCGGTCTTGTGGACGGCGCACGCCGGCGCGCTCGCGATGTTCGAGTCGACGATGTACCCGATGAGAGAGATCTCTTTGGCGGTGACCTCGGCGTTGTGGTTGACGCTGCGCATGTGGTGAATCGCGCCGTAGATCGTGTATGAATCGGCCGATTTCACGGGCGCCGTCGAGAGCGCAGGGACGGGCGGGAGGTTTGCCTTCTTGCCCGACCACGCGGGGACCGGCTTGTACGGCTCGTCGCTACTTCCGCAGCCCGCGGCAAAGCCAAGCAGGCCGAGGGCGGGGATGAGAAAGGCGGGAAGGACAGAGCGTCTCTTTTCCATGGGGGAACACGATTACCACGTTGAAAAGCGCCCCGACAAGCCTCGTGGCAACCACCGGTACCCATAGGGCTACGCCGCCTAGGCCAACCGCACGCCAGGCTTGAATTTGGCGGGAGGCTCGGACGGAGCGCTGAGCGCTAGGCGCTCCACGTCGGCGGCGTGGACCACGTCCCCGGTGCATTCGGCCACGAGCGCCTGGACGATCGTGGACAGCTCTGCGTCCTCGCCAGGAAAGTCGTACTCGACCATCTTTGCGTAGGCCCCATGGTCGAGACCGACGGGGACACCGCGCACGCGCAGACCTTCGCGCGCCAGGCGATCCGTCAAGATCGCGCGAACGTCCTCCGAGCGTTCGCGAATGCGCGGGAGGCGGATCGGTGCTTCGATCGCGTCACCCAGGCGCGACGCGAGAAGAGGATCGAGACGACCCGCAGCCAGCAGCTCGCCCGGATCGGTTACCGCGGTCAGCGCCAAGAGAACGTCGAGTGGCTCGGCTCGCTCCCACGGGGCTCGCTTCTCGGCGAGCGCGCGACCCACCAAGATTTGCACGTCCAAGGGGAGAGCGGCGCCGTCGACGAGAACGAGCATCCCGTGATCGGCGTGCGCGAGAGGCGACGACGCCGGATCGATCCAGCGCTTCACATCGTGCTCGCGTGCTGCCGTCCCGTCGACGAGAACGAGCGGCGCCGAGCTCCTCGCCCCCGACAGATGGGCGCGCGCGAGGTAAGGAATGGGATCGACACCGCTAGCGGCGACGACGATCACGGGCACGGCTCCGCGGGTTCGTCGCTCGAGCGCGTCGTAGGCGAGACGGGATGCGGCCGAGTACACTCCGACCGTCGCCGGACGGGCAAGCCTTGCGGTGGCGCGCGCATGCCGCTCGGCATCTACGTCGGCGGAGTGCTGGAGGCGCGCGGCCCGCTCCTCGGCTTGCTCGGTGAGAAGCTTCGCGGCACGTTCGCGCTCGAAGCTTCGGGTGAGGGCGCCGCGTGAATGGCAGACCGACGCGAGCTGATCGGCCAGACGCTTGATCGCCCGCGCTTCCTCGAGTGACAGGTGCTCGCCTCGCATGCCGCGGGGAATGACGAGGAGGGCTTCGGCCTCGCCGCCGCGGGTTACCACCGTCGCGGCAAGGGCAGCTCGCTCCTCCATCCAGCGGTGAATCGACCGCAAATCTGGGCGGCGTACTTCGACGGCGTCGAGCACCTCGATGCGCAGGGTGGCCTCGGGCTCACGCGCCGCGACCTCGAGGATGCCATCCGGACAGAGGCCCTCGCGTTCGCGCGCGTAGCCCGCCGCATCGATGCGCATCACGGTCGGCGGACCGAACGTCCAGATCTCCGGCGACTCCGCAGCGCCTGCGGGCTCTCGCAATGCCACCAGCACTTGAGCGAGCGCCTCTTCAGGATCCGATCGGAGGAGCGCCGTCTGGGCTTTTTCTACGGCATCGAGCCACGCGCCTTGCGCCGGCCGAAACGGGGATGCGAGGGACGGTCCCATCACGCCGACGAAGAGCGCCACGAGCGCGGTGACGATCGTGATCACGCCGGCGTCGAAGGGGCGTCCCATCGCCGTCATCGCGCCGAGCATGATGAGAGCGCCGCCTGTTGCTGCGAGCACGAGCGCATGACGCGACGAGCGCGCGATGGCAACGGCGTCTCCGTGAAGCGAGAGCCGAACGGTCACCAGCGCGGCAAAGGAGAGCGCGAGGCGCACGAGCCGCTCCGTCGTTCCCAGGCCGGCGAGTGCTGCCCACGCAGCGAGCGCGAGAATCACGGCGATCGCCGCAGCGGATGCGCGCAACCGATCGACGATCCCTAGCTCGAGGAGACGCTCGCGTGTGGCTTTGAGACAGGACAGAAGGAGAATCCCCGCCGCGAACCCGGCGAAAATCGTGGGCGCGAGCCCGACGCGCGAGGATCCCATCGCCGCCTCCACGTGCGAAGCGACCGCGAGCGCCCAGACAACGACGAGCGCCGTGAGCCCCATCCGCGGCGACGTCCTGCTCGAGAGGACGATCGGCTCACCCCCCATCGGCTGAATTCGCGCGATCGCGAGCTGCGCTCCGATGCACGCCGCCCCTGCGCCGATACTCCCGAAGGCGCCGAGCCATGCGCCGCCTTCCGGTGCTCCCATGGACGCAAGAACTATCGCTAGGCCCCACTCGGCGAGAGCGTCTTCTCGTCTGTCGCGCCACGCCGCTCGGAGAGCCAGACCCGTCGCAAAGAGCGCCACGAGCCACGGTCGAACGCCACGCCCCTCTGCCGCGCGCAGGGATGCCGCCGCGACATAGATGACGCTCGTCGCGAACGGCATCAGCGCCCGACGCGCCAGCAGCCGCGAAAGGACAGAGGGGGGTTGAGCGGGACGGGCCATCGACGCCGGCATTGTAGCCAGGCAGCCGCCGTGGCAAAAGCGGATCGCCCATGAAGTCTCCTGCTCCGCGCGGTCGAATGGCGCTCCTCGCGCTCGGCGTTGCGCTCGGGCGCGGCGGTGCGATGGCCAAGCTGGCGATCGGAATCGGAGCGCTCACCTGCTTCGGCACGGCGATCGTCGGCCTGGTGATGGCGCGGACCGAGGCCAACCCGCCGCTCGAGGATTTGCCTGGTCTCACCGCAGAATTGTTGGCCTGGGGGGCGGGCGTGCTCCTGGCGTTCGCGGCGGCCGCGCACGCACTTCGACGCGATCGTGACGACGGCATCCGGGCGCTCCTCCGTTCCCGTGGTGGAGACGTCCATGACTACGTCTGGGGGCGGGTCGGGGGTCTGGCGGTTCTCCTCGCGGTCCTCGTCGGCGGGGGCACGCTCTTCACGGGAATCGTAGCGACGCTTGCTGCGCGTCAATTCGGCCTCGCTGCCCAGACGCTGCAGGGAACCGTCGCAGGCCTCGCCTTCGCGCTCGCGTTTTCGGCGACGCTTGCGCCCATCGCCATGGCGGCTCTCGGTGCACGCTCGCGCGCGGGGGGCTACGCGTGGCTCGTCGGCATCCTGGTCCTCCCCGAGCTCGTCGCTGGATGGACGGGCGCGATCCTTCCGCCCGCGTGGGGCCGAGTGCTCTCCATTCCTTCGGCTCTCTCGACGCTACGCAGCTCGCTGATGCCATCGGGATTCGACGCCGCCGCCTTCGCGCGCGCGTTCGCCGTTCTTGCCGTCGTGTGCGCGTTTGCCCTTATTTTCGTGCATCATCAGCTCGCACGCGTCGAGAGCGAAACCGCGCTGAGGCCGCAATGAGTGGCGGCGCGGGCCTGGCGGAAATCAAGCTCCACAACGTGAGTGCGCGCGCGGCTCCCCTGACGGTCGCGCCACTCACCGTCGAGCTCGGAGCGGGTGTTCATGCGCTCCTCGGCACGCAAGCCGACGGCGTCGGGCTTCTTCTCGGCGCCCTCGCGGGCATGCATCCGCTGCGCTCCGGTCGCGTAGAGATCCTCGGCGGTGACTTGGCGAGCGAGGCTGTGCGTAAGCAAATCGGTTACGTGCCGCTCGATCTGAAGCTCCCCGATCCATGGACGGTCGAAGAGACCTTGCGCGCGGCCGATGCCATCCGCGGCGAGCCGGAACGCGATCAGGCGCCTCGCTTGGCGGTCCTTGGCCTCGCCCCGCTTGCTCGACGACGCGCAAAAACGCTCTCGGGCGAGGAGGCGCGCGCCGTCGCTTTTTGCGAAGCGCTCACCTCCACCAGGGTACGCGTCCTTCTCCTCGAGGAACCGTTCGCCAAGATGGACGCTCGCGCAGCGGCCGCATTTCCAAGCATCTTGCGTGAGCGAGCTCGGGCCGGAGCGTGCGTGGTCGTGGCCACGGCGTCCACGCGTGAAGCTGCGGAGCTCGCGGAAGATCACCTCACCTTCGATCGCGGCGCTCTCGTGAAGCGCGCGCCGAGCAGCGATCTCGTCGCCCTGCAAGGCCCGAGGGGCGCACGGATCCGGATCATGGCGACGCCCGCCGACGCGCGTGCTGTCGTTGCCTCGCTCTCTTCCGAAGCCGACATCGCGAGCATCGCCGCCGAGTCGGATGGAATGATCCTGGTGACTGGACGCGAGCTCCTCTCCCTCGCCGCCGCCGTCGGACGGGCCATTCGCCGCGCGGGCGTCGATGTGGAAATGATCCGTCCCGAGCCGCTTCCGCTCGACGAGCTCCACGCGGCGACTGCGGGCGACGTTGCGGGTGCGTACCGTGCGGCCTTCGAGCGAGCCGCCGCGCTCCCGGCGCCCTCCCCTGCCCCTCCGGAGGTTCCGTGAGCGCCGCGATGATCCATCTTCCGCTAGCGCGCCTCACCCGCGTTCCGCACGCGTGGCTTTCGATCGTGGGCTGGGCGCTGCTTGGCGTGCTCGTCGCCTGGATGGAGCGTAAGGGCGGTTCGTCTCATGCCGCCGATCAGGTGCTCATTGGGTCGTACGCCGAGCTCGTCCTGCCGCTCCTCGTGCTGACCATTGTGTCCAATGCGCTTGGTGGTGAGGGGCTCAAAGCGTCGGTCCGTTCGCTCGCCATCTTTGGTACGTCGGAGCGGCGCGTGGCCCTCGTCCTCATGGTCACATCGATGGTCGTCGGCGCGGTGATCTGTGCGCTCCTCGCGGTGCTCCTCGTGCTGATCACGGGCTCTGCGAATCCACTCGCGTTCGACCTCATCACCAGCGCATGGGTTTGCGGGCTCGGCGGCGCCACGTACGTCGCGCTCTTTTGTCTTGGCGCCTCTTTCGGCAAGCACGGCGGCGGGCGCGTGGTCTTTCTGCTTTTCGACTGGATCCTCGGAGGAGGCAGCGGCGTAGGCGCCATTCTCACGCCGCGCGGAAACCTGCGAAACCTCCTGGGCGGAGCGGCTCCCGGGGAGCTCTCGCAGCAGGCGAGCACGGCCGTGCTCATCGCCTTGCTCCTGCTCTTTACGCTCCTTGCGGCTCGTCGCGTCCGGCGCTGAGAGACACCAACTTTTCGCGCAGCTCGCGCGTGAGATCGATCGGCCGCCCTTCGAGGAGGAAGGTTCCGTCGTCCTGCTTTTTCGAGACGTGGATCTTCACGCGCAAGGTGCTCGAAGGCTCGTCCAGCAGGGTGCCGGAGATCCGCGAGCCGGGGGGCGACGGAGTGGTCGACTCGAGGGTGATCGCGTTCGCATCGATGCGAATGACGCGGGCTGAGCCGCCTTTTTCCCAGGTGATCGCCACCCGCCGGGTATCGCGGAGCGCGTCGCTCACTCTTTTCGTCTCCGACCCATCGCCGACTCGGCCTCGCGCTTTGCCGTCTTTTCTGCGATGTCGCGGCGCTTGTCGTAAAACTTTTTGCCCTTGGCGAGGCCTAGCTCCACCTTCACGCGTCCGTTCTTGAAGTAGAGGCGGAGCGGAATCAGCGTGTAGCCGCCGCGGCTGATGCCCTTGTCGATCTCGGCGATCTCCTTGGCGTGGAGCAGTACTTTGCGGGCCCTCCGGACGTCGTGCGGGAAGGCCTTCGCTTGTGTGAACGGAGCGACGTAGAGCTGCTTCAAGTAGAGCCCGTCACGTTCGACGCTGGCAAAGGCATCGACGATGTCGACCTTGCCCTCGCGCATCGACTTGACCTCGCTGCCGAGGAGGACGAGCCCTCCCTCGAAGCGCTCCTCAATGAAGTAGTCGAAGACGGCGCGGCGGTTCTTGACGATCAGCTTCTCGCCATCCGCGATTTTTTCTTTCGCCACCGTCAGCCACCGTCTGCGGGCGGGAGCTCGTCCCCGTCGTAAGGCAAATGCACGTGGTCGTCTTTCGAGTCGTGAGGTAAATCGAGCTTGTTTTCCAGGGTATCTAGCCGATCGCGCATGCGTTCGTTCTGAGCGGCGAGGGCGCGGATCATTTCGCTGATAGGGTCGGGGAGGTTGGCGTGATCGAGGGCGGCATCGAAGCGGTGCTGCTTGCCGACGATCACCCGCGCCGGAACGCCGACCACCGTCGCGCCGGAAGGAACGGAGCGCACCACCACGCTTCCCGAGCCGACGCGGACTCCGTCTCCGAGCTCGATGTCGCCGAGAACACACGCGTTCGATCCGACGACCACGTTTTGCCCGAGGGTGGGGTGACGCTTGGCCTGGACTTGGGTGGTTCCGCCGAGAACGACGCCTTTGTAGAGGAGACATCCGTCGCCGACGATGGCCGTCTCGCCGATCACGATTCCCATTCCGTGATCGATCACCACGCGCCGGCCGATCTTGGCTCCAGGGTGAATTTCGATTCCAGTGATGAAGCGATTTGCGTGGCTGATGATGCGTGCGGTGAGGGGGTGCTTTTCCGCCCAGACCTTGTGGGCGATGCGATGCAGCCACAGCGCGTGGAGGCCCGGATAGACGAGCAAGACCTCCGCCGCCGAGCGCGCCGCGGGGTCGTTGTGGCAGATGGCCGCGACGTCTTCTTTTGCACGCATGACCGCGCGCGGAAGGTATTGAATCCAGCGAAATAAATTTCTTCCCATCGACGACCGGAGGCGAGCATAGCTTTTTTATGTCTTTCGCGCCGCCCTCTCCCCGCATGCAGAAATGGTCCCTCGCTTCGACCGAGGTCGTGGGGAAATACCGGGTGTTCGACGTACTCCGTCACGACGTCGTCGACGCCGATCAGCGGCCGCGGAAGGACGTCTACTGCTTCTCCTGCCCCGACTGGTGCAACGTCGTCGCCCTCACCGAAAAAGACGAGCTCGTTCTCATCTGGCAATACCGCTTCGGCACGGACGCGCTCAGCCTGGAGATTCCGGGCGGAATGATCGAGCCGGGGGAGAGCCCACTCGAGGCGGCGAAGCGCGAGCTACGTGAAGAAACGGGGTACGAGGCTTCAAGCTTCGAGCACCTCCTGACGGTGGAACCGAATCCGGCGCTGCAAGGCAATCGCTGCCACACGTTCCTCGCCCGAGGCGCACACCTCGCGGGCAAGACGGCTTTCGACGAGCTCGAAGAGTGTGAGCTCGTTCTGGTCCCGAGCATCCACACCGCCGCGTTGCTCGACGGCGGGCACATTACGCATTCGCTCATCGTGGTTGCGCTGGAGCGCTTTCTCCGCACTAGGTGACGCCGTGGCTGTCGAACTCGAACTCGGGTATGGCGATTCGCTGTGTCGCTTCGTCGTCGTCGTCGGGAGGGAGCATCTCCTGCATCGCGCGACGCAGAAAAAAGCGCCCGTCGGCGACGCCCATCAAGAGGCACGCGCGATGAAGATCGTAGGCCATCGACGAGGCGTGCGGGTAGCGGTCGGCAGGATCAATCTCGATGGCGCGTTTCAAAATCGCTCCCAGCGGCTCCGGCAGCTTCGGCTCGAGGATCATCAGCTGCACGAAGCCGTCGCGGGCAAGCTCGAGGGCGCTGGCGTCGGGCGTGCTCGCCGGGAAGCGCGGGCCGAGGAGCATCTCGCGGAGGATGATGCCAAGAGAGAAGACGTCGGAGCGCGCGTCTCCTTTCTGTCCGCTCGCGATCTCCGGAGCCATGGTGACGACGCGGCGAGCGACCGCGCGAAGCGTGCGCACCCCTGAGCCCGGACGCACCGCGTTCCCCACGCCAAAATCGCTCACCTTCACCTCGCCGAAGCGAGACAGGAGCACTTCACGCGTCGAGAGATCGAAATGCGTCATGTTGAGAATCCCGCCGGCGATCGTTCGGGCATCGCGAGCGCCGCTGAGCCCTTCGGCGACTTCGGTGGCGATGAAGAGCGCTAGATCCAAGGGTATGCGGCGATTGACTGCGGCGAAGGCTCCCATCAGATCCCCGAGGGGTCTCCCTTCGACGAGCTCCGTCACGATGAAGGGCTGGCTCTCGCGGTGAACGTTGAACTCGTAGGTGGCGACGACGTTCGGATGATCGACACACGCTGCATGACGCGCTGCTCGGGAGAGCGCGGTCACCACCATGTCGCGGTCTTCGGTCGTGAGAGCGTCCAAGATTTTGACGGCGACCGGACGACGAACGCGGTACGCCCCCTCGACGACGCCGCGATAGACGGTGGCCGCGCAGCCACGCCCGATGGTCTCTCCGAGGGATACGGACCTGTCGTCAGCAAGGGTGAGTTCGCGTGTAGAAGAGAATGCGGCCAAGGTTCAGATTTTCTCTTGCAACGACTGAACCGTCGGCCGCAGGGCAGCGCCGGCTCGATTCCCCGTAATTTTCCAGGATGACCGCCGGTCACGCGAGCGGTGGCGGGATCTTCTTTTATCCACAACCTGGGTCGCCGGTCGATCTGGCACCGTGTATGTCTCTGTCTGTATGGTTATCCCGCTTCCCCGTGTTCATCTCTTCGTTTGCGCGAATCACAGGGACGCGAGCTCGCCCCTCGGGACGGGCTGCGGGGCAGCAGGCGAGGATCTATTCCACGCCCTCAAACGCCTCGTCCTGGCGGGGGGCAATGCCCGCGTCGTGTGGGTCACCGAGACGCGCTGCTTGGGAATCTGTCCCAAGCGTGGGGCCACCGTCGCCATCTATCCTCAGCAGGAAATCGTAGCGGGCGTAGTTTCCGAAGAGGCCGAAGAGCTCCTAAAGAGGGTGACGTGACCGAACCGACCTGGAAAGATCTCGAGACGCTCCTTCAAGAAATGGAGGAGCTGCAGCTGCAAAAAGTGTTCAACCTCGCGCGGCGCCTCAAACCTGGGCTCACCCTGGAGGACATGCGAAATCCGCACGATTTCCCGGAGCTCGGCGACAAAGACTGGCACTACGAGGACGGCGTCCTCACGGGGATCCAGAGTGTCGCAATCGCATTTCGTGCGCTCCGTAAGCGAGGCGAATGACCATGGCGAAGAAGAAAGATCCCACGAAGGACTCCCCTTTCTCTTCGCTGAAAAAGCTTCGCGACGAGCTCGCTGCGAAGGAGGGGGCGGCCGCGTCGAAACCGGCGCAGTCGAAGGTCGAGCCCGCGCGCACGAAAGCTCCGAAGCCCGAAGAGTCGTCGACGGCTGACGACGCGCTCGCCTTCCACCGCATGATGAGCGGCGTCACTCCCATCGATCGAACGCGCGCGCGAATTCCGCTCACCGCTCAGCGGATCGATCCATCGAACGCTGATGTGCTGGCCAAGACGGCGCGGGAGCTGGCGGCGGCCGAAGCCGAAGAAGTCCATGCGCACCTCCGAAGCCTGGTGCAAGAAGGCTCGGGCTTCGAGATGAGCGACGACGGGCGACGGGCCGAAGGTCGACGTGTCGATTTGCCCCCCGAGGCTCTGCGCAGGCTTCGGCGCGGCATCGTGCCCATCGACGCGCGCCTCGATTTGCACGGGCTGCGCGTCGAAGAAGCGAAGGAAAGGGTGACTGAATTTCTCCGCGAGAGCCACGCAAAGCGCGAGCGATGCGTGCTCGTCGTCCACGGAAAAGGGGGTCACTCCGCGGGCGGCATCGGGGTCCTTCGTGGTGAGATTGCAGCGTGGCTCTCGCAGGGCCGTCCGAGCGAGCACGTCGCTGCCTTCGCAACGTCGCAGGATGCCGACGGGGGCGAGGGGGCGATGTACGTGCTGCTCAAGGGTCAATGACGCACTGCGGAAACGCGGGGATATTGCGCTGGGCGGCCTAGCCACTGGTCTCCGCAGCGACTAGATTCCGCCCGTCTTCTTTTTCCTCGTGCGCGGAGCTCCTCTCATGGTCGACAAACAGCAGAAAATTTGGCTCGACGGTGAGTTCGTCAACTGGAGCGACGCCAACGTCCACGTGCTTACGCACACGCTTCACTACGGCGTCGGCGCGTTCGAGGGGATCCGCGCGTACCAACGGGCGAACGGCCAGACCCATGTCTTCCGCCTGAAGGCGCACATCGCGCGCTTGATGGACTCCTGCAAGATGATCCTTTGCACGCCTAAATTCACTGCGGAGCAGTTGTCGAACGCGTGTCTCGAAACGCTGCGCGTCAATGGAATGACCGAGGGCTACATCCGTCCCATGGTCTTCATGGGCGAAGGGGCCATGGGCATCTACGCGCCGAACAACCCCGTGCGCGTGACGGTCGCAGCCTGGAAATGGGGCGCATACCTCGGGGACGAGGCGCTCCAGAGCGGAATCCGAGCGAAAATAAGCTCGTTTGCACGCCACCACATCAACGTCAGCCTCGCGAAGGCAAAGATGATGGGGCAGTACACGAACAGCGTTCTCGCCAAGCGCGAGGCAAAGTTCGGCGGTTACGACGAAGCGATCATGCTCGACCCACACGGCTACGTCTCCGAGGGCTCGGGCGAAAACATTTTCATCGTCAAGAACGGCGTCCTCGTCACTCCGGATCTGTCGAGCTCGATCCTCGAGGGCATCACGCGCGACACGGTGCTCACCCTCGCAGGCGAAGAAGGCATTCCCGTTCGCGAAGGGCGCATCACCCGCGATCAGCTCTGGCTCGCCGACGAAGCGTTCTTCACCGGCACCGCCGCGGAGGTCACTCCGGTGCGCGAAGTGGACAACCGCGCCATCGGAGACGGCACCGTCGGACCGATCACCAAGCGCCTCCAGGCGCGGTTCTTCGACGTGGTGAAGGGCAGCGACACCGCTCACCCGGACTGGCTGACTAAAGTTTAGACGACGTCGCCGACAGCTCCATCTTCCCGCTGCCGTCGACCTGCATTTTCGATTTGCCCTTGTCGGCTTCGTTCGCGCCCACGCCTACGGGGCCGGCGAGGTTCAGCGACGTCGTCTGCGAGTCCGACAATCGGACATGCATGTCACCTTTCAGATCGACCACGAACTTGATCGGCCCGTCCGCCTTCGTGAGCTCCATCGTCACGTCGAAGATGCCTTCCTCGTCATTCTGCTCGCGGAGCGACACCGCGACGTGGGTCACGCTCATTCCGCCCGCTCCGTTCATGCGCTCGCGAATAGCCTTCCCGAGCTCGTCGACCTTGTCTCCGGCCTTGAGCGCACGGGCGGGCATCGCGGCCAGCACGGGATCAGTTTTTCCCAGTAATTTATAGCTTTTTTCGAGGATCAAAACGTCCGCCGACGACACGGGCGTTCCGAGCAGCTCGCTTGCCACGAGCTGTCCGTTTTTGGATTCGAGGATGAATGTCCTTCCGGAAAGCGGGCTGGGCTTGTTCGTCGGAACCACGTCCTTGCCTTGCTTGTTCCTCTCCGCCTTCTCGACGAAGGTCACTTGCAGCTTGGTCACTACGTCGCCGTTCACCGCGAGAATTTGCTCCGTCTTCGTCTCGGTCTCGGTCGTCTCGACTTCCGACGTCTGCGGCTTCCCCGACCCGGTCGGATCCACGTTGATGGTGATGTTCATGTGCGTCGCCGACCGCTGCTGCGTCCGCGTG
>JAYTOU010000013.1:0-33427 GCA_043747615.1 Myxococcales bacterium | reverse complement strand
CCAGATGATCAGCGGACAGATCATCGACCACTTTCGTTCGATCTCGGAAGGTTCACCGTCGCCCCATGAGCCCGAGATCGGGTACGCCGACTTTACGGCGTGGGAACGAACCTGGTTCGAGGAGCACGGCCGCGACGAGGTGCTCACGGTAAGAAAACGGCTCGACGGCGCGAGACCGCTCGAGCTCGCCGATCACGCGCGAACGGGTCCCGTCTCGCCGGAAGCGATAGACGATTGGTTCACGCTCGACGCCGAGACATCGGGGCGACTCGAGGCGTACGCGCAGTCGATGAAGGTCTCTCCGTTCACGATCTTCGTGGCGCTCACCGCGTCCCTGCTCTCGCGGTGGTCCGGAAGCGACGACATCACGTTCATCACGTCGATCAATCTTCGGAACGTTTACGTCGATTTCGAACGTCTCGTCGGTCGCTTCGGCAACTGGATCCCCATCCGGATCTCAACTGCTGGCGATCCCTCGTTCTCCGAGCTCGTTGACCGCGCACGAAACGCCGTGCTCGACGCGCATTCGCAGGAGGCAGCGCCGGCCGTGCGCGTCTTCGACACACCGCACGTCTTCGATCACCCGCTTTGCCGCGTGGTACTGAACGTGCCGGTGATCGGCGGGAGCTCCGAGGGAGCGTCGACGAGCGTCGGTGATCTGACGATCACGAGCGGACCGATTCAGGGGCGTTCAGGCGCCCGAAACGATCTCGCAATCGCCATGGGCACCGTCGATGGCCGAGTGTTCGTCGGCTTGCGTGGTGCCCGAGAGCTGTTTCACGAAGAGACGATCACGCGTCGCAGGCAGGAGCTCTGCGCGATCATCGAGCGCGCACTCCCGAAGAAATGAGCCGAGGCCGCTGAGGTTCACGGCACGCCTCGAGCGAGCCGGACCTCGCGTTGCTTGCCTCAGTTGAGCGCGCGCTCCGCGTGGGGCGAAAGGGCGCCTGGGGCGTTCATGCGGACGGAGCGCCGCCCGGAACCGCCGGTTCTGCGAGGTTTCGGTTGCGGCCCTAACCTTGCACCAGAACCGTGTACATGCTCCGCCGAAGCTCTCGCTCGAAGACGAATTCAGTGACCGAGTGACGGGACTCTCGTCGCACCACGAGCTGGCGCAATTCGTTCGAGCGGACGGAGGCGCGATCCTCGCTGGCTGGAAGCATCGGATTCAGAGTCTTCCCGCGTCCGATGCGCCCTCTCTCGCAAACAACGGCGCCCGGGTGCTTGAGTGGCTCGCCAGCTCGCTCGAGGAGCACGCGCGAAACGGTGAAGCGGCAAACGATCTTCCCACAGACGAGAGCTTCAGCGCAGCGAGGGCGATCGCCGAGCTGGCGCTGCTCACGGAGACCATCGGTCAACTCCAACCCCCGTCGGTCGACGAGTTCACGCGCGACAGCCTTCATCGCGTGATCGACTCGGCGATTGCCCACAGTCTCGCGCTGGATACCGACGAGAGCGAGCGCCTCCGCAAGCGCCTTCGGCTCGCGACCGACGTCACCCTGGTTGGCTCGTGGGAGCTCGATCCGGTCACCGGAATCGTGGCCGCGGACTCGCGGTCGTGCGAGCTGTTTGGCGTCTACAGCCAGCCCGATTCGGTCGATACCCTGACCGCGAACCTGCACACCGAAGACCGGTTGCGCGTGCGCGATGGCATCGCGAATGCGCTCGGGTCAGGTCAGCCCTACGTCGACGATTGCAGGACCGCACCGCTCGATGGCGCTGCTTGCCGGTGGATTGCCATCGCGGCAGACGCGCACCAGAGCAAGGCCCGCTCCCCTCGCCTTCTCGGGATCGTGCACGAGATCACCGAACGCAAGCGAACCGAAGAAGAGCACGCACGCGTGGTAGAGGAGCTGTCACGCGCCGTTCACATCAGCGAGATGTTCGTTGGGATTCTGAGCCACGATCTTCGCAACCCGCTCGGCGCGATCCTCGGCGGCGCAAACCTCCTCAGTAACGAGCTCACGGACGAGAAATCAGCGCGCATTCTTTCCCGCGTCGTCTCGAGCGGCGAGCGCATGGGTCGGATGATCGACCAGCTGCTCGATTTCACCCGCGCCCGAATTGGTGAGGGAATACCGCTCGGCCGCGAAGAGATGGACCTGGCGACGCTCGCCGGCGACGTCGTCGAGGAGGCTAGGGCCACGAGCTCGACCTCGGTCCTCCAGCTCACCAGCCACGGGACAACGGTCGGCTGCTGGGATCGGGATCGACTCTCCCAGATTCTTTCGAATCTCGTCGGCAACGGCCTTCAGCACGGAGACGCGTCCGGGGTGATCGCTATCGTCATCAACGGAAACGATCCGGATCGGGTGAGCGTCTCCGTCGAAAATCGAGGGGCGATCCCTGCGCAGCTCATGCCGGTCGTCTTCAACCCGTTTCGCGGCACGCTCCAGAAGCTCGGTAAATCGAAGGGACTCGGGCTCGGTCTCTATGTGGCGCGCCAGATCGCGCTCGCCCACGGTGGCGAGCTCGAGGTCGAATCAAACGCACGCGGCATGGTGGTCTTCACGCTGCGGCTGCCGCGGCAGCCCCCGGAAGTGACGCGCCCAAAGCAGGATCTCGCGCGTGACGAAGAGTCGGCCGCTTTCGAGCGCATGGCAGCACCGCTCACGACGAGCGTCACCGCCCAACTCTTCGGCGCGGCTCCGCTGCGTGAGCGCGTGCCGCTCGAGTATTCGGACATCGTCCACCGCTACGGCATCCTCCTCGACATGGCGCTGAACCGACGAGCGTACCGTGGGCAAGGGGCGGGGCTCGCCGAGGATCTTCGGCTGCTCGGCGAGCGCCTGGGCGATCTCGGGGCGGGCCCGAGAGAGGTCACTGATGTACATGCGCGCGCTCTGCGGCAAGCCGTGCGCGGAGTGACAGCTTCGAAGACGCAGGCGTTGCTCGCCGAAGGGCGGCTCCTCGCGCTCGAGCTCATGGGAAATCTCGCAAGCTTCTATCGACGGCGATCCCGCGGCCAAACTCGGAAGGCTTAGGAGAGCGAAATGGTGGCTACGAAATACGAGCTCGAGCTCTTTGTCGTGGGCGAATCGGCGAAGGCACAGCTGGCAGAGCGCAACCTCCGGCTTCTGTGCGACGCGCGGCTCGCCGGCCGCTACGAGCTCCGTGTCACCGATGTCCTCGAGGATGCCGACGCGGCAGAGGCCGCCAACATTGTCGCCACGCCGGCGCTGGTGCGAAGGGCGCCGCTTCCCGTCCGGATGGTCGTCGGCGATCTCTCGATGCGCGATGCGCTCCTGTACGGACTTGGTTTGGAAGGCGACAGCGATACTCAGAAGGAACGGGACACATCAGATGAATGACGCGCGGCGCACCATGGAAAAGCTTTCGACCGGCATGACCGGCTTCGACATCATCGGCTTCGGCGGCGTGCCGAAAGGCAGATCGACCCTCATCGCCGGAACGGCGGGAAGCGCAAAGACCGTCTTCGCCATGCAGTTCCTCGTCAACGGAGTGGAGGCCGGCGAGAACGGCGTCTTCGTCACCTTCGAAGAGACCCCGGCCGATCTCCGGCGCAACATGCTCAGCCTCGGCTGGAACTGCGCGCGTCTTGAAGAGGAAAAGCGATTCGCGTTCGTCGACGCGTCACCGAGGCCCGACGAAGAGCGCATCGAGGCAGGCCCGTTCGACTTCGCGGCCCTCGTCGCTCGCATCGAGGCGTGCATCCGAAGGATCGGTGCCAAGCGGGTGGTCCTCGATTCGATCGGTGCGATGTTCGCGCAGTTCAAAGATGCTGCCGCTGTCCGGAGGGAGCTCTATCGGATCAGCGCCGCGTTGAAGCAGCTCGACGTCACCGCGATCGTGACTTCGGAGCGAACCGAAGACTATGGCGCGATCTCCCGCCACGGCATCGAAGAGTTCGTGGCCGACAACGTCGTCCTGCTCCGCAATTCCCTCGACGAGGAGAAGCGACGGCGCACGATCGAGATCCTCAAGTACCGCGGCACCGACCACCAGAAGGGTGAGTATCCGTTCGTCGTGAGTGACGAAGGGATCGTCGTCATCCCGCTTTCATCGATCAAGCTGCGCCAGAAATCGACCAATCTCCGCATCACCTCCGGCAGCGCCGAGCTCGACGCGATGTGCGGCGGGGGCTTCTTCCGGGACTCGATCATCCTCGTCTCCGGAGCGACCGGCACTGGCAAGACCCTCACGGTCACCGCCTTCACGGCCGGCGGCATCGCCCGGGGCGAACGCTGTCTCGCCTTCTGTTTCGAGGAGAGCCGCCAGCAATTCTTCCGCAACGCTGCGGGCTGGGGCTTCGACTTCGAACAGCTCGAGAAAGACGGCCAACTCAAGGTGATCACCGACTACCCCGAGATCATGCCCCTCGAGAATCACCTCCTTCGGATGAAAAAGATCATCGAGGAGTTCAAACCAAACCGCGTGGCGATCGACAGCCTCTCGGCACTGGAGCGCAACTCGACGACGCGCAGCTTCCGCGAGTTCGTGATCAGCCTGACGGCCTACGTGAAGGACCAAGAGATGGCGGGGCTCTTCACCTCGACGACCCCGCTTCTCGGCGGAATGTCCGTCACCGAAGCGCACATCTCGTCGATCTGCGATTCGATCATTTTGCTCCGCTACGTGGAAGTCTACGGCGAGATGCGGCGCGCGCTCACAGTGCTGAAGATGCGTGGCTCGGCGCACGACAAAGAGATCCGTGAGTTCAACATCGATGGAGCAGGCATGCATCTCGGAAAAGCTTTTCGCAATGTCACCGGAATCCTCGCGGGACATCCGACCCAGTTAGCACTCGCTCCCGAGGAGCTCGAACGCCTCCACGAAATGTTCCCGAATGAGTAAGCTTGCCGCCCTCGAAGCCTTCGCCCTCCCGACGAAAGATGCCCCATCGGCGACCATGCTGCTCACCGGTCTCCCCACGAAGCTCCTCTATGTGGAGGATGACGACGATCTCCGGGACATGATCGCCGGAGCGTTCGTCGACGCCGGCTTCGACGTCACGCCCGTGTCCAGCGCCGAGGCAGGGCTCGCGCAGCTCGAGGGTGCCCATTACGACATCATCGTCACCGACTACAATCTCAGCGAAGAAACAGGAGCCTGGCTCCTCGAGCATGCGGCCACGAAAGGCTTCTTGGAGCGCACTGCCGTGATCGTCCTCACCTCGGAGCGGCGGCCGCCGGGGGTTGCCGGCTTCCGGGTGTTGCGCAAGCCGATCGACTTCGGCGTTCTACTCAGCACGATCAGCGACGCGGTTAGGCAGATCGTTCCTGCGCCCGTGGTCAACATCGGTGCCGCGCGCGCCGCCGAGCTCGAGCTCGTTCTCTACGTCACCAGCACTTCGCAGGAGTCCCAGAAAGCGATCCGAAATCTTCATCGGGCGCTCAAACCTTTCGATCCGAAGCGGTTCCGGCTGACCATCGTCGACGTCGCGCATGGGGGCGACGACGCATGGTACCAGGGCCTCGAAGACGACGGCATCATCGTCACTCCCACGCTCGTGCGCAGGAGCCCGGGGCGCAAGACGTGGATCGTCGGCACGCTGGCTCCGATTGACGCAGTGGAGGAGCTCCTCGCGTCCGTGCTCGGCGCGCCAGGGTGAGCTCGCTCCGCGCGCACATGACCGCAGCGTCATACCAGCCGGTGATCCGCTCCTAGTCCCTTCGGCGTTGCGCGGTCGGAACATCGCCGCGCTCGAGATTCCGACGGTAAGATGTTCCACACTCCGGTGCATTCATGACCAAGACCGCCCCGAGCACACGCACGATCCTGATCACGATCGCTTGTGCGGTGCTGCTCGCAGGCGGGATTCAGATCCTCGAGGAGCGCAGAGCAACGCGCGAAGCCGCGCTGGGAAAGACGGAGCCTCAGCCCGTCGAAGTCAAGGATGCTTCGCCGGACGCGCCCTTTCTCCTCCACTCCCTCGATGCTTCGAACGACGGCTCCGATGCCGCCCTGGCGGACGACGCAAACGCGCCGGCGGCGGAGGCACTCAACCCACATTGCGCGTCTGTCCTTCTTGCCAACGACCAAAAGCTGCGCGCCGTCGCTGCAGCGAACGCCGATTGCGCTGCATCCGCCGAAGCTGCGCGTGCGCGTTGGCATGCCTGCTCCGTCAGCGACTCGGGCTCGGCGTGGACGGTCGCGATCACCTCGGCGAGCGCCCAGTCGATCCCGGCAACCGATCCTAACGAGCGCTGCACGCACGTGACCGTGACGTTTGCCGTTGCCCACGTATCTCCGAACGGGGAGGTGGCTCTCACCTCGCCATCGTTTGCCGACGCGCTGTCTTCGGAGGACCTCACCGATCACGATGGCGGAACGGCCGCGTTCGATCTCTTTCCGCCATACGTGGAAACGACGCTCACCCTCGCTCAAACCTTCGACGCCGACGGCGACGGCGAGCCCGAGCTCCTCATTTCGGCGGCACGCGACGCCCCCGAATACACCCTCGTGTCGGCGAGCTTATGGACGTTCCGAAACGGGAAAGTAAGCGTCTACGGCGGCGGCCGCTTTCCCGCGATCGTGAAGATGGAAGACGTCGACGAAGACGGAAGACCGGACATCCTCACGCGCGGGCCTTACCAAGGAAAGCCGGCGGCTTGGTTTTCGAGCGTCGAGTCTCCGTGGCTCGCGCCGATGTTCTTGGCGCACGCGCTCGAGGACGGCGGTTTCACGGAGGCCGATCTCGTCGCGCGAAGCTGGGTGAAGCGAACGTGTCGCGCGAAGCCCAAGGCGATCAAGCTCGACGGCGGCTCGTACGTCCCAAACAATCATTCGATTGCGGAGCAGATCGTGTGCGCGCGCGTGTGGGGCGCGAGCGAAGCCGAGGCGATCGCGAACGTGAAGAGCGTCTGCGAGTCGACGAATCCCGACGCGGCCGCGCACGCGCCATGCCCAGACGAGCTCACGCAAGTCGCCCGCATCAAGCCGCCGATTCGGCTTCCTTGAGTGTAGGCTGTCGCGCTCACACCACTTTGATTTTTGGGAGACGACATCATGAAGAAGAAAAGCACCATCCTCGGACCCATTCTCGCGTTCGGGCTCGTTTCGCCGTTCATCATGAACTGCGGCGCCGCCAACGGAATCCCCGGCGCACCCAAGCTGCCGGACGCGCCCGGCTCGTGCTCACTCGATATGGCGAGCCTCGATGCCATCGCGAAGGCCGACTTCGCCGCCGAGTTCAAGCTCCAAGCCGACGCTGCAGGCAAGCTCAAAGCGGGCGTGCAGGCCGCCGTCGAGCTGAAGGAATTCGCCGCGAAGATGGATGCCGATCTCAAGGAGGCCTGTGGCGGTCTCGCAAAAGATCTAGGCGGAACGGCGGACTACAAAGCAGAGAGCGGAGAGACCACGTGCAAGGCCGCGCTCAAGATGCTCGGCGAGGTCAAGGGCAAGCTCGGCGCGAACGCGAAGATCGCCCTCGACATCCGTCCGCCGCGCTGCGACGCCTCGATGGACTTGATGACCGACTGCGCCGGCAAATGCGACGCGAGCTTCAAGGGTGGCCAGGCCAAGGTGGAGTGCGAGCCGGGCAAGCTCGCGGGCACCTGTAGCGGTGAGTGCTCCGGGCGCTGCGACGTGTCGGGCGGCGCCAAATGCGACGGCACCTGCGAGGGCGGCTGCGACGCCAGCTTCAAGGGAACGTGCGAAGGAAAATGCAACGGCAAGTGCGACGGGAAGAACACGCAAGCCGAGTGCAAGGGCACCTGCGAAGGAAGCTGCGACGCGCACGGCAAGGGCGAGTGCAAAGGAAAATGCAGCGGTAGCTGTGAGCTCAAGGCCAAAGCGAAGTGCGATGGCACGTGCTCGGGCTCGTGCTCGGTGGAGATGAAAGCCCCGAAGTGCGAGGGCGAGATCACGCCCCCCAAGGTGAGCGCGGAATGCAAAGCGCATTGCGACGCCGAGGTGAACGGAAAACTGGAATGCACGCCGGCCTCCGTCGCGATCCGCGTCGACGGCGCGACGGACGGCAAGGTCGCAGCGACCTACAAAGCCGCGCTCGAAAAGAACCTTCCGCTGGTGCTCAAGGTCGCCGTCGGGATGGCAGGACGGGCCGGGAAAATGGCCGACAATGTGAAGGTCATCGTCGAAGGTCTGCAGACCTCTGCGGGGGCCATGGCGAAGGCGAGCGGCGACCCGGGAGCGGCACTCAAGCTCACGAGCTGCGTGGTCGCTCCGTTCAAAGGCGCGATCGACGCGGCGGCCAGCATCAAGGCCAACGTGAATGTATCGATCGACGTCAAGGCGAGCGCAGAAGCGAAGGGATCGGCAGGCGGCAAAACCGGCTGACGAGTGTCGGGCTGGTGCACGCTAGGGCTGAATCGAAAGCGATTCCGTAGCGAGCACCAAGTTCTGTTGACGGTGGCGCGGGGCCCAAAAGGCCCCCGTCGTCGCTTGATCTCGCACGGGTTGCGAGCACTATGTCGCGCATGACGCGACACGCTCCGAATACCAACGCGACCCAAGAAGTCCGTGTCGAGGACGTGCTCTCATGCACGGAGTTGCGACCCCAAACCTCCGCGACGCAGACCCAAGAGATCCGCGGCATCGACATCATCGAGGAGCGCCTGCTCGGCCGTGACGAGACGCCTTCGATCGCTCCGTTCGAGGTCGACATCGCCGTGCCGCCTGTGATGAGCTGGCCGACGATCAAGGCGCGCCGCGCCGAGTCTACGTTCGAGATCGACACTCGGCCGCCGCCCGCTCGCCGCCTTCGGATGATCGTCGGAGGGACCATGCTGTTCTCCGTCCTGATTCTCGGTGGCGCTGGGATGCAAGCCGCGCTCACGTCGAGCCCATCCAGCGATGTACCCCGTGCGACCACGGTGCTCATACGCGCGTCGGAGATGACGAAGAGCGCGCCTCCGCGTGCGGCATCCGCCCTAGTGCAGGCGGCGATCCCCAGCGCCCCCCTCGCGGGCACCATCACCCTCGGTCCGCGCGCGCGGACGATCACCGTCGACGGCAACCGCTTGACGCCGACGACCTCGCTCATCGTCCCCTGCGGCGAGCACGTCGTGCGCGTCGGAAAAGACAAAGCTCAGACGGTGGACGTCCCCTGCGGCGGCACCATTCTCCTGAGGCGCCCGAGCAAAGCAGGGCGCTGAGCGTCACCGGGCGGCTAAAAGGTTCCGAAGAGACCCCTCCTCACGGGAAGCTCCGTAAGCGACGTGCCGCCTCAGAAAAGCCATTTCATGCGGATAGCCCCGCGGTCTCATGGGAACCGTACTCGTGTAGCCTTTCGCCTCGTGTGACACACCGATCACATAAGCTAGGCTTACGGTTCGGGTGAAAGCGCGGCTTTCCGCTCCAATGCTCCGTGGCGCACCGCTTGCTCATCTAGCTCCCTGAGACGCGGAGACGTCGGGGGCGCCGCGGGAGAACGACATGGAAGCGACCTACAGCCAATATGAAAAATCCGCGCTGGAGGACGTCCTCGCGTGGAAGACACCCTATCGAACGCCGCTGTCGACGCTCGTACACCTGGGAAAGTCGATCGAAGCGCGTCCGCCATCCGCAGGCGGCGCTGAGACTGCGGTGCTTCTCCGCGGAGTGATCCGCTCGGTCGTTGCACTGCTCAACGCCGGTGCGCAGAAGTCCATCCGCGCGGGCGCGACTCTCGCAGCGTTCCGCAAGGGTGGGCACTTCGCGATGCAGTCGACGAAAGAAATCGCGAAGCTCGATCTCTGGGAAGTCGACGAAATCGCCGAAGGGCTGCGATCCAAATACGTTGCTGCAGCAGGCGGCCTCGGGCTCGCCACCGGCGGGTTCGGCCTCGGCGGATTGATCGCAAATGCGGCGGTCACTATCGCCATCGGCCTTCGCGCGGTGAACGACTATGCCGAGCACTACGGCTTCGACACGTCGGATCCCGCCGAGCAAAAATTCGTCGCGGGCGTTCTGCTGTCTGCTCTGTCTCCACGCAGTCAACCCGACATGATGGAAGAGTCGCTCGGCGAGGTGACTGATTCGATCGCGAAGGTGTCGGGCTTTGCGGGCATCGTCAAAACGATCGGCGCGCTGGCCGGAAACCTCGCAAGGTCGCGCGGCGCCCGGGTCCTGCCGGTCGTCGGTGCCGTCGCCTCCTCGGCCTTCAGTGCTTGGTTCGTCGTCGGTGTCTCCCGCGCTGCGGAGCTCGCATACCGCGAACGCTTCGTCGCCCGAAAATATCGCCAGCACGTGGTGGCGCGACCGGTCGACCTCACGATCGACCCGACGACCCTCGGCGTTACGCCGCTCGGGCCAGGCTGACCCGCATCTTCTCTTCTTGCCCCATGTGGAAGAAGAGACGGAGCTGGTGACGGAGCTCGGCGTATCGCCCTTTGGCGATGAAGTCGCGCTCCAGCCTGCGGACGAATTTGCCCGCAAGGTCGTTGGCCATGCGGTAACGGTCACCGAGCTCGCTGCCCTCCGCGTCGTTGAACGAGACGCTGTCGTAGAGTCGCATGCGAAGGGCCTCACTGTGGCGGACCTCCATTTTCCCAAGCGAAGCGGCCAAAACCACGTATTTGTCGACCTCGGCTTGGAGCTCCAGCTCGAGCTGGGTCGCCTCCCGATCCACGCGCGCCCGTTCGGCCAGGTACACGAAGTGACTCACGCCTTCGATCAGCTGGCACAACGGATCGAGATCCGCGCTGCTCTCGACTGCGAACTCTTTTTTCGCGAGGGGAGGCAGACGGAGCGACATCTCGAGTGTACCGTCCTGCGCCTCGCGCACGAAGAGCGTCTCGCGCTCGCCCTCTTCCGCGACCTCGATGAAGTCGTGCACATCGGCGACGCGATCGATCCCGTAGAGATGCTCGAGACTGCGCTGCACCGCGGCGGCAATGGCGTGCTCGCGAACGATCCCCGCGCCATTTCCTTCGAGCGCCCGCGTCACTGAAGGGTTCCCTTTGTCCCTCGCGTCGGAACGAGCCCGTGCTCGGTGAGAGCGTGGGCGAGGCTCTCGCTTCCTGTTCTCAACCAGCGCTCGTACAGCTTGAGGAGACCGCGCGATCCGGCCGACCCCTTGGCAATGGTCACGTCGGCTACCTCGGCCACGACGCCCACGAAGCAGGTGAACTTGTCGGCGAGCTCGCCGAAGATGTCGATCTTCCTCTTCTCGTCCGAACCGGGGACCCGCATCATCGCGCTGGCGGCGCCGTAGGCGGTAGTTCCTATCGCGATCAAGTATTTTTGGTCGACGCCCCGCGCCTCGAAGTGGTCGCCGAAGAAGCCGCACGTATAGAGGACGCCGTCTCCGAGTGACCTGAGCCGCTCGAACCGCTCCCCTGGGGCAGGTGTGTGGAGTGCCTCATCCAGGAGAAACGACAGCGGGCGCTCCATTGTCTCTTCCGCGCGGGTGTCTGGCCGGGCGAAGTCCGAGAGCAGGGACACGAGATAGGTCGTGGCTCCATCGGTGACTTCAACGCGCCGCGTCTTGATGGCGTCTTCGACCGCCTCGTGAAAAAAACCTGAAATGGAGTTGGTGGCGACGATCATCGTTGAGCTCCTTCCTGATCTCTACGGGGCGCCAGGAAAGAGTGCAATTTCGCGACCATGCGCTACGCGCCGAGCAAAACCGCGCCAGCACTCAGCGGTGTGCTCTGCTACCTCTTTTGCCCTTACAGCGCCCGACCCCGGCAATTCTAAGCTTCGGCGCCGAATTCCATTGAGATCACGAGAGTTTACGCTGAAGTACTTTTTTTGAAGTCTTCGCTCCGGGCGCCTTGACGACCCGCTCGCGGCGATTATGTTGCGCTTCGGGTCGTTAGCACTCACCTGCGTCGAGTGCTAACAATCGACCGCGAGGGCTGCCCGCACGCTTCGGGCCGGTTTTCCAGCCGGCTCCCCAACCTTTCCCCCCAAACCGAAAAAGGAAGAACCCATGTCCAACATTCGTCCCCTGCAGGACCGCGTCATCATCAAGCGCGTCAAAGAAGAAGAGAAGTCCAAGGGCGGGATCATCATCCCCGACACCGCAAAAGAGAAGCCCGTCGAAGGCGAAGTTCTCGCAGTCGGCAACGGCAAAGTCCTGGAAGACGGCACGATCCGCAAGCTCGACGTCAAGGTCGGCGACCGCGTCCTCTTCGGCAAGTACAGCGGCACCGAGGTCAAGATCGACGGCGAAGAGCGCCTCATCGTCCGCGAAGACGACATCCTCGGCGTGATCGAAAAGTGATTGCTTGCCGGGATGGCCGCATCTCGGCGTCGCACTCACCTTGTCGATGCTGGACCAAATTAAATTTCGACCAACTCAATTGAGGTTTTCACATGGCTGCTAAAGAAATTGTCTACACGGAAAATGCGCGCAACCTGATTCTCGCGGGCGTCAACGCCCTCGCCGACGCGGTGAAGGTCACGCTGGGCCCCAAGGGCCGCAACGTGGTCATCGAGAAGAGCTTCGGCTCGCCGACGGTCACCAAGGACGGCGTCACGGTCGCCAAGGAAATCGAGCTCGAGAACCGCTTCGAGAACATGGGCGCACAGATGGTGCGTGAAGTTGCCTCCAAGACGTCCGACGTCGCGGGCGACGGCACGACCACCGCGACCGTTCTCGCGCAGGCCATCTACCGCGAGGGCAGCAAGCTCGTCGCCGCCGGCCACAACCCGATGGAAATCAAGCGCGGCATCGACCACGCCGTCACCGCCATCACCGAAGCTCTCAAGAAGATGAGCAAGCAGACCAAGGATCCGAAAGAGATCGCTCAGGTCGGCATGATCAGCGCCAACGGCGACAAGGAAATCGGCGACAAGCTCGCCGAGGCCATGGAAAAAGTCGGCAAGGAAGGCGTCATCACCGTCGAAGAGAGCCGCACCGCCGAGACCACGCTCGAAGTCGTCGAAGGCATGCAGTTCGATCGCGGCTACCTCTCGCCGTACTTCGTCACGGACCCGGAGCGCATGGAAGCGGTCCTCGAAGATCCGTACATCCTCATCAGCGAGAAGAAGATCTCGAACATGAAGGATCTCCTCCCCGTGCTCGAGGCGATCGCGCGTCAGCAGAAGCCGCTCGTCATCATCGCCGAGGACATCGAAGGCGAAGCTCTCGCGACCCTCGTCGTGAACAAGCTCCGCGGCACGCTCCACTGCGCCGCCGTCAAAGCCCCGGGCTTCGGCGATCGCCGCAAGGAGATGCTCAAGGACATCGCGATCCTCACCGGCGGCCAGGTCATTGCGGAGGAGCTCGGGCTCAAGCTCGAGAACGTCACGATCTCCGACCTCGGCCGCGCCAAGCGCGTCTCGATGGACAAGGACAACACCACGCTCGTCGACGGCGCCGGCGCGAAAGATCAGATCAAGGGCCGAATCGCCGAGATTCGCGCGCAGATCGAGAACACCACGTCGGACTACGATCGTGAGAAGCTCCAGGAGCGTCTCGCGAAGCTCGTGGGCGGCGTCGCTGTCGTCAAGGTTGGCGCAGCCACCGAAACCGAGATGAAGGAGAAGAAGGCCCGCGTCGAAGACGCACTCCATGCCACGCGCGCGGCGGTCGAAGAGGGAATCGTTGCAGGCGGCGGCGTCGCGCTCATCCGCGCGCAGTCGGCTCTCGACAACCTCAAGCTCTCGGACGAGCAGAAGTTCGGAGTCAACATCATCCGCCGCGCCATCGAGGAGCCCCTCCGTCAGATCGTGCAGAACGCCGGTCTCGAAGGCTCGATCGTCGTCAACAAGGTCAAAGAAGGCAAAGGCGACTTCGGTTACAACGCGGCGACCGACACCTACGGCGAGCTCCTTGCCATGGGCGTCATCGACCCCGTGAAGGTCGTCCGTACGGCGCTCCAGAACGCAGCTTCGGTCGCGAGCTTGATGCTCACCACCGAGTGCCTCGTTGCCGAGCGCCCCAAGAAGGACGAAGGCGGCGGCGGCGGCGGTCACGCCGGCCACGGACACGGTGATTTCTAGATCCAGGCGGACATGACCCGCGCGATCCACGGGTGACCGCGGGTTCAGCTCGCTAGTTTCAGAGTATGTCGTGTTGAAAAGGTGGCCTCGGAGCGAAAGCTTCGGGGCCATTCGTTTTTTCGCGAGTCGGACTCGCACCTACACGCGAGGTTCAAGCCTCCGGTTTCGAAAAATCGAATAAATTCGCACGGGAACGGCGCTTGCTTGGTTACCGTTCAACCGCACTCACCTTGTCGGCCAATGTGTGACTTGCGCGAGCGAGTACCACAGGCTAAGTAGCCGCACCTTCTTTTCGGCTCTGGGGCAAGACGCCCAGTTGTCGACGACTCTCTTCAGGGTCGAACCTTTTGAGCGAGAGGCTTGTCATGCGCATCTCACGTTTCTGTGGTGTCGTCGCGTTCTGCGTTGGCGCGTTCACCGTCGTCGGCCCTTTGGCCTGCTCTGGCACCAAACACGCTGACTTCGCCAACACGTTGGACGCCGCGGAAACCGGCGAGCTTTTTAGTGATTCGTCGGTCGAAGGCAGCATCGGCAACGGCGGCACGCAGGACGGCGATCCGGATCAAGACGGACGGAGCTGCTCGCCCGATGCATCGGCGGCCCCCGGCCCCGTGCAGCGCCTTTGCGTGCACTATGGCGCCGATGACAACGAGTGCGACGGCCACCACGATCTAACCGGATTTCCCGCGAACGCCGCGGGTGGCAACGGCTTCGACGACAACTGCAACGGTCTCGTCGACGAAGGATGCTCGTGCCCGACCGTCGGAGCCACGAAGGACTGCTACTTGGTCCCCGCCTCGCAGACCGCTGGCGGATTGCCCGTTGGTTGGTGCGCTACGAACTCCAAAGGCTCGATGGACTGCGGAAAAAACGGCGAGTTTCCGAAGTGGAGCGGCCAGTGCCGCGGCGCCCAGGCTCCCTACGGCGACGACGCGTGCGCGCCCGGCGACTTCAACTGCGACGGCGCCGAACAGAACTCGGCGACGAAGGACTGCTCCTGCCACGGCGAAGTGGTGACCTGCCCGGTCGACGTCCTGCAGACCGTACCCTACCCGAATCCGAGCCTACTTCCGCTGAAGGTCGACGCCGCGACGTGGTTCCTCTCGGCAAGCCTGGTGAGCAGCGCGAGCAACTGGAAGTGGACCCTCCGCGGCGGCGACTGCGACAACATCGCGCCGCATCCGTCGTTCGGCATCTACAATGGCGTCAACGGCAACGGCAACCCCCTCGGTACTCAGAACGACACACTCGGCAGCTCGGGCAAAGAGCACGGAATGGTCGCCAGCGCACCGGCGGTAAATTCCGTCATCTACCCCGCCTTCTCGCTGAGCGGCGACTACATCGTCGACGGCGAGTTCGACTGGGGCGGAAAGCACTACGCGTGTTCGCAGAAGATTCAGGTCCGCGCCCCCGGCCTCCGTACGGAGCTTTGCTGGGACCACATGGGCAATTCCATCAGCGGCGGCGACGACATCGATCTGCACGTGGCCATGACCTCCGGGGTACCGACCGCGGGCGCGTTCAACTGCCCGGCAACGAAGGGTTGGAGCGGCACCTGCGGCGCGCCAACGCAAGAGGATTGCTACTACGCCAGCTGCAAAAATGATTCGGCGACCACATGGCACGCTGCGACGCCGACGGCGAGCTCGTGCGTCGGTTGGGGCTCGAAAACGACGGGAGCAACGTGCAATAACCCGCGCCTGGATCGCGACATCACCTCGTGCGATCCGAGCCTGACGAATCCGAACGCCTCGGATGCCTTCTGCGGGTCGGAAAACATCAACATGGACAATCCCGCGGACGGCGAGAAGTACGCGGTCGGGGTAAATTTCTATCGCGGCGGAGACGTCACGAAGGTGCACGTGAACGTGTACTGCAATGGCGAGCGCGTCCTCTCGAGCGGCTACAACCCCGTTACCGGGAATGACTTTCCGCAGCTCGCAGCCTCAGGCCTGAACACCGACGGGGACATGTGGAAGGCGGCCCTCATCACCACCCACGTGGCGGCCGGGGTTCTCTCGTGTGACGTGAAGCCGACCCCTTCGGTGACGCCTCGCCTGGCCACGGATGGCTCGAAGTCGTTTTGCGTCGACAACGGCACGACGACTCCCAGTTCCCTCACGTTACTGACCTCGGGTGGCAGCTCGCCGCTCGATGAAAAAGCACTCTGCTTCCACTGACCTGTCTTGCGCGAGCAAGGAGTTACTAAATGCGTAGCACGACCATCCGAACATCCTTCTTCTTTGCGCTCGTTGGCGCGATCGCGGCGTGCAGCGCGGCCGCGAATGACCCCGTCGGAGACCCGCCCGACGCTTCTCAGGACGCGGCGCCCGCCGTCGGCGATCACGACTCCGGCGTGGAGGACGCGACGACCGGCAACATGGACTCGACGACGAAGGTCGACTCGGGAACGGATACCGGCAGCGGCGACACCGGAGTCCATGACACGGGCATCGTCGATGCTCCATTCGACGGAGTCATCGTCACAGACGCCGCGTTCGAGCCGCAGGGTTCACCCTGCATGCCCAACGGCGAACAACAGCGTGACCCCATGTGCGGGCTTTGCGGCCACCGCGATCGCGTGTGCCTTGCCACGACTGACGGCGGAACACCGACCTGGCAGACCTGGGGCGCATGCGTGAACCCGGTCGTCGGAGGGTGCCTACCCGGCGCGAGCGATATCTTGGCCTGCGGCTTTTGCGGGACTCAGCCTCGGCTCTGCGACAACTTCTGCAATTGGACGACAGGCTTGTGCACGGGCTCGGGCGTCTGCAGCCCTGGCGATACGGAGTTCTCACCCGCGCTCTCCTGCGACGCGGGTCTCGGACGAACGACGACATGCGACGTCGCTTGCCACTGGGGCGTGCCCAGCACCACGTGCACGGCGCCCCCGCCCCCGCCCACGCTCATTATTGCGAAAACCGCGAGTGGAACGGCTACAGCAACCTTTGCCTTCGGCCCGAAGATCACGAGACTCGATACGGGGACGTGCCCAGACAGCGTTCTCACGACCCAAACGATCGCCACCTTCGTCAAGGTAGTCAACAAGAACGCGACGCATTCCGCGACCATATCGGTGTGGAGCTCCTTGCCGACCGCAGGCACGATCATCGACACGGTGATGACTTCCTACGCCGCCAGCACCGACCCGCCCACGACGGATGCGGATCGCGGCAATTGCGTCGACGTGAATGACGACAACTGCAGCAGTACCCTCATCACGACCGCGTGCAAGAATTCCTGGGCCGGCCTCATGCAGGACGATTCCAGCGACCACTCGGTCACGATCCCAGCAAACTCGTTCGTTTGGATCTACGTGGCGGCTTATTCCCCCACGACGGCTTCGGGCAACTTCCAGCTCAGTACGTACACCCACTCGATCAACTGATCGACGCTCGGTGTAACTACTGCAGCAACTTGGGAAACGCCTCGCGCGCGCCGTCGATGACGAACTGCATCGCCGTCGCCGCGAGGATGAGCCCCATGATTCGTCCAATGAGGTTGATGCCCGTCCTGCCGAGAGCGCGCGCGACGTAGGTCGCCGAGCGGAGGACGAGGAACGCGATCAAGCTGACCGCAATGATCGCGACGTGCACCGACGCGCGCAGCTCGAGCGTCTTTGCTTTGCCGGTGAGCACCATCACCGTCGCGATGGATCCGGGGCCCGACAAGAGTGGAAGACCGAGCGGAATGACGCCGACCTCCTCTTTGGTCTCGGCTTCGTGTCGTTCTTCTTTCGTCGAGCGCGTGTCGGACTGCTTGGCGCGCATCATCTCCAAGCCAACGCCGAAGAGAAGGACGCCGCCCGCGAGCTTGAACGCTGGGATGCTGATGCTGAAAAAACTGAAGATGACCGCGCCCCCGAGGGAGAACGAAGTCAGCACCGCAAGGCAGGTGAGCGAGGCTTGCGCCGCCGTCTTCGCCTGCACGGACTTCGGATGATCGCCGACGAGCGCCAAAAACACGGGGAGCGCCGCAAACGGATCGACGATCGAGAAGAGCGAGCCAAAACAGAGAATCGTGTACGTGATGAACGAGGGCATGCCGATCCTTTGATTACCAATCTCGGAGGCGGCGCGCGCGAAAAGTTCGATAAGTTGTGACCGTGAGCGGCTCTCCCCGAGAAACGATGATCGAAGGCGACGTCGAGCGCGTCACGTTCGAGAACGTCGAGACGGGCTTTAGGGTCATCAAGGTGGCCGTCGAGGGGAGAGCGGAGCGCCTTGCCGTGGTCGGCAATTTTCCGCAGGTAGCCGTCGGATCGCGCGTTCGCGTGCGGGGCACGTTCATTCACGACAAGAAACACGGGGAGCAGCTCAAGGCCGAGACCGTGACCGAGCTCCTTCCAAGCACCCTCGTGGGCATCGAACGCTACCTCGCCTCGGGAATGATCAAAGGGGTCGGCGAAGGCTTCGCAAGGAAGATCGTGCGGACGTTCGGTTTCGACACTCTGCGTGTCCTCGATGAAGCGCCGGAGCGGCTGCACGAGGTCGCCGGGCTCGGAAAAAAACGCATCGAGCACGTAGCCAAAGCATGGAGCGAGCAGCGCGCGGTTCGGGAGGTGATGGTCTTTCTCCAGGCGCACGGAGCCTCGGTGGCCCTCGCCGCACGCATCCTCAAGCGCTACGGAAAAGACGCCGTCCACGTGGTCTCGCGCGACCCGTATCGCCTCGCGCTCGACGTCTGGGGGATCGGATTCAAGACGGCCGACCGCATCGCTCAAAGTTTTGGGATCGAAGCCGAAGACCCGGCGCGACTGCAAGCTGGGGTGTTCCAGACGCTCCACGATCTCACCGAAGCGGGACACGTCGATGTGCCGCTCGCGGAGCTCGTCACGCGCACCGGGGGGATGCTGGAATTGCCTGACGTCGAAGCCAAGCTCGTTCATGCGGTACGCGCTCTCGCAGCGGGCGGCTACGTGGTCACGGAGACGAACGAGGAGGGCGAGATCGTTTTTCCGCAGCGCCTTCACGCCGCCGAAGTGCGCCTCGCCGATCGCATCGCTGCGCTTGCGACTTCTCCTGCGACGGAGCTGACTGGTGCGGAAGACGACATTCGCGCGTTCGAAGATCGATCCGGAGTGACGCTAGCGACCGCCCAACGCGAAGCGGTTCGAGAAGCGACCAAGCGCCAGCTCATGGTCATCACCGGTGGGCCGGGTGTCGGAAAAACGACGATTGTGCGGGCGATTTTGGCCGTTTTCGATCGCGCCCGTCTGGTGGTGAGGCTCGCCGCGCCGACGGGTCGGGCTGCAAAACGACTCGCCGAATCGACGGGGCGTGAGGCAACGACGCTTCATCGCCTGCTCGAGTTCGATCCGAAGCGCGCCGTGTTCAAGCGTGACGCGGCATGCGCGATCGAAGCCGACGTGGTGGTCGTCGACGAAGCGTCGATGATTGATCTTCCGCTGGCTGACGCGCTCGCTCAGGCAGTCGCGGTGGGGACGCGACTCATCCTCGTGGGCGACGTCGACCAGCTGCCGAGCGTTGGGCCTGGAGCCGTGCTGCGGGATCTCATCTCTTCGCGCACCGTCCCGTGCGTGAAGCTCACTCATATTTTTCGCCAAGCCGAGGGGAGCCTCATCGTCGAGAATGCCCACCTCATCAATCGAGGGGAGCCGCCGACGTCGAATTCGAAGGCGAAAAACGTCGATTTTTACGTTATCGAGAGGCGCGACGCCGCGAGCGCCAAGGCCACCATCCTCGAGCTCATAACCGCCCGCATCCCGAACAGATTCGGACTCGATCCGGTGCGCGACGTGCAAGTCCTCACGCCAATGCACCGCGGCCCGGCGGGCACCATCGCCCTCAACGAGGCTCTTCAGGGTGCGCTCAACCCTTCCCACGGTGGCGACAGCGTCACCCGGGGGACGAGGACGTTTCGCGTGGGCGACAAGGTCATGCAGCTACGCAACGACTACGACCGAGACGTGTGGAATGGCGACATCGGCATCGTGACCCAGGTCGACCAGGAAGAAGAATCGCTCCATGTACGTTATGACCAGGAGCGAGAAATCATTTACGAGCCGGCAGCTCTCGACCAGCTGACCCTCGCCTACGCTTCGAGCATCCACAAATCCCAGGGGAGCGAATACCCTGCCGTAGTCATCCCGCTTCTCACGACACACTTCGTGATGCTCTCGCGCAATCTTCTCTATACTGCCGTCACTCGCGGGAAGAGACTGGTCGTTCTCGTGGCAGATCCGCGCGCTCTGTCGCTTGCTCTCGCAGAGGACCGCAGGCGCGAGCGAAGAACGAGACTCGAACCACGGCTGATCGACAAAATCGCGAGAGCACAAGAGGCGGGCCGTTGACGTACCGAGGAAGGCTGGTCACGCTGGTAAGCAGGTACATGGTGAAGTCATGTTGAAGAGGCTCATCATCGGCCTGATTACCGGTTTCATCATGGGCGCCATCGTTGCGGCGGTCTTGGTGAAGGGGCTTGCGCTGACGGTCTTCTCTGGAACTTTGGCGTACGCGTTCGCGGCGGTTACGGGGGTCTTCGTGGGCCTCGTCGCCGGAAAGCCAATCTGGGCGAAGGGCGGCCAGATCGAAGCGGGGCTGAAGGCGATCGTCGGAGCCGTGGTCGGCGCCGTCGCCATGTTAGCGCTCAGGCGCTGGGTGGAAGTTCCGGTCGATCTCAGCGCGATCGGCGCGGGCTACGGTGTCCTCGGAAGCTTGCCTGCCGCATCTCTTCCGATCATCGCGGCCATCCTCGGCGCTTTCTACGGGCTCGACAACACGGACGAACCCGACGAAGCGAAGAAAGCAGACAAGCCGGCGAAAGCGGGCGCTGCAGCGAAAAAAGTACGAGTCGCTGCCTCGGACGCGTCCGAAGAAGAAGCCGACGCCGAGCCGCCCAAGCGCGCGAAGCGTTAGCGCACGTCAATCAAGCGACCATCCATGCCCCCGGCTCGCGCCGTCTTTTATGCCGCCACCGGCGCCGCACTTCCGATCACCTTGTTCGGAATTTTCGTCAGCCCTCTTCCGCTGGAGCTCGTGTCAGCGGCCGCGCTCGCATACATCGCGTTTCTTCTTTTCGCGGTTCTGAACATGAACCTGCGGGTGTTCGTCGACGCCGTCGTTCGAGGCCCACGCGACGCGCGCGGGGTGGCGCTCACCTTCGACGACGGGCCTGATCCCATCTGGACGAGGCGTGTGATGGACGCGCTCGACGAGGCGAAGGTGCAGGGCACGTTCTTCGTGATCGCTCGGAAAGCCGAGAAACACTCGGACGTCGTGAAAGAAATTCTCGCCCGCGGTCACTCCGTGGGACTTCACTCCTACGCCCACGATCGCCTGTTTTCTCTGCGTTCGGAGCGCCGCGTGCGCGACGATCTTACGCGCGGAGTCGAAGTCCTCACCGAGATCACCGGAGTACGCCCCACCCTCTTCCGTCCGCCGATCGGGCACACCACACCGCCCATCGCCCGCGTGGCCGAAGACCTCGATCTCACCGTCGTCGGATGGACGGTGAGCGCGCGCGACGGCACCCGCGGTGCGAGCGCGAAGGCAGCGGCTCGCCGGGTGCGCGACAAACTCGCCGACGGCGCGATCGTTCTCATGCACGACGCGGCCGAGCGCGATTCTCACGAGCCGGTGGGTCCGCAAGCGCTTCCCGACGTGCTCCGCGCCATTCGCAAGCGGGGACTTTCCGTCGTGCCCCTCGCCGATTTTCTCTGAGGGTCGAGGTCTACTCGCCCGCCGGGAGACTGACGACGAACCTCGCCCCTTCCTGGTAGGTGCGATCGACGGCGATCGTTCCCCGCGCCGACTCGACGATTCCGCGGCACACGGAGAGACCGAGCCCCGTGCCGTCTCCTACTTCTTTGGTCGTGAAGAAGGGCTCGAAGATTTCTTCCTCCATTCCGACAGGTACGCCGGGGCCGCTGTCTTCGACCTCGATGCGTACGCCTCCGGCCTCACGCGCCGCGCGCAACGTGATCGTCCCCTCGCGATCGCCCATCGCCGCGCCCGCGTTGAGCACCATGTTGAGAAGGACTTGGGTCAGCTTGGGACCGGCGAGGGCAACCCGCAGCCCGTCCCTCGGCGCGACGATCGCGACGGTGATCGACTTGAATCCTTTCTGAGGCTTCATCAGCGCGGTCACGTCTTCGAGCACTTCGCGGACGTCGGCAGGGGTGAGCGTCGGCGCTACCGTTTTTGCTTCCGGACGCGCAAAATCAAGGAGATCGCGCACCACGTTGTTGATGCGCTCGGTCTCTTTTTTCATGCGTACCAAAAAATCGCGCTCCGTCTCGGCGTCGAGGCCGCCGTCGATCAGGATCTCTTCCATGCCGAGGAGAGCGGCAATCGGGTTACCGATCTCGTGCGCCAAACCGGCGGCTAGCCGACCCACGCTGGCGAGCCGTTCGCTGCGCACGAGCTGGCGCTGCGTCTCGGTGAGGCGGGTGGTGGTGGCCGTGAGCTCCTCCACCTTGCGGCGCAGCGCTGCCTCTTCGTCGATGAGACGTGTGGCCATTGTCTGTACGCTCACCGCGAGATCCGACAGCTCGCGAGCGCGGGGTAGCGGTACTGCCAGGCTGCGCGCACCCTCGGCCACCCGACTGGTCGCGCGTGCGAGCGCATCCACCGGCCGCACGATGAGGCGCGTCAGCGCGAAGTACGCGAACGTCAGGAGCGCTATGCCGAAGGTCGCCATGTAGAGCGCCACCAGGCGCACGAGGGGCGCAGCGTGATCGGTCGAATCGTCCGTTTTCAGGCGAGCCACCACCGCCGCGTCGTCGTTCGGGACCACCACTTCGAGGACGCGACCACTCGTGCCGCGTACCGTCTCGGCGCGCTCGCCGTAGGGCGAGACGGGGTGCATCGCGGCGATCTCGACGGGGTCGCCAGCGCTTGCCTCCAGCTTTCCTGCGCTGCCGAAGACTCCGATTGCGTAGACGCCGTCCCCGCCGACGCTGCTCTCCAGGATCCGCTCCAGCCCTCGGCGATCGTGGGCTCGGCGAGCATCTCCCACGTGCGCAGCCACGGCACGACCGAGCGTCCGTGCGTCCTGCTCGCGCACCCCACGGAGCGTGGCCCGCGTGAGGCTCGCCACCGCGAAGAAGAGCGGCACGAAGGCCAGGATCATCAGCCCCGCGAGGGCGAGGACGATCTGGACGCGAAGACCGAGTGTGCGCGTTTCAGCCACGCACGTAAGCTACCTCGTTCCGTCCGAGGCGAGGTAGTCGGCCATCCTCGCCCACTCTTGGTCGCTCATGTGAACGCGCTTGCGATGACGCGCGAAGGCTTCGTCGAGCTCCGCGTGCGTGCGTGTGCCGGGCTCAACGCGCACGTGGCAGTTACCGCACCGAGAGCGATGAATGTAGCGAACGTCGCGGACCTCCCCAGCTTGGTCGGTCACGCGCTGCGCTTCGGTCGGGGTCGGCGACGCACCGCAGCCAGAGAGCAAGCACAGGAGGAGACCTAGCCGTGGGGCGGCCGCCGTCAAAGATCTACTCCGAGCACCGTGCGAAACCACCACGGTCCGTAGGTCTCGCCGGGTTGCGGTTTCGTCGAGTCGTTCAGATTCGCGTAGAGCCCGCTCGTCCACCACAGCTTGCCGAAGTTGAGGTGAACCACGGGGCCGATGAAGTGATGAAGCGCTTCATTCCTCTGGTCGAGGTCCGAGCCCTTCGGGCCGTAGACGCCGCGCGCCCAGTATTCCCCGCCGACGTGGAACACGGGGGTGATTTGATAGGTCCCGCCGAACGTGGGATTGACCACGAATTTGAGGGCTTTCGACTCTCCGGCACCTGCGCGATCGAACGGACGATCGAGCTCCTGCTCGACCCACAGGTTCGCCATCAGGCGCAGACGGCCAAGGCGTTTCTGGAGAAGAATTTTTTCTTCGAGCGCGAGCTCGTCGTGGAGCGTCTCGAGCTCGAGATAAAGCGCCACGTCGACCGGGAGCTCGTCGGCCTCGAAGAGACGCGTGCGCACCCGCCACTTGAAGCCATCGAAGCTCATTTTGTTTCCGCCGCCGTTCTCCGGGTCCGCTTTGAACACTTGGTAGAAACCGAGCTCGGTGTGATCGGTGACCCCGTACTCGAACTCGGATTGAAGAATGTACTGCGGCCCCCAGAGCCGACCCTGGGCCGGGTCGAGCGGGTCGCGAAGGACGCGAAGCGGGTTCAGATCGCTGTAGAGCTCGAGCTCTGTTTCCCCTTTCGCGAGCGTCTCGTACGGGTACGTGAACGGAAGCGGGCGGGGGCTCGCTGCGGCCGGCCGTGCGAACGCGAGGGCAGGAATGATCAGCAGCGCGCGTGCGATGGCGTGCCGGCTGGAGAAGTTGAAAGTCATAATCAATTGCGATAGCTGGTAAAAGGGGGTGGTGCAAGCCTGAACGTGCTTCCGCGACCTGCTTGCGCGAGGCGGGCGTTCACGCTAACTTATTGAAAGTGACTTTCACTAGCTCCGCGGGCGAGGCATGAGCAACAGCGCGTACCGGTTCGCCGACGTCGAGAAGCCCGACGTGACAAAGCCCACCTTGGCGAAAGCGACGGGCGCATTTCTGTCGCTCGCCGCTCTCGGCACGGAGGTGCGCGTCGTCGAGCTCGTGCTCGAGGAAGACCTCGCAGCGTGGTTGCGTGCTGTCGGCATCGGCGAAGGCGAGAAGCTCGTCGTGCTCCGGCGCGCGGCGTTCGGCGGGCCCATTCACGTGCGCACGGCTTCGGGCGGTGAGTTCGCGCTCAACCGCTCGCTCGCGCGCTCCATTCTGATTCGACACCTCGACGAGTGACACCCGTCGCACCGCTGGTCGTCCTCCTGGGTCGACCCAATTCGGGCAAGTCTTCCCTCTACAACGCCGTCGCTGGCAAGGACGCGCGCGTCGGGAATTTTGCGGGGATCACCGTAGACATCCTGGAGGCGGAGGTGAAGCTCGGGGACGGAAGCGCGGCGATCCTCGCCGACTTGCCTGGGCTCTATTCAGTAGACGCGGTGGTCGACAAAGAAACCGACGAAGGTGTCGCGCGCACATTCATGGATGCGGCGATCGAAGCGGGCCGCGCCCTCCTGGTCCTACAGGTAATCGACGTTACACAGCTCGCGCTCGGGCTACGTCTCACGCGCGAGCTCGCTCGAAAAGATCTCCGGCTTCTCGTCGTGGCGACGCAACGTGACGTACTCGAGCGCGAAGGTCGCTCGCTTGACCACGGAGCGCTCGCGAAGGCGCTCGGCGTCCCCGTGCTCTGCGTGAGCGCGAGAGACACGGCGACGCGATCGATCGTCCTCGCTGCGATCTCGAACGAGCTCTCGTCGGCCCGTCGGACCCCGACCGAAGCGAAGTGGGACCCGGACGCACTCGCGAAAGAAGTCGTGCGCGATCGTGCGGCGCTTACGCCGGAGCTCGAGCGGCGTCGGAGCTTCACCGCGCGCGCCGATGGGCTGCTCCTCCATCCGATCGTCGGTCCGTTCGTATTTTTGGCTCTTATGGCGCTGCTTTTTGCAGCCGTGTTCCTGGTCGCCGATCCCGCGACGCGCGTCCTCGATGCGGTGATCGGATCTGGTCGCAGTCATCTCACGCTGTGGATCGGTCGCGGGCTCCTCTCGTCGTTCCTCGCCGACGGGCTCCTCGGTGGCGCGGGGACGGTCCTCGCGTTCATGCCGCAGATCGTCATTCTCACCCTGGCAATGGAGCTGCTCGAGGCCACGGGTTACCTCGCGCGCGGAGCGTTTCTGTTGGATCGCGTGCTCCGCCTGCTCGGGCTCAGCGGTCGATCGTTCTTGCCGCTCTTGATGGGACACGCCTGCGCGATTCCGGCCATCGCGTCCACGCGCATCATCCGCGATCCACGGGAACGACTGACGACGATCTTGGTCATCCCCCTCATGACGTGCTCGGCTCGCATCCCGACATACGCGCTCGTCCTCAGCACGTTCTTCTCTTCGCGCGGCGTGGCCTTTCGCGCATTGCTCTTCGTTGGCCTTTATTTCGTGGGGATTCTCTCCGGCCTGATTGCCTCGCTGGTGCTCCGACGAAGTGCGACCAAAGGAAAAAGCCTGCCTCTCATCCTCGAGATGCCGGCGTACCGCGCGCCGCAAGCCGCCGTGGTGCTCCGAAAAGGATGGCAAGCTGCAGGTCGCTTTCTGCGCGACGTCGGGAGCACGATCCTCGCTGTGTCGGCGGTCCTCTGGGTGCTTCTCACCGTGCCGCTCCCGGTTCACGCGCAAACGGACGCGCCACCGATCGAGCGGAGCATCGCCGCGACGGTTGGACGATCACTGGAGCCAGTGACGATGCCGCTCGGCTTCGATTGGCGCATGAACGTCGGGCTCATCGGATCGTTCGGAGCGCGTGAGCTGATGGTCGGGACGATGGGCGTGATCTTCGGAATCGAAAACGCCGGCGATGATCCGCAACCGCTCTCGTTGCGCATGCGTGAGGCGAAAAAAGCGAACGGCGCGCCGCTCTACTCGACACGCACGGGGCTCGCCCTCCTCGCCTTCTTCGTTTTTGCGTGCCAGTGCATGTCTACGGTCGCGGCCATTCGACGAGAGACGAAGAGCTGGCGCTGGCCCCTATTCGTGCTCGTCTACACCTACGCAATCGCATACGCGGCCGCGTTCCTCGTCTATCAAGTCGCGGGTTTTTTCGGCGCCAGCTAGGCGTGCCGGAACCCGGGATGGTGGCCCAGGTTGCACGTCATGGGGTGGATCCTTCTTTCACTGGTCGGTAGAGACCCACTGTTCACGGCTCACGGGGAAGATGCGCGATCGCGCAGCGTATGACGGATCGCCTGCGGTTCTCGCTGCGGTTTGGTTTTTGCTGCATGCTGTCGCCTGGGCGAGCACCTGCACGCCAACACTTCTAAGGAGCCTTGAATGCGTATCGTCGCCGTCTTCGGATGCCTCGTCGTGACCTCCCTCGCTTTTGCCGCTGCTGCCTGCACGACGACGTACATTGATGCGCCACCCACGATGGGTGACGACGCGGGTGTTTCAAATGATGACGCAGGCGGCACCGACAGCGGCAAGCCGGTCGTCCAAGACGCGGGAAAGAAAGACGCAAACGTCATTCTCCCGAGCGCGATGGCTGCACCGCAGATCCTGAACATTGGCGGGTCGGTGATGAAGACCCCAAGGATCGTGCCGATCTTCTACCCGGGCGAACCCTACGTCACGCAGCTCACCACGTTCATCACCAACCTCGCGGGCTCGTCCTACTGGACCGCGACGACAAGCGAATACGGCGTTGGTCCGGTCACGGCGGGCGCTTCACACACCATGGCGACGGCGGCACCGACAACCATCGACGACGCCGAGATCAAGACCTTCTTGACGACCCAGCTCGACGGGGCGCACGGCTGGGGAATGCCCGACCCGTCGACGATCTACACGATCTATTATCCGTCCACGACCACCATCACGCTGATGAATGCGACCAGCTGCAGCGCGTTCGGCGGCTACCACAATGAAGTGACGATCGGCGCGACACGCGTCGTTTACGCCGTGATGCCGCGATGTAGCGCGGGGGGCTCGGACCTCGACTATCTTACCTCGGCCTCGACGCACGAGTTGATCGAAGCGGTGACGGATCCGCATCCGTTCACCGGCGCGGCTTTCAATCAACCAGATGACGATCACCTCGTGTGGGCGCTTTTTCCCATATCCGAGGTCGGCGACATGTGCACGTTCAACACCGGCGCCGAAGTGAATCTTCTCGAGATCGGCTACGTGGTGCAGCGCACGTGGTCGAACAAAGCGGCGGCCGCGCATCACAACCCTTGCGTCCCCGCCCCCGCCGGGCGCGTGTACTTCAACAGCGTCCCCATTCTCAAAGACACCGTGAATATCGACTTGAGCGGCGGCATGGGCGGCACGGGCTACCCCACGAAAGGGGTCGCGGTCCCCGTCGGCACGAGCAAGACGATCGACGTGAGCCTCTTCGCCGACGGATCAACCGGACCGTGGACGGTGCAGGCCGTCGACTACGAGCAGTACATGAAGCACGCCTCACCCGATCTTTCGTTCGCGATCGACAAGACCCAGGGCTCTGCAGGGGACACGCTCAGGCTGACGATCACCCGAAACGCAGTGGGCGCCTACGGTGGCTCGGCGTTCATTCTTTCGTCGTCGCAGGGCGCGAGCAACCAGAACCTCTGGGTCGGCTTCGCGGGCAACTGAGGGCTCTCAGAATCGAATCTTGAAGACCTCTTCGACGACGCGGGCAATGCCGCCTCCGTGCTCTGCGGTCTCCTCGAGAACGTCGGTGGCCGTGGCCTTCACTTCCGGTGGGGCCTGCCCCATCGCGAAGGCCCGCCCAGCGACGTTGAACATCGGAATGTCGTTTTGCCAGTCACCGACGACGACCGTTTCTTCCATGCTGCAGCCGTGGTGATCGGCGAGCCAGGCGAGCGCAGAGCCCTTGTTCCCCCCGACGGCGCGCACGACGAGCCCCCACGCGCCGATGATGCGTCGGATCGGAAACATGGCCACTTGCGCCGCATCGGGGAGGGTGCGCTGAATCTCTTCGACCGCGGACGCGATCTGATCGACGGTGCCAACGGCGACGACCGCGGTGAGCCCATCGGCGTCTTCCCAGAACGCGTGCTCAACCACCCGCTCGGCGCGTCGCACGTCCTGCGACCACGTGGCGACGTACGAGAGAAAGGGATCGCCGGCGTCGTCGTGCACGATGGCATCGCGCGCAAAGAGAAATGTCGCGGGCCCGCTTCGAGCTAGGGCGTCGCGCAGCTTGAGCGAGTGAACGCCTTTGATGCCGTGATGCATCAGCGTGGTGTGTGTGGCGGTGCTCACCAGGTGACTGCCGTCGACGCACGCAACGGGGCCGCTGAGGCCAAGGGCCATCGCGCTCGGACGCGTTCCCGAGTAAAGGCGGCCGGTGACGATGCTGACCGGCACCCCTGATGCGGCGAGCGCCCGCAGCGCCTTGACGTCGCGCTCGTGCGGCTGACCACGCAGGTCGAGGAGCGTCCCGTCGAGATCGACGGCGAGAAGACGAGGAGCTGAAGTTCCGCTCGCCCGTCTCACGCAGTGTTCTCCTCTTTCGGCCAGTAGTCTGGCTGAGTCGAGTTACTTTGCCGAGACAGCTTGGATTTGCGCAGAGTCGGCGGCGTAAACGGAGGCCATGCGGCGTTCGTTCGAGCGCCACTCGTACTTGACGACACCGTCGATGAGCGCAAAGAGCGTGAAGTCCTTGCCGAGCCCGACGTTGTGGCCAGCGGCGATCGACGCGCCCACCTGGCGAACGAGGATGTTGCCAGCCTTGACGACTTCACCGCCGTAGACTTTCGTGCCCCGGCGTTGCGAGTTCGAGTCACGGCCGTTGCGCGTGCTGCCTGCACCTTTTTTGTGAGCCATGGCGTTCTCTCAGCTCCCCGTGACCTGGGTGATTTCGAGGGCGGTGAAGGGCTGACGATGGCCAGCCTTGCGGCGGTAATTCTTTCGGCGACGAAACTTGAAGACGATGATCTTCTTCGCGCGATCCTGCGCGATGATCTTCGCCTCGACTTTCGCACCCTTCACGAGGGGCTGACCGATCGTGACGGCATCGCCGCCGATCATCAGCACTTCGCCGAACGTGATGCTCTCGCCTACGTTGCCCGCGAGCTTTTCGACCCGGAGCTTGTCGCCCGTGGCGACTCGGTATTGCTTGCCGCCCGTTTTGATGACCGCGTACATTTTTTGTGACCTGCCCTCTTGAGATGCCGCGCTCGTTGCACGAGCTCCCGGTGGAGAAGTGCACGAAAACGGCGGGGTTCGTTTGGGACGCGGGAGTATACGGATGCGCAACCACAAGTAAAGCCGAGACTCTAAACGGCGGCATATATGGGGCCCACCGTTTGCATAATGGTAATCTGAGACGCTGTCGCACGTGTTCGACGGCACCGGATCGAGGTCAGCACCCAGTGAGGGATCCTTCATGAAATTCCGCGGCTTTTGGCTCAATGTCGCACTGGTTCCGGTCCTCGGTGCAGCAAGCATCTGGGGGTGCAGCGCGCCAGATCCAGGGCTGGTCACTTTCTCCTCCGCCCCCGGTCGTCCCGGGCGTGGCGCGGGCGGGCCTGGTGGGCCTGGCGGCAACCCTGGCGGCGGGCCGGGCGTGGACGAAGCGGGGGCCCCCGTCACGGATGGCGGGTCGGGCACCGAAACGTCCGCAGGGCCACCCAATGCGTTTACGGGAGCACCCCCGTACACCACGGTCATCGCAGGCGGAGACACGCTCAACGCCAATCACAACTTTGCGGGCGCCACACCGACCACCAACCCTCTCAATCAAGCGTGCCTCGACTGTCACGGCCCCGCCGGCGGTGCGAGCACCAAGTTCGCGTTCGGTGGCTCGGTGTTCAAGGACACCGCGGGCACCATTCCGGCGCCGAGCGTCGAAATCCGCGTTCGAGACTCGGCGGGCACAGCGATGGTGACCCACAGCGACGTAAACGGGAATTTCTACGCTGCGATCGCCGGCGGTGGTCCTCAGCCGATCACCGCTAATTCGCTCGCAGGTGCGCGCGACAACGCAGGCAATCTGGGAGCGATGACCCCGGCGATGACCAAACCCACTGATGGAAGCTGCGGCGGTGGCGGCACCTGCCACGGCGGAACTGCCGGGAAAATTCACGTCCCCTAGCTGAACGGCCGAGAGTCAATTTCCGCGAAATTCGGATCGTGGTACCTGTCCGGTGTCATGCCGAACGGCTACCTCGCACTCGTTCTTCACGCGCACCTCCCCTTCGTGCGTCACCCCGAGCACGCCCGGCACCTCGAAGAGCGTTGGCTCTACGAGGCGCTGATCGAGTGCTACCTGCCTTTGCTCGACGCGTTCGATCGCATGGCGGAGGACGACATTCCCTTCGCGCTCACGATGAGCATCACGCCGCCTCTCGCCGCGATGCTCAAAGACGATTTGCTCCGCGCGCGATTCGAGCAACACCTCGCGCGTACCGAGAAGCTCGCCGAACGGGAAATGAAGCGCCTTTATGGCGACGAACGGTTTGCACCCGTGGCCACGTTTTACCGCGAGGAGCTCGGACGCGTTCGTCGCGCGTGGGATCGCCACGAAGGCGACGTCATAGCCGGGCTCGTGCGTCACTGGGATGCAGGAAGGCTCGAGCTCATCACGTGCTCGGCAACACATTGCTACTTGCCGGGGCTCATGCCGGCGGCGGAAGGAATTCGTCCGCAGCTCGAGCTCGGCGTCAAGGGCTTCGAGGCGATCGTCGGTCGGCGTCCGATCGGAATGTGGCTGCCTGAGTGCGCGTACCATCCGAGCTTCGATCAAGACATCGCTGACGCCGGCATTCGTTTTACGATCGTCGACACGCACGGCGTCACGCTCGCCAGACCGCGCCCGCTCTTCGGGGTGCATGCGCCTATCGTCTCGCCGTCCGGCGTGGCCTTTTTTGCGCGTGATGCGGAGTCGAGCCGTCAGGTGTGGTCGCGCGACGAGGGCTACCCAGGCGATCCGTACTACCGAGATTTTTATCGCGACATCGGCTTCGATCTTCCGGAGAGCGAGCTGATGGGAGAAGTCGGCGGCGACGGCGCGCGCATGATGACCGGGCTCAAGTACTACCGCATCACTGGCAAGACCGATCGCAAGGAGCCGTACCAGCCCGGCATCGCGCGCGAACGCGCCTGGGAGCACGCCGGCAACTTCGTCTTCAATCGCGCCGAGCAAATGAAGAACCTCGCGGCAACGATGCCCGCGCCTCTCGTCGTCGCGCCGTACGATGCCGAGCTCTATGGGCACTGGTGGTTCGAGGGGCCGCAGTTCCTCGAGGCCGTGTTCCGCCAGCTGGTGCGAACGAACGGCGAGGTCGAAGCGATCACCCTCCGTGGTTACCTCGAGCAACATCCGGTCGCTGCGCGCGCCACGCCTGCGGCATCGTCATGGGGTGCGGGGGGCTACGGCGAGGTGTGGGTCGGGCCGGAGGCGGCTTGGTCCTGGCGACACGTGCATCATGCAACTAGATACGTGAGCTGGCTCGTGAACACGTACCGTGACGCCGACGGAGTGCGCGGAACCGCCTTGGATCAAGCGGTGCGAGAGCTCTTGCTCCTCCAATCGAGCGACTGGAACTTCATCATCAAGACCGGAACATCAATGAAGTACGCGGAGAATCGGATTCGCGCGCACGTCCATCGCCTGCGCCACCTTGGTCACCTCGTGGAAAAAACCGAGCTCGCGGCCGAGGACACGACGTGGATCAAAGACGTCGCTTCGCGCGACAACTTCTTCAACCAGCTCCCCCCCGAGACGCTGCGCTCGGTCTTCTAGCTAGCCGCCGTCGGCGCCGCCATCGGGCTTCGTCGCGCCGACGCAGCCGTTGATGCGGTACATCTTGTTGATAGTGTTGGACACGAAGGTGTGGAGGTTGTCCTGCACTTCGAGGGGCGTCGGCGCGGCCACTCCGTTTCGGGCTTGAAGGCCTGCGCCGAGGTCGAACGAGGGATGGTGATTGCCGTTCCGGGGTTTTTCTTTCCCCTTCACGATCAGGCGCTCGGCGTCGACGATACCGTTGAAGTGACCCTTCTCGTCGACGTTGCCGGTAACGAGCCGCTGGACGTACGGGAACTGCGACATCTTGCGGAAGGTGGTGTCGGGATCGAGCTCCGCGAGCCAGACGCTCGCCATCCCGGTGCTGTGACAGGAGTTGCACGCGCCCGAGGATGATTGGCTCTCGGCAATGCGATCGAGCCCGAGCGAGTTCCACTCTGCGTAGTCCATGCACTGACCGAAGAGCTTGAATGCCGCCCGCAGGTTGGCGGGCTTGCTGTTGTCGCCCATTCCGCCCATCGGCTCTTTTTGCAGCCACTCGGTGACGACGGTGACCTGCAGATCGCTGAGCGCCGGGCCGCTGTGGAGGCCCTTCTGCATCAGCGGACTCTGCGTCGGCGGCGCGATGAAGCCTGGCGTCGCGGCGATCGCGTTGTACGAACCCTCGGCGTTGTCGGAGAGAAAAATAGGCGCGCCGCGATTGCCCGTCGCGTGGCACGTGGCGCACGTGGGGGACATCTGCGGGTAGACCTTGGCGATGAAGTACCCCTTGGCGCTTCCCGTGTCGTCGGCGGTGCTTGCACAGCTCGCACCGCTGACCATCACCGCGGCAGCTGCAAATGCAATACGAAGGTTCATCTAGCGACCTCCATCGGGAATGGCAGCGTCCATGTCGGTGACGATACCGTTCTGGCACGTCTGCGCGCCCAAGTTCTGCAGCGTGAGGTTGACGAACTGTTCGATCGACCCCTTCATTTGGTCCGAGACGCCGAACTGCGGGTGGCATCCGTCCGCGCCCATGGGACAGGCTTCGCGGGCCTTGTCGATGATGCGCCCGGCGGGAATGAGATCTTTGAAATCGCCATTCGAGTCGACGCGGCCCACGACGAACTTCTGGATGTAGGGGAACTTCTTCATCGACTCGAAGGTGAGCGTCGGATCCGACGCCAGCCAGACGCCGGCCTGCCCCTTTGAGTGACAGCCGCTGCACGGTCCGTCGAAATCGGTTTCCATGAACGCCAAGTTGCCCATGCCCGTGCCGACGAAGACGTCGAAGTTCATGCACGCAGCAAACTGGCTGTACGCTTCTTGAAGGCTCTTCGCCTTC
>JAYTOU010000012.1:0-5973 GCA_043747615.1 Myxococcales bacterium | reverse complement strand
TCGAACGAGGTTTTGAAAAGCAAGAGCCTCCCGAAAAGGCGACATAACGCGCGAAGCACGAAGTTGATCCTCGAAGTCGACCAAGGCGACTGATTTGAGGGCAGCCGTCGTTCGGGCGAGCCACTTCGTTCTGGCTTGGTGTCTCGCGGCATGCGGCGGGCGCCAAGCACAGCAAGATGGCATCGATGCGTCCGTCAAGCCGGATGCCGCAGATTACCCAAAGGACGCGGAGAATGAGACGGACGTCACGGTCAGAATGTTGGTGCGCAGGAATCGTCGGCGGATGTGGTGATGGACAGATTTGCTGTCCTCTCAAAGGTTGCGTCGCGACCAGCATTGACCCGTGCGGCGGGCATTAGACCTATCACCGCTTGTGTATCTGCAAGAACCGTTGGACCGTGGTGCGAATCGGGCGCCGTACCCTGTCTGGGGTTGATAGCGCTGCCGCGATCGCGTCGGAGTCCACGGCGTGCGGCCGGCTCGTGACGTCTGGCGAATCGGACGGGTTTCGGAGCCGGTAGCTCCGACTCCAACTTAGTTGGGTGGGTCGACGTCTCCCGCTCAGCGAAAGACGTACGCGGCCCCCGCGAAGCCCACGCCCCTGTCTGCCGCGTTGCCGTTGACCCCGGTTGCGCCGCTCGACTCCCCATCCGAGCCGACGGCGAGCGTGTCCCCCGACAGCGCGAGCGACGAGCCGAAAGACGCGGTCGTGCGCGTGTTCGTCGCTTTGAGGTACGCCCGCTGTGCCCACGCTCCTCCCGCGCGCGCGAAGACGTAGGCGGCGCCGGCTCCCGGGGCCGACGTGTTCGTCTCGTCGCCGTTGACGCCGAGCGCGGCGCTCGGGTCGCCGTAAGCGCTGGCGACGACGGTGTCCGTCGCGACGGCGAGCGACGTAGCGAAGGAGGCGTTCAGGGACGTGTTGGAAGCCTTCAGGTACGCCTCCTGGGACCACGCGCTTCCGGAACGGGAAAAGACGTACGCCGCCCCGGCGTTCGCGAAGTTCATGTCGGCGGTTTGAACGCCGTTGACGCCGCGCGCGGCGCTGGTCTCGTTGGGCGAGCCGACGACGAGCAGGTCCCCGGCGATGGCGACCGAGGAGCCGAAGCCGGCCTGCGCGCGGGTGTTCGACGCCTTGACGTACGCCTGCTGCGTCCAGCTCACGCCCGTCCGCGTGAAGACGTAGGCGGCCCCGGCGGACGCTTGCGCCCCGTCGGCCTGGCTCACGTTCACGCCGGTCGCGGCGCTCGTCTCCCCCGGTGATCCCGCGATGAGCGTGTCTCCCGACAGCGCGACCGCGGTGCCGAAGCCCGCGTCGAGTCGCGTGTTCGAAGCCTTGACGTACGCCTGCTGCGTCCACGTCGAGCCGCTGCGCGCGAATACGTAGACCGCGCCGGCACTTGAAGCCGAGGTGTCATTTCCCAGGCCGCCTATGCCGGTCTCGCCGCTCGATTCACGCTGCGAGCCGACGGCGAGCGTGTCGCCGGAGAGCGCCACCGAATTGCCGAAGTCCGAGCTCGGGCGTGTGTTCGACGCCTTGATGTACGCCTGCTGCGACCAGGTCGAGCCCGTGCGGGTGAACACGTAGACGGCCCCTGCGTTCGCGAGGCCTCCGTCCGCCTGGCTGCCGTCGACCCCCTTCGCCGGGCTCGATTCGCCGATCGACCCGACCGCGAGCGTGTCCCCCGAGAGCGCAACCGACGAGCCGAACTGCGCGTCCGCGCGCGTGTTCGACGCCTTGATGTAGGCCTGCTGCGACCACACGCCCGCGGCGCGGGTGAAGACGTAGACCGCCCCGGCGCTGGGGGAGGAGCTCGAGCTCTGGTCCCCGTTCACCCCCACGGCGCTACTTTGCTCCCGGTGGGCACCGACGACGAGCGTGTCTCCGCTGAGGGCGATCGCTTGCGCGTCGCCAAAAAACATCGCGCTGCGCGTGGTCGACGGCTTGATGTAGTCCGTCAGGTACGCGGCGTCGATCGTGTACCCCCGCGTCGTCATCCGGTCGGGGGCGGTGACGACGATCTCGATCGGACGTGCGCCCGTGCCCACCGGGACCGGCGCGCTGGCGACTCCGGACGCAGCGGCGACGCCGGCGATCGCGAGCGTTGCCCCCGGATGCCCGACCGTCGCCGTGACCGTGAGCGATCTCGGAGCGATGAGCGCCGGCAGGACGAAGGTGTACATGGTCTTGGCCGGATCGAACGCCTCGGAGAAGCGCCCGGGGGAGGCCGACAAGCTCACGAGGCTCGCGTCGTTCGACGGGCAGTGAACCGCGACATCGGTCACGTTCGCAGCGGCGATCCTTCCGAGTCCACGCTCGACGGAGCACGTGTGGCCAGGCGGGTCCGCCGCGGTGAGCTTGAACGATGCGCCTCCGGCGAGCGTCGCGGGGAAGTCGAAGTGCCCGTTGGGAACGGTCATCGACTGCCCGTCGAGCGTCACCGTCACCTTCGCCCCCTCGAGCCCGTCGACATCGCCGCCGACCGAAAAGAGAGACTGCGACGGACCGCTCGTGGAGGAGGCGGTGTCGTAGCTGCTGAAAGATACGAAGAGGCCGCACGACGCTGCGCTCGCGAGGAGGAGGCCCAGCGCCGCTAGCCGGAGGAGGCGTACTCGGGTGGTCACCGGTCAACAATAGCAGTCGACCCGTATGCGCAGGGCAAGTAGCGGTCGGTCGCCGACGAAGCTCGCTTAGAAGCGGCCGAGCACGCTGAGACCGCCGCCGTCTCGCCCAAAAAAGGGCGCTACCTGCGCGCTCGCGGCTGCGGATTTTTTCCCCGACGTAAGGAGGAGATACGAGCCGACGCCGAGCCCAGCCGCGCCCACTGCCCAGGCGATGATGTTGACGGGGATGAGTGTTCTACCGAGCCGCGCCGCGTCACGACCGCTTTGGTCGCAGGATTTCTGATCGGGGTTCGGCGAAGGCAGCGTGCAGCCGGTGGATGCGGTCGACTTGCTGTTGAGGATGACGATGCCGGTGACGACCGCCGCGCCAACGCCCACGATGCCGAGCCCTCCGGCGACGTAGCCGAGCGTCCGTTTGGTGTTCGATGTCTCCTTCGTGACCGTCACGACGCGCGTTTGTCCCTGCGCAACCTCGAGCTGCGGAACGGCGACCGAAACCTCCGGCGCCGGACCTTCCGTCGCTGTCGCCGCGAAGTTCACGCTCGTCTGCCAGGGCTTCTTCGCGGGCGCCGTCGCCAGGACGGTGTGAGCGCCCGGGTCGACGGCGTAGAAGGCCCAGTCGTCATGATCGACCTGCTCGCCGTCGACCTTCAGTGTGGCGTCGGCGTCGTTCGCCGACAGAGCGAGGTGAGCGACCCGCGGGCGCAGCTCGGCCATTCTTTCTCGCGCCGAGTCCTCTCGCCCCTTCTTCCCCGCCGCGTGCGCGAGGCGCTCGACGGCGCGAAAGTTCCGCCACGCGCTGCCGAGCTTCCCCACCTTCTCGTAACAGAGCGCGAGGTTGAACTGCGTTCCCAAGCCGGGATCGAGCTGCTGGCTTTCCTGGAATTTCGGGCAGGCCTCAACGTATTTTCCGGCGGCGATGAGCGCGCTGGCCTCGCTAAAGAGCTTCTCGGCCCGCTCGCTTTCGCCCGCGCTCTGGGCAATGGCCGACAGCGGGCTCATCACCGAAAGAACCACGGCAACGAAGATCGAACGGCGAATCGTGGGATGGCGCAATGCGAGTCTCCTGTCAGTCGGTGCGGGTGCTGCTGAAGCCCGTCGCCGGCTTCGCCGGATCCTTGCTCGGTACCACAGCGGCGGATGGAGCCGTTACGGGAGAGCTCTTCCCATGAGCTTTCCGCGCGGCCACCGGGCTCGCGCTGGCGCTTGCCGCGGCGCTCGCAGTCAACGTGAACGCGGGAGGAACCGACTCCGCGGGAGCGGGTAAGCTCACCGCCAAGAGCGACGCGTCGACGATCGCCGGGACCTCGGCCTTCACCCCGGTGTTCAGCTCTGGGGCCGGCACGGGCGCCGCCTGTCGCGCGCGGACGAAGAGCAACCCGCCCGCCAGCGCCGCGACGAGGACGAAAGTCGACCCGCCCAAGGCCAGCGCCGCCCCTGGGCGTGGCCCAGCGCCCTGCCTCCGCGGCCCACTCGACGAGCCCCACGTCCCTGCGGTTTGCACCCCCACCCGACCTCCCGCGACGAGCATGCTGCCGCGCGGATCCGTGATCGAGCTGGGCCCCGTGCTGCGCATACCCGACGCAGAGATAGCCAGGTGCTCCCCGCTGTTCGAGGGGCGCGGGATCTTCTCGAGGACGTGGGCGATTTGCTCCGCGGACGCGCGGGCGGCCTCGGTGCCGAACGGGACGAGCGCAGCGGCGAGCTCCGCAACGGACGGAAAACGGTCGACGTGCTTGCGCTGGAGGCACGTCGCGACGACCGCGACGACGCCCGCCGGCGCGTCCGGCACATAGGCGCGGACGTCGGGTGGCTCGCCCGACAGGACCAGCGCTCCGAGCTCCGCCAGCGTCTCGGCGATGAACGGCGGTCGACCCGCGACGAGCTCGAAGAGAATCACGCCGAGCGCCCAGATGTCGGCTCGCTCGTCGACGTGCTTCGAGGACTTCAGCTGCTCGGGCGACATGTACAGGGGCGAGCCCATCATGCTGCTCGTGCGCGTCATGGAGAGCTGCGCTCCCCCTTCGGGCCCGCTCGTCTTGGAGATTCCAAAGTCGAGCACCTTGATGCAGTCGCGCCCGTCCCGGCCACGGATGAGAAAAAGATTCGCCGGCTTGAGGTCGCGGTGCACCGTGCGGAGGGCGTGCGCTTCCGCGATCGCCTCGCAGGCCTGGAGAATGAGGTCGACCGCGCGCGGAATGGGGAGCCGCCCGCCGCGCTCGAGAAGCTGCGAGAGGTCGCAGCCGTCGAGGTACTCCATGACGATGAAATGCGTCCCCTGCCATGACCCGACGTCGATCACCCGGCCGACGTGCTCGCTGCGAATCTTGACCGCTGCGCGCCCCTCGCGGAGAAACCGTGTGACCGTGTCGCCGTCGTTCGCGAGGGCGGGGAGCAGCATCTTGATGGCGACGCGCTCGTCGAGGTGAACGTGTACGGCGGCGAGAACGTAGCCCATGCCGCCGACGCCGAGCACGCGCTCGATGCGGTACTTCTCGGCGAAGATCTCGCCCGGTTGGGGCGCGCCTTCGACGACAGCGCTCGGTTCGCCGACGTTGGTCATTCGAGACCTCGAGCCTACGTCAACGCGGTTGCTGGCGCGAGCCGGCGACGAGCTCTGCGGCGCGCAGCTGCACACTAGAGAATCCCAAGGACGCGGCGGACGGACTTTAACGTGGCGGCTGCTCAGCGCGTTTTGCTCGATGAAAAACCTTGGCCGACGCTTCGATCAGAAGCCCGCGGGGAGGATGACCTCCTGGAGGAACGTACCGGTGCTCCAGGTTTGCGCGCACTTCCCATCGGGGCCGTGGAACTCGCAGAAGGTCTCCGAGCCGTTCAGATACTCCATCGAGAGATCATAGTAGCCGTCGAACGCGCCCTGGCGGCCGCCCGTGCCCCACTGATTCTTCGTGCGAAAGAACATGACCTTCGCGCTGTCGTCGAGGGCGGCCGCGAGCGCTTCAGGGCGCGTCTCGGTGATTCCGGCCCGGAGCGTGCCGAAACCAGGCACGTTCGTGACCTCGTAGTCCTCGAGGACGGTCTCGTGGCCGCCCGCGTAGGCGCCGGGATGGAACGAGGGGAATGACGTCCCGACCATCGACGCCCAGTCGACCGTCCATGCGACGGGAACGGGGTAATGGTCGTTGAGCGCGCGCTGAATGCGACGCAAGAACGCACGCTGCTGGGTCGGATCGGAGGGATACTTCGCAGACTGGAATGCCCACTCGCCGTCGCGTTTGTAGGGGTTCGCGGTGGGACGTAGGAAATCGAACGAGGTTTTGAAAAGCAAGAGCCTCCCGAAAAGGCGACATAACGCGCGAAGCACGAAGTTGATCCTCGAAGTCGACCAAG
>JAYTOU010000011.1:0-9027 GCA_043747615.1 Myxococcales bacterium | reverse complement strand
CTTGGTCGATTTCGACGATCAACTTCGCATAAGCGGGATTCCGTCTCCCAAATGAGAGCCGCTTGCCATCGCGAGGAGCCTTGGTTTTCCTACGTCCTTAAGCTACGGAAAGCCCACGTCTGCGGCGGGTTACCCATCCGCGCGGCAAGTGTAAGGGGCTCGAACCACCATCGCCCCGTAGGTTCAACGCATGCAAACTCGAACGCTCCTGGTCTACGGAATGGTTCTCGGCACGTGCGCCCTCATCCCTGCCTGCAGCGCCAGCGACGATGCTGGAACGCCGTCAGTGGATGACACCGCCACGGACAGTGCATCGGCGCTCACCCAGTGCCAGCCGATCAAGTCCGTCGGTGTCACCGCGAGCAGCAACGACGGAAACGTCCCCGCCAACGTTCTCGACGGAAACCTCGCGACGCGATGGTCGGCGTACGGCATCGGTCAATACATCACGCTCGACCTCGGTTCGACCAAGGCCGTCTGCGGAGTGTCGATCGCCTGGTACCACGGAGACGTGCGGCGCTCTCGCTTCACCGTCTCGGTCTCGACCGACGGCAACACGTTCACGCAAGTCTTTTCGGGCAGCAGCCTCGGAACCGGCACGGCGGCCGCGTCGTACAAGGTCACCGATTCGACGGGGCGTTATGTCCGAATCACCGTCAACGGCAACACGCTGAACGACTGGGCATCGATCACGGAGCTCGGAGCGCTCGGAACCACCGCGACGAGCGACGCAGGCACGACCCCCGACAGCGCACCGCCCGTCGAGGCCGGCGCGACCGACAGCGGAAGCACGGACTCGGGAATCAAGGATGCGGCGCCCGACACCACGACCCCTCCGCCTCCGACGAAGTGCGACCTCAACGCAACGACGGCCAACCTCGCGGCACAGTTCGCGGCGGCACAGGCGGGACAGGTCGTCTGTTTGGCGAACGGGAGCTACGGGTCCTTCAATGGCGGGTCGAAATCGGGCCTCGTCATCCTCCGCTCGGCGAATGGTCGCCTTGCTTCGATCCAGCCCAATTTCTCGAATTCAAACAACGTTCGATTGGACAGCGTCACGGTCACGGGAGGCCACGTCGGTGCCTCGTCCAAGAACGTCACGATCTCGAACTCGACGTTCACGGACGTGTTCCTCGTCGACCCGCAAGCTGCCAATGCGAACCTGCTGTTCGACGGAAATACCCACAGCAACATCAACGCGCCTCCGGGCAGCTACCCGGGTCGGCTCACGATGTCGTGCTCGGGATCACCGTCCGGTATCACCGTGCAGAACTCGCTCTTCGGTCCCGGCGGAGACGCGGACGGCGTGCGACCGGACTGCGATAGCGTCAACGTCCTGAAGAACGAGTTCGCAGACCTCGTCGACGTGGGCGGAAACCACAGCGACCCGATCCAGTTCTACGGTGCGACGCGTGCGGTGATTCGCGGCAACTACTTCCACAACCAGAACGGCAATATCTCCGCGTACATCATGCAAGCGGACGGCGGCGAAGGGAACATCATCGAAGACAACGTCTTCGCCGGAGGGGGAGGGCTCACCTACGGAATCACGCTCTACTCCGACAATGGCTCGATCATCCGCCACAACACGTTCGGGCGCGGCGTCGGCGGCTTCAATGTCCCCTCGGGCACGCTGAACCTCGGAAACAAGAGCGGCGATCCGGTCTCCACCGGGACGATCATCAGCGACAACATCATCGCGTCGGCGAGCGGTGGTCCGTTCACGGGCGATCACAACCTCACGCAGAGCTCGATGGGCGCCGGAAACATCGTCGGTACGCCGTCCTTCGTGGGACCGTTGACGAGCTACGCCGGCTGGCACCTCGCAAGTGGATCGCCCGGTAAAGGCGCGGCGTCGGACGGGCTCGACATCGGGATTCGCTGAGGGCCGAGGAGCCGGCGGTGGGGGGTGATCCTGCACGCCGAGAGGGACTGCGGTACCTTGCGAGCACGGTGCTCGGCAAACGCAGACTCTCGGCGCGCGTGGATCACACGCGCAAGAACGGCTTCGATTCGCTGTTCGTACGACTCGCACTGCTGCTCGCGGGGTTGACCTCAGGGTGCTCGAAGAGCACGGCGACAGAGGTCGTCGTCATTCTTCACGCCGAGCCCGAGCTTCTCGCGCAATCCAAGTCCGTGCAGGTGACCGTTCGCGACGACGAGGGAGCCATCACCCTCGATGGCCCGAAGACGATCGTCCCCGGGGAAGCCTCCATCGCGCACGTTCCGCTCATCCCGAAGGGAAACAACCCCTCTCGCCGCTTTGCGCTCACGGCCAAGCTCCTCGATGCCACGGGGACCGAGCTCGCACACGTCGAGGCACGCAGCGGGTATGTCGCCGGTGAGCTTCGCGAGCTTCACATTTGGTTCGACGATGCGTGCCGCGGAATCTCGTGCGAGGCAGGCCGCACCTGCCAAGGTGGCACGTGCGCGGGCTCGTGCTTCGGCGCCGAGCCAGTGGGAGCGACCACACGATCGAACACCGTGTGTGGAGAATGCGAGACGTGCCAAGCAGCGTGCGTTGCGCATTCGGGCCTCCCGTGCGGTTGCCCCGCGGAGAAGTGCTCCGCGGGAACATGTGTCCCCAACCCGGACAAGATCGTTCGGCACGTTGCGACCGGCCAGGACCACACCTGCGCCGCCCTCGCGACGGGAGCGGTCTACTGCTGGGGCTTGAATGAATTCGACAAGGACGGTGGAACCAACGCTGGGACCGGGCAATTGGGAATCGGTGCTGGTACTCCCAAAGTGGTTCCCACGCCGACGCTCGTCGAAGGGGCCAACGGATGGCGATCGGTTGCCGCCGGTGTGCACCATACCTGCGCCGTCGACGAAGGTTACGGTCGCACGTGCTGGGGGCAGAACTACAAAGGAGAGCTTGGCGGTCCGAGCCCACTCGGATTCCAGCCGACTCCCGTCGACGCACCGGCGCGCTCGCCTGCGCTCGACGCGGTCGTGTCCGGGAACGCGCACAGCTGCGGCTTGCGCGCGCAGACGGAGCTCTTTTGCTGGGGAAGCAACGCGTTCGGCAACACCGGCGTCGACGTAAAAACGGCACCCGTCTACGAGCCGCAGAGCATCGGTACGGGGTACTCGTTCGTCGCAGCTGGAGGCGATCACACGTGCGCCATTGCGGATGGCAAAGTCGCGTGTTGGGGCTTCAACGATTCGAGCGAGCTCGGCGCGAGCGGACCGTCGTCGAGCGCGCCGCTTCATGCGGGGTGCGAATCATCGAATTCACCAACTGCTTGTTTCAAAGACTACGAGCAGCTCGGACTCGGCTGGTACCACAGCTGCGGCATTCGCAAAGGCGGTGCACTCTATTGTTGGGGTGGAAACTACAACGGTCAGCTCGGATTCCCGTCGCCCACGGCCAACATGAATCACCCTGATCCTAAGCCGGTCGCCCCGCAGATCGCGTGGAGCGGGGTGGCGGGCGGCCACTCGCATACGTGCGCGTTCGACGTCCATGGCACGCTCTATTGTTGGGGACTCAACGACAACCATCAGCTCGGCTTCGACTCCACGGGGATCGTGTCGACTCCGACCCAAGTCGACACCGCCGTTCCCTCGAGCTTCGTGCTCCTCGCGCTCGGCGACGCTCACTCGTGTGCCGTGCGCGCCGATCGTACGCTGTGGTGTTGGGGAAAGAACGTCTCCGGACAAATCGGCATCAAGACCGCGAGTGACACGCCCGTGCGTCGTCCCAAGCGCGTCTGTTTCTGAGCGTTTGCCTCGCGGCCCGTTCGACCGAGGCGAGAGCCTGTCTCAACGAAAACGTGAAGAGGTCGGCGTGACGCCGAACGTCGGATCGTTCACGGGATCCCGCGTCCCCGAGGACGACACGACGGCGACCGTGGTGACGGCGGCGCCCGCCACGACGACCCCTGCACCGAGCCAGAACCACGGGCTCGCGAAGACGCTCGAGCGCTGGGCAACGTGCGTCGGCTCGACCTTCGGAACCGGCACCAGAAGAAACGCGATCGCCAGTTTCTCTCCCGGCTTCGGGCTCACCTGCTTGTCGATCGCGCGGTAGCCGTCGCATTGGAGGTGAATGCCTCGCGAACCTGGGTTCACCGCGAGGACGAGGGCGCTCGAGGGTTCGATGGTGCCCGCGTCCTGACTGTCGACGCGGACAAGCACGGCGCTCGCGCCCGCGCCGGTAACTCGAAGATCGACGTAGGCGATGTCGCGTCGAGCCTCGTCCGCGAGCCGTCGTATTTCGACCCGGCGATCCTCGCGCACGGGACCGTAGATCCCGCGCTCGATGCGCGCGAGCGTCTCCGCTGTTTCGACAGGCATCCCGATTCCGCGGTACGCGATTGCGAGATTGAATGCCGCGGCGACGCGCGGCACGCGCACGAGTGACGCTTCGAAATTCTGCCGCGCCTCCGCGAAGCGCCCGGACGCGATCGCCTGTTTGCCGAGATCGAAGAAGTGCTTGGCGCGTGCCTCGTCGGCGACGGCGCCGTCCGCATCGTCACTCCACGACGCTTGCGTCTTCGAAGGCGTCTTCGAAGCGGGGTCGGCTCGCTCGTCGGCCCGCACGGCACCCGGGGACGATGCTGCGAGCACGAGGGCGGCGAGAAGCATGCCTCTGCGAGCGCTATTCATACCGTTCCCAAATCGGCACGCCCCCGGTTTTCGCGGAGCCGACGGACGCCGGCTGCGGTCGCTTCGGGGCAGTCGGGCGGGTTCGCGGGAGCTTTCGGTCGGCCTTCGCAGCCTTCGCTTGCATCTCCGGCTTCTCCGATTGCGCCGACGCGGCGACCGGAGGGATCGCGGAAGCCACGGAGCTGGCGCTTTCGTTCGGTGACCCGGACGTCTCGGCTCCGCGGTTCGTCGAAGGCATGGTCGTCATCACGGTGACTCTCTCCGCCGCCGACGAGCGCGGCGTGGCGGCGTAGACGGTCGCAGCAATCGCGACGGCGCCGATCGCACCTGCGATCGCGAAGAGCGGACGCCGCTTCTTCTTGCGTTCCGCGCTTTGAAGATTGTCCCTCGCTCGCGCGATTCGTTCCTGCATCGCGCGTCGCTCGGTCGCAAACGTCCGCTCGAGGTATTCGTCGACGCGAAACGATCCTTCGTCCGATCCGTAGGCGCCGAGGACTCGCTCGAGTCGGAGCGCGACCTCGCGCGCCGAGCTCGGACGCGTGTCTTTCCCCTTCGCCAGCAGCTCGAATAAGAGCTCGACGATCTCGGGCTCCACGTCCGTCCGGAGGTTGCCGATGTCGGGAGGCGGCTCCGTCAAGATGCGCCGCGCGGCCTCGGCCGAATCGTTCGAGGCGTAGAGCTTTTGACTCGAGAGGAGCTCGAAGAACACGATGCCCAAGGCGAAGAGATCGGTTCGGTGATCGATCCCCTCGAAGCGAAGCTGCTCCGGCGCCATGTAACGAATCTTGCCTTTGAGCCAACCGGTCGCCGTCTTGTGCGATTGATCCCGGGCGCGCGCGATGCCGAAGTCGGTGATTCGCGTCACGCCGTCGAAACCAACCAGGATGTTCGGCGGCGAGACGTCGCGATGAACGAGACCCAGCGACTCACCCTTCGGACCTTCGAGCACGTGAGCGGCATGCAGCCCGTGGGCGACGTCGCTCGCAATGCGCACGCAGAGGGGCACGGGAAGAAGCGCACCCTTCGCGCTCTCGATGAGCGCGGCAACGGAGACGCTCTCCACGTACTCCATGATCAGGTACGGACCTTCGTCGTCGTCACCGACGTCGTTCACGCTCACGACGTTGGGATGGCGAAGCAAGCCCGCGAGGCGCGCCTCTTCGAGAAACATCGCACGCGCATCCGTCTCGTCGAGCAGCTCGCCGCGCAGACGCTTCATCGCGAAGACGCGCTCGAAGCGATCGGCTCGGCGCAGGACGAGATCGACTCGTCCCATGCCGCCCCTGGCTAGCTCGAAGAGCGGCGCGTATATTCGCGAGACTGCGCGCGACCTCGCCATCGCCCAAAGCATAGCTCCGCGCAGTGCCTCCGTCCCTTTTAATGCATACCGAGCTCACAATCCGCGCAAGGGAAGCCTCACTGCTAGGCAATGCAGGTGACTTTCGGGGGATGGCGCGGCTGCTCGAACAGCTCGATGCGGACGGATCGCCGGCGGCTGGCACGTGGGCGCTCGCGCTTCGGTCCATCGTGTGGCTCGCATTTCCTTCGCGCGGCGCTTTGGCCGATCTCGACCAGCTTCGTCGCTCCGTGGGGCTGGATCCAGCGGCTTCGGAAGCCGCCGCAACGTGTTGCGAGGCTCTTGCGACGGCGATGATCATCGCGTGGGACGCCCGTGCGCTCGATGCCGTGATCGCGCTGCACGTTTCGCTCGTCGAGGAAGCCTCGTCGCGTGAACGGGTTGCCATCGACATCGCACGATGTTGGCAGTCGGTGTTTCGAGGCGACTACGACGTTGGAGCGACGGAGCGCGTATTCGCTGCGGCAAATGCGGAGAAGGATGCCGCGCTGCTCGTGCAAGCGGCGACCGTGCGCGCGCTGACCGTTGCATGTTCGGGAGACAGCGAGAGGGCACTCGAGCTTGCGCGTCGCGCGTCGATGATGGGTCGCAGCGAAGGTGTTCCGCAAGCCGAGTACCTCGCGCACATCGTCTTGGCTCGACTGCGTCGCATAGGACGACAGACCCATCGTTCGGTTCGCATCCTCCAGGCGCTCGAAGCGATTGCACCCGCTCCATGGCACGCGTGGATCGCGTGGGAAAAGTCGTTTGCAGCGGGGGAGGCTCCGGTCGTCGAGGCATCGACGGCGCGACCCGTCGATCGAGCCGTGTCGTGCTTGAGGAGCGTCCTCGACGCTGCGCTCGGGAAGGAGCGCGATGCGTTCGCTCGTGGCGCGTCGGCGTTCCTTCGCGAGGCGAGGGCCTCCGCATTTGCTCACTCCGAGAGCCGTCAGCTCGTCCTCGCGATGACCGATGATCCGATTCCGCACGATCTCGAGCGCCTCGCTCGCTGGGCCGACGGCACGACGCCGCTTCTTCCCGCCGAGCTGCACGGATACCGCCTGCGCATGCTCGACGGCGCGAACGCCGAGTCCGCGACGGCCTACGTCGTCGTGCACGCGCGAGCAACCGATGCACCGCGTGCGCGCAGGGTCATCTCGTGGGGCAGGGGACTGCTCGACGAGAGTGACCTCGCGACGCTGCCCCAGTCACGCCGCGTCGAAGGTCGCATCGAGACACTCGTCGCCTCGTTGGCTCTCGCGGGTGAAGAGGGGCGTCCCGAAGAGGAATGTTTCGCGCAGACGTACGGCTTCGAGTACGTCGCCGAACGCCATCGCTCGGTGTTCGATGTTCTCCTTCACCGCACCCGCGCGTTCCTCGAAGGCAGTGCGTCGATCGTGCGCGCCAACGGGAGACTGCGGCTCGTTCCCGAACGATCGTTTCTCACCCCCGACCCGCGCTGCGCTGAACGCGTAACCGATCGCCTTCTCCGCATCCTCGCGCAACGAGGTCAAACGAGCGCGCGCGCGGTTGCAGACGAGCTCGGAATCTCTCTTCGTTCGGCACAGGAAGCGCTCGCCGAGCTCTCGGAGCAGGGCGCCTGCGAAACGCACCGTGACGGACGAGCGATTACCTACCTCGTCGAGGACACGGCGTTCTCGGAACCCACGACGCGTCTCCACGCCGGTCAGCTCGAAGAGAGCAAAGGCGAGCCGCTCAAGGAGGAGCGATGACCTTGCTCTTGTTGTCGGCCTTTGCTCGGATCGTTGATGTCGTTGTCTTGCCAGGTGCCCCACCCATACGAGACCCCTGCGCGATCGACGAAGCCGGGTCCGTATCCGGAGCTGGAGGCCTTGCCCAACGGACTTCGGTTGAATGCAGCTTCGCTCGAGGGTGATGTTGCCCGACGAGAGCTCGAGATAGCTCTCGATGCGCTTCTCGGGGATCGTCGTGCCCGCGGGGATTTTTCGTGAACCGGTGTAGGGGGCGAGGCCCGCGCAGGTGAGGCCTACGTGAGCGAGTCCCGTGTTGCTCGTCGTGAGTTGCCAACCCATGAGAGTCGTCGACGGAAGGAGGACGTAGGAAAACCAAGCGTGCTCAAATTGGTCGGCTTGGTCGATTTCGACGATCAACTTCGCATAAGCGGGATTCCGTCACCCAAATGAGAGCCGCTTGCCATCGCGAGAAGCCTTTGGTTTTCCTACGTCCCTCCGCTCGCTGCAGGGTCGCCGGTCTTGCGTGGGAACGCAGACCGTGCGCGTTGTGGACAACCTGCTCACTGCGATGGGCTGCTCGAGCTCAGGCGAAGGCGCGTGGATCGTCTATCACGCGGAACTCGAACGGGAGCGGCCCAGGATCGCGCTCGATGAGCAAGCGGAGCAGATCGGTGCTCGTGACCAACCCGACCAGGCGAAGCCCACGGACCACGGGGATCGCGTCAATTTTCTTCACTGTCATCGTCCGACCCAGATCCGCGACATCGGCGGATGCCTCGACCCTGCGAGTCGACGAGGTACCTCTTATACGAAATTGCGCTCGCACTGGAACCGCCGACCGTGGTGGCGCCTGCGAGCGCTGCTCTTCGAGACGGAGCTTGGCGCGCGCCGAGCCCGAGCGGGTCTTGCGCTGGACGTCCTCGCCCACACCGACGCTCTCCTCGTCCGGATCGTTGTAGTGGCCGGGGTACTCGTAGAATTCGCGCGCGGTCAGCGTGCCGGGGGCGTTGGGAGTGGCGGTTTCCTCGCGCGAGGTGGTCTCGCGCTGCGGCTTCAGGAAGTTGTAGTCGCGGTACGCCACCGACCCGGGGCGCACCCGGCGCTCGCGGCGGATGCTCTTGATGTGATCGACCGTGATGGCGCCGCCGGCATCGCGGTAGGGGATCTTCTCCTTGCCGGCGATGGGGCTATAGCCGCGCGAATCGTTGACCAGGACGACGACCGTCTTTTCCTTGCCGTGCTCGAGGTGGAAGTGGATTCCCTCCTCCGCGAAGATCCGCGACAGGAAGTCGAGGTTGTCATGTGTCGAGTCGCGCCAAGAATCCCGCCGCGCGCCCTTTTGTCTCGCCGTCGGCGCTTCCA
>JAYTOU010000010.1:0-8899 GCA_043747615.1 Myxococcales bacterium | reverse complement strand
ATGTAGGCGAGCAGGTCGAACTCGGGTGGTGAGCGGCGCGTGAACGACGCGTCGGAGTCGACGTGTGCCTTTGAATCTGCTCAACTTACTCGGCTTGGTCGATTTCGACGATCAACTTCGCATAAGCGGGATTCCGTCTCCCAAATGAGAGCCGCTCGGCATCGCGAAGAGCCTTGGTTTTCCTACGTCCCATCCGTTCGCGCAATGTTGGACCTCGGATGCCGTCGCGCCGTTGCACCGGTAGAGCGTGCTTGCGTCGCCGCCGACTTTGTCGCCGCCGCAGTACGTTCCGTGGACGACGCAGCCGCCTCCGCTCCCACCACCACCTCCGCCGCCACCGCCCGTATGCCCACTCGCGACTGCGCGCACGGCGTCGATCTCCTCCTGCGTGATCCGACAATTCGTTTCGATGGAGTTGGAGACCAGCCCGTTCCTGCCCGCGTAGAAAGAATTGAGCTGCCCCTTGAGCGACTGCTTCATGACCGGGGCGCCGGCGTACACCGCGTGAATGTGGTGACTGAACGACGGCGGCACGCGATAGAACGCGGCGAACCCCTGCATCCGCAGCGCGTGGACCCGACCGCAAGGGCTTGCGCCGGGATCGATATCCGTAGCATCCGAGTAACTGACGCTCGGTTCGGGGCAATGCGTTCCCACCGAGGCGGGCGCGTCGCCGAAGGTCTGAATCAGCGCGGCGTCGCTGACGCCGGCGGCGAGCATTGCGCCGTGTGCTCCTGGGTACATGTAGCGCGGCGACGAGGAGTGCCCTCCGGTGTACGGCGCGGGGCAGTAGTGGCCGCTCCCTCCAAGCGCTTCCTCGGCGCCCTGTACGACTTCTTGCTCGGTGCCGTCCTGGGCGGAGCAGCCGCCGAAGAGCGGGGCGATGAACGACGCGATGGCAAGTCCGGCGATCGGGGAGAGCTTCTTCATGGCGAGAACATCCTTCGTTGGGGTGCTCAGGCTTACGTAGCGCGGCGCGTGCCAACGGTCTGCGTCGTGGCGCGGACGCTGAAAGAGGGGAGAACAGCGAGCGATCGACTCTCGCGCGCCAGAATTGCTGAGGACGATCGTCGACGTTGTCGACGGCCTACGACAACCGCCAAAGACTGACATGCCTCTCAGGAACGACGCCCTGCAGCGCACGCCCGCGATCGAGGAGCTGCGCGGAGGAGACAGATTCGCCTTGAACGAAGCCGCTGCTAGGCTGCGACCCGAGATGACCCTCGTGCCGCCTCTAATGCTCGCGCCAGGAGGGCGCCTCGGCCGGTACGAGCTCGTGCAATTTCTCGGCGAAGGAGGCTTCGCCGAGGTGTGGCTCGCGAAGCTTCGCGGCCTCGCCGGCTTCGAGAAACGGGTCGCGATCAAGGTGCTTCGTCGGCATCGCGCACGCGACGTAAAGCTCCAGACCATGCTCCTCGACGAGGCTCTCATCGCGTCGAAGATCGATCATCCGAACGTCGCGACTGCGCACGAGCTCGGAGAGGATCAAGGCATCATCTATCTGGTGATGGAGTACCTAGGCGGAGGATCGGTCGACGCCCTCGTCGACGCCGCCCGCGAACGAGGCGAGGCAATTCCGCTTCCGATCGCAACGCGAATCCTCGTGGAGGCTTGCTCCGGTCTTCATGCGGCGCACGAGCTCACCGTCGAGGGTCGGCCGCTCGGCCTCGTCCATCGAGACGTCTCGCCGCAGAACATCATTCTCACGGAGGGCGGTGTCGCGAAGATCATCGACTTCGGGATCGCCAAGGCGCGCGAGCGGCTCGCGCCCGAGACGACGAGCGGTACGGGGAAAGGGAACCTCTCGTACATGTCCCCCGAGCACGCGCGAGGCGAGGTGCTCGATAGACGCGCAGACCTGTGGTCTCTCGCGTCCGTGGCGTTCGTGATGTTCGAGGGGGAGCCGGTCATCCCGGGCCCGAATCCTTCGGTGCGCGCCAGTGCTCTCGTCAGCGGAGTCGTAGCGCCGTCGTTCAGGCGTACGCCGCCACCGATCGCGTCGGTCCTCGAGCGCGCGCTCGCGCCACGTCCCGAGGATCGCTACGCCAGCGCCGACGACATGCGCGTGGCGCTCGAAGACATGCTCGCGGATGCGGGTCTCGTGCTCGCCTCGCATGGCGAGGTGAGGGCGTTTCGTGAGAGGGTCAGCGTCGCGCGAAAAGAAGCGCCGCACTCCGGCGTGCAGGACGTGCGCACGGTCACCACGTTCGCTCCGTCGAGTGCGAGGGCGACGCCGCCTGCGCGCTCCCGGCGCGGACGTCTACTCGGCTTCGGCTTGGGGGTCGCTGCGGTCGCCGCCGTGACCGCTGCCGTTCTCGCACAACGCTCTCCGTCGGCGAAGCGAGGCGAGGTCCCGTCGCCATCCGCGCTCGTCTCCGTGCTTCCGGTCGCAGCGAACGCCGCCTTCGCGCCGGCGTCCTCGTCACCGCCGGACGCCTCGTTTCAAGCGGTCGTGAAGTCGACCACGGTCGCGACCGTTCCTCTCCCGCGGGCCCGGTCGGCGCGATCTGCGACCCCGCTTCCGACCGCACCGAGCAACGTCGCGCCGCGTGCGGCACCGCCGAGCAGCGCGAGCCCGAAAGTGTACGATGAACGGATCGAGTAGCGCAGCTTGCGCAATCGTGCTGCTGGCGTTTGCATCGCCCGCTCACGCTCAAACGGAGACGCTCGAAAGCGCGAAGGCTTTGTATGTCGAGGGAAAGCAGCTGCGCGACGCTGGCGATCTGCCGAGGTCGCTCGAGAAGCTCGAGGCGGCGCACGCGCTCTATCCCACGGCTGTCACCGCGCTGGAGGTCGGGCGCGCTCTCGCTCTCCTCGGTCGCATTGCCAAGGCCGTCGAGGTGCTTCGTTCGGTGGAGCGCATCAACGTTCGGCCGACCGAGTCGCAAAAATCCGACGACGCGCGGGCGGAGGCGAAGCGGCTCCTGGCGATGTACCGCCCACGGCTGGGCACGCTCGTCGTCCGCACCGAGCGGCCTCGAAGCGTAGCCTCGCGCCTCCGTGTCGATGGAGAGATTGTGGCGCCTAGCGTGTTCGAGGGCGAAGACGCAAGCCCCGCCGCGCAAGCCTCCGTCGAGCTCGACCCCGGCCCGCACGTCGTGAGCCTCGAGCGCGGGAGCGAGAAGGTCTCCGAGGACGTCGTCCTGCGCGAAGGCGATGTCGTCACGATCGCGCTTCATCTGCCCGAGCTGCCGAAGGCGCCCGCGGCTCCCTCGGCGGCCGTGATCGCGGAGCCGCCACCCCCGCGCGGTGGAGCGTTTCCCGTCCTCGCGTACGCGGGCTTCGGAGTCGGCGCGGCAGCTGCCATTCTCGGGACGACGACGGGCGTCATCACGCTCGCGCGCGCAACGACGCTCAAGCGCGAGTGTGCTCCCGATGGCGCGTGCCCGTCGGGCTCCGATCTCACCTCTGCGCGGACGCTGGGAACGGTGTCGACGATCTCCTTCGCGGTGGCCGGTGCGGGAGCGCTCCTCGGGGTGATCGCGCTGGTGTCTGCGCACCAATCGCCATCCCCCAAGCAAGCGTGGATCGCGCCTTCCATCGGCCCGCGCGCGGTGGGGCTCGTCGGAGCGTGGAGATGGCACTGAGGCGCGCTCTCTCCCTCACGTCGTGCGCGCTGCTCTTCGCGTGCAATACGATCGCCGGGCTCGACGACCTTCGCGAGGGCGTCACCGGCACGGACGCGTCGTTGCACGATGCGGCAACCGACGCGGATCCCACCCTCGACGGGGCGGCGGCCGACGCCGGCTCCGACGCGCGCGAGCCGCCGGACTCGTCGTGCTTCACGCTGACGCTGAAGGTCGGCGGATCCCGGTCAGGCAAGTACACTGGCGTGTCGGAGAAGAGCGCGGGGTTGATCAGCGCTGGCCTGAACGCCACCAACGCGCGCTGCCTCCCGCCATCGACGTTCGTCGATCTCCGGGCGATTCCCGACGACAGCAACGCCGTGCACACGTGGGTGGGCCCGTGCGCGAACACTCCCCGCCGGTGCACGCTCACGATGACCGCGACGACGACGGTGAGCGTCGAGCTCCAGTGACCGAGATGACGCGCAGAGACAAGGAGACCGAGGACTACGTCACCCCCGGAAGGGTTCCGGGGCAGGTGCTCTACGCGAGCGTCATCGCAGACAAACCGTTCTTCCTCGAGCTCCCCGAGGGCAAGGTCACCTTCGGGCGCGTCGCCGAAGCCGATGTGCAGCTCGGGATTCCGTCCGTCTCGCGGATGCACGTCGAGCTCGCCGTCCGACGGGGACAGGCGAGCGTGCGCGATCTGGGCTCACGCAACGGCACGTTCGTCGACGGAGCGCGCCTCGGTAGCGAATCACGGCCGCTCGCGCGAGGCGACGAGATCGCGTTTGGGTCGGTCCGCGTCGCCCTTCTCGAAAAGCGCGTGCTCCCGCAAGGAGTGCGTCCGCTGCTCGTGGCGTCGTCGTTTCGATCGCGGGTCGACGCCGCTCTCGCCACGAACGCGGAGGTGGCGCTCGTCCTCATTCGCCTGCCGATGCCGTGGCGCGAGCTGGATGCAACCTACACATTTTTGAGCACGCTCATGCCGGCGGCGATGGCGGGGATCGTCGACGAGCGTACGCTCGCATTCGCCTTCGACGCGCGCGAAGAGCCACCGAGCACCGCGGCGCTCGACGCCGTCGTCATCCAGCTCGGCAGAGCGAAGAGCAATTTCTCGGTCGCGAGCGCAGTCGCGCTCCTCGCGGCGGCCTCGAAGGACGCGTCCGGAAAAACGCGGACACCACTGCCGAGCCGCGGGAGGTCCGCGATGGATGCGCTTGCGGTGGAGGCCGGGCGCGTCGCACCGAGCCCGGTCAGTGTGCTCATCGTCGGCGAGACGGGCACTGGCAAGGAGGTGATGGCGCGGACCATCCACGATAAGAGCGGCCGTCGCGGTCAACTCGTGTCGGTGAACACGGCGGCGCTCCCCGATCCGCTCGTCGAGAGCGAGCTCTTCGGGCACGAGCGCGGCGCTTTCTCGGGCGCGCACCAGACGAAGATTGGGCTCATCGAGGCCGCCGACGGGGGGACTCTCTTCCTCGACGAGATCGGGGATATCCCGCTCGCGCTCCAGGCAAAGCTCTTGCGCGTGCTCGAGGACCGGAGCGTCCGTCGCGTGGGCGCTACCGTCGAGAAAAAGATCGACGTCCGCGTGGTCGCAGCGACGCACAAGGATCTCGAACGCGCCGTGGCGGACGGAACGTTCCGTCGCGATCTCTTGTACCGTCTCAACGCGTGCGTCCTCACGATCCCGCCGCTCCGCGCTCGCCTCGGCGACCTCGAGCGTCTCGCAACGGAGCTTCTCGGGCAGGCGACGGCGCAGCTCGCGGCACCTCGCCACGCGCTCACCTTGTCGCGCGACGCGCTCGCTCTGCTCCTCGAGTACGACTGGCCGGGCAACGTTCGCGAGCTGAAGAACGTGATGGACCGCGCTCTGGCCATGGCGGAGAGCGACGCCGTCACCATCGAGCCGCGTCATCTTCCGGAGCACATTCGTGCGTCCGAGCGGGGTCCGGCGCGAACGACGCACACGACGCTCCCGCCTCCGCTCCCGGCCACGGGCGACGTGCGCGACGACCTCAAGGACCTTGAACGAAGGCGAATTCTCGACGCCCTCGATCGCGCTTCGGGGAGCGTCGCGCAGGCCGCGAAGATGCTCGGTCTGCCTCGGCGCACGCTCGCCTACCGGATGTCACGCCTCGGCGTCCGAACGTCCTGAGCCTGGCAAACTCTTGCCGCGTTGGCAGCACCTTGCCAGCGCCGCGCCGCTGACCGTGCGTTTCTGAGCAATTCCTGGGCGGCCTGCTTGTTGCTGAGGGGGCGCTCATGAAGACAATGCTCGGTTCTCTCTTGGTTCTCGGTTCGGTCATGATCGCTTGCAGCAGCGGCGCGCCCGACGACGCTCTCGACCCTGCGTCGACCGCCACTTCGAGCGCGGCAGCGACGTGCACTTCCCCGGCGACCGCTGTGGCTCTGTCGAAGCCGATGTTTCCGTCGACCGATTGGATGCAGCTCCCGTCAGGCACGCCGCAGCTCACGTTCTACCGCTTCGATGCGGCGGGGCACTACACGCTGAGCACGCAGTCCGCCACGGCCTACGACGCGCGGACGACGAACGGGCTCACGGTGCTCGACGCCGGTACGTACACGGCGGTCGCGGGAAAGCTCACGCTGCTCCCTTCTGGCCAGACGTTCGCCGCCGACATCAGCCAGCAACGCGCAGGCGTCTACATTCTCCATCTGGTCGACGCGCGAGCCGCTGCGCGTGACTTCTCGATCTGGCGTTTCGCTCCGGGCGGCCTCGCTCCCGCAGTCACCGCGTGCCGGAGCCCAGCGGATTGTAGCCCTCTCGTTCCGTTCTGCGACGGGAGCATCTGCGCGCCGACTCCGAACGTGATCCGCTCGCCTGCAACCGTGAGCTGTGGCGGTGGTGGTGGCGGTGGTGGTGGCGGCAGGAGGTAGATCGCCAGCGCGTCAACTCTCGAGAATGAGCTTTCCCCGCCACGCCCAGTTAGGAAAAAGCACCATGAAGACTTCAACGTTTACGAAATTCGCGCGCCCGCTCCATGCCCTCATCCTGTGCTCCAGCGCGATGGCTCTCTCTGCGTGCGGCGACGCACCCGCGGACGCATCGGCCGCACCGACCGAATCTCAGGCAGCAACTGGCGGCGGTGGCGGGGGCGGCGGTGGCCTCGGTCCCGAGGTGACGTACACCAACAACATCTTCATCAATAGTCAGCCGCAGCGGGGACAGGCCGTGATCGCCACGGCCGTCGACACGCGCTTTGCTCCGCCGATCCAGCTGACGGCGACGCTCGTCGGTCACGGCGGCGCGCCCCCGCCCGACACGTTCGCCAGCTTCAACGGCATCCGTCTCCTTGCCGACGGAGCAGGAAGATTCCACCTCGATCCGTTCGGCGTGCAGCCGACCATTGCTCCCGACAACCAGCTTCACCTGTTCGTGAGCGCTCCATCGCTCGGCTCGACCGTGAACAAGGCGGTTCCCTGTCCCGCCGTGGCCGCGCTCACGACCACGCCCGCCGCGGGCAGCAGCATTGGCGCGACCAAGACGGTCACCCTGAGCTGGGGCAACTTGAACAACCTTGGGGGGCTCGATCCCAGGTACGGCGAAGTCGTCTTCATGTGGGCGCTCGACGCGGTCACGGGACTGCCGACGGGCACCTCGACCAACGTGCAGATCCCGCGCGTCAATGGTGCGCTCGCCGCGACGGGGGGGTCGATCGCCGTCCCGCCGTCGTCGGGTGGCTACCGAGTCGACTTGGTGTTGAACGGGTTCGTCACGGCGTGCAATCGCGTGCAGAGCCTCACGTACCTTCCTTGAGCGCACGCTCTCGATCACCAAAGTGAGGCCGATAAATGCACGTATTTCGATCCATCTCGATCACGACCCTCGCCCTCGCGCTCGCCGCGACCGCTCTTGGCGGCTGCAGCGCAGATGAGGGCAGCAGCCATCCCGTCCGCGGCATGGTGAACAACCCCGTCGACGGCCAAGACTTGAACGACGGCGACGGCGGAGTGGCGCCTCCCCCAGGCCAGAAAACAATTTTCTACGGCGGCGGCCCGATCATGAGCGGCTCCAACACCAAGGTGTACGTCATCTGGTACGGCGACTGGGCGGCGCGGGCGTCGTCGCAGGCGATCATCACCGACTTCCTCAGCAACCTCGGCGGGTCGCCGTACTGGTCGATCAACCACACGTACAACGTCCCGTCGTCATCGTGCGCATCGCCGGTCGGCTGCACCGGAAGCGGGCGCGTGAGCACGGGCCTCGTGTACGCGGGGAGCACGACCGATGCGTACTCGCAGGGAGCGACGCTCACCGACGCCAACAACAACGCATCTGCCACGAAGAGCGCCGCCATCGTCAACGCCGCGGTCAACAACCACAAGCTCCCCACCGATTCGACCGCGATCTACGCGGTGGTCGTTTCTCCAGACGTCTCCATCGGCGCTGCATATTGCGCGTACCACACCCTCACGGACCAGTACGAGAGCGGCGGCACGGGAGGTCTCAAGTTTACGGTGAGCGGCCGCGCGGGAGACTCCTCGGGCTGCAGCTTTTTCAACTACGGGCAGCTCACGCCCAATGGCGATCACGTGGCCGACGACAACGTCAACGAGATCGCGCACGAGCTTTCCGAGACCGTCACTGATCCGAACCCGTCCTTCGTGGCCTGGAGTGGGCGCAGCTTACCCAGTGAGAACGCTGATCAGTGCAGCTGGAACGCTGGCCCCCGAGCCACGTGGAAAATGCTGCCGAACGGCTCGAAGGCGAACCTTCACCTCGGCACGCGCGACTACTTCATCCAGGAAAACCTCGTGAACGGGTCGACGTCGTCGTACTGCGCGATGAGCGCGCCCGTGAACCCCTGAAAGCGCGCGGACCGGGAGCCCCGTCGACGAACGTCCACGACTTTCCTCCACATGTGGACGGACGTCGACGAACACGGGGCGACGATCACCAAAAGCCACCTTTCCTGGCTCCCCGCTGACGGCGCAGCGCTCGCAGTAGGCGGGGCATGCACAAACTCTCGTTGAGCCAAATCACATCGCGCACTGCCTTCGCGTTCGGAACGTCGCTGCTGGTTTCTCTCGCGGCTTGCTCGTCTTCGACGCCGGATGACGGGGCCACGACCGCGAACGACTCTGCTCTCACGGCCTCCAAATTGGCAGGCTTGGTCGATTTCGACGATCAACCTCGCATAAGCGGGATTCCGTCTCCCAAATGAGAGCCGCTCGGCTGCGCGAAGAGCCTTGGTTTTCCTACCTCCCCCCGAGGGTAAAAGAAGCGCTAGCGAGGCTGTTTTTCCCGGCGACGAGCGCACCTGCGCCGGTGAGGAGCGCCACCGAGGAGGCGACGCGATCGAGAT
>JAYTOU010000009.1:0-11521 GCA_043747615.1 Myxococcales bacterium | reverse complement strand
CTGCGACCGACTCGTGCACAACGCGCATCTCGTCGCGCTTCGCGGGCCGTCGATGCGGAAGAAGAAGGGAATCACCTCCGAGACCACCTGATCTAAACCTGACCATCCACTCGTCGCTGCGCTCCGATCACGCGCCCACGTGGACTGGAACGGCTGCCCAAGTGTCGCCGGAACGTGCGCCCAGATTGGCCGGAATACGCAGCTCCGCGATGCGCGCGCCAATCCGCTCCGCTGCGCGCCGCCTCTCGCTCGCCGTCGACCTTCGTCCCCGCGTGCAGCGCTTCGATCTTGCGCAGCTTCTCCAACAGCGTCCCTTCGAGCGGCAACATGCCCTCCACAACAAATCACGCCCGCCCTTCGGCGTCACCACTCAGCCTACGTGCGCCGGCCTCGCGCAAGCCGCGCGGCGGACGCCGTTGCTGGACGGGTTACAGCGCAGGCGGTACGCTTAATTGGCGAAGAGCAAATGAGCGCCAAGGAGACACTCGACGAGATTTCCGATTCCCTAGAGCGCACTCTCTTCGACGCCGCCCGTGGCAACGAGCTCAAGATCGCTTACGTTCGAGTGCTTGCGCTTTTCGCCGTGAGCGGTCTGGGCTGGCTCGCGCGGTACGCTCCCGTCGAGGCCATCGCCGTCCGAGCCACGCGCTCGCAGCTGCAGTTCGAAACTGCGTGGTGTGGGTGGGCAGTGATGCTCGTCCTTCTCCTTCGAGGCGGAATCTACGAGCGCGCGTTTCAGTTCTTGGTGCCGCTTATCGATGCGATTGCACTACTTGGTTTCTATTTCTTCGGGCATGTCGGAGCGGACGTCACGAAGAGTCCGCTCTACGCGCTCTCCTTCGCAAGCGCCGTACTCATCGCAGTCGGCGGGCTTCGCTACAGTAGGTCGGCCTCCATCTGGAGCACGAGCCTCGTGATCGTGGTCTATGTGGTCATTCGTCTCGATCACGATCCCCGCGGGCTCGCCATCGCAGTCATTCTCTTGCTGGCGTCGGGCGTCGCCAGCTTAGGCAGCGCCGAGAACGTGCGGCAACTGGCGCGCGCAGAGGCCAGCCGCGCGAACCTCCGTCGTTTTCTTCCAGCGGCGCTTGTTGACGCATCGCCCGAACGCGCTCTCCGGATCATCAGTACACCCTCGGCTATGAATGCGACGATTCTCGTCTCGGATCTTCGGGGCTTCACGGCGATGGCGGAAACACTGTCTCCGGCGGCCGTGCTCGACGCGCTAAATGAAATTCAGGGCGCGTTTGCCTCTGTTATCCGCGCGCGTGGGGGAATCGTCGACAAGTTCCTCGGAGACGGAATGCTCGCCGTTTTCGGCGCTCCTCAGGAACTGGAGAACCACCCTGCCCACGCGGTAAAGGCGGCGAGGGATATGCGGGTCGCGCTCGCGAAAGTGAACGTCGCGCGGACGCGCCGCGGAGAGTCTGCACTCGCCATGGGGGTCGGCGTCCACTCGGGACCGGTCATCGCCGGTTGCCTCGGTAGCGGCGCGCGCCTGGAGTTCACGGTCATCGGCGACACGGTAAACATCACCTCACGCCTCGAAGCGCTCACCAAGGACAAGGAAGTAGACATCCTTGTCAGCGAGGAGACCGCGCGGCGATCAGGCTTGAAGACGGAGTCGCTCGGCGAGGTTCAGATCCGCGGCCGGCAACAGCCCCTCCGTGTGCACACGATTGCATGAAGAAGCTGCGCCTAGAGACAACGGACACGGGACGTAGGAAAACCAAGGCTCCTCGCGATGGCAAGCGGCTCTGATTTGCGAGACGGAATCCCGCTTATGCGAAGTTGATCGTCGAAATCGACCAAGCCGATCAAGTTGGGGTTATTTGCCGAGAGACACAGGGTGCGCCAGCCACGCGCGCGCCTCTGCAAGCTCCGGCCGTTCGTCGTTCCCCGACGCCACGGTGACGAGCTTCTCGTAGTACGCGCGCGCCTTGGTGCGATCGCCCGCGCGATCGGCAGCACGAGCCGCCCCGTAAAGACCGGCGAACCGATTGGGCGATGTCGCCAGTGAGCGCTCATGCTCGGCCAGCGCCAGCTCGGGTTGCCCTTGTTCGAGGAGCAAGTCGCCGAGCTGCTCGCGCGCGGGGAGAACCGCGCCCGGCGTGACCGGGTGCTTGCCAATCGCATCCTCGAGCTCGACGGCAGCGCGCATCGCAGCGAGCGATTCGATCTCACGGTGCTCGGCGTGGAGAAGCCATCCTTGACCGGCTTTTCGTTGAAGCTCGACCTGCTTCACGAAGAACGCAAACTTTGCTTCCTTCGCGGAAGCCTCGCCCAGCACGCCAAGACGCTCCACGTCGGCACGCGCAGAGGCGACATTGCCCGAGCGTGCGGCGCCGATCGCGCGGGCGTAGACCACGTTGGCTTCGATGAACGGCATTCTCTGGGCCAAGGGGGACGGAGTCAGCACGGCCGCTTCGCTCCAGCGCCGGCGTTCGAGCGCGTAGCGGGCGGGGATCGTTGCAAACGGATATCCGGCGACGAGATCGAGCTCCGGATTGGTGCGATCGATCGTACCGAGATAGGCGACGATCGCGGCCGCCTTTCCATCCTGCGCTGTTTGCAAATAGCCGTAAGCGGCATAGTCGAGAGCGTGCAATTCCTCCGCAGCGTGCGCGCCCGGATGAAAGCGCGCTTCGTACTTTCTCGCCGCGGAGGCCGCCGACAGGTTCGCCGCAATGGCGTCGTTCCAGAGACCGAGGCGGGTGAAAATGTGCGACGGCATGTGGAGCGCGTGCGGCACCCATGGTGCCATCTCGGCGTAGGCGCGCGCCGCGGGCAGCCCCTTCGCGGCGAGCGGCGGATAGTCATATGCGTGAATCAGGTAGTGGGCGATTCCGGGATGATCGGGATGGTCGACGAACAGTCCTTCCAAGACTTGGGCTGCAAGGCGCGGCTTTTCCAGCGTGCGATCGGTGGGAGGATGCACGGCGAGGATCGCGAGCGCGTGAAATACCTTCGCTTCGAGATCGTCGGGATACTGGGCGACGAGCGCTGCCATGAGCGCCTCGTACACGTGGGCTCCCTTCACATGATCGCTCGACACGACCCCATGACAGGATTGGGACGCCGGCGCCTGGCTTTCGGCCGGCGTGTAATAGAATCCCTCGAGCGCCTCGACGTACGCGCGCTCCCGCGGTGTCCTCGGCCCCGTGTCCCGGGCGATCTTGATCGCCGCCGTGCCGTCGGTCATCTCGTCGGGTCTCGGCGCTTGCCAGAGAGGGTGCCAGAACGTCATCGCGATCCCCCAGTGGGCCATCGCGCAAGTGCGGTCGCGCTCGGCGATGACGCGGAACCGCCTGCGCGCTTCGTCGTAAAAGAACGAGTGCAGAAGCGCGACGGCCCGATCCATGTCGTCCTGCACTGCCGCATCGCACGACGTCACGAAGTGGCTGGTGCCGACCCTTTCGCCAAGCTCGGGACTCGGGGGATCGCGCGGTGGCTCGAGCACGGGGCTCGCGTGCGACGCCGGGGTCACGCTCACGCCCGCCGGTGCTCCGCATGCGGCTCCGACAAGCGCGAGAAGGAAGAGGGGCGTGCGTGTCTTCATCGTTCGATGGTAATTCATTACGAAGTCGCAGGGGCCGGAGCCATGACGCCGGCCATCGGCATGCGGATGCCTGCGCGAAGCCAAATGCGCGGTGCGCAATGATGCGGTGCGGCGTGATTTCCTCGCGTCGTCGGAGTTGCGCTGTTCGCGTGCGCGTGCTTAATCGCTGGGCCATGCCGACCGCCGCCATCACCGGAACGGGCTTCTATGCGCCGCCGGGCGTGATTTCGAACGACGAGCTCGTCGCCTCCTTCAACGCCTACGTGGCGATGTTCAATGCAGAAAACGAAGGCGCCATCGCCCGCGGTGAGCGCGTGCGGCTCGAGCCTTCGAGCGCGGAGTTCATCTTCAAAGCCTCGGGAATCGCGCGGCGGCACGTCATCGATCGCAGCGGAATCCTCGACCCGTCGATCATGGCGCCGCGCATCGCCGATCGGCCCAGCGGGGACGTAGGAAATCGAACGAGGTTTTGAAAAGCAAGAGCCTCCCGAAAAGGCGACATGACGCGCGAAGCACGAAGTTGATCCTCGAAGTCGACCAAGCTGACTGATTTGAGTCGTCGGGCACTCCATCGGCTTCCTGTCGACCGTCCGTCGGCGCCCCATCGGCTCTCAATCGGCTCTCTTTCGCCTCCGACTAGGCGCTTTTCGGGTGCCTTTCGCGTGCTTCTGGAGTGCCTTTCGAGCGCCTTCTTGGTGCCTTCGGAGCGCCATTTGGGCACCGGTGGGCCCGGGGTGACGTCTTGTGCATGCCAACCGGGGGCACGGTCTAAGTTCGTCTTTTTGGGCGGCCGGGGCGAGGGGCGGGCTCGGCCGACGCTTCGGTGCGGATGCCAACGAACACTCGAGATCGGCGCTCACACCCCGAACCCACGATGTGCGGGGTCAACCCTAACCAGGCGGGATGCGACTGCTTCGGCTCCCATCCACATTCAACGTGCAGCGATCCGTAATCAGGCCCCTCAAATTGGTCGGCTTCTTCGATTTCGACGATCAACTTCGCATAAGCGGGATTCCGTCTCCCAAATCAGAGCCGCTTGCCATCGCGAGGAGCCTTGGTTTTCCTACGTCCCATCGGTCTGAGGGCTCACCTTCTCCGTGAGCGGGCCGATCGGAAACAAATAGCAGAGGTCACTGATCTCGCTGGCGTATGCCAAAGTGATCGGCCCCGTGAGAGCGACCAGCGCTCGCCCTGCATCCTGTGCGGTCGCCTCTCCCGAGCCCGGTGTCGCCCGGCATGCCGCGAGCACGAGGACGAGAGCCGCCAAGAGCGATTTACGAGTCGTTCGCGCGAGCATCGCCCGAAGAGTAGCTTTCCGCAGTTCGGTCACTGCCCTTTTTAGAAGGAGACTGCGGACGAGAGCGGCACGTCCAAACAAACTAGGCTCTGTCCTGCCGAAACCACGTGTCGTCTGCAGCATCCTACAAAGCCTCGAGAGCGCGCGTGAGCTCGTTGTCGTCCTCGCCGAGAACTGCCTCTAACGCGACTCGCACGTTGGGCGACGCGCAAGCCTCGGCGGCGACGCGGAGGCGCGTCTTCCCTTCTTCATCGAGATGAGCGCGAAGAGCCACCGCGGCTGCCGCACGCGCGGGTGAGCCGAGCGCCGCGTTCTCTACGACAGGCCAGAGGTGTTCGGACGTGACGGCGGCTTCGCGGTACCCGTCGCGGCTCGTCAGGTTTCGCATGTCGTCAAGCCATTGAGCTGCCGAACGCACCCCGCGCGCGAGAACTTCCAGATCGAGCGGACGAGATTGAACGAACAATGCTCGTCCTTCCTCGAGGCGTCGAACGAGCTCCTTGACGGCGTCGTGGCCCTTTGTCGAGCGAATGGATAGGAGGAGCGGGGGCAGGTTTTTTTTGCATGTGCAAGGTGACGCTACTGGCGTCGTGATCGATTCTTTCGATCTCCGCGTAGGAAAAGAATTCCTTCGAGAGCAGTCTCTGGGCGACGAAGATCCCGTCGGCGCCCACCGTGAGGCTCACGGTCCAAAATTCTTCCAGAAGCCATCCGACGGCCAGCGCGCCGACCACCAGCGGGGCGAGTGGGGCGAAGACGAGCCACGGGCCTTCGAGTCCAAGCTTCAGCGCCAGCGACCAACCCACGATCATCGCGGCGGCTGCCGACAAGCGGCCGACGAGCGTGACGAGCGGACGGCGCCAAGGGTCGCGTACCACCTTGGTCGTGATTTCGAACCGCCCCTTCATTTGGTCGCCTTCACTTCGCACTGACCACCTCTTCAGGAACGAGTACCCGACTGAGGCGTCCAGCTCCGAGCTCGCCCTCGAAGTTATGTCCCCAGCAGCGCACGGTCTTCCGCTCCCGTTAGAAGTTCGGCGATATCAACATCGGACATTAGCCAGATAAGGTTGAGTCGATTTGGAAGCTCGTAGAATGCGAAGGAGTCTGTGAATTGCCTAAGGCTCGCCTTGTCAGGCCGGCTTCTGCAAGTAGGGCTGTCCTCACGCGGAGTCCCGGCGAAAGTGACCTTCTCTCTTTAGCTCTTTCCCGGCACACTGAGGAATGGCCGAACGGCGCATCGCGATCCAGCCCGCCGTTTGAGCGACTTCGATTACGTGATCATCGGGTCGGGCATGGCGGGCCTCGCCGTCGCCGGGCTCCTCGCGAACGGGGGGCATCGCGTCGCCGTGCTGGAGGCGCACGACACGCCAGGCGGCTATGCGCACAGCTTTCGGATGAACGCGTACACCTTCTGCGCGCAGGTCCATTACATCTTCAACTGCGGAGAGGGCGAGAGCGTCCACAACCTCCTCTCCAAGCTCGGCATCGCGGACAACGTCTCCTTCGTGCGGCTCGATCCCGAGGGCTTCGATCACGTGGTGGTCTCCGGCGACCGCACGCGGATCCCGAACGGTCTCACGAAGTTCCTCGGGCGGCTCGTGCGGCGCTTTCCCGAAGCGACGGGTCCCCTCCGGCGCTACTTCGAAATCATCGCCCTCCTCGGTGGTCAGCTCGATGGGCTCGCGATCCCCGAAGGTCTCTCGCTCGGGGCCGTAAAGGCGGCGATCCGCGCTCGCCATGTGCTCCGCTACCAGCGCTGGACGCTCCAGGATCTCTTCGATGATCTGCGGATGCCGCTCCGACTGCGCGCCATCCTCGCCGGGCAATGCGGCGACTACCTCCTGCCGCCGCGCGACGTCTCTCTTCTCGTGCACGTGGCCCTCGTCACGCTCTACGACCGCGGCGCCTACTATCCCGAAAAGCACTACGGCCACTTCGTCGAGAGTCTCGTCGAGGCCGTGCGCAGCAGACCGGGCTCCGTCGTCTTGCTTGAGCACGAGGTCGATCGGATCGAGACCGACGGCAAGCGCATCACCGGAGTCACGACCACGAACGGCAAACGCTGGACGGCACGCCGCTACGTCTCGAATGCGGATCCCCGGCTCACAGCCCGCCTCGCCGGGCTTGAGCGCCTCCACGGCGACCGCGGCGACTACGGCTATTCGTGCGGGACCTTCACGATGTACCTCGGGCTTCGCGGCATCGATCTGCGGGAGCACGGCTTCGGCTCGTTCAACGTCTGGCACTACCCGCACGAAGACCTCAATCGCATTTACGACGATCAGCTCGTCCGCCATGATTTGTCGAACCCGTGGCTCTTTCTGTCCACGCCGACGCTCCACTCGAACGCGCCTGGGCTGTGTCCTGCGGGCGATCAAATCCTCGAAGTGGCGACGGCGTGCGACTACAGCCGCTTCGCTGCGCTCCGGACGCGCGATCGGCGTGCGTACAACCTCGAGAAGAAGAAGATCCGCGAGCGCATCCTCGACGTCCTCGATGCGGGGTACGTGCCCGGCATCCGAAAACACCTCGTGATGCGGGTCACCGGAACGCCCGCCACGAACGCGCGCTTCGTCCGTGCGCCGGAGGGCAACTCCTACGGCTCCGCGCTCACGCCGGAAAATGTCGGCCCGCACCGGAGGCCGTTTCGATCGAGCCTCGAGAACTTGTGGCTCGCGAACGCGACCGCGGGCTTCCCGAGCGTGGCGGGTGCGATCGCCGCGGGGATCCGCCTCTACGAGGATCTCACGGGGGATCGCGTCTAGATGTACGACGTTGATCGTCGAATTCGACCGAGCCGACGGAGGTGGCCTTCCTGTCTTCCTGTTCAACCTCCAAATTGGTCGGCTTGCTCGATTTCGACGATCAACTTCGCATAAAACGGGATTCCGTCTCCCAAATGAGAGCCGCTTGCCATCGCGAGGAGCCTTGGTTTTCCTACGTCCTCCTGCTGCGTCGCATATGCCTTCGCCGCCTCGATGATCGGAGCCATCAAGTTCTGCTTCGAGCTCGCGGCTGCGCGCACGGCATCGAGGCAGATCTTCACCCTCGCGGCATCGCGGGAGGCTTTCAGGGTCTTCAATTTGTCGATCTGAAACTTTTGCCCGCCTCGTCGATCTTGAGGAGCGGTATGGCGGCATCCTTCTCCGTGACGTAGGCGTTCACTCCCACCATGATTTTTTCGTTGGCCTCGAGCTCGCGCTGAAAGCGGTAGGCGCTCGCCGCAATCTCGCGCTGCGGGTAGCCCTTCTCGATGGCCGAAACCATGCCCCCCATGTCGTCGATCCGCTTGATGTAGGTCATGGCTTCGGCCTCCATCCGGTTCGTGAGATCCTCTACGAAATAACTGCCTCCGAGGGGATCGATGGTGCTGGCCACGCCGCTCTCTTCGGCGATGATCTGCTGCGTACGAAGGGCGATGGTCACCGCGTCTTCGGTGGGGAGCGCGTACGTCTCGTCCATCGAGTTGGTGTGCAGCGACTGCGTCCCGTCGAGCACCGCGGCGAGCGCCTGGAGAGCCACGCGCACGATGTTGTTGTAGGGCTGCTGCGCGGTGAGCGACACGCCCGCCGTCTGGGCATGGGTGCGGAGCTTCATGGAGTCGGCGTTCTTCGCCCCGAAGCGATCCTTCATCAGACGCGCCCAGATCCGCCGGGCAGCGCGGAATTTGGCGATCTCCTCGAAGAAATCGTTGTGGGGACGTAGGAAAACCAAGGCTTTTCGCGATGGCAAGCGGCCCTGATTTGGGAGACGGAATCCCGCTTATGCGAAGTTGATCGTCGAAATCGACTAAGTCGACTAACTGAGGCTACCTCGGGGTTTGAGCCATTGCCGTCGGGGGAGTACTGCTGCCTCGGGGAAGTGAAATATCGCTGGCAAAGGCCACACCGTCGGAACGAATTTCGCGCTCGGCATCGGGCTCAACTTGAACGCCTTCGATCGGCGCTCGTCGAGGCAGCTCGATCAGGCCATGGGCATCAACAACACGTATCTCTTTGCCGAATGGATGGTCGCAGCGCTGAACGGTCTCGGCCAATCGAGCGCGCTACACGTCGGCACGAACACGTGGTCAACCGGCCTAGCCTTCGAGTTTTAAGGCCTAAAACAGGAACAGATTCGTTCCACCGTCCGGCAGAAGGCACGCGGGGCCTTCGTTTACGGCGCTGTTCACGAAGCTGCTCACCGGTTGAACGATGAGCATGGGCGGTGGTTTCTTGAGGAGCGCGTCGAGGGCCGCCGGCGACACGAGCGCGGGATCGAGCCAGGCGTCGTGATCTACCTCGTCGAGGATTACCGGCATGCGATCATGAAGCTCGCGGACGCCGCCAACGGACTCGCGGGTGATGATCGTACAGCTCTCGATCACCTCTCCGCTCTTCGACGTCCACCGATCCCACAGGCCGGCGAGTCCGAACGCTTTTCCGCCCGGCAAATGAATGTGGTGAGCCTGCTTCGATTTTCCCTGACGCTGCCACTCGTAAAATCCGTCGACCACCACGAGGCACCGGCGACGGCGGAAGGCCTCCGCGAACGGACGCTTCGTGGCCACGGTTTCGACCCGCGCGTTGATGAGCTTTGCGCCGGCGTGCGGCTCGGTGCTCGATGCCGGGATGAGGCCCCACGTCACGAGATCGAGGCGTCGTCCTGCCTGATCTTTTCGGACCACGGGGATGGGCTGCGTGGGAGCGATGTTGTACCGGAGCTCGAGCTCGGGCACCTCGTTCAGGCTGAAAATGCAGGCGATTTCAGCATTGGGTTGAGCAAGCGTGGCTCGTCCGCACATGATGCTTCACTCTGCTAGTCGCAGGACTAGTTGCAAGTCGTCGCCGATGCGTTGCACTGCTGGAGGATGCCGCACCCGCCGCCGTTCGTGTGGTCCTCGCCGCACGTCCGGCATTCGTTGTGGATGCCCAGGCCGGGGACGTTCGTGCAGACCTGGGTGAGGTTCAGGCAGGGGAGGATGGCGCAGCTGCAGTGTTGGTAATTTCCGCCCAGGCATTCGCTCGTGGAGTGCGTGTCGCAGCGGCCGACGGGGAGACCGGAGTCGCAGAGGTAGCACGCGATGTCGTGCGACGGGCAGGCGGTGCAGCTCGACTCGCACGTCCCTTTCGATGCGCACGAGAGCGGGAAGCCGGGGCAGCCCTGGCAGGTCGCCATGCAGCCGCGCGCTCCGCACGCGAAGCCCGTTCCGCAAGTACCGCTCGCGCTATCTCCGGTGCTCGCGCCGTCTCCCGTGCCGCCGTCCATGCTTCCGGTGGCATCGGAGCTCATGCTCGCGTCGTCGGCAGTGGAGGCCTCACTTGCCGCGCCGTCGTCGATGAAATGGTCGACGAAAGACGCGTCGCCATCGGGGATGGCCGTAGCTCTCGAGACCGCAGGCCGCCAGCGCGATCGCCGTCACCGCCATCACCGGCGCCAGAAGAATTCTCCGCTCCAACGCTGCACTCTAGCCCAAATTCGAGGGCGTGCTCTGGACTACGCGATGGGCGCGCCTTAACCCTCCGCACCATGAGCATTTCGACGACGAACATGGCGGAGAAAGTTTGCCTCGTCACGGGCACGACCCAAGGCATCGGAAAGTCTACGGCGTTGGGGCTGGCAAAAATGGGCGCGAAGGTCGTCATCGTCGCGCGCGATCGCGTGCGCGGAGAAGCGGCAGCGGAAGACATTCGCAAAGAGAGCGGCGCCGCGAACGACGCCGTGGAGCTCCTCATCGCCGATCTCTCATCGCTCGAATCGGTTCGCCAGCTGGCGGCAGAGTTCAAGTCCAAGCACACGCGGCTGGATGTGCTCGTCAATAATGCCGGCGCCATCAACATGACCCGCGAGGTCACGGTCGACGGCTACGAGAAGACGTTCGCCACCAATCACCTCGCCTACTTTCTGCTGACGGATCTCCTCCTCGATTTGCTGAAGACGAGCGCACCGTCACGCATCGTGAACGTCGCCTCCGATGCCCACAAACGCAGCACCATCGACTTCTACGATCTCCAGGGCGAGCGAGACTACCGCGGCATCGTCGCGTATATGCAGTCCAAGCTCGCCAACATTCTCTACACGTACGAGCTCGCAAAGCGCCTTGAGGGCACCGGCGTCACGGCGAATTCTCTGCATCCCGGAGTCGTGGCCACCGGCTTCGGCCACAACAACAGCGGCGTCCTCGGCTTCCTCGTGAAGATCGGCGCGCCCTTCTTGATCAAACCCGAGAAAGGCGCCGCGACGTCGATCTATCTCGCCTCGTCACCCGACGTCGCGAAGGTCTCCGGAAAGTATTTCGCCAAGTGCAAGGTGACTCGCTCCAACCGGGAGTCGAACGATCCCGTGGTACGCGAGCGACTGTGGAAGCTCACCGAGGAGCTCGTGAAACCGAAGGCCGCGTCCGCAGGGACGTAGGAAAACCAAGGCTCCTCGCGATGGCAAGCGGCTCTCATTTGGGAGACGGAATCCTCCTTATGCGATCTCCGCCCGCAGCCAGGGAAGACCTTGCCTGCGCGCTAGATTTCTCTACGTTTTCGTAGATGGCTGATACGCAGATCTCCGCCTACATCTACGTAGCTGGGCCTTCCGCGCGAGATCGCCCTCGGCACGCTCGTCAATGTCGTAAAGCTCGCCGATCCATTTCATCGCGAGTTTCGCCTCGGGATGGTCGGGCGATGCTTCTT